>NZ_JBNPTK010000024.1:0-72733 GCF_051167615.1 Bradyrhizobium sp. HKCCYLS3013
GGCTGTACCTGTGGTACCTGCCGCCTGCATTCTTTTGAGCAGGCGGGCCACGGGCCTCAGCCGAGGTCCGGCCTTCCCCGCGCCCTCTCGTTTCAGGGCGACATGACGAATGCATCACCTGGGCGTTGCGCGCCACGGGAGCGTGAGATCGTGTCTCGCCGGAGGATCTGCGTGGCATGATGGATTGTCGACCCATCCGGTCGCGTCCGCCATGAGGCGAATCTGAAACGGCCATCGAGAGCGCAAGGAAATGACGACTCTATTTTGATTTGAATCAAATCATACATTCTACTTGTGATTTCAAATACCCGAGCGGTTGGACGGCGGGGGAGGCGAGATGGCGACCATTCCAGTTGAGCAGGCACGCTCGGTTGCGATGTTCCACGCCGCTTCGAAAAGCGCTCCAGATATCGCCGATCGACAAATGGCGCGGTTTTTCGGCTCGGACCTCGATCCAAACCCGATCATTATTTTTGATCTGACCGGCACGCCCGCATTCTATGATTTCAGCTTCTATCAACAGGCTCTACTCGTCGGCGTCATCAGGTGCACGGCGGACACGAGGCTGCAATCCGCAGCCTGGGCATTCGAGCCGCCGTCGCGGCAGCTGTCCGACACGAACGCACTCAAGATCGCGACGGAAGCGATGAACAAGATCGCGCCGGACGCAACCCTCGTCAGCCATTCCTTCGTCGCATATTCGTACGCAAAGATCGGCGTTCGCGTTTCCTACGTCAAGGATGGTCACCCCGCATCGTTCATCGTCGACTACTATGATCGATCGGTTCTCACGCAGACCGATCTCGCTCCGAGTCCGCCGCCGGTCGATTTGCTGGATAGCATCGACGGGCTCATTCCCCACTCGATCTTGGACTCTCAGAAGCTCGGTTTTCTCGACCTCTCGGAGCCAGAGCCGCTACGTGGCCAGAGCGAGCGAGAAATGATTCGCAGCATCGTGTCTGGGATTCTGCCGGAAAGCGGTGATCTGCCGGACATCAAGTTTGACGATTCCGACTATAAGACGCTGCAGGCCTACTTTGCCGCGACGCCGCCGGCGATCGCATCCTCGATCCTGCCGGTTCCTCTCTTTGCGCAGATTACGCCTGTCTATTGCGCGGTCGCATCCGCGCAGATGATCCTGGCGTATTTCGGATTCACGGCGACACCCGAGCAAATTGCCGAACAGATGAAGCCTGGCCCCAAGGGCGCCACCAACAAAGCCCAAGTCTCGGCGTATCAGTTTTTTGCGGGAGGGCGATTGGCGCCGACCTTTGATCAAGCTCCGAGTTTCGATCACGCCCTCGACGCGTTGCAGAAATTCATTCCGTTCAAGAGCGGTCTCCCAGGCCATGCGCGTGTCTGCCGCGGCTGGAAGCAATATTCCTTCGTATCGTCTCTCACCGGAAATGTGACGGGAACTGAGCACTATTTTCTGATCAATGATCCATATCCCGTGGGCGAGGGCAGCATTCGCTGGGAGAACCTCAAGAACCACAACTACGCCAATGCGATCAGCTTCAGCCGAATGGGAGGCACATGATGCCGTGTCCGGATTTGCGCGTGAGCAAGTACTGCATCTGGACGCCTGTGGACGGCGCGGTATTCGGCCTGCATGGCTACACCGGGGGCATGGTCCTCGTTTCGCAGGATCTGTTCGAGTCGTTGACCGAGAGAGGCTCGCTCGACCTGATACGTCAGAGATATCAGGACGAGTTTGATGCCTTATGGCTGCGCGGCTTCATCACGAGCCTTACCCCCTTGGAGGAGCGAGAGGCGGTGGTGGAGATCTCCAGATCCCTGCAGGCACGTCGCCGGCAACTACATTTCGTTATCGCGCCAACCTTTGACTGCAATTTCCGCTGCAGTTACTGTTTTGAGCGGGAGCTGCAGAACGACATCGATCGCCGACCAAACCCGCTTTCGCAGATCGATCGTGCGACCAGCGATCGACCTGGTGCCGACTCGGGCGCTTGTTTCATGGGCCACGGCGACAAGGTGAGCATGTCGCGAGACGATGTCGATGCGGTGTTTGCCGGCATCGATGATCTGATCGAGCAGTCGGAGACCAAACAATGGTCCAGGAACATCACCTTGTTCGGCGGAGAGCCCTTGTGGGTTTCCAATCTTCCGGTCATCGAACGCGCCGTCGAGCTCGGCAGCTCGCGAGGCTTCCGCTTCTCGGCGGTTACCAACGGCTATGACGTCGATCGGTTCATGGACGTCATCGGGGTCGACGCAATCCATTCACTCAACATCTCGGTCGATGGCACGCGGGCGATCCATGACAAGCAACGATTCCTGACCAACGGCGGAGGGACCTTTGACAGGATCGTGGACAATATCGATCTGGTCCTGAGGGAGCGGCCCGGCGTTCGCGTCGTTGTGCGCTTCAATTTCAGCCGCGCCAATTTCCACGAGCTCAGACCGTTGCACGATTTGTTCGGTTCTCGCGGCTTCCTGCAGAATCCGAATTTTGATCTCAATGCAAACATCATCTACGACAAGGCCAATGGTCGGAAGACACTGCGGTCCGATCGCGAGCTATTGGATATCGTGCTGGCGCAGGCGCCGAAAACGAATGTGTCGCTGGATTGCTTCAATGCGGGCGTCGCGGGCCGGATCGTGAGCGCGATCCGGAAGCGGGAAGAATTCCGGTTCTCCGGTTCTTATTGTGCGGCCAATGCGGGAATGTACATCTTCGCACCCGACGGCGGCCTCTACAAATGTTGGGAAGACATTGGCGCAGCTCGCTCGCTGGTCGGCAGCTATCGAGAGCGGCCGGTGGTGCTCAATGGCAGAGACGATCAGTGGAAGGGGCGCCAACTTGAAGGCATGGCAAAATGCCAGTCATGCCGTTTTGCGCTCATCTGTAGCGGCGGGTGCGCCCAGCATGCTCACCAGCAGATGGGAAGCATGAACGATAAATACTGCGACAATTTCGACAAGCGATATGCCGTTTCGGTGGCCAAGGTTGGCGACGAGATTCGTAAACTGGTCGTATGTGCGTAGCAAGGTGGAGAGAGGATCAAGTCATGTCTGACATCAAGATGCCCGAAGACAAGCTGGACGTCTTCAAGCTGATGACGACCCAGCACATCAAGGTTCTGAACCAGAAGGGAGCGAACCTGAAATACGAGAAGCTGACGGTCGGCCAGCTTCTCGAGATGCTCGGCTTCAAGCGACCGGAAGCCGGGGCAGCCGATGCGATCTCGGTCGACGAGGAGCCCGAGGGTTGGCTTTGCGGAGCCGACAGCGTCTGCGGCTTGAACAAGTCCGCGTGAGGGACTCCGGCGAAGCCAATCGTCGGACCGCATGATCGGCAGCCATCACCTCGGCCAGGCGCGCGTCATTGCATCTGGCCGCGGTGTGCTGCGCGAAACACTGGCGGATCCGGAAGAAGTGCGATCGTTGGCGGAAGCTTGGACGGTGACACGGCCCTGCCAATACAGGTGGTCACGCTTGAGCGGTTCTGTGGCCGCAACATTCTTGCTTAAGGCAGGTTGATCTTGCTCAAAGCTGCTCCTCGCGCCCGTGGTCCAATAAGTTTGACACGGGAGAGGAGCCGGAAATGCAAACATCAGTTCAAATTGAATTTGAAGGGATCCGCGTGTCCGCCGAAATCCGGGCCGCCGTCGAGCAACATGTCGCGGAACTGGAGAGTCGCTTTGGCCGGATCACTGCGGCTCGCATCATGGTCAAAGGTCCGGGCGGTCATCACCAAACCGGCGGTCAATATCTGGTGAGCGTTCGGCTGGCGCTGCCTGACGGTCGGGAGGTCCACGTTGGACGTACCCCGAAGCTGGATGAACGGTACGACGACTTGACCTTCGCCGTGGACAACGCATTCAAACGCGCGCGTCGACAACTGCAGGACCGGGCGCGACTGATGCGGGGCGACGTCAAGACGCATGAGCCTCAACCCATCGGAACCGTTGCGCGTATCGATCCAAGCGGCCAGTTCGGCTTTCTGGAAGCCGCGGACGGCCACGAAGTCTATTTCAACTGCAATAGCGTCGTTGAGGGTGGATCAAGCATCGTGCCCGGCGCCCGCGTCAGCTACGTTGAGGAGATCGGAGAGAAGGGACCGCAGGCGAGCACGGTCAGAATGCTCGGGAAACATGGGCTGCGGGCTTAGCTCGGCGGCTGAGTGGGGACGCGGACGACGGGCAGGTTTGACGTTGGAGGTAACCGATGATTGGTGATCGCCTGCGCTTGTTCTGTCTTCATGGCACGGAGGTGCTTGGCGAAAAAGTTGCTCATGCGCTTGGATGCCGTCTCGCCGCTGTCGAAGAACGCAGCTTCGAGGACGGCGAACACAAGGTGCGGCCGCTGGAGGTTGTCGCCGGCTGCGACGTCTACGTTCTGCATAGCCTCCATGGCGGTCCTGACGAGAGTCCGAACGACAAGCTGTGCCGGCTGCTGTTCCTCGTCGGGGCATTGAAGGATGCCGGTGCCGCGCGGGTGACGGCAGTCACACCGTATCTGTGCTATGCGCGAAAAGATCGTCGCACCAAGGCCAATGACCCGGTCACGATCCGTTATCTTGCGACCATGTTCGAGGCGATCGGTGTTGACGCGGTGGTGACCCTCGAAGTTCACAACGAGGCCGCGTTCGAGAACGCGTTCCGTTGCCCATCGGTCGCGTTGAGCACGGCGCCGCTCTTGATCGGCAGGATCAGGGCGATCGCAGCTGATCGGCCGATTGCCGTGGTTTCGCCGGATCTCGGAGGCGGCAAGCGAGCGGACCTGCTTCGCGAGGTTCTTGGGAAGGCGCTCGGCCGTCCGATCGGCAAGGCGTTCGTGGAGAAGCATCGCAGCTCCGGTGTCGTCTCGGGCGATTTGTTCGCGGGGGAGGTGGCGAACTCGCTGTGCGTGATCGTGGACGATCTCATCAGCAGCGGTGGAACCCTGGTGCGGGCGGCGAAGGCGGCCCGTGCCCATGGAGCCGAAGAGGTGATAGCTTGCGTCGCGCACGGCCTGTTCATGCCGGGCGCGGCAACGACGCTCGCCGATCCTGCGATCGACCGCATCATTGCGACCGACAGCGTGCCGCCGTTCAGGCTTCCGCCGGGCGCGGTTCGCGACAAGCTCGAGATCGTCTCGGCGGCGCCCCTTCTTGGAGAGACCATTCGTCGGCTGCACCACAACGAGCCGCTGACGGAGCTGCTTCCGTATCAGGATTGATCCCTGCAATTCAAATTCTGGCTCTCGCCGTGAGCTGCCGCTCGAGCTGCGCTGCGTCCGCCTTGGCAAGTTTGAGATAGGTGCGCGTCAGCCGCGGCCATTTTTCCGGCGTCCGTGGATGGGCGTCGGCGAGATGAGCGATGGATAGCCTGGCGCGCAGCATGGCCCGGCCAATCCGATAGAACAAGAACAGTCCGCTGGCCGGGTCATCATTGAGCTGGACGGCCAGATGCCGCCGAAGCCTCTCAGCGACCCACAGTCCTCCCAGTCGGGCGCATTCCAAGTGCAGAAAGGCAATTTCGTCCAGAGCATCGGATGTCCGCAAGCGGGCATTGAACTCCAGGCAGTCGATGATGGGGAAGGGAGGGCTCAACCAGATATGTTCCGGCCGCAGATCGCCATGGCCGTCAAGGACGTGCCGGTGATGCACCCGCTGCGCCAGCAGCTCGGTCCGCTGCCGCAGGAAACGGCATTGCAGGTCGGCAATGCGCTCGATGGTGCCGCAGGGGAGGTCGAAGGCCGGCTCGAGCAAACCTCGCCGATCCGCAAGAACTGCCTGTTGCAGGGTCACCATGTAGCTCTCCGGATTGATCATGATCCGGCGCGCATGCGAATAGAAGCGGCTCAAACGACTGGCCAGGCCATCGATCTGGGCCTGGGAGACCTTGCGATCGCGAAGCCCGGCTTCGAGCGTCTGGCCTTCGTCGAGCCGGCGCATGACGACGAGCCAATCAACGATGTGTCCGCCGCCTCCGATGGCGTAGCCACCCGGCGCAGCCGTCAGCGGCACCACGCCGTGATAGACATCGGGCGCCAGCCTTCGGTTCAGCGAAACCTCAGCGCGGCAGGCGTCTGCGCGGCGCTCAAGGCTGGAGAAATCGAGATATGGAAAATGAACCGGCTTCTTGAGCTTGTAGACGCGCTCGTCAACCATGAAGACCCAGGACATGTGGGTCTCCCGCGTGATCACGGCGTGGGGCGTCGGGACATAGCTGTCCGGCCGGCTGAGAAACGCCACCTTGCGAGCAAGAGCTGTCGCGCTGCTATTCTCAGCGTCATCGTCCCAGGGTTCATTCTGCCATCCGGGCATATGATGCCTATCGCCAATCGCGGCTGTCGGCAGCTTGATACGGATCAATAGCAGTGGCTGTCCGGCTCATATCCTGCGCCTCTTCCGCGTGAGGTCTGCCATGCTGTTCCAGAACCGAACCGATGCCGGCCGGCAACTCGCCGAGGCTCTGCTCAAATACAAGGGGCGGCACCCGGTCGTTCTTGCGCTGCCGCGGGGCGGCGTGCCGGTTGCGGCGGAAGTCGCAGCAGCCCTCAATGCGCCACTCGATCTGCTGCTGGTCCGCAAGATCGGGCTGCCGGGGCAGCCGGAGCTCGCAATGGGTGCCATCGCGGATGGGGAGGGCATGACCACCATTCGTAACCAGGACGTGATCGAGCTGTCCGGCGTCACTTCAGAAGAGTTTGAGGTCGTCTGCAAAAAGGAACGTGCTGAGATCGAACGGCGTCGCGAGCGCTATCTGGGCGATCGGGCTCGTGCCGAAGTCAAGGGGCAGGTCGCGATCATCGTCGATGACGGCGTTGCGACAGGCGCAACCACGCTTGCTGCCATCAAGGCTGTTCGGAAGCAGGAACCGAAAGAGCTCGTGCTTGCGGTCCCGGTCGCGCCGCTGGACACCATCAGGAAATTGCATGCGGAAGTCGATGCCGTCGTCTGTCTGCATGAGCCTCAGGAGTTTGGCGCGATCGGCTATTTCTATCGCGACTTTCATCAGGTCGGCGACGACGAGGTGATTGCCACTTTGAGACAGTTTCCATCAAACAGATCCATGCCCGCTTCCTGACGAGCCGGCGGTCTAATGATCGTGGGGCAGCGGTTCCCAGCGGTCGCCGACCTTCACGTAGGATCGCTTCACCGCCGCCCAGGCTATGCGGTGAGCAATCTCCTCCTGCCGTTCGTCTTCCGCATGGGAGGCAAAGGCGTGGTTGAACGCTTCGCGATAAATGTCCTGCGCGTGTGATGGGAGGTGCGCGCGAACAGGAGGGGGAAGATCGATATTTGTGCGATACGGCATGGCTCGTGCCTCGGACGTAAACTGCCGCGCCTTGCTCGGGACGCCGCGGCGTTTCCACCAGAAAGGATAGACGCAGCTTGCTGCCGCCTCTTGACCGGCGTCAAACAGGAAATGCGCATAAATCGACAGGATGACCGACGTCATGTGAGCGCCGAGGAACATCGATGGACCCGTCACCGAGCGCGCTGCTAACCGATCTGTATCAGATGACCATGATCGAGGCGTATCTTGAATCGGGCCAGACTGATACAGCCGTGTTTGAGTTCTTTGTACGCAAGCTGCCGCCGCAGCGCAGCTTCCTGATGGCGGCCGGACTGGAGCAGGCGCTCGACTTCCTGCAAAACATGCGGTTCTCGCAAGACGAACTCGACTGGCTTGAGCGAACTGACAGGTTCAGCAAGTCGTTGATCGACTATCTCGCCAATTTCCGCTTCACCGGCGAGGTCCACGCGATGCCGGAAGGCACCGTGTTCTTCGGCAATGAACCGATCCTTAGGGTTACAGCTCCTTTGCCGGAGGCGCAGCTTGTCGAGACGCGCCTGATCAACATCCTGCATTTTCAGACACTGATTGCCTCCAAGGCCGCGCGCATGGTCTTACTCGCGCCAGACAAGCTCCTGATCGACTTCGGCTTGCGTCGCGCCCATGGTGCCGAGGCAGGGCTGCTGGCTGCCCGCGCGAGCTATGTCGCGGGATTTTCCGGCACGGCAACCCTCCTGGCCGAGAAGTCATTCGGCATTCCGACCTATGGAACCATGGCGCATTCGTTCGTTCAATCCTTTGATGACGAAGCTGCAGCATTCGAAGCGTTTGCGCGCGCCCGGCCGAAGAATCTCGTTCTGCTGATCGACACTTATGACACCGAGGCGGCCGCGAGGAAGGTCGTCATGCTGGCGCCCCGATTGAAGGAGCTTGGAATTGCCGTCAGCGCCGTGCGGATTGACAGCGGGGATCTGTCTGCGCTCGCCAGGAACGTGCGCTGCATTCTGGATGCCGGCGGACTCCACGACACCGGCATCTTTGTCAGTGGCGGAATAGAGGAGGGCACCCTGATTGCCTTCGCTCGGGACGCGGCGCCGATCGACGGTATCGGCATCGGCACGGGCCTCGTCACGTCGTCCGATGCGCCAGCACTCGACTGTGCCTATAAGCTGCAGGAGTATGCGGGCTTGCCGCGCCGCAAGCGCTCGACGGGAAAGGCCACCTGGCCCGGCCGCAAGCAGGTTTGGCGCCGGTATGACAGCGATGGCCGTATGCTCGCCGACATTCTTTCGACCGAGGAGGACCAACAGGAGGGGGAAGCGCTGATCCAAGCTGTGATGCTCGGCGGACGCCCTGTCGGCTCTCGACCATCACTTCACGACATCCGGGCTCACGCGCGCCGGCAACTGGATCAACTGCCTCCGGAGCTGAAAGCCTCCAAATCGGTTGCGCCCTATCCGGTTCAGATTTCAAGCCGTCTTGAACAGTTGGCAGCTGTCGCCGACCGGATAGGCTCGCGTCCCTGAATTCTGATCTGCATCAAGGGAAACAGCTCGATCCGTCTCTAGCCTGTCGAGCGACGGAGGTGCATCGATGCCGGTACAGAATGCCGAAATTGCAGAGATGTTCGACCAGACCGCCGAACTTCTCGAGATCAAGGGCGGCAATCCGTTTCGTTCGCGGGCCTATCGCAATGCTGCGCGGGTGATCGAGCGCCTTCCCAAGAGCATCACCAACCTCTTGAAGGCGGGCGAGGATCTTTCCGAGCTGCCAGGTATCGGCAAGGATCTGGCAGGAAAGATCGAAACGATCGTCGCGACCCATCATTTCGATGTGCTGGACAAACTCAAGCGTGAACTGCCCGGCGATCTCGGTGAGATCGCTGCGCTCCCGGGCCTGGGTCCGAAGCGCGTCAAACTGCTCTACGACAAGCTGGGCGTGCGGTCACTCGAGGACCTCAGGCGCGCGGTGAAGTCGGGTCGGCTGAGAGAGCTTCGAGGCTTCGGTGCCAAGAGCGAGGAAAAGCTCGCCGCGGCGCTGGCCAAGCCTCGCGCCGAGAGGCGCTTCAGATTATCCGAGGCCGAAGCCGAAGCGGAAGCACTCCTCAGCCATCTGAGGCCGAACGCGAGCAACGGACGGGTGATCGTCGCCGGAAGCTACCGCCGCAGGCGCGACACCATCGGCGATCTTGATATCCTGATGGTGGCGCGTGACGGCCACGCCGCCGGCGAGAGACTCTCTCGATATGACAATGTCGCTGATGTGCTTGCTCATGGCGATACGCGGACGGCGGTGGTGCTGCGCTCCGGGCTGCACGTCGACCTGCGCGTTGTTCCTGAGGCAAGCTACGGCGCCGCGCTGATGTATTTCACCGGATCCAAGGCGCACAACATCTCCTTGCGCGGACTCGCTAACGACCACGGCTGGAAGCTGAACGAATACGGCCTCTTCGCCGGTAAACGGCGCATCGCCGGAGCAACCGAGGAGGAGATCTACGGCAAGCTCCGGCTGCCCCTGATTCCGCCCGAGATGCGCGAGGATCGCGGCGAGATCGCGCTCGCAAAGGCAAAAAAGCTCCCGAAACTGATTACGCTGTCCGATATTCGAGGCGACCTGCACGTCCATTCCAAATGGACCGACGGCACCGCCGCGATCGCCGAGATGGCGGCTGCCGCCAAGGCAAGGGGCTATGCCTATATGGCTCTGACCGACCATAGCCAACACGTCACTGTCGCCCATGGTCTCGATGCCGGACGTCTGTCGCGTCAGATCGACGAGATCGATCGTTTGAACGACCGGCTGGATGGCTTTACGGTGCTGAAAGGTGCTGAAGTCGATATTCTGGCGGATGGACGGCTTGATCTGCCCGACAAGATCCTATCGCGGCTCGATCTGGTCGTTGCTTCCGTTCACTACAAATTCGAGCTCTCGCGCAAGATGCAGACCGAGCGCATCATCCGGGCGATGGACAATCGCCATGTCTCGATTATCGGTCATCCGACCGGACGGTTGATCGGGGACCGCGAGCCTTACGAGATCGAGATGGAAGCCGTCATTGCGGCGGCGCGCGAGCGCGGCTGTCATCTCGAACTCAACGCCGACCCGGACCGGCTCGATCTCAACGATATCCATGCTCATGCCGCCAAGTCCGCGGGCGTCAAGCTGGCAATCTCGACGGACGCACATTCGACGGCTGGATTCGCCAATATGCGTTTCGGCGTCGATCAGGCGCGCCGAGGCTGGCTCGAAGCCGCGGACGTCATCAACACCCAACCCTTGTCGCGGGCGAAGAAGATGCTGAAGCGCTAGCCGCATTGTTTGATCCTTCGCAACGTTGCGCACGCGATGTTGCGTTCTGTTAGGTAACAGCACAGGAGGGATGAAATGAGCTTCGAGAAGAAGATTGGCACGGTTGCGACCGCGGCTGTTCTGACCCTCGCGCTGCTTGCACCCACGGGGGCCGACGCTCGCAACGGGCGCGTTGCCGCAGGAATCGTCGGCGGCCTGGCTGCCGGCGCACTGTTCGGCGCGGCCCTCAGCGGCGGCTATTGGGGGCCGTATCCCTATTACGGCTATCCGGGGCCAGTCTATTACGACCCACCGGCACCGTATTGGGGGCCAGGTCCGTTTTGGGGACCGTACGGATACGGCGACTGCCATGTCCGGCCGGTCCGGCACAGGCGGCACGTGCACTACGCGCGGGTCTGCTATTGAATTCGCTTGCACTCGAGCAACGTGCAGGGCTGTCATGTTGCCGCGTCTCATGCGGACGAAGGACACGTGATTGGCTGTCGCGTGCTGGATGACGTGCAACGGGCGACGGTATGCGGATCGGTCAAGCCGGGCCGGTGCCGATCACTTGCGGAGAGTCGGACGCATGTCAGGGCGTTTCAAGGTTCGGGCTCTGGGCCTCCTGGTCGGGCTGCTCTCGTGTTGGCCGACAAACGTGGACGCCGCGAACCTCAGCAAGGCAGCGCAACGAGGCAGGGCCATCCTGCAGGAAAAATGCGGGCGCTGTCATGCGATCAGATCGGTTGGCGAAAGCCCGCTCGAGAATGCTCCGCCGATGCGCGATATCTACGCCCGGTTCAATCGGCGCGAGTTGCAGGCGGAGCTGTCGGAAGGCATGGTGTCGAGGCACAGGGATATGCCGCAAATTGAATTTTCCGACGAGGACGTTTACGCGATCATGAGCTACCTCTACGTTCTTGCAGTCAGGAAATGAATGCTCGTTGCCCAGGAAAGTGCTGATCCCTGCACATCGAAGTTCACGTGGTCGGGCTGCGTGGGTCCATTCGACGGTCTGACGGCATCGCCACTGGTCTGGCGGCACGCAGCTGGACCGGTATGAAGGCTTCCCGTCGGTGGGCGCTCGGCGGACGTGGCCAGATGCCCGGATTATGATTTCAATTCGCGGATCTGCGCCGGCAGATGGTGCATCAGTTTCTCAAATTCACCGGGATCGAGCTTCTCCCACGCGATCTCGAACACCCCGCGAATGACGCTCAGCGGCTCGATGGGAAATTGCTGGGGCAGCTCCATTGCGACGTGATCAGCAAAGTCGCTGGCATGTCGCTCCTTGGTCGGCGTTCCCGCCGCGTGCCAGTTCTCGTAGTAAATCCCGCGCAGGAGGATCGGCAGCTGGGCGCCAAGCTTGGTCGCCACCTCCGGAGGTACGCGATCGCGCAACGCATGCAGAACAGCCCGGAGCGCGTTGTAGGCCTGTTGACGGCTACCGAGCTCCAGCTGCTCCTCGATCGCCTTGAGCCAGAGATTCGTCTCCTGAATGGTGTGATCCAGCGCGGTAACACCTGTTACGCCCATGATGCGTTCTCCTAGATTGGCACATCAGAATAGCGGCATCCCGGATCGACGGCGTCACCGCAATCACTTCCATTCTCATGATCCGGTGAGCACGGATGCCGGCCTCGATTCAATGCGACAGCAGGGTCGGGATCGTCATCGTCTTCAGCATTTCACGGGTGACGCCGCCGAAAATGCCTTCCTGCAGGCGGGAATGCCCATATGCCCCCATCACCAGCATGTCGAGACTTTCGTCGGCGGCCAGGGACAGGATGGACGGCTGAATCTCGGAATGCTCCGCCGTCAGCTCAAGCAGCGTTGTCGTAAGTCCGGCACGAGCCATGTGTTCGGTCAATTTTCGCGCTGAAGCCTCGGTGGGAGCAACCTGCGCCTCATTGATCGAAATCGTGACCAGCGCTTCTGCCCGAGAGAGAAACGGTGTTGCGTCCTTGAAAGCACGGGCGGCAAGGCGGCTTCCATCCCAGCAGATGCCGATACGGTTGGCCTTGAAAGTGCCGCGGAAAATATGCGGCACGAACAGGACGGGTCCGCCCGCCTGGAGCAGGATCTCGGTCGCAGTCCTATTGTCGTGACTGTCCTGTGTTGCGTCCGTCTGCAGGACCACCGTCAGCTCATAGAGCCTGGCCGCAGCGCCGAGCGCGGACGCGGCTTCACCGGGCAGGTCCTCGACCGAGCGGCTTGCGTGAGAGATGTTTGCATTCCGGGCTTCCGTCTCGAAAATGGCGAGTGCGGCCGCGCTGCGTTGGGCGGCGCGCTGCCGCTCCATTTCGAATATCTCTGAAGCGACGACCGCTGCGCCGGCGCCTCCATCGACCACATACGCGCTACCGGGCGAGATGTATCCGACTGCAATCGCATCGAGATGGGCGTCGAACCGGGCAGCCAACGAGACTGCGGCAGAAACGACAGGCTGCGGTGGCCGCTCGGTCGGAATGTAGACGAGAATGTCGTTGATCTTGATCATGACGACCTCCCTCCGGGACCAAATCCATACTCTCAGTCGGATGAAGCGGCATGTTGACTTGAATCAACAGTCAATGACCGGCCGTCACTCACCGGTCCCGCAAAGTTGTTGCTCCGCTCGGGGGGGCACAGCCCCGTCTTCATGGTTTAGCGTCACGCCGGCATTTCCGATTCCGCTAGCCGTTCGCGCTTTGGCTCCGCGATTTCGGTCATCGTCGCCTCGGTGAGCAGGAGGATGCCGGCAACCGATACCGCGTTCTCGAGGGCTGTCCGAACGACCTTCGCGGGATCGACAATGCCGGCCTCGACGAGATCGACATATTGCTTGCGCGCGGCGTCAAACCCGAAATTGCCGACGCCACTCAGCATGCGCGCCACGACCACGCCGCCATCCGTTGCGGAGTTCTCCGCGATCTGGCGAGCGGGGGCCTCGAGCGCGCGCTTCAAGATCTGTACACCGGTCTTTTCGTCGCCTTCGCAGAGTGCTTCCTCCCTGCCGACGGCTTCGACGCATCGAAGCAAGGCAAGCCCGCCGCCTGGCACGATACCTTCTGCAACGGCCGCCTTTGTCGAACTGATGGCGTCGTCGAGCGCCTCTTTTCGTGACTTCATCTCGGCTTCAGTCGGCGCTCCCACACGGATAACGGCAACCCCGCCCGACAGCTTGGCGAGCCGCTCCTCAAGCTTCTCCTTGTCGTACTCGCTGGTGGTTTTCTCGATCTCGCGGCGAAGTTGTTGCATCCGCGCATCGATCTGGCTGCGTTCGCCTTTGCTGCCGATCAGCGTGGTGTTTTCCTTGTCGGCAACCACACGGGTGACATGCCCCAACTGCTGCAAAGTAGCGTTTTCAAGCTTCGAACCAAGATCGTCGGAGACGACCTGGGCGCCAGTGAGGATTGCAATATCCTGCAACATGGCCTTGCGTCGCTCACCAAAGCCGGGCGCCTTGACGGCGCAGCCTTTCAGCACGCCGCGAAGTTGATTAACGATGAGCGTGGCCAACGCCTCGCCTTCGATGTCTTCGGCGATGATCAGGAGCGGTTGTGCCGATTTTGCGATCTGTTCGAGCAGCGGGATAATGTCGCGCAGAGCGCTGATCTTGTGGTCGCACAACAGGATGAGCGGCTCTTCGAGAACCGCTTCCATGCGATCGGCATCGGTCACGAAGTAGGGCGACAGGAAGCCGCGGTCGAATTTCATCCCTTCGACCACGTCGAGCGACGTTTCGATGGTCTTGGATTCCTCCACCGAGATCACTCCATCGCTTCCGACTTTCTCGAGCGCATCGGCGACCAGCGCGCCAATGGACGGATCATTATGAGCCGAGATGGTGGCGACCTGAGCTCTTTCCGCCTTTGTCCTGACGGGTCGCGCCATTGCATGGAGGGCCGCTATCGTCGCGCGGGCAGCGCGGTCGAGGCCCCGTTTCAGATCGATGGCACTGGCGCCGGCGACGACGTTCCTGACGCCGTCGGCAAGAATCGCATGTGCCAGGATCGTGGAGGTGCTTGTTCCGTCGCCAACGAGATCGCCGGTCTTCTCCGCGGCCTGACGCAGCACCTGCGCTCCGAGATTCTCCTCCGGATCCTTGAGGTCGAATTCCTTGGCGATCGTGACGCCATCGTTGCATACGATCGGGGTGCCCCAGCTCTTCTGGATCAGTACTGATTTTGATTTCGGGCCGAGCGTCACCCGCACTGCGTCCGCAAGCAGCGAGGCTCCGCGCAGGATCTTCTCGCGGGCCGCGGAATGAAACAGCACCTGCTTGTGAGGCATCAATCGCTCCTCAGAAGGACGGCTTTCATCAGACCAAAATAGAAGTGACGCCGTTTTGAACGCTTGATCCTGATCAAGCCTAGGCCTGGGAGCGGCTCGCCGGCTGGACGCCGAGCAGCCTTGCATTGCCCCCAGAGCAAGCCTAGCTTGTTGCAAGCCTTGGTAGAAATCAGCTTTGCTGCGGCAACGCGCCGCGCAGCTCTCGCTGCGAAATTCATTGGGAGCGGGACGTGCGCTCTATTCCAATTCCTCGGCTCAATGGGCCTTTTTGGACCATTGTCCTTCAACTGGCGACATGCTTGCTTCCCGGCCTGGCGTGGGGCGACGCTCCCAGCAAGCCGGCGTTGACGGTTGTTCTCGAGCGCAATGAAATCCTCGCCGGCCAGACGATCAGCTTCGGCATATGGATTGAGAATGCGACCGAAGCCAGGATCATTGACGCGGGTCTTAGCTTGTTTGGTCCTCCGTTTTTGAGGATCGGAAGCCTCGGGCCAGACGGCACATGCGCCGTAAAAGACACCATCGGTCTCGGCACTGTTGAGCCCGGTTCGACTTTGGTGCGCAGCAGAATGTGCCTCAAAGCCGATTCCAGCATCGAAGAGCGCGACGAGAACCTGGCGTTCAGTGTCAGTTATTCGCTCCAAAACGTGAAGGACAGCAGAACGACCGCCGGCGCATTGGTAGCGGAAAAGAAGATGAGCATCGGCCTTTTTGGGACTGAGAGCGTCGGCGGTGTTTCGCTCCGCCTCGCGTCGTACGTCATTCCCGGCACGTTCTTCTTGATGATTTTGCGGCTATTCGCACCCAAGGAGTCAAAAATCGAACTCGGCGCGACCGAGTCCGTTACACTCAGCATTTTTATCTCGACTCTTTTGTTTCTTGGGACGGCGTATCTCATTCCTTCCTTGCAGCTGCGTTTTGCGGGGATCGGATCAACCGTGAGCGCGATCGCGTTTCTCGCGCTGTGTGGCACTGCAATTGTGCTTGGCGGAGTCTTGGCTGCCGTCCTGCAAGGTATTTCAAGGATCGGCGCTCGGGAGCGCAATGCGCGCATTGTCCAAGAAAACGATGGGGTCGGCCCGATAATTCAGAAAGCTGTGCGTGCGGCCGGGGGCAAATTCGATCCGGTTATGATGATCGCGGATGGCAGGCAATACTTCGGCTCGCTTGTCGTGCCTGCGAGCAATGGTGGCAGGATTCTGCTCGGCTGGTTTCAGCTGAAGGCCCCTGATGCGAAGTGCCGATCGGAACTGAAAGAATGGTTTGATAAAGATGAGTTCGTCAAACCGATTGAAGCAGCAGCCCGATGGGGAGTCGAACCGACCATGTTCGATCCGATCAAGGAATCAAAGGCCGGCAATCTGGAGCCGACCGAATTTCTCTGGATGTACTTTGACGAAAAGGCTGCGCGGTTGCCCGCCGGGCGCGAGGATCTTGCACAAATGAAACCGCTCACCTTGACCTGAACAGCCAGCCAGGACCGGCCTTGCGGCCGGTCCCGGGAGATCGCTGCCGCCTTGCTCGCCTGGTCGGTAAGCACTGGCGGCATATTTGGGCAGTCGCCCAGCTGTACAGCTCGGTGAGACTAGCGCGCATAGCGCGAGAAGACAATGGTTTGCGGATGACCGGTGAAGCGAGACGCCGGGGATGCTGCGCTTGTGAGGTAATCGATCTTGTGAGGAAATCGACAATGGCGCGCGTTGTCTATTGTGTTTTTGACGTCCACCTCTGGTCGCAGCCGTTCGTTGCGGCCGATTTTGATCCACGGGTTCACTTCCTTTGGTCCGCTCGTGAATATCGTGAGATGCGCAGCCAGGGGGCCAAGATTGAGCTCGCGAACCTTGTCCTTCTTCCACTGAACGATGAATTCGACCTGCGCCGAAATCACTTCTGGCCGCGCTATCAGGCGGTCGCCAGCAATATCGCGGGGACCATAGCCTCGTTTGGAGATGCCTGCGATCTTGTGTGGCCTCTGCGCTGCAGGCCCCAGACTCTCGATTTAACGCTCAACGGGGCCGTGTGGCACACCGCGGGGAAAGTGCGGTCAACGATTTGGCTTTGGCCGTTCGGCTGGTCTTCCATGCTCGAGATCGACCTTCCCGCAGACGATGAGTTTGACGGCCTGCTGGATATTGGAGTCTCGTTGCGTGAGAAGGACCCGGCTCCTTTGCTTCTGAAGGGAAAGGCGGTCGGGGTATCCGGCGCGCTTGCTCATCTCTCCCAACTCGTCAGGCAGGATCTGTGCACGCCGGCCGCACAGGGAAGGGCGATGGAAACGACCCGCCTTCCGCGCTACGTAGTCTGCGCGCTCGAACTGTCGAAAGGATTTCAGATCCGTGAGAACATTCCTGTCGCGGATCAGATGCTGTTGATCGGGGCTGTGCGCGGACAGCAGCTCGACCTCACCAAGTTTCTCAGCAATCGTCCGCTATTTACTCGGCTCGGCTACGGCAATTTTGCCGTTACCGATTTCGATGCGGGGACCGCAATCGTGCAGCGGCATTGGCAGGACCGGCCGGGCACAAAGCTCGAAAGCAATCATTGCTTCTACGTCAACACACGGAACTTTTTCTCGATTTTTCTGACACTTCATCGAATGATCTCCTACTTCACCGTGAAGTCAAAGGACGATGCAAGGGCGGTGGCGGCTGCATCAGTGCTTGCGTCCTTACCTGCCGAGTATCAAAACAAGCTCTGCTCGGATTTCGCCGCCAATTACGCGCCGCTGCACGGTGTTTCTGTTGCCGGTAACAAGAATCCCGCTCTGCCAGCTTCTTGAGGCAACAGTGCAGTATTCGCTACGCTGATCGTTCAGTGGATCGCAGGTCAATGTGCGGGAACATACGAGGCGGTCTTGGGCCAGGTGCGCCGCCGGGTGCCGCCCACAACTGCGTCCTGTTCGACGTGTCGAGATGCTGCGCGGCTCGCAGATGCAGGTGGGGATTGGGCGCAGAGCCCGCTCTTGGCGCTGGCGCCGAGCCACACGGCGGCGACGTGGCTTATGCAGCGGCGCGGGGTTCGTGGCAGGCCGCAGGCTTTCTCGGAATGTCGGTCAAGGTGCTGCTTGACACCTTCGGCCATCATCGCGCGGATTACGTGCGCGAGGCCGCGGCCGCGAATGCCTCGAAGGATCGCAAGCAGAACCTATCGGTGGTCGAAACGGTGGTTCACTTCGAAAAACACTTGGCGCGTAAGCCGTAACTCTTGAGCTCATTGGTGGGCCCGGCAGGACTCGAACCTGCAACCAGACCGTTATGAGCGGTCGGCTCTAACCATTGAGCTACAGGCCCCCGCGACGCCGAGGTCTTGCCGGCGGCGGGCAGGAGCGGGCCTGTCCGGCGCGGCGTCGAAACCCCAACGACGGCTCGGGCTCCGTTTACAGCCTGGCCAGCCATCCGGCAATGCCGCTGCCCGATTGTTTTGGCGCGCTTCCGTCGCCGCCGGTCCGTCCAGGCGCGCCGCGACGCTAGTCCACCGAAACCCCGGCGAATTCCACCACCTTGCGCCACTTCTCGGTCTCGTCGACGACCAGCTTGCCGAACTCCGCCGGTGTCATCGCGCGCGGGATGCCGCCGGTCTCGGTGAGCCGCGCCACCAGCTTGGGGTCCTTCAGCGCCTCGCCGACGGCCTTGTTGAGGATCTCGACGATCTCGGGCGGCGTGCCCTTGGGCGCCGAGATGCCGTAGAAGCCGACCGATTCGTAGCCGGGCACGGTCTCGGCGATCGCGGGCACGTCCGGCACCGTCGGCCAGCGCTGCGGCGAGGTGACGCCGAGCGCGCGGACGCTGCCGCCGCGCGACTGTTCCAGCGCCGTCGGGAGGTTGTCGAAGATCAACTGCACCTTGTTGGAGATGATGTCGGGAAAGGCCAGCGCCGAGCCGCGATAGGGCACATGCAGCATGTCGCATTTGGTCATCGCCTTGAACAGCTCGGCCGCCATGTGCACCGAGGTGCCGTTGCCCGAGGAGGCGAAGGCGATCTTGCCCGGGTTGGCCTTGCAGTAGTCGATGAACTCCTTGACGGTCTTGGCCGGCACGTCGTTGCTCACCACCAGCATGTTGGTGAGCTGCATGATGCTGGCGACCGGCACGGTGTCGCGGATGAAGTCATAAGGCAGCTTCTTGTAGAGCGAGGTGCTGATCGCGTTGTTGGGCGCGACGAACAGCAGCGTGTAGCCGTCGGGCGGGGAGTTGATCGCGGCCGCGGCCGCGATGTTGCCGCCCGAGCCGGTGCGGTTCTCGACCACGACCTGCTGGCCCAGGTGGTCGGACAGCCACTGCGCCATGATGCGGGCGACGATGTCGACCGGCCCGCCGGGGGCAAAGCCGATCAGCCAGCGGATGGGACGGTCCGGATAGGCGGCGAGCGCCGGTCCCGGTTTGGCGGCGAGGCCCGCCGCGACGATCAGCCCGAACAGCAGCGCGCGCGCCAGCTTCATGCTCGTCTTCCCCCATTGATTGTTGTCGTTCAGCTCGCATGCGGCGGCCCGGTCGCCCCGGCCGCCGATCGTTCAGTGCGCCGTCACTTCTTGATCAGCGGGCACGCGGGATCGGGCGGGCCGAACGCGTCATCGCCTTTGATGGTCGCGAGGATCTTGTAGTAGTCCCACGGATATTTGCTCTCCTCCGGCGATTTGACCTGCGCCAGCACGAGATCATGCACCATCAGATTGTCGGCGCGCAGCTTGCCGTTGCGGGCGAAGAAGTCCTCGACCGGCGTCTCACGCATCTTCGCGGCGACCGCGAGCGGATCGTCGCTGCCCGCCGCCTTGATGGCGTTGAGATAGTGCATGACGGCGGAATAGACGCCGGCCTGCCACATCGTCGGCATCCGGTTCATCTTGGCGAAATAGCGCTTCGACCATTCGCGTGTCTTGTCGTCCATGTCCCAGTAGAACGAGGTGGTGAGCAGGAGCCCTTGCGCGGCCGGCAGGCCGAGCGAATGGATGTCGGTGACCAGCGCGAGCAGCGCCGCCATCTGCTGTCCGCCCTTGAGCAGGCCGAACTCGGATGCGGTCTTGATCTCGTTCATGTTGTTCGGGGGACCTGCGGCAATGCCGATGATCTTGGCCTTGGAGGCCTGCGCCTGCAGGATGAAGGACGACAGATCGGGCGTCGCGAATGGCGGCCGCACCGCGCCCACGACCTTGCCGCCATTGGCGGTGACGACGCTCGAGGCGTCGCGCTCCAGCGAATGGCCGAAGGCGTAGTCGTCGGTGATGAAGAACCAGCTGTCGCCGCCGCGCTTGACGACCTCCTTCGCCGTGCCGGTGGCGAGCGCGCGGGTGTCGAACACCCACTGCATCGCGTAGGGCGAGCAGAACTTGCCGTGGAAATCGGCGGCGCCGGTCGACTGGGTGATGAACAGCTTCTTCTTCTCGGTGGCGATGGTCTGCACGGCGAGGCCCACCGCGGAGACCGGCACGTCGACGATGAGATCGACCTGCTCGGTGTCGTACCAGCGGCGCGCGATCGCGGCGCCGATGTCGGGCTTGAGCTGATGATCGCCGACGATGACGCTGATCGGCTTGTCCAGCACCTTGCCGCCGAAATCATCGACCGCCATCTGCGCCGCGGTGACGGAGCCTTGGCCGGTCGGCGTCGAGGCCGGGCCGTTCATGTCGCTGAGCACGCCGATCTTGACGACGTTGTCGGAGATTTCGGCCTGCGCGGCGGTCGTGACCAGCAGCGCGGCTGCGGCCCACGCCGCCCGCTTCAAACAGCTGAGTTGCAATCAGTCCTCCACCGGTACCGGCGTGACGCCGTTGTTCGTTCCGGCTCTGCCGGCCGGTCCGCCTATCTGCAATCAATCCAGGGCGGCCGTCAATCATGCCGGACGGCGGAGCGGTGGAGCGGTCCTGTGCGCTGCAACGCCGCAAGGAGTCGTCGCGCACGCGCGCGGGATGCTCGGCCGTTCAGGCCTTGGCGGTCTTTTGCTCCTCGTGCGCAGCCTCCCACACCTCGCGCGCGGCGTCCGCATTCATGAGCGCGATACCGACACCCACGATCAGGTCCGGCCAGATCGAGGGCCACACAAAAGCGGTCACGAGACCGACCGCGATGATCGCGATGTTGGCGAAGGCGTCGTTGCGTGCGGACAGGAAGGCGGCGCGGGTGAGGCTGCCCTGGTGGTCCCTGACCCGCGCCAGGATCAACGCGCAGCCGAGATTGACGATCAGCGCGCCGAGGCCGGTCACGGTGAGCGGCAGCGGTGCGGGTGCGATCGGCGTGAAGAACTTCTCGCCGGCGGTCCACAGTCCGGCGACCGCGGGCGCCAGCAGGATCAGCGCCAGCGCCTTGCCGAGCAGCGCCCGCTGCGGCGCGCTCCAGCGCAGCGCCAGCGCAATCAGGATGTTGACCGAGGCATCCTCCAGAAAGTCGACGCTGTCGGCAAACAGCGACACCGAGCCGATCGCCAGCGCCACGGCGAACTCGATGCCGAAATAGCCGAGATTGAGCGCGGCAACGGCAAGCACGGCGCGGCGAACGATGGTTGTCGCGTCCATCAGGCGTCCTCAATCATCGAGAGCCGCGAGCCGCTCCGCCTCGGCGAGGTCGAGCGCGGTATTGGCATTGAAGAACGGATCCAGCGGAACCGACGGCCAGCTCACGGTCGCGACCTTGTAGCGCGCCGTGAAGCGGGTGACCTTCCGGATGTCCTCCGCGACCAGGGCGTGCCGGAGATCCTCGCGCAGCCCGACCGGCCACAGCCCGATCACCGGATGGGTCTGTCCGCCGGACGCCGCCACCGCCAGTTCGGCCTGCTCCGCCGCCCGCGCTGTCGCCAGCCGCGCGACCAGATCGCGCGGCAGGAAGGGGCAGTCGCCGGCGGCGCTCAGCATCCAACGTGCCTCCGGCATATGCGCCGCAACCCAGTCGAGCCCGGCGAGAATGCCGGCGAGCGGGCCCGGGAAGCCGGCGACGCCATCCGGCACGACGGCCAGGCCGTTGCCCGCGAAGCGCGCGGGGTCGCCGTTGGCATTGAGGATCAGCCGGCTGCACTGCGGCGCCAGCCGCGCGATCACGCGCTCCAGGATGGTGCGGCCGTCGACCATGCGCAACGGCTTGTCGCCGCCGCCCATCCGCTGCGCGCGACCGCCGGCGAGCAGCACGCCGGGGATCGAAGTCGAGGTCATGGCTGTCATCGCGGGCTCGTTACCACGACTGCTGCCAGGGCGTCAGCGTCGGCCCGCGCGCGATCCACCATTTGCGCCTGCGCGGCGGCCGTACCGGCATGCCCCTCCCTGACGAGCCCTTGCCTGGTCCGCGCGGCTGCTGGCATGACATCGCCAAGAGTGGATATGGCGTTCCACGGGGCCTTCGGGCCATCGATCGATCCCGCGCTCCTGGCTGTGCAAAAGCGCCGGGGCCTTTCTGGAGACTGCGATGAAAGTCATCGGCCTCGCCGGCTGGAGCGGCGCCGGCAAGACCACGCTGCTGACGCGGCTGATTCCTCATCTCAGGGGGCAGGGACTGCGCGTCTCGGTGATCAAGCACGCCCATCACAAGTTCGACGTCGACGTCCCGGGCAAGGATTCGTGGCGGCATCGCGAGGCCGGGGCCGAGGAGGTTCTCGTCGCGTCGGGCACGCGCTGGGCGCTGATGCACGAGCTGCGAGGCGCAAGGGAGCCGGCCCTCGCGGAGCTGCTGGCGAGATTGTCTCCCGTCGATCTGGTCGTCATCGAAGGCTACAAGGCCGGCCCGCATCGCCGCATCGAGGTGCATCGCGCAGCCAATGGCAAGCCGCTGATGTTTCCCGACGATCCGGGCATTGTCGGGCTCGTCAGCGACGGCGATGCCGAGACGGCGTTGCCGCGCGCTCATCTCGACGATATCCCGGCGGTCGCGGCACTCGTCCAATATCTGGCGATGCCGCGGGCGGACGTTCTCGCGCTGGGCGACAAACCTGGTGTTCCATGATGGAACTCGCGAGTTCGCACCCGCATCTTCTGGCATTCATGGAACCCAGTTCCGGGTTCCATGGGATGATGCGACCCGGGTTGACGTGCCGGAACCGCTTCTCCATGGTCGCGCGCATGATGATGACGAGGCTGGATCTGACGGGCCTGAAGTGCCCATTGCCGGTGCTGAAGACCCGGAAGGCGCTGCAGACGCTCAAGGCGGGAGAGCGGCTCGAAGTGTGCTGTACCGATCCGCTCGCAGTGATCGACATCCCGAATCTGGTGCGGCAGACCGGGGATCGGGTCGAGAGCGTCGATCGCACCGAGCGCGGCATTCTGTTTCGGATCGAGAAGGCCGCGGAACCGGCCGGATGATCCGCGCGGCGACGACATCCTCTGCTGCTGGCTGCTCGAACTACGTAGTTCGCGTGATGTCTCGGCGCATCGATGTGTCAAGGGATCGTGCTGCTTCCTATCGTCGCAGGGGCGCCAACCCGAGCTCACAACAATGCCGCGTTCTCAGTCCAGGCTTGCGATGCTGTTGCCAGGCAAGGACAAGTTGTTCCTTCTTCACGTTTCCGCGAGCGCGCGCATGCGGCGTCGAGCCGTGTCCGTCGCTGATGGTCCGCACATCTCATTAGTTGATTCCATCAGGGATGGCCGTGACGCGTCGGGAAAGTAATCGAGAGCAACATGACTACAGCCGTGAGTGGCGGTCGCGTTGGTTGCACGTGAATTTGTGTGTTTGTTAGCAACACATTCGCGCTGCAGTGCGATCAATCCACCAAGATTGACCGATTATTACCATTTTACTATCGACAATTTGCCTCGGTTCTGCACCAATTGGGGCGCTTCCGCGGAGGTTGCGGGGGGCGAGTCATGCCCGCTGGGGAGCGGGCCAGGCAGAACAGCGGCACAAGCAAGAATGGTGACGGCATAACGTCTCGGGTGGGGTGTTATGCGCATCGAGGCAGTGATGAGCGTTTGTGCGTTGCAAGACTGCTCTGGTACGCGATAGCGGGCGGGGTGAGTGGGCGTATTGATTCTGATCAAGGGGACAGAACATGACGTTGTTGCGTTGGGCGAGAGTCCGTAGGGGAGGAATGCATGGCTACCATTGAAAGCGCGGGCACGCTCCCGGGCGCGCAGGCGGGAATCTTCGATCGTGAGCACACGGTCGCCAAGGCCGGGTTCAACCGCTGGCTGGTTCCTCCGGCTGCGCTGTGCATCCATCTGTGCATCGGCATGGCCTATGGCTTCTCGGTGTTCTGGCTGCCGCTGTCACGCGCGATCGGCGTGACCAAGACCCAGGCCTGTCCGGACATGTCCCTGGTGCAGGAGCTGTTCACGACGAGCTGCGACTGGAAGGTCGCGAGCCTCGGCTGGATGTACACCCTGTTCTTCGTGCTGCTCGGCGCCTCCGCGGCGATCTGGGGCGGCTGGCTCGAACGGGCCGGACCGCGCAAGGCGGGCGCCGTCGCGGCCTGCTGCTGGGGCGGCGGCCTGCTGTTCGCAGCGCTCGGCATCTACGTGCATCAGCTCTGGATGATGTGGCTCGGTGCCGGCGTCATCGGCGGCATCGGCCTCGGCCTCGGCTACATCTCGCCGGTGTCAACCCTGGTGAAATGGTTCCCGGACCGGCGCGGCATGGCGACCGGCATGGCGATCATGGGCTTCGGCGGCGGCGCGATGATCGGCGCCCCGCTCGCCAACCTGCTGATGAACTACTTCAAGACCCCGACCTCGGTCGGTGTCTGGGAGACCTTCGTCACGATGGGCGTGATCTATTTCGTGTTCATGATGATCGGCGCCTTCGCCTATCGCGTCGCTCCGGTCGGCTGGCAGCCCGAGGGCTGGACGCCGCCGGCAGTGAAGAAGGCGATGATCTCGGAGCACCATGTGCATCTCGACAACGCGCACAAGACTCCGCAGTTCTGGCTGGTCTGGTGGGTGCTCTGCTTGAACGTGTCGGCAGGCATCGGCGTGATCGGCATGGCCTCGCCGATGCTGCAGGAGATCTTCGCCGGCAAGCTGATCGGTTTGCCCGACGTCAGCTTCAACCAGCTCGACGCCACCCAGAAGGCGGCGATTGCGGGCATCGCGGCAGGCTTTGCCGGCCTGCTGTCGCTGTTCAACATTGGCGGCAGGTTCTTCTGGGCGTCGCTGTCGGACCACATCGGCCGCAAGAACACCTATTACTGCTTCTTCCTGATCGGCATCGTGCTCTATGCGCTGGCGCCGACTTTCGCAGCGATGGGTTCGAAGCTGCTGTTCGTGGCGGCCTTCGCCATCATCCTCTCGATGTATGGTGGCGGCTTCGCGACGGTCCCGGCCTATCTGGCCGACCTGTTCGGCACCCAGTTCGTGGGCGCCATCCACGGCCGTCTGCTGACGGCCTGGGCCACGGCCGGCATCATCGGTCCGGTGGTCGTCAACTACATCCGCGAGTTCCAGCTCGCCGCCGGCGTGCCGCGCGACCAGCTGTACAACACGACGATGTATATTCTCTGCGCCATGCTCCTGGCCGGCCTGATCTGCAACTTCCTGATCAAGCCCGTCGATGACAAGTGGAACATGAGCGCGGACGACGTCGCGAAGTACCAGGCGGAGCTCGCCAAGAACGAGTCGGCGATCCAGCACGGGTCGTTCGGCATCGGCAAGGGTGGCCTCGACGTCAAGGCCGGCTTGTTCTGGGCCTTCGTCGGCGTGCCGCTGGCATGGGGTGTCTGGAAGACGCTGGAAAGCGCGGTCAAGATCTTCTGATCCGAACCGGATCGGAGCGTGCGGGGCGGCCGGTTCGGCCGCCCCGTTTTTTTGGGCGACTTATGCTTTTCCTATGAGAGATGAAGTCAGCCCGTCTCGCATTCCTACGGCGAGGGGCTCCATCTTCCGCTTTGCCGGCCGGATGTCGCGCCGGCCTTGGCGGAGAATGAACATGAGCTCGGTCGAACCGTTTCGCGACGTCCGTGGCGCTTACGTCGCCTGGGCCCTGCGGCCTTCGCGCCTGATCAAGACGCTGCGCAAGACTGTCAGGGCCATCCGTGCGGCGATTGCCGTAGCCAAGCTCCGGCGCCTGCGCAACGAGTTGCTCTTCCGGCGCGGCTCTGGAGCGACGATCGAACTCGACGCCAGGCATCGGCCGCAAGCGCCTTTGCTTCTCGGCGACAAATGGGACTTCTGAGGCCTTCGGCCTGCGGATCGCCCTCTCAAAGCTGTGCTGCGTGCTTCGGAGACGTCGCGGCAGACGAGGCGCTCAGCCGCGCCATCGCTTGTCCGATCATTGTCTTCGCCGCCCCGTCAAGCTCGGTCAACGGCAAGCGCACACCGGCCGCAATAAGGCCCTGCAGGCTCAGGGCATATTTCAATGCCGCCGGCGCATCGCGATTGAACGCCTCGATCAGCGGCAGCAACCTGCCGTGCAGCCGTCGTGCCGCGCGCCAGCGCGCGCGCTGGCAGGTGGCGAACAGCACGTTGCAGAGCTCCGGCGCGACGTTGGCCGCCAGCGAGAAGCAGCCATCGCCACCAGCGGCCGCGAACGGCACCGCCGCCATATCGTCGCCCGACAACAGGCGAAAGCCGGGTGGCGTCAGTGATCGCAGATGAACGGCGCGCGCGGTATCACCGGTGCTGTCGCGCAAGCCGACGAATTGCGCCCATCGCGACAGGCGGATCAGCGTCTCGTCCGGCAGCGCGCGCCCCGTGCGCGAGGGGCAATCATGCAGGATGACCGGCAGTGTGGTTGAGTCTCCGACCGCGCGGAAGTGCGCGTAGATGCCCTCTGCCGTAGGCCGGTTGTAGTAGGGGACCACCGACATGATCGCATCGGCGCCCGCGGCAGCCGCCTGCCGGGTGTTTTGCACGGCCTGGAGCGTCGCGTTGGAGCCCGCGCCGGCAATGACGCGAACCCGATTGCAGGCCGCGGTCACAGCCGCGCGAATGACCGCTTCGCGCTCCGCTGCCGTCAGCGTGGACGCTTCACCCGCGGTCTCGCAGACCAGGATCGCACTGGCGCCGGCTTCGATCTGCCGCTCGCACAATCGGGCGAGTGCGGCGATGTCGACTGCGCCGGTCGCATCGAACGGCGTCGGAATGTCTGCGATCGTGCCGGTCAGCCATCGTGCGGCAGGTCCACGCGGCGGCGTCGGGGCGGCACTCATGCGATCGGCCGCCGGCTGCTGCCAAACAACAGTCCGACGGGCGCGAAGCGTCCGTTGGTGTCGAGCTCGATCGTGCGCGACAGCTCGACGATCGTCTCCGGATGATGGCCATTCTCGAACAGTGCATATTTCATCGCTTCGGCGCGGCTGACGAACAGGCCGCCATAGAGGCCGTTCTGCTCCTGGGCAACCCATTGGCCGCAGCTATTCCGACCGATGAGGACGAGGGCGGCAGCAGGCTTGTGACACGACGGAGGTTCGACGAGCTTCATGGACGTGGTCCTTCTGGTTCAAGCGCGCATCTCGTGAGATGACGTTGCGTTGGTTCATCGAATATCGCGGTGTACGGATAGGAATTCGAGGCGGCGGAGCGGTCGACGTCATAGGCGCCGCGTAGGCACGCGCCGGTCAGGATTCCGAGAGCTGGTTGAGTGCCATGACGCCGCAGTAGAGCGAGAGATAGCCGACCATCTCGTCCCAATGATTGAGGCTTGCGTTGAAGACGCGCTCACGGCGCAGCGTGGCGAGCACGGCACATAGGATGACGGTCATCCAGAGCAGGGCAGCGAGGCTGCGCCCGAAGCCGATGCTGCCGAACGTCGCGAACAGAACGAGGATCGCGGTTCGCAGCCCGAAGCGAAGCAATACTCTGGCCGGGGACAGCTCCACGGGCTCGCCGGCCGGGAGGATCATCGCCGCGCTCTCGTCCTCTCAGAAATTGTCGCAGCAGAGCAGGGTTGCGAGCACGGGCTCGGCGGAGCGTTCTCCGGAGACGGGCAGCGTCGGCTCGAGGCGACGCGCCTCGGCGGCTGCGTGGAGAATGGCGAGGGCGAGATCGGTGTGTCTGGCCTCGGCGCAATGGTCGAGCCAGTCCGGCAACTCGCGTCGTTGTGAGAGCGCGCAGTGCCATTCGCCGTCATCATAGGCGAGGCGGCGGAGCGACCATCGCGGCAATTGCAGCGCGATCAGCTCCAGCGCGGCATCGATCCGGGCCTCCGCCTGCATCATCCGGCCGATCCGGATCCGGCGCCGTCCGCGCGCCGACAGCGGCGAGACGCCATCGTCCTCGTCGAGAAGGTCGGTCAGCAGCGCGGCTGTTTCCTGCGCGGCCTGCCGTGGCTCGGCGAAATCTCGGGGTGTCGTGACCGGCATGATGATGCTCCGTCGTGATTGAGCGACGGCCCGCACCGGGCCGTGCCAACAATCTGGCGGCAGCGGCCGTAGGAATGCGAGACGGGCGAGGCCAGGAAGAAATAAGCGGCGCATAAGCGTGCGGCGCCACCGTGGGCGCTCCCTATGCAGCGGCGCTCATCGTCGGCCGGCTTCGGCCGCGGAATGCTGCGATCTTTATGAGATTCCTATAACTTTGCCGGCGGCGCGGTCTCGAAAACCTATGGTTCCGAATGCCATCTGTGCCGATGCAACGGACCGCGGGGCGCAGACCCTACGCGTTGCGCGCCTCGCGCGCATGAGGAGCACACCATGCTGGACATCCTGATGCTGGCGCTGGCCGCCGGCTTATTCGCCCTGGCGATCGGCTACACCTACGCCTGCGAGCGGCTCTAGGAGACGAGCCATGATCTTCGACTATTCGCTCGCCGGCGCGGTGTCGCTCGGCCTTCTGATCTACCTCACCTACGCGCTGCTGCGGCCCGAGCGGTTCTGACCGCCACCGCCGCATCTTCAAGGACACAACCCCATGACCGTGATCGGCTGGATCCAGATCCTGCTCTACTGCGCCGTCATCGTCGCGCTCGCCAAGCCGCTCGGCTGGTACATGACGCGCGTCTTCAATGGCGAGCGGACCTTGCTGTCGCCGGTGCTGCGGCCCGTGGAGGCCGCGATCTACTGGATCGGCGGCGTCGACGAGCGCCGCGAGCAGCATTGGCTGACCTACACGGTCGCGATGCTGCTGTTCCATGTCGGCGGCTTCCTGATCATCTACGGCGTGATGCGGCTGCAGGCCGTGCTGCCGTTCAATCCCGCCGGACAGTCCGCGGTCGCCGAGGATCTCTCCTTCAACACCGCGATCAGCTTCCTGACCAACACCAACTGGCAGAACTACGGGGGCGAGAGCACGCTCTCCTATCTCGTGCAGATGCTCGGGCTCACGCACCAGAACTTCCTGTCGGCCGCGACCGGCATCGTGCTTGCGATCGCGCTGATCCGCGGCTTTTCGCGCGCCTCGGCGCGGACGGTCGGCAATTTCTGGGTGGATATCACACGCTGCACGCTCTATGTGCTGCTGCCGCTGTGCATCGTCTACACGCTGTTCCTGGTCTGGCAGGGCATCCCGCAGACGCTCGGGCCCTATGTCGAGGCGACGACCCTGGAAGGCGCCAAGCAGACTATCGCGGTCGGCCCGGTCGCCTCGCAGGTCGCGATCAAGATGCTCGGCACCAATGGCGGCGGCTTCTTCAATGCCAATGCCGCGCATCCGTTCGAGAACCCGACCGCGCTGTCGAACTTCATCCAGATGCTCTCGATCTTCGCGCTCGGTGCTGCCCTGACCAACGTGTTCGGCCGCATGGTCGGCAATCAGCGCCAGGGCTGGGCGCTCCTCGCCGTGATGGGCGTGCTGTTCATCGCCGGCGTCGCCATCACCTACTGGGCCGAGGCCAACGGTACGACCACGCTGAACGCGCTGGGACTGACCGGCGGCAACATGGAGGGCAAGGAGGTCCGCTTCGGCGTCGTCGCGTCGTCGCTGTTCGCCGTCATCACCACGGCCGCCTCCTGCGGCGCGGTCAATGCCATGCACGACAGCTTCACCGCGCTCGGCGGCATGATCCCGCTGATCAACATGCAACTCGGCGAGATCATCGTCGGCGGCGTCGGCGCCGGCCTCTACGGCATGCTGCTGTTCGTCGTGCTCGCGATCTTCGTTGCCGGCCTGATGGTCGGGCGTACGCCGGAATATGTCGGCAAGAAGATCGAGGCCCGCGAGGTCAAGATGGCGATGCTGGCAATCCTGGTGCTGCCCTTGATGTATCTTGGCTGGACCGCGGTCGCGGTGGTGCTGCCACCGGCCGTCGCCTCGATGGCCAATGCCGGACCGCACGGCTTCACCGAGGTGCTCTACGCCTACACCTCGGCGACGGCCAACAATGGCTCGGCCTTCGCGGGCCTCACCGGCAACACCTTCTTCTACAACCTGACGCTGGCCTCCTCGATGTTCGTCGGCCGCTTCTTCATGATCATCCCGGCGATGGCGATCGCGGGCTCGCTCGCGCAGAAGAAGTCGATCCCGCCCTCGGCCGGCACGTTCCCGACCACCGGCGGCCTGTTCGTCGGCCTCGTCGTCGGCGTCATCCTGATCATCGGCGGCCTCACCTTCTTCCCGGCTCTCGCCCTCGGTCCGATCGTCGAGCATCTCGCGATGGCCGCCGGCACCGTGTTCTGATTTCGGAGCAACCTCCATGGACACCCTGAAACTGCAGAAGCGCTCGTCGATGTCGACGATGCTCGACCCGAAGATCGTGCTGCCGGCCATCAAGGCCGCGGTCGTCAAGCTCGACCCGCGGCTGATGATCAGGAACCCCGTGATGTTCGTGGTCGAGGTGGTCGCCGCGCTCACCACGGTGATTGTCCTGCGCGACGTCGTGACCGGCGGCGCGAATCTCGGCTTCACCTTCCAGATCATTCTCTGGCTGTGGTTCACCGTGCTGTTCGCCAATTTCGCCGAAGCCGTCGCCGAAGGCCGCGGCAAGGCGCAGGCGGATTCGCTGCGCAAGACACGCACCGAGAGCCAGGCCAAGCTGCTGACGGGCACGAACCCGGCCGACCACACCTACAAGCTCGTGCCCGGAACCAGCCTGAAGGTCGGCGACCTCGTGCTGGTCGAGGCCGGCGACACGATCCCTTCCGACGGCGAGGTGATCGAGGGCGTCGCCTCGGTCAACGAGGCTGCGATCACCGGCGAGTCGGCCCCCGTCATCCGCGAATCCGGCGGCGACCGCTCGGCGGTAACCGGCGGCACGCAGGTGCTGTCGGACTGGATCCGCGTCAGGATCACCGCGGCCCAGGGCTCGACCTTCATCGACCGCATGATCAAGCTGGTCGAGGGCGCCGAGCGGCAGAAGACGCCGAACGAGATCGCGCTCAACATCCTGCTCGCCGGCCTCACCATCATCTTCGTGTTCGCGACGGTGACGATCCCGAGCTATGCGGCCTATGCCGGCGGCTCGATTTCGGTGGTGGTGCTGGTGGCGCTGTTCGTGACCTTGATCCCGACCACGATCGGCGCGCTGCTGTCGGCGATCGGCATCGCCGGCATGGACCGCCTGGTGCGCTTCAACGTGCTGGCGATGTCCGGCCGCGCGGTCGAGGCCGCCGGCGACGTCGATACGCTGCTGCTCGACAAGACCGGCACCATCACGCTCGGCAATCGGCAGGCGACTGCGTTCCGTCCCGTCCGGGGCGTCAGCGAGCAGGAGCTGGCCGACGCGGCGCAGCTCGCCTCGCTCGCCGACGAGACCCCGGAGGGCCGCTCCATCGTGGTGCTCGCGAAGGACAAATACGGTATCCGCGGCCGCGACATGGCCGAGCTCGGCGCCACCTTCGTGCCGTTCACGGCGCAGACCCGCATGAGCGGCGTCGATGCCGGCGGTTCCTCGGTGCGCAAGGGCGCGGTCGACGCCATCCTCAACTCCATCGGCGGCGGCGGCCCGACCCAGCCCGTCTCCGGCAACACGGCGCGCGCGGTCCAGCCGGTCGAGAGCGAGCTTGTCCGCGAGATCCGTGCAATCTCCGACGACATCGCCAAATCCGGCGGCACGCCGCTCGCGGTCGCCAGGGACGGGCGCCTGCTCGGCGTCATCCAGCTCAAGGATATCGTCAAGGGCGGCATCCGCGAGCGTTTCGCCGAGCTGCGCCGGATGGGCATCCGCACCATCATGATCACCGGCGACAACCCGATGACCGCGGCGGCGATCGCCGCCGAAGCCGGCGTCGACGATTTCCTGGCGCAGGCAACCCCCGAGGACAAGCTCAAGCTGATCCGAGACGAGCAGGCCAAGGGCAAGCTGGTCGCCATGTGCGGCGACGGCACCAACGACGCGCCGGCGCTGGCGCAAGCCGATGTCGGCGTCGCCATGAACACCGGCACGCAGGCCGCGCGCGAGGCCGGCAACATGGTCGATCTCGATTCCAACCCGACCAAGCTGATCGAGGTGGTGGAGATCGGCAAGCAGCTCTTGATGACGCGCGGCGCGCTGACGACGTTCTCGATCGCCAACGACGTCGCCAAATATTTCGCGATCATCCCGGCGATGTTCCTGGCGTTCTACCCGCAGCTCAACGTGCTGAACGTCATGAACCTCGCGAGCCCGCAGAGCGCGATCCTGTCGGCGATCATCTTCAACGCGCTCGTCATCATCGCGCTGATCCCGCTGGCGCTGAAGGGCGTCGCCTACCGCGCCATCGGCGCCGGCGCGCTGCTCGGCCGCAACCTGATGATCTATGGCCTGGGCGGCATCATCATCCCCTTCATCGGCATCAAGGCAATCGACCTGATCGTGACCGCCTTGCACCTGGCTTGAACCACCACCGGCGTGATTGCGAGCGAAGCGACGCAATCCAGAGTCTCGTACACAGCCCTGGATTGCTTCGTCGCTTCGCTCCTCGCAATGACGCCGCGACACAGGAGATCTCCCATGCTCAAAGAAATCCGTCCCGCCATCCTGGTCCTGCTCGCGCTGACCTTGATCACCGGGCTGCTGTATCCGCTCGCCATGACCGTCGTCGCCGGCACCATCTTCCCGGCGCAGGCCGAAGGCAGTCTGATCACGCGCAACGGCCAGGTGATCGGCTCGGCGCTGATCGGGCAGGAGTTCAAGGACGACAAATATTTCCACGGCCGTCCGTCGGCGACCTCGGCCGCCGATCCGAACGATGCGACCAAGACGGTGCCGGCGCCCTATAACGCCGCCAACTCCTCCGGCTCCAATCTCGGCCCGACCAGCAAGGCGCTGGCCGACCGGGTCAAGGAGGATGTTGACAGGCTGAAGGCGGAGAATCCTGGGCAGGCCGTGCCGGTCGATCTGGTGACGACCTCGGCGAGCGGGCTCGATCCGGACATCTCGCCGGAGGCGGCGCTGTTCCAGGTGCCGCGGGTGGCCAAGGCGCGCGGCTTGCCGGAGGCCAGCGTTCAGGGCCTGATCGCCCAGCAGACTAAGGGCCGTCTGCTCGGACTGCTCGGCGAACCCCGCGTTAACGTGCTTGCGCTCAATCTGGCGCTCGACGCTGCCAAGCCGTAGTGAGGCCTTAGAGGTCCCGGCCTTGGCGCCGAAGCTCCTCCGTCTATAATGCCGCATGGCCAGTCAACGCCGCGATCCTGACCAACGTCCCTCGCCGGAAGCCCTGCTCGAAGCGGCCCGGCGGGAGGACAGTCCTGCCGGCAAGCTCAAGATCTTCGTCGGCGCCGCCCCCGGCGTCGGCAAGACCTATGAAATGCTGTCGAGCGCGCATGCCAAGCTGAAGGCCGGCGTCGATGTCGTCATCGGCTTCGTCGAGACGCATGGCCGCGCCGAGACCGAGGCGCTGGTCCGCGGCCTGGAGGTCGTCCCTCGCAAACGTATTTCCTACAAGGACCAGATCGTCGAAGAGATGGATCTGGATGCCGTGATTGCGCGCCGTCCCAAGCTCGCCATCGTCGACGAGCTCGCGCACACCAATGCTGTCGGCAGCCGCCACCCCAAGCGCTATCTCGACGTCGAGGAGCTGCTGTCGCACGGCATCGACGTCTACACGGCGGTCAACGTCCAGCACATCGAGAGCCTCAACGACGTCGTCGCCCAGATCACCCATGTGCGCGTGCGCGAGACCGTGCCGGATTCGATCCTCGACCGCGCCGACGCCATCGAGCTGATCGACCTTACGCCCGACGACCTGATCCAGCGACTGAAGGAGGGCAAGGTCTATGTGCCCAAGCAGGCGGAGCGCGCGCTGGAGCATTATTTCTCGCCCGGCAACCTGACCGCGCTGCGCGAACTCGCGCTGCGTCGGACGGCCGAGCGCGTCGACGAGCAACTGCTCACCCACATGCAGGCCAACGCCATCGCGGGGCCCTGGGCGGCCGGCGAGCGGATCCTCGTCTGCGTGTCGGAGGATCCGCGGGCGACAGGGCTGGTGCGCTACACCAAGCGGCTCGCCGACCGTGTCCATGCGCCGTGGACCGCCGTGACCATCGAGACCCGGCGCAATCTGCAGCTCAGTGACAGGCAGCGCGACCGGCTCGCCGATACGCTGCGGTTGGCCGAGACCCTCGGCGGCGAGGCGCTGACGATTCCGGGCGTCGGCCGGCGTATCGCCGATGACCTCATCGGCTTCGCGCAGGCCAACAACGTCACCCAGATCATCATCGGCAAGTCGAGCCGCTCGCGCCTGTTCGAGATCATCAGGGGCTCGGTGGTGCATGACCTGGTCAGGCGCGCCGGCAACATCAGCATCCACGTCATCGCCGGCGAGGAGGCGCCCGACACCGCGGGCAGCTCGGTGCAGACGCGGCCGCGCAGCGAGCCGCTGCAGCCGAAGCCCTATGTGATGGCGCTGCTGATCACTGCTGTCGGCCTTGGCCTCGCCGAGCTGATCCAGCCCGTCTTCGGCATCGAGAACGTCGATCTCGTGTTCCTCACGGCGGTGGTCGGCGTCGCCGCACGCTACGGCCTGGGACCGTCGCTGCTGGCGAGCCTCGCCGCCTCGCTCTGCTACAACTTCTTCTTCCTCCCGCCGCTGTATACGTTCACGATCACCGATCCGACCAACATCGGCGCGTTCTTCTTCTTCATGCTGATCGCGATCCTGGTGTCCAACGTCGCCGCGCGCGTTCGCGTTCAGGCTGACGCCGCCACCCACCGCGTCCGGACCACCGAGCAGCTCTATGCCTTCAGCCGCAAGCTTGCGGGCACCGCGACCCTCGATGACGTGCTGTGGGCCACGGCCTATCAGGCGGCGTTGATGCTGAAGGTGCGGGTCGTGCTGCTGTTGCCGCAGGACGGCAAGCTCACGGTCATGACCGGCTACCCGCCGGAGGATCAGCTCGACGACGCCGACCTCGCCGCCGCGAGCTGGGCCTGGAGCAACGACCGCGCCGCCGGCCGCGGCTCCGACACGCTGCCGGGAGCCAAGCGGCTGTTCCTGCCGATGCGCACCGGCCGCGGCCTGATCGGCGTCATCGGCATCGACGACGACCGCACCGGGCCGCTGCTGACCCCCGACCAGCGCCGGCTGCTCGACGCCCTGGTCGACCAGGGCGCCCTGGCGATCGAGCGCGTTCTGCTGGTCGAGGACATGGACAAGGTCAAGCGCACCATGGAGCAGGACCGGCTGCGTTCGGCGCTGCTTACCTCGATCTCGCACGATCTGAAGACGCCGCTCGCCTCGGTGCTCGGCGCGGCCTCGACGATGCGCGATCTCGCGGCCAGGCTGTCCGACAAGGAGAAGCTCGACCTGCTCGCCACCGTGATCGACGAATCCGAACGGCTGAATCGATTCATCGCCAACCTCCTGGACATGACCAAGCTGGAATCCGGCGCGATCGTGCCGAACGCCGCCCTCCATGACGTCGGCGAGATCGTCGGCAGCGCGCTGCGGCGTGCCGGCAAGATCCTCGCCGGTCATCATGTCTCGCTGGTACTGGCGCCCGATCTGCCGATGGTCGAGGTCGACGCGGTGCTGTTCGAGCAGGTGCTGTTCAATCTGCTCGACAACGCCGCCAAATATGCGCCTCCCGAGACCTCGATTGCGATCCGTGCGGCCCGCGACAGCAACTGGATCGTGCTCGAGATCCGTGACGAAGGCGACGGCATTCCCGCCGCGGAGGTCGAGCACGTGTTCGACAAGTTCTATCGCGTGCAGAAGGGCGACCAGGTGCGGCCCGGCACCGGACTTGGGCTTGCGATCTCGCGTGGCTTCATCGAGGCGATGCATGGCCGCATCTTCGCCGGCAACCGCACCGATCGGCGCGGTGCGGTCCTCACCATCCGCCTGCCGGTGCCGGCGCAGGCCAGACCGCTGGATACGGCCGCATGACCGGCGCTCCGATCAAGGTGCTCGTGATCGACGACGAGCCGCCGATCCGCAAGCTGCTGCGGATGGGCCTGACCACGCAGGGCTACGAGATTCTCGAGGCCTCCAACGGCAGGAACGCGCTGGAGCTGCTGAGCCAGGAGCCGGCGCTGATCATTCTCGACCTTGGCCTCCCCGACATCGACGGACTCGAGCTGCTGCGAACCATCCGTGGCCGCAACGAGGCCGTGCCGGTCGTGGTGCTGTCCAGCCGCGGCGACGAGGCGGGCAAGGTCCAGGCGCTCGATCTCGGCGCCGACGACTACATCACCAAGCCGTTCGGCATGGATGAATTGCTGGCGCGCCTGCGCGCGGCGCTGCGGCACCAGCTGCAGGTGCAGGGAGAGCGGCCGGTGTTTCGCACCGGCGACCTCTCGGTCGATCTCGTCCGCCGCATCGTCAAGGTCGGCGAGCGCGAGGTCAAGCTGTCGCCGAAGGAGTACGATCTGCTGCGCGTGCTCGTGCAGCACGCCGGCAAGGTGCTGACGCATCGCTTCCTGCTCAAGGAGCTGTGGGACGAATTGACCGACGCGCAATATCTGCGCGTCTATGTCCGCCAGCTCCGGCAGAAGATCGAGACCGATCCCGAGCGCCCGCAATTCGTGTTGACCGAGACCGGCATCGGCTATCGCTTGCGTGCGCCGGATTAGCGCTTCTTCATGTGAGCCAGTCCCTCAAAGCGGAACCATCGCTCACCCTCGTGATTTCTGAGATATCACAGGGAGACCATGTTGATGGCACGCAAAACACGCAAATATTCCAAGGGCGCGTCCAAGGACGTCGAGCGCGCGATGAAGAAGCGCAAGGCAGGAACGTTGAAGAGCGGCGGCTCGGGCCGCAAGGTCAAGAGCCGCAAGCAGGCGATCGCGATCGGTCTGTCGGAGGCGCGCCGCGAAGGCAAGAAGGTGCCGCCGAAGAAGAGCGCCAAGTCATCGGCGAAGAAGTCCGCCAAGAAGGCGAGCAAGAAAAGCACGAAGAAGACTACCAAGAAAACGACGAAGAAGAAGTCGAAGAAGAAGAGCTGACGAGGCGATCATTCGGGCTACGATCATCGCGCACGCCATGACCCGCAGCCGTCGCAAAATTCTCCGCTGTCGTCCCGGCGAACGCCGGGACCCATAACCCCAGGGAGATGTTATTGCGCGGGATGTTGGACGAGTCTTGTCTTACAATACCCGCCGCAGAGTATGGGTCCCGGCGTTCGCCGGGACGACGGGGCGGTGGTGTGGAGGCCGCTTGCGCCACGCAGGCAGCTGCTGGCCTTCACCCCGCCTTCCTCTGCCGCGCCGCCGACCGATGCGCCTTCTTCGCGGGGCGTCGATGCGCGCTCGTCCGCCGTGACGCCGCACGCGCTGTCTTTTTTCCGCCCTTGCCCAGGCTCTGTTTCAGCGCGTCCATCAGGCTGACGACGTTGTCGGGCCGCTCCGCCGGCTCCGGCAGCTTGATCGGCTTGCCCGAGGCCTTGCGCTTCACCAGCGCCTTCAGCGCGGTCTCGTACTGGTCCTTGAACTCCGAGGGATCGAAATGCGCCGCCTTGGTCTGCAGGATGTGGCCGGCGAGCTCGACCATGTCCTTGGTGATCCGGGGCGACTTGATGTCGTCGAAGAACTCGGCCTCGTCGCGCAGCTCGTAGGGAAAGCGCAGCGTGGTGCCGAGCATGCCCTTGCCCATCGGCTCGATGGCGATGACGTGCTCGCGGTTGGTCAGCACGATCCGCGCCAGCGCGACGCGATCCTGCTCCTTCATCGCGTCGCGAATGACCGCGAAGGCGTCGACCGCCGCCTTGCCGTCGGGAGCGATGTAATAGGGATGGTTGAGATAGCGCTGGTCGATCTCCTCGCGCGGCACGAAGCTGTCGATATCGATCGTATGGTTACTCTCGATCTGGACCGCCTCCAGCTCCTCCGGCTCGATCTCGACATACTGCCCCTTGGAGAGCTCGTAGCCGCGGCCCTTTTGCTCGCCTTCGACGATGTCGCCGGTCTCAGAGTCGACCATCTGCTGCTTGAGCCGGTTGCCGGTCTCGCGGTTGATCAGATGGAAGCGCGTCTTCTCGACCGAGGTCGACGCCGGATAGAGGACGACGGGGCAACTGACGAGCGAGAGTTTGAGCGAGCCTTTCCAGTAGGCGCGGGGGGCCATCGTGGTCTCCTTGGACAATCCGGACGAGGCTGCAACGGGCAAGCATCGGTGTGGGTTCCATGGGCCCCGCCGAGGGTCGCTTCGGGAAAAATTAATTCGCTTGACGACTTCGTAAAATCAGCATTATGGTCCGACCCATTCCGTTGCGTCGGAGGGGACGTATCGCGGTCGTCACGGACGTCGGCAGCGGAATGCGATGGGCGTGTCGGGTTGCAGCGTGATTGACGTTGCGCCGACGAACGATCTGGCACGCACGGTCAAGTCGCGCGGTCCTGGCCTCCCGACGCTGAGGTCAAGTTTGCGAGGATGCTTTGTGCATCGCGCGGATGACGGTGGCCAACAAGCCCGGCGCACCGGGGAGAACGCGAAGCAGCTGTTAAAACCGTCGCGCAGGGAGGGCCGGGATGACTCGGCTGCACCTGTGGTACCTGCCGCCTGCATTTCTTTCGCAGGCGGGCCATGGGGGCGGCGAGCTCCCGGCCTTCCCTGCGCCCTCTCATCGGCAGAGGGTGGACCATCGCAACATCCGGGCTTTCCTCAGCCGCGGGAACGCGGAACTTTGCCCGGTGTTATCAGGTGGATGCGAGCCGCGCCGGCGCCAGCGGCGGAGCCGGTTCCACGACCCTGCCGGCTTTGCTACGCTACCACTCAACACGAGGGATCACCGTGGCGCTCAGGAAGCTTTCCACCTATCGCAAGAAGCGCGATTTCGACAAGACGGCAGAGCCGTCCGGCGACGCCAAGGTCGCGCGTGCGGCGCGGCCGCGCTTCGTCATCCAGAAGCACGACGCGACGCGGCTGCACTACGATCTCAGGCTGGAGTTCGGCGGCGTGTTCAAGTCGTGGGCCGTGACCAAGGGGCCGTCGCTCGATCCGCACGACAAGCGACTCGCGGTCGAGGTCGAGGACCACCCGCTCGACTATGGCGATTTCGAAGGTACGATCCCGGAAGGCGAGTATGGCGGCGGCACCGTCATGCTGTGGGATCGCGGCCATTGGGACAGCGAGGACCCGGAGCGCGGCTTCAAGAAGGGCGACCTCAAGTTCACCCTTGAAGGCGAGAAGCTGCATGGCAGCTGGGTGCTGGTACGGATGCGTCATGATCGCACGGGCGGCAAGCGCACCAATTGGCTGCTGATCAAGCACCGCGACGAGTTCGCCCGGGAAGGCGAGGCCAACGACATCCTGGAGGCGGACAAGTCGGTCGCCTCGGGCCGCACGATGGAGCAGATCGCGGCCGGCAAGGGCAAAGCGCCGAAGCCGTTCATGCTCGCCAAGACGCAGCGCATGAATGCCGACGCGGTGTGGCACTCCAACCGCGGCGACGGCAGTGCCTCTCCAGAGAAGGCGTCTCCCAAGAAGATGCCGAAGTCCAAGGCCGCGAAAGCGGCCGCTGCTCCGAAGACGGTCGCACCGCGAACCGTGTCGTCGCTGCCGGACTTCGTGCCGCCCGAGCTCTGTACTTCGGTCGCCCAGCCGCCGAGCGGTGAGGGCTGGGCGCATGAGATCAAGTTCGACGGCTACCGCGTGCAGATCAGGGTGGAGGACGGGAAGGCGACTTTGAAGACGCGCAAGGGCCTGGACTGGACGGCCAAGTTCGGTGCCATCGCCGAGGAAGCGGCTGAATTGCCGGACGCGATCATCGACGGCGAGATCGTCGCGCTCGACAAGGACGGCAATCCGAATTTCTCGGCGCTGCAGGCGGCGATTTCGGCGGGCGAAACCGACGAGCTGATCTTCTTTGCCTTCGACCTGATGTTCGCGGAGGAGTTCGACCTGCGCCGCCAGCCTTTGCGCGAGCGCAAGGCGCGGCTGGCGAAGCTGCTGAAGGCGCACATCAAGGGCAAGGCGCCGCGCATCCGCTATGTCGAGCACTTCGAGAGCGACGGCGAGGCCGTGCTGGAGTCGGCGCGCAAGCTGTCATTGGAGGGCATCGTCTCCAAGAAGCTGGACTCGGCCTATCATTCGGGACGGACGGAGAGCTGGACCAAAGCCAAGACCAGGCCCGGCCACGAGGTCGTCATCGGTGGCTGGAAGACCACCAACGGCAAATTCCGCTCGTTGATGGTCGGCGTCAACAAGGACGATCATCTCGCTTATGTCGGGATCGTTGGCACCGGCTTCGGCCAGGACACGGTGAAGGAGATCATGCCGGCGCTGAAGGCGGCGGCCTCCGACGAGAGCCCGTTCGGCGGCAAGAACGCGCCGCGCAAGACGCGTGAGGTGCATTGGCTGAAGCCGGAGCTGGTCGCCGAGATCGAGTTTGCCGGCTGGACCGCGGACAACAACGTCAGGCAGGCCTCGTTCAAGGGACTGCGCCAGGACAAGCCGGCCCGCGAGGTCGTTGCCGAAAAGCCCGTGGCTGCGGCCAAGGTGGCGAAACCTGTGGCGCGCGCGGCGGCCACGGCCGCGACCGTCGGCACCACGCTGCACAAGACGCCGTCACGCACGAAGGGCGCGGCGACCGTGATGGGCGTTGCGATCTCCAAGCCCGACAAGGCGCTGTGGCCGGACGCCGGCGACGGCGAGCCCGTCACCAAGCTCGATCTCGCCAACTATCTGGAAGCCGTCGGCGACTGGATGATCGATCATCTGAGGGGACGGCCGTGCTCGATCGTACGTGCGCCTGATGGCATCGGTGGCGAAAAATTCTTCCAGCGGCACGGCATGCAGGGCATGTCGGACCTGCTCGAGCTGGTCAAGGTGTCGGGCGACCGCAAACCGTATCTGCAGATCGACCGTGTCGAGGGATTGATCGCGGTCGCCCAGGTCGCCGCCGTCGAGCTGCATCCATGGAATTGCGCACCCGACGCCTATGACGTTCCGGGCCGGCTGGTGTTCGATCTCGACCCGGCGCCGAACGTCGCCTTCGGGGAGGTGATCGCGGCCGCCAAGGAGATGCGCCAGCGCCTGAAGAGCCTCGGACTCGAGAGCTTCTGCAAGACCACGGGCGGCAAGGGTCTGCACGTGGTGACGCCGTTGCTGCACGGCGCGCGCGACAGAGTGAGCTGGCCCGAAGCGAAGGCGTTTGCGCAGGGTGTGTGCCAATGGATGGCGAACGACAGCCCGGAGCAATACCTGCTCAACATGTCGAAGAAGCTGCGCGGGGGGAAGATCTTCCTCGACTATCTGCGCAACGACCGGATGTCGACGGCGGTCGCCGTGCTGTCGCCGCGCGCCCGCGAAGGCGCCACCGTGTCCATGCCGCTGACCTGGACGCAGGTGAAGAACGGGCTCGAACCCAAGCGCTACACCATCCGCACCGTACCGGCGCTGCTGGCCAAGACCAGGGCGTGGGATGGTTATGAAGATGCCGCGGGCTCGATCAAGGCGGCCATCAAGAAGCTCGCAGAGACGTCGTAGTCGCTCGGGCAAACATGGTGTCTGCCCGAGCCGATCGCCTCAGAAGGATCAGATACGTCCGAGCAGGACGAGGATCAGCACGATGACGATGATCAGGCCGAGACCGCCGCCGCCATAGTAGCCGGTGCCGTAGAACGGACCGCCGCCGATGCCGGAAAAGCCGCCGAGCAGGGCGATGATGAGAATGATCAGGATGATAGTTCCGATGGACATGTGCTTCCTCCAGTGCCCGGCAGCGGGGCGACAACGTGCTCTGCCTTCGCCGAGGAAACTGGTCGGAACTTCGAAAGTTCCGTGCGGGAAACAGGTAAAATTCGGAGCGTGTCTTTGCGGTCGTAACCAGCAATGACTACCTGAAGGCAGTTGTTAGTCAGGAGATCGCGATGTCAAGACCGCTTGTCGTTTCCATTCCGCATCGCCTCGGCAAGGACGAGGCCGTGCGCCGGCTCCAGGCCGGTCTCAGCCGCGCCGCGACCAGCGTTCCGGTCCTGAAGGTCGACGAAGAGCGCTGGGAGGGCGACAAGATGATCTTTCGCGTTCGCGCTCTGGGTCAAGCGGCGTCGGGCCATGTCGACGTCGCCGACGATCACGTGCGTGTCGAGGTCGTGCTGCCCTGGCTGTTGCAGCGCTTTGCCGAGGCGGCGCAGTCCGCGATCCGCAGCCGCGGCCAGCTGCTGTTGACGAAAAAGAGCTGATCAGCCCGGCGTCGATGCTGTCTGACGTCGACCAGCCGGGTGGGTTGCCGCATCGGTCCGTGCTGGGATCACTGCTGCAGGCAAATGTGTGAAGACGGAGGACACCGCAAGGATGCCGTCCTGTATGTCCGCAGATGTGTAGCCGCGGGCATGAACCTCGGCTTCGAAACCATCTGGGTGGGGCCACACCCGACCACCGTCGGTGAAGGGCGCAAAGTTGCGCACAGTGACGACGACGACGGCGTCCCGCCCATGCCGCCGTGCGAAGGCAATGATGTGGTCGGCATGACGTCCGCTCACCTCGAGCGGCTCATGGGAACCGTCGGTGAAGACCGCGGGCATCTCGTTGCGCAGCCGGAGCAGCCGCCGTGTCCAGGCGAGCTTGATGCGGCCATCCGGCCAGTGGTCCGCCAAGTGGGCCCAATCGGGATGCTCGCACTCGCGCAGCGCCCGTTCGCGCGCGGCGAAGTCCACCGGGCGGCGATTGTCGGGATCGACCATCGAGAGGTCCCAGAACTCGGTGCCCTGAAAGATATCCGGCACGCCGGGCATCGTCGCCTTCAGCGTGAGCTGTGTCAGCGAGTTCAGCGCGCCGAGCAAAGCGATCCGCCTGGAAAGCGTCTCCAACGACTGCAGGAACTCGGGCGAGCGGTCGCGATCCAGGATGCGGTCGATGAAGCTGCGCAGGCCGTTCTCATAGGCCTCGTTTGGATTGAGCCAGCTGGTCTCCTCCTTGCCCTCCCGCGCCGCCTTCAGCGCATAGGCCTGCAACCGCTCCGCAAGGCGCGGGTCGGCGCCAGTTGCGGGCCAGATGCCGACGAGCGTCTGGTACAGCATGTATTCGAACGCCGCCGAGGGCGCGCGCATCTTGCCATCGGTGATGACGTGCGGCGCGTTCAAGGTCTTCCAGCGCGCCATCGCGGACGTCCAATCGTTGGGCAACTCGGTGATGGCGGCCAGCCGCGTGCGGGCATCCTCGCCGCGCTTGGTGTCGTGGGTAGCGGTGGCGGTCATGCCGTGCGGCCAATGCCTGGCGCGGTCGTGCATCAGCTTGTGGAAGTCGGCGATCGTCAGAGCATGCGCCGCCGGATCGCCGCCGACCTCGTTGAGCGCGAGCAGCCGGTGGAAGCGATAGAAGGCGGTATCCTCCAGCGACTTCGCCATCATTGGGCCGGTGAACTGCTGCACCTTCAGCGCGAAGCGGCGCACACGTGGGACGCTGTGGCTGGTGCTGCGGTCGCGCTTGATCAGATCCATGGTGAGCGTATCGCGCAGGAAGTCGAAGATCGAGCCGTCGGAGGCGAACCATTCGGCGCGGGCGCCGGCTATGGCGTGATCGATCAGCTTGCGATCGGCCTCGGTCGCCCCGGCCGCGGTGAGATAGGTGCGATAGACCGGGAAGTGAAGAACATACAGTTCGAGCGCCTGGCGCAGGCTGTCTTCCGAATAGTCGCGCGTCGAGTAGTGGCCGTTGGCGATGCGCGCCAGGAGGCGCGTCAGCACGGTGAACTCGCTGGTCAGCAGCGTTTCCAGCACGCGCCGCTTGGCCTCCTTGATGACGGGCGCCAGCTTCGGCGGCTTGTTGCTGATCTGGCGCCAGATCTCTTCCAAGGGCTCCAGGCCGTTGCCGTCGATGAGCAGCTGGGTGATGACGTTCATCCACTCGTAGCCGGTGGTGCCGTGCACGCCGGCAAAGCTCGGCAGCTTCTCGTGCTCGCAGAGAATCTTCTCGATGACGACGTAGAATGGCCCGGCCGCGGGCCCCCGAGCGTCGCGGATCAGCCGCCGCAGCCGCTGGAAATATTGTGCGGGATCGCGCAGGCCGTCGATATGGTCGAGCCGCAGACCCTGCAGCTGGCCATCCGCGATCAGCTTCTTGACCAGCCGGTGGATCGCTTCGAACGTGCCAGCATCCTCGACGCGCAGGCCGGCCAGCGTGTTGACGTCGAAGAAGCGGCGGTAGTTGATGTCGCTGGACGCAAGCCGCCAATGCCCGAGTTTGTAATTCTGCCGTTCAAGCAGATGGTGCAGGGCCAGCGTCTGCGTCGGTCGGCCCTCGCCGGCCTGATACGCCGAGAGGCCTCGCGCGATAATGTCGCCAGCCCCGGGAATGGCCTTGAGTGCAGCCTTGAACGCCGGGGCTTCCTTGCGGTTCGGATGGCGCAGGCCGCGATAGCGCGACGCCAGGTCGAGGATCGCCTTGCCGGCCTCGCTGCTCTCCTCACCGGCCTCCTTTACGATGATGCGCAGCACCTCGCCATAGCGCTCCGGCGCGATCGGCAGGCGATGCTCGAAGTACCAGCAGGAGAACGAGCCTTCGTCCGGGTCGTAGCGCAGCTCGATCTCACCATGTTCGAGCGCATGGCCGTAGGACGTCCCGATGATCGGCAGCAGCACGCCGCCCCGGGCGCGATACGGCAATTGGTCCCAGTCGATGTCGAACGAGGCTGCATGCGGCGACGCCTGGCCCCATTCGAGCACATCGAGCCACCATGGATTGTCGTCGAAATGGACGCCGACATGGTTCGGAACGAAATCGAGGATGAGCCCGAGATCGTGCGCCTTCAGCGCGGCGCTCAGCTTGGCGAAGCCGTCCTGACCGCCGAGCTCAGGATTGAGCTTGGTGTGATCCGTGATGTCGTAGCCATGCGTCGAGCCCTTGCGCGCCGTCATGAACGGCGAGGCGTAGACATGGCTGATACCGAGCGCCTTCAGATACGGCACGACGCGCGCCGCTGCTTCGAAATTGAAGTCGGCGGTGAGCTGCAGGCGGTAGGTCGCGAGCGGAATGGCAGGAGGCATGATTATCCTCCGATGCTCCAGAACACCGACCAGGGTGGCAGGCGATCGCCGGGCGTGCCGCCCCAGATCGGCGTGCCCGCCGAGCCGCTGCGCGGCGCGGGCACCTCGTTGTCCGAAACGTTGGCGAGCAAGCGCAGCGTCGCGCCGTCGCCCATCGTCCAGTGCGCAGTCAGGCAGCCATCCTCCGTCACGTCGGCCTTGCCGAAGGATGCGCCCGGCAGCCGCGGTGCCACCTCCCTGTGGCGTACGGCGAGGAGCCCGCGCACCAGCGTCAATCGCTCGCGTCCCGGCGATGCGTTGCGGGCGTCCCAATCGATGATCGCGGATCTGAACGTCTCGATGTCCAGCGGGTCCGGGACCTCGTCGCCATACTTGGCGTATGCCCACTCATATTCCTTGCGGCGCCCCTTGCGCACGGCGTGCGCGAGATCGCCCTGGAAATCGCAGAAGAAAGGGAAGGGCTGCTTCGAGCCCCATTCCTCGCCCATGTACAGCATCGGCACGGTCGGTGCGAGCAAGGTGACGGCCAGCGCAGCTGCGATCCCTTCCGGCGGCGCCAGCGATTCCAGCCGGTCGCCGAACACGCGGTTGCCGATCTGGTCGTGGTTCTGCAGGAAGTTGACGAACGCCGCGGGGGCCAGATGACCGCTTGGTTCACCCCGGGCCATGCCACCCCAAAAGGCGGCCTGCTCGCCTTGATAGACAAAGCCCGAGGCGAGCGCGCGAGCAAGCCCGCGCCGCGGCGATTGTTGGTAGTCGCCGTAGTAGCCGCCGGTCTCGCCGGTCAGCATCACATGCCAGACGTGGTGATAATCATCGTTCCATTGCGCGCGAAACTTGCCCCGCGGCGGATCTTCTGCCGCGTCGAGCATGCTGGCCCGGTTATCACCGTTCTCGAGCACGAGATGGATGTGACGCCCTGTCTGCTCGACAAGCCTGCCGACGGCGGCGCTGAGATCATGCAGCATCGGGATCTCACCCTCGTTGGCGAGGATGTGGTTGACGGCATCGAAACGCAGCCCGTCGAAGCGATAGTCCGTCAGCCAATGCAGCGCGTTCTGAATCGCGAAGGCGCGCACTTCGGGGTGCCGGAAGTCGATCGCGCTGCCCCACGGCGTGTGAGCGTCCGTGAAGAAGGTCGGTGCATACAGGCCGATGTAGTTTCCTTCGGGGCCGAAATGGTTGTAGACGACGTCGAGGAAGACCATCAGCCCGCGCAGATGCGCCTCGTCGATCAGTGCGCGCAGATCATCGGGACGCCCATAGACGCTGTCCGGCGCGTAGAGCAGGACGCCGTCATAGCCCCAGTTGCGGGAGCCGGCGAAGTCCGCCAGCGGCATCAGCTCGAGCGCGGTGATGCCGGTTTCGACGAGATGATCGAGCTTGTCGATCATCGCGCGGTAGGTGCCTTCCGTCGTGAAGGTGCCGACATGGCTTTCGAGGAACACGGCGTCCTGCCATGGACGGCCGCGCCATTTTTCGGAGCGCCAGGTGTAGGCGCGGTGGTCGATGATTTCGCTCGGGCCGGAGACATCCTCTGGCTGGAAATCCGAGCCGGGATCTGGAACGTCGAGCTCATCATCAATACGAAACTTGTACCGCGTGCCGGCGCCGACCCCGGCGACGTCGAGCGAATACCAACCACCATCCCCGCGCTGCATCTCATGCTTGACGTCGAGGATCAGATCGACGCGCTTGGCGGCGGGCGCCCACAGCCGGAACGTCGTGCCGTCCTGCGTGAGCCGAGGTCCGAATTGACGGCCGTTCATGACTGGCCCGCATACGCCAGCACGGAGCGGGGCGGGGCGTTGAGGTCCGTGCCCGACGCGAAGTCGATCGGCGTCTGCTGGGCTTCGGTGGTGTTCAGGACCTGTTGCCACGTCTTGTATTCGGCGAGCTTGGGCAATTTGAATCCGATCTCTTCGGTAGCCGCGTTCAGAACGATAAGGATCGGAGCCTGCTCCTGTTCCACCGGAGCGAGCACATAGGCGAGAAATCGTCCGTCAGGAAAGGTCCAGTCGGTTTGCGTCATCTCCTCCGCCGAAGGCGTCAGCCACAGCACGCCGAAGCTTCCGTCCGACCGGCGGCCGTCGAGCCAGCGGCGCGCGCGAATCTGGCCGAAGCGGCGGCGCAGCTCGGTCATGTGCGCGATGAAGTCGATGAGATCATCGCCCTCGCGGCCCATGCCGCTCCAGTCCACCCAGCCGACCTCGTTGTCCTGGCAATAGGCGTTGTTGTTGCCATGCTGCGAGTTGCCGACCTCGTCGCCTGCGAGCAGCAGCGGCAGGCCCTGCGCGAGCAACAGACAGGCGAGCTGGTTCTTGCGCGACTGCCGCCGCAGCGCTGTGATCGCCACGTCGTTGGTCGGCCCCTCATGACCGAAATTGTTGCTGAGGTTGTCGTTGGAGCCGTCGCGATTGTCCTCGCCGTTCGCCTCATTGTGCTTGCTGTTGTAGCTGAAGAGATCGGCCAGCGTGAACCCGTCATGGACGGTGACGTGATTGACGCTGGCGCGCTGGGTGCGGCCGTCATGGTTGAAGATGTCGGAAGAGCCGGTCATGCGGCTCGACACCTCACCGATCAGGCTGCCTTCGCCGCTCCAGTAGCGACGCATGGCGCTACGATAGCGGTCGTTCCATTCGGACCATTGCGAGGGGAATGCGCCGACCTGGTAGCCGCCGAGACCGACGTCCCATGGCTCTGCGACCAGTTTGACGCTCGCCAGCACCGGGTCCTGGCGGATCGCGGTCAGGAAGCCGCTGCGCCGGTCGAAGCCGTGCTTCTCGCGCGCGAGCGTGGTGGCGAGATCGAAGCGGAAGCCGTCGACGTGGCAGACTTCGACCCAATAGCGCAGCGAGTCCATCACCATCTGCAGCACGCGCGGATGGGTCAGGTTCACCGACGAGCCGCAGCCGGTGAAGTCGTCGTAGAAGCGCGGATTGTCCGGCTGCAGCCAGTAGTAGGATGCGTTGTCGATGCCGCGGTAGCACAGCGTCGGGCCGAGATGGTTGCCCTCGGCGGTGTGATTGTAGACGACGTCGAGCATGACCTCGATGCCGGCATCATGCAGCCGCGCCACCGTCGTCCGGAAGGCATCGAGCGGATTGTCCTGCGCGTAGCGCGGCTCCGGCGCGAAGAACGAGATGGTGTTGTAGCCCCAGTAGTTGACCAGCTTCTTCTCGACCAGCATGCGGTCGTCGATGAAGGCGTGGATCGGCAAGAGCTCGATCGTGGTGACGCCGAGCCGCTTCAGATGCTTGATCATCGCCGGCGACGACAGACCGCCATAGGTGCCGCGCAGGTTGGGCGGCACGTCGTCGCGCTTGTTGGTCAGGCCCTTGACGTGAGCCTCGTAGATGATCGTGTCCTCCCACGGAACCTGCGGCCGCATCTCGCGCCGGCCCCAGTTGAAGGTCTCGTCGATGACGACCGCCTTGGGCATGCCGCGGGCGTTGTCGCGCCGGTCGAACGAGAGGTCCTCGCGCGGCGAGCCGGCGCGGTAGGCGAAATGGGCATCGCTCCAGACCAGCCGGCCGGCGAGCCGCTTGGCATAGGGGTCGAGCAGCAGCTTGTTGGCATTGAAGCGGTGGCCGCGCTCCGGCTCGTACGGGCCGTAGACGCGGTAGCCATAGAGCTGCCCTGGCGAGACGTCGTTGAGATAGCCGTGCCAGACATCCTCCGTCCGCTCCGGCAATTCGATCCGCTCGATCTCGCGCCGGCCCTGGCTGTCGAACAGGCAGAGCTCGACCTTCTCGGCATTGGCGGAGAACAACGCAAAGTTGGTCCCCCGTCCGTCCCAGGTTGCTCCGAGACGGGCGTGGCTTCCAGCGGCCAGGCGCATTGCGTCAGGCTTCCGGGAGGAGAAATACCGCTGCCATGGGCGGGAGGATGAGGTTGAGCTGGTGTTCTTCAGAGGCATGGACCTGGCCGACATTGCCGACATTGCTGCCGCCATAATGCAGGGAGTCGGAATTGAAAGCTTCCCTCCATCTGCCGCCGAACGGCACGCGGACCCGATAATTGTAATACACGTTGGGCGAAAAGTTCACGACCACGACGCAGCGCGCGTGCTCATCGAAGCCCTTGCGCACCCAGGCGAAGACGTTGCGGTCGGAGTCGTCGGTGATCAGCCACTCGAAGCCGTCCGGCTCGCAGTCCCGCTCATGCAGCGCCGGCACGTTGCGGTAGAGGTGGTTGAGGTCGCGGATCAGGGCCTGGATTCCGGCATATTTGGCGTCGCCGAGCAGATGCCAGTCGAGCGAGGTATCGTGATTCCACTCGCGCTCCTGGGCGAGCTCGCAGCCCATGAACAGCAGCTTCTTGCCGGGATGCCCGAACATGAAGCTGTAATACGCACGCAGGTTGGCAAAACGCTGCCAGTCGTCGCCGGGCATCCGGCCAAGGATGGAGCGCTTGCCGTGCACCACCTCGTCATGCGACAGCGGCAGGATGAAGTTTTCCGAAAAGGCGTAGTGCAGGCCGAACAGGATCTCGCCGTGGTGATATTTGCGGTGGATCGGGTCCTTGCTGATGTAGCGCAAGGTGTCGTGCATCCAGCCCATGTTCCACTTGTAGCCGAAACCGAGCCCGCCCATGTCGACCGGGCGGGACACCTGCGGCCACGCCGTGGATTCCTCGGCAGCCGTGGTCGCCTGCGGGAAATGGCCGAACACCTCGATATTGGTCCGGCGCAGAAACTCGATGGCCTCGAGGTTCTCGCGCCCGCCATATTTGTTCGGAATCCAGCCGCCGGAGGGACGGCTGTAGTCGAGATAGAGCATCGAGGCGACGGCATCGACGCGCAGGCCGTCGACGCCGTAGCGCTCCAGCCAGAACAACGCGTTCGAGCGCAGGAAATTGGCGACTTCGGTGCGGCCGAAATTGTAGATCAGCGTGCCCCAGTCGAGATGCCGGCCCTGCATCGGGTTGGCGTGCTCGTAGAGCGCGGTGCCGTCGAAATGGCCGAGGCCGTGCGGATCATCCGGGAAATGGCCGGGCACCCAGTCGAGCCACACCGCGAGGCCCTCGCGGTGGCAGGCATCGACGAGCGCACAGAAGTCCTCAGGACTGCCGAAGCGGCTGGTCGGCGCGAACAGGCCGGTCGGCTGATAGCCCCAGGAGCCGTCGAACGGATGCTCGCTCACGGGGAGGAATTCGATGTGCGTGAAGCCCATGTCGCGTGCATAGGCCGGCAGCTGCTCGGCGAGCTCGCGATAGGTCAGCCATTGATTGTTGTCCTTGCGCCGCCAGGATCCGAGGTGCACCTCATAGATCGAGACGGGCCTGTTCAGCTTGTTGATGTCATGCGGCGCTGGCCGAGGGCGCGGCAGGCTGGTCTCGTCGACCACGATCGACGCGGTCTTGGGACGCATCTCGGCCGCGAAGGCCATCGGGTCGGATTTCAGCGGCAGGTGCTCGCCCTGCGGACCGATGATGTCGAATTTGTAGTGGTCGCCGGCCCTGGCGCGGGGAATGAACAGCTCCCAATAGCCGTTGCCGCGCACGCGCATCGGGTGGCGCCGCGCATTCCAGAAGTTGAAGTCGCCGACCACGCTGACGCGGCGCGCGTTCGGCGCGAGCACGACGAAGCCGACGCCATCGACGCCGTCGATCACCATGGGATGCGCGCCGAGCTTGTCGTAGAGCCGCTCGTGGTTGCCTTCGCCGAGCAGGTGCAGGTCGAAGTCGCTCAGGATCGGCAGGAAGCGATAGGGGTCCTCGAGGTCGGTGACGTGGTCGCCGAATGTCGCCCGAAAGCGATAGCGCTGCAGCGATGGCATGGTCCCGGTGAACAGGCCGGCATCATGGATGCGCGTCAGCGGGGCGACGTCGCCGTGCTCGCCGACCACTTCGACGCGGGACGCCTCGGGCAGGAAGGCGCGCACGACAGCGCGCCCGTCGACATTGTGCTGACCGAGATAGCGAAACGGGTCGGCGTGCCGCCCCTCGATGATCGCAAACGCCTCGGGAGAAAGATGGGTCATGAGGACTCGCTGACTGATGCTGGCTCGGACAGGACGCGAAGCAGGTTGCTCAAAGCGATGCGCAACCAGTCCGGCCGGTGAGCCAGATCATATTCGAGCGCTCCGAAGGCTTTTTCCAGCATGAAAAAGTTAAGGAGCGCCTCCGCCGTATGCGGATCGTCCGGCCAGAGGCGCTGATTGGCCTTGATCTCGCGATAGCCGGCCAAAAAGGCCGTCGCGGCCTGGTCGCGCCATTCCGACAGCGCCGCGGCGATACGGCCGTGATCGTCCGGGCCCGCCCTCAGAGCGCGCTCCTGGGCGACGCGGACCGAGCAATCGATCGAGCGCAGGAAGCCTGCGATGTCGCGCGCCGGCGGCGCCTTGCGCCGACGCTCGGCGAGCGGCTGCTCCTCGTCCCCGTCGAAATCGATGATGAAGATATCGTCCTTGACGATGAGGATCTGGCCGAGATGGAAATCGCCATGCAGCCGGATGTCGCAGCCGCCGATCTGGTGCGGGATCAGGCTGCTCAGGCGCTCCGATATCTCACCACGCCTCGCGAGCACCTGATCGGCCAGCCCTCGTTCCGGGTCCTTGAGGCGATCGCGGCGCTCGCTCAGGCCCGTCAGGACTCGGCTTGCCTGGGCGCGCAGCCGGTCGATCCAGTGACCGAGATGATCTGCGGTGGTCGGCTCCGGCGCAAAATCGGCGATGTCGTTGCGTGAGGCCAGGGCCGCATGCAGCTCTCCGGCCCGCCGTCCGGCTTGCGTCATGTAGCGCAGATAGGGCGGCAGCTCCTCGCTCTGGCGCGCGTCGCCGCTCGCGGCGAACACGCGCTGATCGTCGATGTAGCGGTCGAGATAGGCGGCGGTCACGGTCCAGCCGTCACCCTGGTTCTCGACAAAGCCATGGACGCAGCCGATCGTCTGCCGCTCACCGTCCTGGATCACTTCGACGCTGCCGAGCAGCGGCGGCACGTTGGCGAAGCCGATGGTCTCGGTCAGGAAGCGACCGACGTCGATCTCCGGATGCGATCCGGCCTCGAGCTCGCGATGGAGCTTGATGAAGAACTCGTTGTTGACGACAGCCTTGCTGCTGCAACGGTCGGTCTCGATGATGCGCACCTGTTCCGACTCGCGGATCGGCTTGTCGGGAAATCGCGACGTCGGACGGAATTCCAGTCGTATCCCGTTCTCTTCGACCACAAGTGACTGTGCAAGGTTGCGCAGCAGCAGCGCCAGAAAGATGGGATTGGTGGCGGCATCCAGCAGGGTGCCCTCGCGGGCGCCCTGGCGCACGGCGGCGAATGCCTGCGGATTATAGCGCTCGCGGTCGAAGCGGACCCACTCGATCTGCATCGGCAGCAGGTAGCGCTGCTCGTCCTTGCGCTCGGCCGACTTGAAGAAGATCAGCCACGGCCTGTTGTCGCCGATGTCACAGAACGGGATCGCGGAGGTCAACGTCGGATGGATCGCCTCAGGCGAGCGTTCGGGATACCAGCGCGTGCGCGCGAGGTGGCCGGGAAGCACGTCGCGCTCGAACAGGCTGCGGGTGCGCGCCAGCGACACCCAGGTCGAGCCGAGCGGGACGACCAGCGTCTCGAATTCCGGCACGGCGCGCTGAACGACCGGCTCGGACTTGTCGCGCTCCTTGAGCTGGAACCAGTAGAAGCCGTAGGGCGCGAGCGTGATCATGTAGGGCAGCTCGCCGATCGCGGGAAAGCGCGACCGGCCGAGCATCTCGATCGGCACGCGATCCTTGAACGGCGAAAGATCGAGCTCGGTCGCCTGTGCCGAGCGCGACAGGTTGGCGACGCAGAGGATCACCTCGTCCTTGTATTGCCGCACATAGGCCAGCACCGACCGGTTGGCCGGGCGGATGAAGCTCATGGTGCCCCTGCCGAAGGCCAGCGTCGACTTGCGCACCGAGATCAGCTTCTTGGTGGCATTCAGCAGCGACGACAGGCTGCGCGACTGCGCTTCGACGTTGACCGCCTCGTAGCCGTAGACCGGGTCCATGATCATCGGTGCGTAGAGCCGTGCGGGGTCGGCACGCGAGAAGCCGCCATTGCGGTCGGGCGTCCATTGCATCGGCGTACGCACGCCGTTGCGATCGCCGAGATAGATGTTGTCGCCCATGCCGATCTCGTCGCCGTAATAGATGATCGGCGTGCCCGGAAACGACATCAGCAGCGAGTTCATCAGCTCGATCTTGCGCCGGTCATTGTCCATCAGCGGCGCGAGGCGGCGGCGAATGCCGACATTGATGCGCGCGCGCGGATCGTTGGCATAGGTCGACCACAGATAGTCGCGCTCGACATCGGTCACCATTTCGAGCGTCAGCTCGTCATGGTTGCGCAGGAACAGTGCCCATTGGCAGGTCGAGGGGATATCGGGCGTCTGGCGCAGGATGTCGGTGATCGGGAAGCGGTCTTCCTGGGCGATCGCCATGTAGAAGCGCGGCATCAGCGGGAAGTGATAGGCCATGTGGCACTCGTCGCCCTGGCCGAAATACTCCTGCACATCCTCGGGCCACTGGTTGGCCTCGGCCAGCAGCAGCTTATCCTTGGCGTAATTGTCGAGCTCGACACGCAGGCGCTTGATGATCGCATGCGTCTCCGGCAAGTTCTCGTTGTTGGTGCCGTCGCGCTCGCAGAGATAGGGAATGGCGTCGAGCCGGAAGCCGTCGACGCCGGCATCGAGCCAGCGCTTCATCACCTGGACGATCGCGTTGACCACGCGCGGATTGTCGAAGTTGAGATCCGGCTGGTGCGAGAAGAAGCGGTGCCAGTAGAACTGGCCGGCCTCGGGATCCCAGGTCCAGTTGGACTTCTCGGTATCGGTGAAGATGATTCGCGTGCCGAGATATTTCTGGTCGGTGTCGCTCCAGACGTACCAGTCGCGGGCGCTGGAGCCGGGCGGGCTGCGCCGGGCGCGCTTGAACCAGTGATGCTGGTCGGAGGTGTGGTTGACCACGAGCTCGGTGATCACCCGCAGGCCGCGCCGCTTGGCCTCCTGGATGAAGCGCTTGAACTCCTTCATGGTCCCGAAATCGGGATTGATGCTGCCGTAATCGGCGATGTCGTAGCCGTCGTCGCGGCCGGGCGAGGGGTAGAACGGCAGCAGCCACAGTGTGGTGACGCCGAGGTCCTGCAGATAATCCAGCTTGTCCGTGAGGCCGGCGAAGTCGCCGACGCCGTCATTGTTGCTGTCGGCGAACGCCTTCACGTGCAGCTGGTAGATGATCGCGTCCTTGTACCAGAGACCGTCGCCGTCGGTCTCGGTCTGCAGGCTCGGCGTATCCAGGGATGACATCAGGTTCATGAGGCCCTCACCTAGGAGAGAGGATGATGATGCGGCTGCGATCGGAGGCGTCTCGAAAGATGTCTCGGCCTCGACAGATGCGGCTCTCCTCAAAAGAGGGCAGAATAGGGGAGAAAGCGTCTTTGAGGGCGACGCTCTCGAACGTGTGCGCAAATTTGTTCACGGTGATGCCATTGACAAGAAAACGGCGTCCCGGTTCGCTAGAAACCGAGACGACCTCCTTACAAAGCTGCAAGGCTCGTTTTGTTCCCCGGGGAACGACGGCCTTGGCGCGGCGTTAGAGGCTTATCCTCTTGCTGTCCCACAACAATTTTACGACGTACGACTTGCCGTTACGTCCAGATCGCGTGCCGAATGGATCTCTATAGCGAAGCCCATAGTCTCGGAATCCTGACAGAATTCTACGATGGTCAGGGGCAGCGTCGCGTCACCGACGAAGCGGCACTCAAGATCATCGTGGAGGCCTTTCCCAGGCCCACGCCGCACCGGCTGCTGAGCGGTGCGATCGTGATTCGGTCCGGCCAGCCGGCGCGCAGCCGCCTGAACGAGGCGGCGAAGCTGCCGGCCAAGTGGACCATCAGGCGTGGCGACGTTGAGATCGCAAAGGGAGACGCCGGTGAGGCCCTGGTCGAGTGGCCGGGTGATCTGCCGGTCGGCAGCTACCGCCTCGAGCTGGTGGATGCGTCATCATACCGCGAGGAGCTGCCGCTGCTGGTCGCGCCGGCGAAGGCCTTCGCCGGCGATTTCGACCGCGTCTGGCTGCTGGCGGTCCAACTCTATGGCATCCGCTCGGCCCGCAACTGGGGCATGGGCGACTTCACCGACCTTGCCAATCTCATCACGCTTTGCGCCAAGCTCGGCGCCGATGGTGTCGGGCTCAATCCGCTGCACGCGTTGTTCGACGACCGGCCGGGTGACTTCAGCCCCTATGCACCGAACAGCCGGCTGTTCCTGAATGCGCTCTATGTCGATGTGGAGCAGGCGCCGGGCTTTGCGAAGGGGCCCGGCAGCAAGGTGCTGGAGCCGCTGCGACAAGCCGAGCTGGTGGACTACAAGGGTGTGGCGGCGTTGAAATGGCCGGCCCTGCGCGCCGCCTTCGACGCCTTCATGGCCGCGCCCGACGCCGCGGCCGCTGCGGAGTTCAAGGCCTATCGGGCCGAGCGCGGCGAGCTGCTGGCGCGCTTCTCCTGCTTCGAGGTGTTGCGGCATCGCTTCCAGAAGCCCTGGTGGGACTGGCCTGAGGAGTGGCGGCGGCCCGATGCCGCGCGCTGCGCGGCGCTGCTCAGCGGCCCCGACCGGAGGGAGGCCGAGTTCATCGCCTATGTGCAGTGGCTCGCCGAGCGACAATTGCGCCATTGCCGGGATCTCGCGCATCGGCTGGGAATGAAGGTCGGCTTGTATCTCGACGTCGCAGTCGGCGTTCAATCCGACGGCTTCGATGCCTGGAACGAGCAGGGCGCCATCTCGCGCACGCTGTCGGTCGGAGCGCCGCCCGATCCGTTGAACACGGTCGGGCAGAACTGGGGATTGGCCGGCTTCAACGCGCCGGGGCTGGCGCTGAGGAATTTCGAGCCGTTCCGGGAGATGATCAGGGCGTCGATGCGCCATGCCGGCGCGATCCGGCTCGATCACGTGCTCGGTTTGAAGCGGCTCTATCTGGTGCCGCACGGATTTCCGGCCAAGCAGGGCGCGTATGTGCAGATGCCGTTCGATGCGCTGCTCGCCGCGACCGTCATCGAGAGCGTGGCCAACGACTGCATCGTCATCGGCGAGGATCTCGGCACCGTGCCGGAAGGCTTTCGCGAGCAGATGGCCGATTGGGGACTGTGGTCCTACAAGGTGATGATCTTCGAACGCGACGACAACGGCCGCTTTCGCGACGTTGACTTCTATCCGCCGAATGCGCTGGTGACGCTGAACACCCACGACCTCTCGACCTATGCCGGCTGGCGCTCGTTCGGCGATCTCAAGACCAAACGCGGGCTGGGCATCGATCCCGGCGAAAGCGACCAGGATCGCTGGGACGCCTTGGGGCTGTGGGACGAGGTGCTGCGCCACAACGGCATTCAGGCCAACGACGTCCACTCGGCGATCGCCTTCCTGTCGCGGACGCGGTCGCGGCTGCTGGTGATTTCCCTGGAGGATCTGCTGCAGGTGGTCGATCAGCCCAATATTCCCGGCACGATCGACGAGCATCCGAACTGGCGCCGCAAGATGCCGGTCAAGCTCGAGGACATCACGGGTGCGACCAGCGTCGCGGCGTTGAAGGCGGCGACCGCCGAACGGATCAGCCCGGCCGGCGTTTAGAATGCGGGGATCGAGGGGGCAATTGCACGCGGATGCCAAATGTCCTGCAGGATCGAAGACTACGCGCTGATCGGTGATTGTGAGACGGCTGCCCTCGTAAGCCGAAACGGTTCGATCGACTGGCTGTGCTGGCCGGCGTTCGATTCCGACGCCTGTTTCGCTTCCCTGCTGGGCGATCGCAGCCATGGCCGCTGGCTGATCGCGCCACGCGGCGATATCCGCTCGACGTCCCGCCGCTATCGTGGCGACAGCCTCATCCTCGAGACGCGGTACGAAACCGCGACCGGCACCGTCGAGCTGGTCGATTTCATGCCGCCGCGGGGCAGCGCCTCCGACGTCGTCCGGCTGGTCCGCGGCGTCGCCGGCCGGGTCGCCATGCGGATGGAGCTGATCATCCGTTTCGGCTTCGGCATCGAGATTCCCTGGGTCAAGCGCTCCGAGGATCGCTCCGCGCTGCTTGCCATCTGCGGCCAGGACATGGCGGTGCTGCATACGCCGATCGCCACCCGCGGCGAGGACATGACCACGGTTGCGGAGTTCGAGGTCGCGGCCGGCGACACCGTGCCGTTCGTGCTGACCTACGGTCCCTCGCATCTACCGGTGCCCAAGGCGATCGATCCGCTTCAGGCGCTTGATGACACCGAGACCTTCTGGGCCGACTGGTCGCGCCGCTGCACCTATCAGGGCGAGCACCGCGAACTCGTGATGCGCTCGCTGATCACCCTGAAGGCGCTCACCTATGCGCCGACCGGCGGCATCGTCGCGGCGCCGACCACGTCGCTGCCGGAGAAGCTCGGCGGCCGGCGCAACTGGGACTATCGTTTCTGCTGGCTGCGTGACGCGACGTTCACGCTGCTCGCGCTGATGAACTCGGGCTACACCGAGGAAGCGCTGGCCTGGCACAACTGGCTGCTGCGCGCCGCCGCCGGCGCACCGGCCTATATGCAGATCATGTACGGCATCATGGGCCAGCGGCGGCTGATGGAGTGGGAGGCCGAGTGGCTGCCCGGCTACGAAGGCGCCCGGCCGGTGCGGATCGGCAACGCCGCGCACGCCCAGCTCCAGCTCGACGTCTACGGCGAGCTGATGGACGCCTTCCACCAGGCCCGCATGACCAGGCTCAAACTGGAAGACGGCACATGGGACCTGGAATGCGCGGTGCTCGATCATCTCACCGACGTCTGGGACCAGCCCGACCACGGCATATGGGAACGCCGCGGCGACGGCCGTCACTACGTGTTTTCCAAGGTGATGACCTGGGTGGCGTTCGATCGCGCGATCAAGAGCGCGGAGAAATTCGGGTTCAAGGCGCCGCTGGAGCGCTGGCGGCGGCTGCGCGAGACCATTCATCGCGACGTCTGCGCCAAGGGTTATGACGAAAGCCTCGGCAGCTTCGTCGAGTCCTATGGCTCGCGGTTGCTCGATGCCAGCCTGCTGCTGTTGCCGGCGGTCGGCTTCCTCCCCAGCTCCGATTCGCGCATTCGCGGCACGGTGGACGCGATCGAACAGCATTTACTACGGGACGGCTTCGTGCTCCGGCACGATCCGCGCGATGTCCCTCCGGACGAGCAGCAGCCGATCGAAGGCGCGTTCCTTGCCTGCACGCTGTGGCTGGCCGACGCCCATGTCCTGGCGGGCGATACGGAAAAGGCCGAGACGCTGTTCCGCCGCGTGGTGAACATCGCCAACGATGTCGGACTGCTGGCCGAGGAGTACGACAGCGAGGCCCGGCGGCAGACCGGCAATTTTCCCCAGGCGCTGACGCATATCGCGCTGATCAACACGGCGCAGAATCTGAGCAGCGCCAGGAAGGCCAGCGACAAACCCGCAAGGCAGCGGTCGGAGGCCTGAGCTCCCGCACGTCAGCTTGCGGATCAGCCTTGCGCGTTTTCCGCCAGGATCATCTCCATGGCATTGGCAAAGCCTTCGTCCTGATTGGACGTGGTGATGCGCTTGGCTTTGCTCTTCACCTCGTCACTGGCATTGCCCATGGCGATCGACAATCCGCTCACCTCGAACATCGCGACATCATTGTGCATGTCGCCGATGGTCGCGACTTGGTCGAGCGGGATACCGAGCCGCTGAGCCATCGCGCTGACGAAGGTGCCCTTGTCATGTCCGGGCGGAGTGATGTCGAGATAGTAGCTCTGCGAGCGCACCGCTGTCGCTTCCGCGCCCAATGCCTGCTGCATCTGGCTCTCGCAGCCCGCCAGCAGCGCGAAATCGCTGCTCGCGCCGACGATCTTGCAGGCGTTCGCCAGATAGGGCGAGAAATCGCCGACGATCGTCGGCTCCGCGCGTATCGCGCGCCGCTCGTTCGGGACGTACTCACCGTCCGGATTGCGCGTCACCCAGGCGTCGTTGGTGAAGACCCAGATGTCGACGCCGGCTTGATGCAGCAGGTCGACGCAGCGTGCGGCGGCCGCGGGCGGGATCAGGCTCTGCTCGAGCGGGCGCATGGCGGCGTCGACGATTGAGCTGCCGTTGAACGGCCCCACCGGAAGGCTGATCTGCAGCGGCTCGATCAGAAAGCGCATTCCGATCGCGGGGCGGCTCGAGGTGAGCGTGAAGCCAACGCCGGATTCGTGCAGCCGCCGCGCCGCCTTCGCGGCCCGTTCGGTCAGAACCTTGTCCTTGGTCAGCAGCGTGCCGTCGACGTCGGATACGACGAGAGCGATGCGGGTCATGAGCCCTTCCTGTTTGCGGTCAGGCTCGTCCCTGACCGCTGTGAAGCTGTTGCAGGATGTCGTCCACGATCGCCGCGACCGGCGCGTCGACCGAGACCGTGATGGGATGCTCGGGGGCGCCAGGCGGTTCCAGGGTGGCGAACTGGCTGGTGAGCAGGCCCGGCGGCATGAAGTGCCCGGCGCGATGCTTCATCCGCTCGCCGATCAGCTCCTGAGTGCCTTGGAGATAGACCATGCGGACATCGTCGCGGCCGCCGACCAGGATATCGCGATAGGCCTTCTTGAGCGCCGAGCAGGCGATGATGATGTGCTGGCCCGCGCTGCGGCATTGCGCGATCTCCGTGGCAATGGCATGCAGCCAGGGCCAGCGATCCTCGTCGGTGAGCGGGTGGCCCGCGCTCATCTTGGCGACGTTCGCGGGCGGGTGAAAGCTGTCGCCATCCTCGAAGCGCCAGCCGAGGCGTTGGCCCAATGCTTGCCCGATCGTGCTCTTGCCGGAGCCGGAGACGCCCATGATAATGAGCGCATGGGGCAGGTCAGATGTCGCCACTTTGCCTCTCCGGCCAGGCCTCGCTGTCGATCAGCAGGATCGTCTCCCGAATCGAGCGGGCGCGATTGGCGGGCAGGTCTTCGCCGGCCAGCACGCGCGTCATGATCGCGCGCTTGTCGGCGCCGGCGACCTCGAACAGCATGGTTCGGCAGGAGGCGAGCGCAGGCAAGGTCAGGCTGATCCGCGGCACGAAGGGTGCGACGTGAGCCTTGTCGACGCCGACAACCCAGCGATCGGCGATATCAACAGCGGGAAAGCCGGGGAATAGCGACGCGACATGGCCGTCGGAACCGATTCCGAGCAGCACGAGGTCGAACAGCGGCCGCGCAGAGTCGAGCCGCGCGGCGCCGTAGAACGCTTCCAGCGCGCGCTGATAGTCGCAGGCACTGGCCTCCGGGTCCGATCTATCGGTCGCGATCGGGTGGATGTTGGCGGCCGGCGCGCAGGCATCGAGGAACGCGTGGCACGCCATGGTCATGTTGTGCAGGGGATCGCCGGGCGGAACATATCGTTCGTCACCGATGAACCAGTGCACGCGCGTCCAGGGAATCCGCTCGCGATACGCGTCCGTCGCCAGCAGCTGATAGAGCTGCTTCGGGCTCGATCCCCCGGTGAGGCAAACGGCTATCGTCGCCGGATTGGCATCGATCCGGGCCAGGAGATGTTCGGCCGCGACCCTCGCCATCGTCGCCCGGTCGGCGACGCGCACGAGGTTGCGGTCCTGCGGTCCGACCACGGCTAAACCAGCTTGCGCCAGCTGCGGCCGTCGCGGGCCAGCAGATCGGCCGCCGCCTCAGGTCCCTCGCTGCCGGCCGCGTAGGAATGCAGGCCATCGCGGCCGGCCTTCTTCCAGGCCTCGATGAATGGCTCGACGGCCTTCCAGCCGGCCTCGACGCTGTCGGCGCGCTGAAACAGGATGTTGTCGCCGATCATGCAGTCATAGATCAGCGTCTCGTAGCCGGTGGCGGGCTCGGCCTGGAAATAGTCCTTGTAGTTGAACTTCATCTGCACGCCGTCGGTGCGGATGGTCGGCCCCGGGATCTTGGTGTTGAACTGCAAGGTGATGCTCTGGGTCGGCTCGATGCCGATGACGAGATAGTTCTCGGCCAGGGTCTCGATCGGGGTGCAGCTGAACATCGCGAACGGCGCCTGGCGGAACTTGATCGCGACCTCGGTGCGCTTGGCGCCGAGCGCCTTGCCGGTGCGCAGATAAAACGGTACGCCGGCCCAGCGCCAATTATCGATGGTGAGCTTGAAGGCCGCGTAGGTCTCGGTGGTGCTGTCGGGGCGAACGTCCTTGCTCCTCACATAATCCGGCAGCTCGGCGTCGCCAATCATGCCGGCCGTGTACTGGCCGCGCACCGAGTTGAGCAGCGCCTCCCGTTCGCTCAATGGCTGGATCGCCGACAGCACCTCCGCCTTCTCGGAGCGGACGGTATGCGCATCGAACCGCGCCGGCGGCTCCATCGCCACCAGCGAGAGCAACTGGAAGAGATGGTTGGGGACCATGTCGCGCAGCGCGCCGGTCGCGTCGTAGAAGCTGCCGCGCGTGCCGACGCCGAGCTTCTCCTCGACGGTGATCTGAACGTGGTCGATGTGATGCCTGTTCCAGATCGGCTCGAACATGCCGTTGGCGAAGCGCAGCACCAGGATGTTCTGCACCGTCTCCTTGCCGAGGTAATGATCGATCCGGTAGATCTGGTGCTCGGTCACGAGTTGCAGCAGCGTGTCGTTCAGTTTTTTGGCCGAGGCGAGATCGGTGCCGAACGGCTTTTCCACCACGAGGCGGCGCCAAGCCTTGCCGTCCTCGCGAAGCAGCCCGACGCGCCCGAGCTGTTGCGCGATCGGCGCAAAGGCGCTCGGCGGCGTCGCCATATAGAACAGCCGATTGCCGTGGGTCTCCCGCGCGGCTTCGAGCTTTTCCAGCCTCGCCTTCAACTGATCGAAGCTTTCCGGCTCCTTCGGATCGGCCTCGATCGCAGTCACACATTGCAACAGGCGCTGCGCGATCTCATCCTCGATTGGGCGTGTGGCGTATTTGCGCAGGCCCTCCATGAGATTGTCGCGCAGTTGCTCGCTCGACACGCCCTTGCGGGCAATGCCGACGATGCAGAACCTGTCAGGCAGCAGATGATTGGCCGCGAGATTGTAAAGCGATGGCAGAACGAGCCGATGGGTCAGATCGCCGGTCACACCGAAGATCACGAAGGCGCAGGCGTCAGGCTTCTGATGTCGCGGCTGGTGCGGATACAGCGGGGTCACGCGCGGTCGTCCCTGGGCTTGACGATCCCAGGCGCGCTCTGGCGCGCCGGATCTGGGTGCTGTTCGGGCTCCTTGTGCCCGCCGAAGCCTTCGCGCATCGCCGAGAGAATCTTCTCAGCAAAGGTGTGCTCCTGGCGCGAGCGGAAACGCGCGAACAAAGCGGCCGTCAGCACCTCGGCCGGCACGGCCTCGTCGATCGCCGCGTTCACGGTCCAGCGGCCTTCGCCGGAATCCTCGACATAGCCGGAATATTTCTCCAGGCCGGGCTGCCGCGCCAGCGCGCTGGCGGTGAGGTCGAGCAGCCAGGACGGAATGACGCTGCCGCGGCGCCACACCTCGGCGACGTCAGCGAGATCGAAGTCGAAGCGATGTGCCTCGGGCAGCGCCTCGCTGTTCGCGTTCCTGAGGATGTCGAAGCCCTCGGCATAGGCCTGCATCAGGCCATATTCGATGCCGTTGTGGATCATCTTGACGAAGTGGCCGGCGCCAGTCGGCCCGGCATGGATGTAGCCCTGCTCGACGCGCGGGTCGCGGCCGTCACGGCCCGGTGTGCGCGGGATGTCGCCGATGCCTGGCGCCAGCGTCGCGAAGATCGGATCGAGCCGGTCGACGACCGGCTTGTCGCCGCCGATCATCATGCAGTAGCCCCGGTCAAGGCCCCAGACTCCGCCGGAGGTGCCGACGTCGACATAGTGCAGACCGCGCTCCCTCAGCGCCTTGCCGCGGCGGACGTCGTCCTGCCAGAAACTGTTGCCGCCGTCGATGACGACGTCGTCTTGGCTCATCAGCTTGGTGAGCTGCTCGACGGTGGCTTCCGTGATCTTGCCGGCCGGCAGCATGATCCAGGCGTGCCGCGGGGGAGCGAGCTTGCCGACGAATTCCTCAAGGCTCGCGGCGCCCACCGCACCCTCGGAGACCAGCGCAGCGACCGCCTTTGCGTCGCGATCATAGACCACGCAGGCGTGTCCCGCGCGCATCAGGCGGCGCACGATGTTGCCGCCCATCCGCCCGAGACCGATCATTCCCAATTGCATCGACGACGCCCTTCCTAGCTCAGCGCTTCACTGATCGCGCTGTCGAGCATCTTCAGGCCCGATTTCAGATTGCCCTTGAGATGGACCCGAAGAGCCCGGCGCCCGCGCTCGGTGAGCACGTCGAAATCGCCGCGCGCCTGCGCCGCCTTGATCACGCCGAAGCTCGCCTTCTGCCCGGGGATGGGCAGATCCTCGGCGTCGTCAGCCGTGATCTGGAGAAACACGCCGCTGTCCGGACCGCCCTTGTAGGCCTGGCCGGTCGAGTGCAGGAAGCGCGGACCGAACTCGGCGCAGGTGGCGAGGTGCTTGGCATCGCGCAGCCTCAGCCGGATCCGCTGTAGCGTGTCGATATTGCCGGCGTTGCGGTCGACATAGCCGAGCAGGGCGATGTAGTCGCCGGCGCCGGCGCGGCCAAGATGCGCCTTCAGCCAGGACGCGAGCGTGCCGTCGGCGCCATGCTCGCGCAGGCTCTCGGCGTTCTGAGCATCGGTGTAGAGCTCGCAGCCCTTGATCGATGCAACCGGCTGCTCCTCCGGCAGCGCGCCGCTCTGCTCGAACGCCGCCGTCAGCTCGCGGGTCTTGATCTTGGCGGCTTCGACGTCGGGCTGGTCGAACGGGTTGATGCCGAGCACGGCGCCGGCGACGGCGGTCGCCATCTCGAAGCGGAAGAATTCCTGCCCGAGCTGGTCGATCGACGTCATGACGATGCGCACGACCGGATGGCCGGCCTCCTCGAGCGCGGCGAGCTTCGCATCATGGCCGGTCACGTCGTCGCCGTCGACCTTGATATCGATGAAGAAGCGGTCGCTGCCATAAAGCTCAGGCGGCGCCACCGGTTCGCCCTCGATCGGGACCAGGCCCTTGCCCTCCTTGCCCGTGGACTCCGCGATCAACTGCTCGGCCCAGGCGCCGAAATCGGCGATCTTGGGCGAGGCGAAGATCGTCACCTTGTCGCGGCCTTCGAGGCCGGCAAGACCCATTGCCAGACCGAGCTGCACGCCCGGGTTCTGGAGCGGCGGCACGTCGGGCCCGCAGGAGCGCACCATCGACAGCGCCTGCGTGATCAGCTTGCGCACGTCGATGCCCGCGGTCGCGGCCGGCACCAAGCCGAACGGCGACAGCACTGAATAGCGGCCGCCGATGCTCGGCTCGCCATGGAAGATGCGGGCGAAGCCTTGCGCCTTGGCCGCCTTCTCCAGCGACGAGCCGGGATCGGTCACGGCAATGAAGCGGTGGCCGGCCTTGTTCGGCCCGATCGCCTCGGACACACGCGCGAAGAAATAGTCCTTCATCGCGTTCGGCTCGGTGGTGCCGCCCGACTTCGAGGAGACGATGAACACGGTCCTGGCGATGTCGATCGCCTTCTCCATCGCGCGCACCTGCGCGGGATCGGTGGAGTCGAGCACGTGCAGCCTGGGGAAGCCGGCCTTGCGCGGAAAGGTCTCGGCCAGCACCTCCGGCCCGAGGCTGGAGCCACCCATGCCGAGAACCACGGCGTCGGAAAACTTCTGTCCCTTCACCCGCTGCGCATAGTCCTCATAATCGGCGATATCGGCCTTGTCAGCGCTGGTCAGCCAGCCCAGCCATTTGTGCTCGTCATGGCCGGTCCAGACCGTCGCATCCTTGTGCCAGAGCCGGCGGATCCTGGCGTCCTTGCGCCAGTCCTCGGTAGCGGAGGCGACCTTCTTCTCCAGATCAGCAGCAATGGCGATCGTCTGCTGCCCAAGTCCTGCTCCCAGCACGACGGCGCGCTTGTGCGCAACCGCGCCGTAGAGCTTGTCGGCGGCGTCCGCGAACTGCTTGACGCCGTCGACCACGAGATCCGCGGTGATGTCGTCGAGGGATATGCCGGTCTTCGCCAGATCCTCCAGGGCGGCCCGGGCAGCGTCGACGTCTTCCTCCAGACTGTCGCGCACCTCTCCGTGATCGCGGAAGGCATCCAGCGTGGCCGGCGGCACGGTGTTGACGGTGTTCGGTCCGATCAGCTCCTCGACATAGAGGACGTCGCGGTAATCCTTGTTCTTGGTGCCGGTGGAGGCCCAGAGCAGTCGTTGCGGCTTGGCGCCGTGCGCGGCCAGCCGCTCCCAGCGCGCGCCGGCGAACAGCCGCTTGTAGTCCTGATACGCCATCTTGGCGTTGGCGATGGCGATCCTGCCCTTGAGCGCGGCCAGCCGCTCCTTCTCCGAGGGATCGTTGGCCTGGGCGATCTTCGCGTCGAGCTGCTTGTCGACCACGCTGTCGATGCGGCTGACGAAGAACGACGCCACGCTGGCAACATGCGACGGATCACCGCCGGCGGCGACATAGGCTTCGAGGCCGGCAATGTAGGCTTCGGCGACCTGCCGGTAGACTTCTTGCGAAAACAGCAAGGTGATGTTGACGCTGATGCCCTTGGCGATCAGGTGCTGGATGGCCGGCAGGCAGGCGTCGGTCGCCGGCACCTTGATCATCAGATTCCTGCGGTCGACCGCCTTCCAGAGCTGCTCTGCCTCAGAAATGGTGCCCTTGCTGTCCATCGCCAGATAGGGCGAGACTTCGAGGCTGACGAAGCCGTCATTGCCATCGAAGTGGTCGTAGACGGGCCGCAACACGTCGGCGGCATTCTGGATGTCCTCGACGGCGACGGCCTCGAACAGCTGCGTCGGCGATCGATCGCCGTTCTTCAGCGCCGCGGCGATCGGCGCGTCATATTCATCGGAGCTGCCGATCGCCTTCTCGAAAATCGCGGGATTCGAGGTGACGCCCTTGACGCCATCCTCATCGATCAGCCGCTTGAGGTCGCCCCTGGCGACGAAGCCGCGTGCGAGGAAATCGAGCCAGACCGCCTGGCCGTGTTCTTCGAGAGCTTTGACCGGATTCATGATGCCTATCTATGTGCGTCGGCTTGCTTTTTCGGGTTCCCGCCTGGCGGCCTGCCAGATCGTGGACCTCACATGAACAACTATGCGCCAGCCCACAGGAGAACGCCATTCATAATGGATTGATCCCTCTGGAATCCCAAGAGCTTCGTACCGGGTGCGACGTGCCGGCGGCGTGCGCTCGGCGGGAGACTTGCAGGCACTCTGAAGCAGGCAGTCTGAAGCCTGCGGCCGGCCGTTCGACCAAGGCGGGGGAAAGGCCCGCCAAGCGCGGCCGGTGTTCGGCTCGCGTCGGTCTCTGCGGCTCCCGCGCCGGGGGTCTCCCATCGTGGGCGAGCAAATGCCGCCGATCAAACCTTCTCCGCCTTGCAATGCTGGAAAGGGGCCACATGTGTTCTGGGTAATGGTGCCTCACGTCACAGATCAAGGCGAGCGTGTTGCGATTGTCGCCTCGGCTGCGCCTCGTGATTGGCGGATAACCCATGATGCTTTCTGCTTGCAGACATTCGGTGGCGAGCCGCACCCTGATCATGGCAATGATCAGCATCGAGTGATCCGTCCGGCTTCGGCGGTGCGTTGCGTCACGACATTCGGTTCTAGCGGTGAACATGTGTGCGGATGGCGCTGTGAGATGCGCGCGTTCATCGCTCGCCGGGTCATGATGACATCGTATGAGCGCCGGCCGACGCGCTTGCAGCTTGGCTGTGTCTGTTTGACCAGCCGTGGCTGGCGCGCATCACGTCGCGCCACGAATGAGACATTCGCTGCCTGGCGCAGATGCGCGACGATTGGCGTTCACTCGCGGTTCACTTCCGGAAGGGAGACTGATTGCGGAGCTGTCACGCCACCAGTTCACATGGCTTCACAACACCTTGTGCGGCGCAGGAAGACTACGGTGCCGGGGTATTGCGGATGTTGCGAAGCAGAGACAATGAGGTACAAATGGGGAGAGTCGGCCGGCTTTTGCCGAACTATTGAGCGAAGTGCATGTTGATAGGGCATATGCTGCATGCACTTTGCGTTGCGGAAAAGGACGAAGACGGTGCCCAATGGGGGCTAGCGCGCTTCACTCTGAGTCGGTTCGGGATCAGCAGGAACGTACTTAGATCTCGGCCCGTTGCAGCAGTGCGGCGGAACCTACGTGGAGAGGGATCATGTACAACGATTCGTTGTTCAACGCGTTCGCAAGGTCGTTCGAGGCACGCAGCCAGACCGACATGTCGATGCAGGAATATCTAGAATCGTGTCGAACCGACCCGATGCGATACGCGAACGCCGCTGAACGACTACTAGCTGCGATCGGTGAGCCTCAGATGATCGACACGGCCAAGGACCCACGCCTTGGCCGTATTTTTTTGAACCGGACGGTTCGGCTGTATCCCGCGTTCGCCGGCTTCTATGGCATGGAAGACACGATCGAGCGCATCGTCGGCTTCTTCCGCCACGCCGCGCAAGGTCTCGAAGAGCGCAAGCAGATCCTCTATCTGCTCGGACCGGTCGGCGGCGGCAAGTCGTCGCTCGCCGAACGGCTGAAGCAGTTGATGGAAGCTCATCCGATCTACGTGCTCAAGGCCGGTGATGAGCTGAGCCCGGTCTTCGAATCGCCGCTCGGCCTGTTCGATCCCGACACGCTGGGCCCGATGCTCGAGGAGAAATACGGCATTCCGCGCCGCCGTCTATCCGGTTTGATGAGCCCGTGGTGCTACAAGCGACTCGAGGCCTTCGGCGGCGACATCTCGCAGTTCCGCGTCGCCAAGATCCAGCCGTCGCGGCTGCGGCAGATCGCGATCGCCAAGACCGAACCGGGCGACGAGAACAACCAGGACATCTCCTCGCTGGTCGGCAAGGTCGACATCCGCAAGCTCGAAACCTACGCCCAGAACGATCCCGACGCCTACTCCTATTCGGGCGGCCTCAACCGCGCCAACCAGGGCATCCTCGAATTCGTCGAGATGTTCAAGGCGCCGATCAAGATGCTGCATCCGCTGCTGACGGCGACGCAGGAGGGCAACTATATCGGCACCGAGAACATCGGCGCCATTCCCTACAACGGCGTGATCCTCGCCCACTCCAACGAGGCGGAGTGGCAGAGCTTCAAGACCAACAAGAACAACGAAGCCTTCATCGACCGCATCTGCGTCATCAAGGTGCCGTACTGCCTGCGCGTCACCGAGGAGCGCAAGATCTACGAGAAGCTGATCCAGGGCTCCGAGCTCGCCACCGCGCCCTGCGCGCCGGCGACCTTGGACACGCTGGCTCGTTTTTCGGTGATGTCGCGCTTGCGCAAGCACGAGAACTCGACCTTGTACGCCAAAATGCGGGTCTATGACGGCGAGAGCCTGAAGGAGTCCGATCCGAAGGCGCGCAGCGTGCAGGAATATCGCGACGCCGCCGGCGTCGACGAGGGCATGGACGGCATTTCCACCCGCTTTGCCTTCAAGGTCCTGGCCGCGACCTACAATCACGACACGGCGGAAGTGTCCGCCGATGCCGTGCACTTGATGTATGTGCTGGAGCAGTCGATCAAGCGCGAGCAGCTGCCGGAGGAGGTCGAGAAGCGCTACCTCGAATTCATCAAGGCGGACCTCGCGCCGCGTTACGCGGAGTTCATCGGCCACGAGATCCAGAAGGCGTATCTGGAATCCTACTCCGATTACGGCCAGAACCTGTTCGACCGCTACGTCGACTACGCCGACGCCTGGATCGAGGATCAGGACTTCAAGGATCCCGATACGGGACAGCTGCTCAATCGCGAGCTGTTGAACCAGGAGCTGACCAAGATCGAGAAGCCGGCCGGGATCGCCAACCCGAAGGACTTCCGCAACGAGGTTGTCAAGTTCTCGCTGCGCTCCCGGGCCCAGAACGGCGGAAAAAATCCGTCCTGGACCTCCTACGAAAAGATCCGCGAGGTCATCGAAAAGAGGATATTCTCGCAGGTCGAGGATCTGCTTCCGGTGATCTCGTTCGGGACCAAGAAGGACGGCGAGACCGAGAAGAAGCACGACGACTTCGTCGCGCGCATGGTCGAGCGCGGCTACACCGAGCGGCAGGTCCGCCGGCTGGTCGAGTGGTACATGCGAGTGAAGCAGGCGGGTTGATCGTGGTCCGGCGCCGATGTTCACTGCATGTGCTGCAGGCCATCGGCGGATGTTGGCGCCGGGACAACGAGGGGAGCGGAACGTTCGACGCTGAACTTTGATGGGACGCGTCGGGCAGCGAATGATGCGGGTCCGGTATCGGGTCTGATACTGCACCGCGGCATCGCGGCGGGGGAGAGCAGGAGTCGAAACCGCTGCAGCAGGAGGCGTATGGAAACGTGGTCATGCACATCATTGATCGGCGCCTGAATCCGGGCGGCAAAAGTCTCGAAAACCGTCAGCGATTTTTGCGCCGAGCCAAGGCGTTGGTTCAAGGAGCCGTGAAGAAGACGTCGCAGGACCGCGACATCAAGGACGTGCTCGAGGGTGGTGAGGTCTCCATCCCGCTCGATGGCATGGACGAGCCGCGCTTCCGCCGTGAGGGCGGCACCCGCGACATGGTGCTGCCCGGCAACAAGAAGTTCGTCGAGGGCGATATCCTGCCGCGCTCCGGCGACGGCAGCGGCCGCAAGTCGGCGCCGGGGCAGGGCGACAGCGAGGACGCCTTCCGCTTCGTGCTGAGCAAGGAGGAGTTCGTCAACCTGTTCCTCGACGATCTCGAGCTGCCCGATCTCGCCAAGCGCAAATTCGCCGAGGCCGAGAGCGAAGGGTTGGTGCGCGCGGGCTATTCGACGTCGGGTTCGCCAGCCAATATCTCGATCAGCCGCACCGTCACCCGCGCCTTGGCCCGCCGCGTCGCGCTCCGCCGGCCGCGGCCGGAGGCGATTGCCGAGCTCGAAGCCCAGCTGGAGCAGGAGACCGACGACGACAAGCGCGCCGCGCTGCTGGCCGAGCTCGAAGCGCTGAAGGCGAAGGCCAAGCGCATCCCCTTCATCGATCCGATCGACATCCGCTACCGCCGCTTCGAAGCGGTGCCGAAGCCGATCGCGCAGGCCGTGATGTTCTGCCTGATGGACGTGTCCGGCTCGATGTCGGAGCACATGAAGGACCTCGCCAAGCGGTTCTACATGCTGCTCTACGTGTTCCTGACCCGGCGCTACCGCCATGTCGAGATCGTGTTCATCCGCCATACCGATCGTGCCGAGGAGGTCGACGAGCAGACCTTCTTCTACGGACCGGCATCCGGCGGCACCCTGGTGTCGAGCGCCCTGCAATGCATGCACGACATCGTCCGCTCGCGCTTCCGGCCCTCGGACTGGAACATCTACGCGGCGCAGGCCTCCGACGGCGACAACGCGACCTCGGATTCCGAGAATGTCGCGCGGCTCCTGACCGACAACATCCTGCCGGTGTCGCAGTTCTTCGCCTATCTCGAGGTCGGCGAGTCCGGCACCTATTCGTTCGAGATGCCGGACTCCGCGCTGTGGTCGCTGTATGAGCGGCTGCGCGCCAATGGCGAGCCGCTATCGATGCGCAAGGTGCGCGACCGGAGCGAGATCTTCCCGGTGTTCCACGACCTGTTTCAGCGTCGCGGCACCACGCAGGAGAGGGCGGCGTCATGAGCGGACTGCTGTTCGAGGGCGCCGACTGGAATTTCCTCACCTTGCAGCGCATTCACGATACCTGCGAGAGGGTGGCGCACAAGGAGCTCGGGCTCGACACCTATCCCAACCAGATCGAGGTGATCACGGCCGAGCAGATGCTCGACGCCTATTCCTCGGTCGGCATGCCCCTGTTCTACAAGCACTGGTCGTTCGGCAAGCACTTCGCCTATCACGAGGCCTCGTACCGCAAAGGGCTGATGGGCCTCGCCTATGAGATCGTGATCAACTCCTCGCCCTGCATCTCCTATCTGATGGAGGAGAACACGGCGACGATGCAGACCCTGGTGATCGCGCATGCCGCGTTCGGTCACAATCACTTCTTCAAGAACAACTACCTGTTCAAGCAGTGGACCGACGCCGACGGCATCCTCGACTATCTCGACTTCGCCCGCGGCTACATCGCGCAATGCGAGGAACGTTATGGCCGGCTCGCGGTCGAGCATACGCTCGATGCCGCCCATGCGCTGATGTCGCATGGCGTCGACCGCTATCCCGGCAAGAAGAAGCTCGACTTCCGCGAGGAGGAGAAGCGCGCCGGCAAGCGCAGGCTCTATGAGGAGGGCCAGTTCAACGATCTCTGGCGCACGGTGCCGACCGGCCCGGTCAAGACCAATGCGATGCTGAACGTCGAGCGGCGCCGCGCGCTGCTCGGCCTGCCGCAGGAGAACCTGCTTTATTTCCTGGAGAAGACCGCGCCGCGGCTGGCGCCCTGGCAGCGCGAGCTGCTGCGCATCGTCCGCCACATCGCGCAGTATTTCTATCCGCAGGGCCAGACCAAGGTCATGAACGAGGGCACGGCGACCTACGTGCATTATCGCATCATGAACCGTCTGCACCAGGAAGGACGACTCACCGACGGCAATTTCCTGGAGTTCCTGCAGTCGCACACCAATGTCGTGTTCCAGCCGGAGTTCGACGATCCGCGCTACTCCGGCTTCAACCCCTATGCCCTTGGCTTTGCGATGATGCAGGACATCGAGCGCATCGTGAAGGATCCGACCGACGAGGATCGCGAATGGTTTCCGGACATCGCCGGCACCGGCGACGAAATGGCGGTGCTGCGTGACGTCTGGGCGAACTATCGCGACGAGAGCTTCATCAGCCAGTTCCTCAGCCCCAACCTGATCCGGCAGCTCAGACTGTTCCACCTGCATGACGATCCGGCCGAGCGCGCCGGCATTCTTGTCGATGCCATCCATGACGAGCGCGGCTATCGCCGCATCCGCCGCGAGCTGTCCAAGCAGTACGACGTCGGCTACATCGACCCCAACATCGAGGTGGTCGATGTCGATCTCGCCGGCGATCGCCGCCTGATGCTGCGGCATACGGTGGTCAAGGGCGCCCAGCTCAACGAGACCGACACCAAGCGCGTGCTGCAGCATCTCGCCGATCTCTGGAGCTACGACGTGTCGCTGGTCGAAGTCGATGCCGCCACCGACAAGGTGCTGAAGGAGTACGTGCTCAATCCCCGGATACAACCGGCGGCCGCCTAGCGCGGCCGCCAAGCCTTAGATATCAGCTGTTAGATCTCCGCGTACACTTCGAGCAGATTGCCGTCCGGGTCCCTGAAGAACAGGGTCCGGTGCCCGAAGGGCTGGTCCGTCGGCGGCTCCATGAGAGCGACGCCCTTGCTGGTCAATTCTGCCGCGCAGCGGTCGACATCGTTACGGCCCGCCTTGAACGCGAGCTGCAGCGAGGCGGCGCCTCGGGGCGTCAGCTGGTCCGATGCGAGCCGCTTCGGTTGCGCCAGCGCCAATGTATTGGCGCCGATCCGGTATTCGATCCAGCCCTGCGACAGCTCGCGCGCGATCGGGAAGCCCAGCACGTTCTCATAGAAGCCGCGCATCGCCGTCCAATCGCGGACGAGGATGATCGTATAGTCGATGGCGCGAATGGCGTTGAAGGCGGACTTGATCTCTGGGGTGCCGGTCATCGGGTTCTCCCTCTCTGTCAGCCCACTCTAGACCATGAAGATGATGTGCGTGTCCAAACCTCGCTTCGTCATGGCCGGGCTTGACCCGCCTGCGCGGCCGTAGCCGCTTCGGCGCGGCGAAGGCCCGGCCATCCATCTCTTCGCCAAGTGCATGGATGCCCGGGTCAAGCCCACGGCTGTCCGGTTCAGACAGACTGGACATGGTGCATGGCGTGGATTCTTCTGCGGTCTTGAGC
>NZ_JBNPTK010000025.1:0-68490 GCF_051167615.1 Bradyrhizobium sp. HKCCYLS3013
GCCAGCCTTGAGGCCGGCCGATCACCGGTCTACAAAAAAGACAGTTGCTCCCCGGGGACCGGCTGTCTTGCCCCCGTGACCGGCGGATCATCGTCCCACCGGCGTGGCCTCAGCGTCGGGAGGCCAGGACCATGCGATTTCGGCGTGCGCCAAGGCTGTTCGTCCGCACGGCATCCGCCATGCTGCAGCCCCAAGCGCCCATCGCATCCCACCCCGCGTGTCGTGACGATCGCGATACGCCCCTCGTGCCGGGGCGGGACGGCGGGATGAAAGCACGACTTCTGACAAAGCGAAACAAGAGAATTTTTCGCGGCGAGACTGGACAGGGCAAATCAGCTTGAAGGCGTTGGAGAAATGAATTTCTGCGCGCAGGCAGATTTAAAGCCGGTGTCGCCCGTTGCATCGCGCACAACAGCGATGAAGCGGCCTTGATTTGCCCGACGGGCATGGCCGATCGCATAGCGCCTCGCCAAGTACCTCGCCAAACACCGCGTCGTCGTACCCTGTCAGATCACCGCGCCCGAGGCGTAGGCGCCGGCCCAATGCGGAAAGCCGTTCTCGGCGGCGCGCGCCGCCGCGCGATCCCAGTCATAGGTCAGCGCCAGCAGCTCGGCCTGCCAATGCCCGCGGCGCTCCGTCAGCACGGCGTAGCGGGCGTGCGGCGAGCGATATTCGAGCTGGGCTGCGATCGGGATGTCGCCGAACACGGGACAGCCGACGCTGCCGGGATTGACCACCAGGGGTCCGCGCGGCACCTGCACCATCGCCTGCCGATGACTGTGGCCGCACAGCACGAGCGTGGCACCGCCGAGATTGACGAGGCGCGAGGCCAGCACGTCGCGTCGCGCCGGGACGTAGCGGCCGTCATCGAGCATCTCCTCGAGCAGAAGGGCGCAGTCGTCGTCGGGCGTGCCATGGACGGCGAGGATGCCCTGCTCCAGGGCGAGCCGTGGCGGAAGCGCATGCAACACCCGGCGCTGCTCGGCGGTCAGCGCCGCGCGAGCGAAGCGACCGGCGGGAGAGAGCTTCTCTTCCGGAAACTCCTCGATCCAGCGGTCATGATTGCCACGCACGGTCGGCAACTGCAGCGACTCCAGCAGGTCGAATGTCTCGCGCGGCCACAACGGGCTGGTCACGCAGTCGCCGAGATTGACAGTGGCATCGACCCCGCGTGTCTCGATGTCCGCGAGCACCGCCTCCAGCGCCGGCAGATTGCCATGCACATCGGAAATCACTGCCAGCCGCATCGTCGTCTCCTTCGTCACGCGGTTCGATCGGTCCGTTCAAGGCAAAGCCTTAGCATCTTCGCCATTGCGAGCGAAGCGAAGCAATCCAGGCCGCGCGTGGGACTCTGGATTGCTTCGCTCGCAATGACGGCGGAGAGGCCGGTGTCCGAAGCGACGCCAGCGGGCGGCGCGTGCCGACGATCCTCAACGAGGCGCGCGGATCACAACCTTGCAGGAACAACCGTCAACACCGGCGCGCGGCCTGCATAGCGCAGCAGCAGTCGGTGGGTCGGATAGAAGATCACGAGCGGCAGGCCGATCAGCAGCATCGCGAACCATGCCGGACCCGGCATGAAGCTCTGCGCCAGGGCATCGCTGAGGCCGAACACGTAGTTGATGTTGACCGGCAGGTCGCTGGTCGCGGGTGGCGGCGGCATCAGGAAGTAGCACACCGACAGCAGCGCCCAGGCGGCGACGGTCCAGACCGCGAAGGCGCGGCGATCATAGCCGAGCCGCCAGACCAGCCAGGCCAGCACGAACGGGAGCCAGAAATGGAAGAACGACAGGCTGCGGGTGAACAGCGGCAGCTTGGCGTCGAACATATAGGCCGTCATGCCCGTCAATGGCACGCCGGCAGCGGTGCCGAGGAAGTCGACGACCCACAACGCCTGCGGCAGGAGGATGCCGACCGCCGGCGCCGAGGCGAGCAGCGGGCTCTCCAGCCAGACCGCGGCCAGCGTGGTCAACAGCGCGACGTCGCAGAAATACAGGAAGTTGGTCGGGCCGTAGGCCATCAGATAGGTCGGCACCAGCACCGCGCAGAACGCGCTGTAGGCAAGCTTGAACCACAGCGGAATGCCCGGCTTCGCGGCCTCTTTCATCGATCCCCTGCCCCTGCAATATGACTGCTTGCGAAATCGCGCGGAGATTGCGGGCAGATGAGACGGCGCGTCAATCAGAGCGCCGGTGATGTTCATACTCAGCGTTAACAAGCGTTTGCGCTGACCGGATCTGCAGAGGAAATCGATGGCGCAGCAGCGTGCGCTGCCTGATACAGCGCCCTCTCCCCTTGCGGGAGAGGGCTGCACCGGCTTCTCGACGCACTCATTCGGGTCAGGGGTATCTCTCCGCGATCGCGGCTTGTGGAGACATCCCCTCACCCAACCGAGCTTGCCGCGCTGTCCTACAAGCCCTCTCCCGCAAGGGGAGAGGGCGCATTCACGGGCACCGCGCTCATTCTGACCTCACCTACAATGAGTTCTAACATCGCTATACTCTTGTGGCCATTGCCGCACCAATCGCGAACACGTCCGCGCGCTCGATGATCAGGTCGCGGAACAGCCGCGCGCGGTGCGACATCCATTGCGGGTCGGGATAGACGACGTGGAGCGGCAGCGACGGCACATCGTAGTCCGGCAGCAGGTGGACGAGCTTGCCGGAAGCGATGTGGCCCACCGCGCACCAGTCCGGCAGCACGGCGGCGCCGAGGCCCTCCAGTGCGGCCTGGGCCATGATGTCGGCGTCGTCGCAGGTCAGCGACGGCGTGATGCCGACGACATGTCGGCCGGTCTCGGACTCGAAGCTCCATTCGTTCTTCGGCGACAGCCGCGAATAGGTCACGCAGGGCAGCTGGCGCAGATCGTTGGGCAGGCGCGGCGGGCGGTGTCTCGCGAGCAGCGATGGCGCCGCGACCAGCAGCCGCTTGACCGTGCCGACGCGTCGCGCGACCAGCGAGCTGGAGCTGAGCACGCCGATGCGGACGGCGAGCTCGGTGCCGGTCTCGACGAGATCGACGAACTGCTCGGTGAAGCGGATGTCGAGCCGCACCTCGGGATAGCGGCGGCCGTATTCAGCAAAGATGTCGCGGAAGAAATAGCGGCCGAACGAGGTCGGCACCGTCATGCGCAGGGTGCCGGAGGGCGCGCCGACGCGCTTCGGCGATGGCACGCCGGCGCTCTCGAACAAGGTGACGATGTCCTTGGCGAGCTTGAGCACCCGGTCGGCCTCGGGCGTCGGCCGCAGCTTACGCGTGGTGCGTACGAACAGCCTGCAGCCGAACTGCTCCTCCAGGAGCGCGATGCGCTTGGTGATCGCCGGCTGTCCCAGGCCGAGATCGGCCGCAGCCTGGGTGAAGCTGCCGGCCTCCATGACGCGGATGAAGGTCTGCAGCGCGTCGATCCGGTCCATCCATTCCTCCCCGGAATGAGTTTTATTCTTGTCATTCCGTATACGGCATCCGGAGGACTGGTCTAGCCTCCAAAAAAATCAAACGGAGGGAGAGCCATGGAGAAGTCGATCGGCATCGTCGGCGCCGGCATCGGAGGGCTGCATCTGGCGCTGTATCTGCAGAAGCACGGCATCCAGGCGACCGTCCTGACGGATCGCGCGCCCGAGCAGTATGCTGCGACGCGGCTGATGAACACGGTGGCGCATCACGGCATCACGGTCGCGCGCGAGAACGAGCTCGGCGTGAACCACTGGGACGATCCCGGTGTCGTCTACCACCACCATGATCACTTCTTCAATTTTCCGGGCAGCCCCCTGCTCTTTCGCGGCGCATTCAAGCAGCCGAGCCGCGCGGTCGACTACCGGATCTACCTGCCGGCGCTGATGAAGGATTTCGAGGATCGCGGCGGCGCGATCGAATATGCCAGCATCCAGGACGACGACATTCCGGCGCTGGTGGCGCGCTTCGACCTGCTGGTGGTGTCCACCGGGAAGGGCGCGCTCGGGCGGATGTTCAGCCACCGGCCGGAGCTGTCGCCCTACAACCAGCCGCAGCGCCTGCTCTGCGTCGGGCTTTATGACGGTGTCGATCATGGCAGCCCCGATGGCGACGATCCGCGCGGCGTCACGCTGTCGGTCTCGCCGGGCCATGGCGAGATGATCGTGATCCCGACGCTGACTTTCGGCGGCATGAAGACGGCGCTGCTGATGGAGAACATTCCCGGCGGCGACATGGCCGAGCTGGTGTCGCTCAACTACGACGCCGATCCCTCAGCCTTCCGGCAGACGATGCTCGACAAGCTGGAGAAGCACCATCCGCACACCTACAACCGGATCGACACGCACCGCTTCGATCTGCAGCCGCTGGACCTCCTGCAGGGCGCCGTGGTGCCGACCGTGCGGCGCTCCTCGGTCAGCTTCGACGACGGCAAGATCGCGATCGCGCTCGGCGACGTGCACTCCGTGGTCGATCCGATGATGGGCCAGGGCGCCAACATGGCCTCCTATGCGGCGTTCGAGCTGGGCAAGGCGATCGTTGACGCCGTGGCGTTCGACGACCGCTTCGTCGAGACGGTCGATCGCGCCCGGGAGAACCGCGTGCTCGCCGCGGCGCGCTGGACCAATCTGATGCTGCAGCCGCCGTCGGAGGCGATGGGCCGGCTGATTGTCACCATGGCGCAGGATCGCGCGCTCTGCGACGAGTTCACCGACAATTTCAACTATCCGGAGCGGCAGTGGGACCGGCTGGCGAGCGACCGGCGCATTCATGCCTGGATCGATGACCGGGCAAGGCTCGCAGCGTGATGACGGAGAGAAGCCGATGAGCCATCATCCGGACCCGGCCAGCTTTCGCGCTGCCGCGTCGCGATTCTCGACAGGCGTGACTGTCGTGGCGAGCCGCGACGCCCAGGGCGCACCGGTCGGGATGACTGCGAACAGCTTCACCACGGTCTCGATGCAGCCGCCGACGGTGCTGGTCTCGCTGAAGCACGGCCGCACCTGGCAGGCGGTGAGCACCTCCGGCCGCTATGCAGTCAACGTGCTCGCGGCGGATGACGTCGCGGTCGGCCGGCATTTCGCCGGCGCACCGCTGGCGCAGGGCGCACCAAGCTTCGACGAACGCGATGGCTTCTTCCTATTGCCGCAGGCGATCGCGCAGTTCGGCTGCGAGGTCGTCAACGCGATCGAGATCGCCGACCATACGCTGTTCATCGGCGAGGTCCGCTGGTGCCGCCACCAGGAGGGCCTGCCCCTGGCCTTCTACGCCAGCCGGTTTCGCAATGGACTGGGCGCGGAGATACTGCCAAGCGACGGGCTGGCGTATCCGACGGAGGGGTGGACGATCTGATCGTTATGTGCGCGGTGGTCACGGCGCTGCGCGCCTTTGCCCACCCTCCACGTCGGCAAGAAATCTGATGCGGTTCGCCGGGACGACTTAGTGAGCCAAACATCGTCACATTGAAGACTGCGGGTCCGGCACAGTCGTGAGGCTCAACCGCCGATCGGTCCGGGGTCGATGCCCCCCGTTGTGGCGGCTCCAGAATGACCGGAGCGCGGCCACGTGACGATCGAAGCAAGATTCTACTGCCGTCCGGGCGACGTCGTCAAATGCATCGCCGCCGCAGGCACGAGGTCTGCGGCTGATGATCCACAGCAGTTCCGCCGGCCCGAGATCAGCGCCGCTCGTTCAGCATCGGGAAGCCGCGCTGATGCCAGACCGGATAGGCGGCGGGAATGTCGCTGGCCGCATCGAGCGTCGCCACCTGCTCCGTCGTCAGGCTCCAGCCGACCGCGCCGATGTTCTCCATGAGCTGGCTTTCGTTGCGGGCGCCGACGATGATGGTCGCGACCGTCGGGCGCTGCAGCAGCCAGTTCAGCGCCACCTGCGGAATGGTCTTGCCGGTCTCCTTGGCGACGCCGTCGAGCGCATCGACGACGCGATACAGCCGCTCCTCCTCGTAATGCGGTCCCGTGCCGGCGATGTCGTGGGCGCGGGTGCCGGGCTTGGCCGGCTGTCCGCGGCGGATCTTGCCGGTCAGCTTGCCCCATCCGAGCGGGCTCCAGATCACGGCGCCGACGCCCTGGTCGCGGCCCAGCGGCATCAGCTCCCACTCATAGTCGCGGTTGAGCAGCGAGTAGTAGGCCTGATGCGCGACATAGCGCGGATAGCCGTAGCGGTCGGAGGCGGCCAGCGACTTCATCAGGTGCCAGCCGGAGAAGTTGGAGCAGCCGATGTAGCGGATCTTGCCGGCGCGCACGAGCTGGTCGAGCGTGGACAGCGTCTCCTCCACCGGCGTGTTGTAGTCCTGGCCGTGCAGCTGGAACAGGTCGATGTGGTCGACGCCGAGCCGCGCGAGCGAGCCGTCGATCGCCTCGATCAGATGCTGGCGCGAGGAGCCATAGTCGTTCGGGCCACTGCCTTTCGGGAACGTCGCCTTGGTCGAGATCAGCAGGCGGTTGCGCTTGCCTTTGATGGCCTGGCCGAGAATGCTCTCGGCCAGGCCGTCCGAATAGACGTCGGCGCTGTCGAACATCGAGAGGCCATGATCGAGGCAGACGTCGATCAGCCGGGAGGCGCCGTCAGCGTCGGTCCCGCCCCAGGCCTTGAAGAAGTCGTTGCTGCCGCCAAAGGTCGCGGTGCCGAAGCTGAGCGCGGGCACGCGGAGGCCGGAATGGCCGAGACGTCGATGGTCCATCATGATCTCCCTGGGTGTTGGCCGCATGAATACGCGCAGCGCGCGCCCCCGACCATGCCGCACCGTGCATGGCATTGTTGCACCGCCTGTGATTCCGACGCCATTCGCCTTGACCGGAGTGGTCGCGGCTTGATCTAACCGGGGCCGTTTCTCTTTCCCCCCGGGAACCTCAGGCCATGCGTATCGCCACTTGGAACGTCAATTCGGTCCGGCAGCGGATCGATCACCTTCTGACCTGGCTCAAGGAATGCTCCCCGGACATCGTCTGCCTGCAGGAAATCAAGTGCACGGACGACGCATTCCCGCGGCTGGAGATCGAGGCGCTCGGCTACAACGTCGTGACCCACGGTCAGAAGACCTTCAACGGTGTCGCGCTGCTGTCGAAGCTGCCGTTCGATGAAACCAAATCGGGTCTGGATGGCGACGCCGAGGACGTGCATGCGCGCTTCCTGGAGGGCGTGGTCAGCCTCAAGAGCGGGGTGGTGCGCATCGCCTGCCTCTATCTGCCCAACGGCAACCCGCCGAACACGGAAAAATATCCCTACAAGCTCAAATGGATGTCGCGGCTTCGTGACTACGCGCGTGAACGGCTGAAGACCGAGGAGCCGCTGATCCTCGCAGGTGACTTCAACGTGATCCCCGCCGCCGACGACGTCTCCAACCCCGAGGCCTGGGTCGAGGACGCGCTATTCCGTCCCGAGACGCGGGAGAGCTTCCAGTCGCTGCTCGGCCTCGGGCTCACCGACGCGCTGCGCGCCGTCACCGACGCGCCGGGGCAGTACACGTTCTGGGACTATCAGGCCGGCGCCTGGCAGAAGAACATGGGGATCCGGATCGATCACCTGCTGCTGTCGCCGCAGGCCAGCGACCGGCTGGTCGAGGTCGGCGTCGACAGCTATGTCAGGGCCTGGGAGAAGCCGTCGGATCACGTGCCGGTGTGGGCCGATTTCGATCTCGAGACGGCGTAACTCGAGGACAGTCGATGACGATCTACACACGGCGGCAATTGTTTCCGCTCGCACTTGTGCCGCTGCTGGTGGCGAAGCCGGCGCTCGCCGCCGACCTTCAGGCGACGATCGCCGGCATCGAAGCCGACAGCGGCGGGCGGCTCGGCGTGGCCCTGCTGGACACCGCGAGCGGCGCGCTCGGCGGCCATCGGCTCGACGATCGATTCCCGATGTGCAGCACCTTCAAGGCGCTGCTGGCGGGCGCGATCCTCACCAAGGTCGATTCCGGCACCGAGCAGCTGGCACGCCGCATTCCGATCGCGCAAGGAGACATCCTGTCCTATGCGCCGGTCACCAAGGCCTATGTGGGGACGTCGGGCCTGTCGGTCGGCGAATTGTGCGAGGCGACCGTGACGCTCAGCGACAACACCGCGGCGAATCTGCTGCTGGCGACGCTCGGCGGCCCCGCCGGCTTGACCCGCGCCATCCGCGGCTTCGGCGACGCCATCACCCGGCTCGACCGCATCGAGCCCGCGCTCAATGAAAGCGTGCCCGGCGATCCGAGGGACACCACCACGCCCGCGGCGATGGCCCAGACCTTGGCGAAGCTGACCACCGGCACTGCGCTGTCGGCGGCGTCGCGCGATGTCCTGAATGGCTGGCTGATCGCCTGCAAGACCGGTGGCGCCAAGCTGCGCGCCGGCCTGCCCGGCGAATGGCGCATCGGCGACAAGACCGGCGCGGGCGAGCGCGGCAGCAGCAACGATGTCGCCGTGATCTGGCCGACAGGGCGCGCGCCGGTCCTCGTGAGCAGCTATCTTACCGAGACCAAGGCCAGCGACGACAAGCGCAACGCGGTTCACGCAGCGGTCGGCCGCGCCGTCGCCGCCGCGCTCGGGGCCTGAGCCGCCGCCTCGCGATAGATCGCGGCGATCGCGTCGAATCCGGTGCGCAGGTGGCGCATCTGGCGGCCCGCGAGGCGCACGCCGAGACCGGCGCGCTCCGGCAGCAGGCTTGCCGCGGCGTAGAGGCCGTCGATGCAGGACAGCGCATCGGCGAGACGCTGGCGGAGCGCGGCGAGATCGTTCGTCGGCGGCAGCATCAGAACGGCCGAGCCGAACGCGCGATGACCGTTGAAGACCGCGACATCAGGATCGCTCAGATGCATACGGTCGATGAGGAGCGGCTCCTCGCCCGTCCGGCGCACGACGAGCGCGGAGTCGAGCTCGCGGAACAAGCGTCCTTGCCCGTCCGGGTCATGCATCGTGAAGGCGTCGGTCACCAGCGCCGATGCATCGGCGGCGCAGTTCAGGTCGAGCACCTGGCACAGGGCCGCCCCGGGAAAGAGGATGCGCGGCTCCGGCCGATAGTCGAGCCTGGCGCCGGTCGCGACCCGGAGCAGAACCTGCTCCTTGGCACGTGCGCCCGGCTCGGCGCGATGTACTGAGGTGGCGCCCTGCGTGGCCACGCAAACGGCTGTACCCGCAGATAGCGTGAAGCGCTGCGTCAACCGGTCCTCGCCGTGCACGGCGCCACTGCCGGTCTGCAGGATCACGCTGAGGCAATCCGGCCGCGCGGCATCGGTGTGGAAGCTGCGCGTCAGCACGAACGGCCAGGCAAACAGCCGGCGATCGATCACGGTGCGGCCGCCGCGGCGGGCGAAGGAGAGATCGAGCCGCGGCGGCTCTGGGGCTGAAGCGCTCACGTGCGGAACAGCACCTCGCGCTCGAGCAGGTCGACGACCGCTTCAACGCCCTCACCGCGCCGGCAGTTGGTCAAGAGCACCGGCCGGCCGTCGCGCACAGCGGCGGCCTCGCGCTGCATGCGTGCGAGATCGACGCCGACATGAGGGGCGAGATCGACCTTGTTGATGACCAGGAGATCGGCGCGGATGACGCCAGGGCCGCGCTTGCGCGGGATGTCGTCGCCGCCGGCGACGTCGATCACGAACATCCAGAAATCGGTGAGGTCGCGCGAGAAGGTCGAGGCGAGATTGTCGCCGCCGCTCTCCAGCAGGATCAGCTCGACGCCGGGAAAGCGCCGCTCCAGTTCGTCGGCGGCCTCGATGTTGAGCGTCGGATCCTCGCGGATCACCGTGTGCGGACAGGCGCCGGCCTCCACCGCCGAGACCCGCTCGGGGTCGATCAGGCCGGAGCGCCGCACGCGCTCGGCATCTTCGGCGGTGACGAGATCGTTGGTGATGACGGCGATGTCGATGCCGCGCGCCTGCAGCGCCGGGATCAGCTGCTCGACCAACGCGGTCTTGCCGGAGCCGACGGGGCCGCCGATGCCAACGCGCGCGGCCGTCATCGGCGCATCGGCGCGGGTGAGAGCGAGACGGCTCATCGCAGCATGAACCTCCTCGCGAGCGGCACGGTTGTCGCGGGCGGGCACATCAAGAGCTTGCCGTCGGCGCGGACCTCGAAGGTCTGCGGATCGACCTCGACATGCGGCATCGCCGCGTTGCGGACCATGTCGGTCTTGCGCAGGCGGCGCACGTTCTTGATCTGCACCGTCTCGCGGCCGAGCCCGAGCCTGCCGCGGATGCCGGCGTCGACCGCGAGCTTCGACATGAAGTTGACGCCGAGCCGCTGTGGCGCCGCGCCCAGCGCGCCCCACATCCGCTTCTGGATCATCGGCTCCGACAGGCCGAGGCTGCCGTTGCCGTCGCCCATCGCGGCCCAGACCGGGAAGCCGTTCTTGATCACCATGTAGGGCTTCAAGCCGAACGAGGCGCGCGGCCACAGCACGAGATCGGCCATCTTGCCGACCTCGATGGAGCCGACGACATAATCGATGCCGACGGCAACAGCGGGGTTGATCGTCAGCTTGGCGATGTAGCGCTTGATGCGCTCATTGTCGGCGCGCGCGGTGGTCTCCTCCGGCAGGCGGCCAATGCGGTCCTTCATCACGCTGGCGAGCTGCCAGCATTTGGCGACGTTCTCGGCGAGCCGGCCCATGCCCTGCGTATCCGTGCCGAAGATCGAGATCGCGCCCATGTCGTGCAGGAAATCCTCCGCCGCCATCGACTGCGCGCGCACCCTGGACTCGCCGAACATGACGTCCTCGGGCGAATTGTAGTTGAGCTGATGACAGATCATCGTCATCGGCACGCCCTCCTCCATCCCATAGGAGGTGTAGGGATTGGTCGGGTTGGTCGAGGACGGGATGACGTTGGGCCAGGACACCACCTTGAGCAGGTCGGGCGCATGGCCGCCGCCGGCGCCCTCGACGTGGTACATGTGGATGGTGCGGCCATCGACCGCCGCCATCGTGTCCTCGCAGAAGCCGTATTCGTTGATCGAGTCGGTGTGCAGATGCACCGCGAAGTCGTGACGATCCGCCGCGATCAGGGTCTTGTCGATGACATCGGGCGACGCGCCAAAGTCCTCGTGGATCTTGACCGACATGCCGCCGGCCGCGACCGCCTCCTCGACCGCTGCGGGATTGGAGCCGCCGCGGCCGAACAGCGCGTAGTTCAGCGGCGAGAACTCGATCGACTTGAGGAAATGGCCGAAGTTCGGGCCCGAGCCTGAGCCGACGTCGAACACCGGCCCCGAGCCGTTGCCGACCATCGTGGTGGTGCCGCCGGCCAGCGCGTGATCCGACTGCTCCGGCGAGATCAGATGCGCGTGGCTCTCGATCGCGCCCGCGGTGACGATGAACGGGCCGCCGGCGATCGGCGCGGTGGTGTGACCGACCACCATGTCCGGATGCACGTCCGGCATGATGTCGGGATTGCCGGCCTTGCCGATGCCGACGATGCGGCCGTCGCGGATGCCGATGTCGGCCTTCACGATGCCGATCACGGCGTCGACGATGGTCGCGTTCTTGACGACGACGTCGAGGGCCTTGTGAGTGGACGTCCGGTGCGCCGCGACGGCCTCGCCGTCGCGGATGTTCTTGCCGGCACCGACCAGCAGCTCATGGCCGTAGGTCGTGTAGTCGTGCTCGATCTCGGCGAGCAGGCTGGTGTCGGCGAGCCGGACGAGATCGCCTTTCGTGGGACCGTAAAGCTCGGCATACGCTTGCCGTGTCAGTGTTGCCATGACCTAGGCTCCGAGATAGCCACGCGATTGCGCGAGCTTCAGCGCGGCGTCGCGCGCGCCGGGCGCATCAAGCGGACCATTGACCAGCCCGGCCTGGCCGCGCACGATCCGGTCGCCGGTGATCGGCACCAGCCGCACCGATTTGAAGATCCCCGGTTCGAAGCGCATGCCGAGCCCCGCGGGGCGATCGATCTTCATGCCCCAGGCGGCGGCGCGGTCGAAGCGCAGCGCGCGATTGACCTCGAAGAAGTGGGTGTGGCTGCGCACCTGGATGTCGCGGTCGCCGGTGTTGACGACGTCGATGGTGACCGCCGGCAGCTCCGTGAACATCGCGATGTCGTCGCCGCCGGCGATGATCTCGCCGGGTACGATCTCCTCGGCGGCTGCGCCTTCGGCCGGCTGGATCGGCTCGAACAGCGCCATCACCTTGGTCCCCTCGGCAAACATCAGCTCGACATAGAGCATCGGGATCATCTGCGCGACGCCGGGCTCGACGTCATCGGTGGTCAGCAACCGGCCGGCCATGTCGCGGATCTCGGCATAGGGCCGATTGCGCCGCGCCGCGGTCATCACCTCATCGGTGATGTAGGCGACCGCCTCGGGATGGCTCAGCTTGATGCCCAGCAAGCGATTGCGCCGCGCCATCTGCGCGGCGTTGAAGATCACGAGACGATCCAGCTCGGTCGGCGACAGGTTCATCATGGCGCGGCACCTCAGGTCGTGAACATGCGCACATGCCGCAACGGCCCGCGCGACACGGCGATTTCGATGAAGGGCGTGAAGCTCGACGGCATCGCGTCGTCGTCGGGTGTGCCGTTGAGCAGATCGCCGAGCCGTGCGCGGGCGCGCGCCAGGCTCTGCTGCGAGTCGATGTGGCCGATCAGGCCGAGCCGCACCGCGGCGCTGACGAGGCCAGTGATGAGGGTCCAGCCGGAGACGAGCTCGGCGGCATCGAGGCTCAGGCCGGCATCACGGCCGGCGATCGCCTGCACCACGGCGAGGTGTCCAAGTCTCGGATCGGCCGAGACGCGCGCGCGGTAGGACACGGACAAGGGGCCTGCAAGCTTGACCCAGACGCCGAGCAACGCCCTGCCCGCACGCCGCGAGCCCTCGCGCATCTCGGCCGACGGCGTCGTGGCCTCGGCGAGGCGATCCACGGCTACCATCGCCGCGGTATCGCCAGCGTGCCAGGCGCGCCGCAGCAGGATGCGATCCATCGTGGCCCAGCGCTGCGCAAGGTGATCGGCAATGACGCCGTCGAGATCGCTGCGGTCGGACAGCAGGCCATCGGCGGCGAGGCCTTCGATGCCCCAAGAGAAGGCAAAGCCGCCGGCGGGAAAGGCGCTGTCGCCGAGTTGCAGCAGGGCCAGCGTCTCGCCGCGGTCAAACATGCGCGCGCTCCACGACTTCGCCGGCGTCGAGCAGCGGCTTGATCCGCGCACGGTAGGTCTCGATCGGGGCGTCGAGCAGTACGACGAGGCTGTCGCCCTCGAAGCGGACGCGCCAGTGCAGATTGCCGGCATGCCAACCGAGCTTGAGCGCGCTGGCCTCGTCACGCGCCTTGAGGCGCAGCATATGCTGCTCGCCAAAACGTGCGATGATGGCGCGATCGGAGTCGAGATGCAGCAGCGCGCCGTCGACCAGCTCCTCGTCGCGATCCAGGCTGACGGCGCAGTCGGTGCCGCGATCGGTGGTCAGGCGGAAGCGCTTGCGGCCGGCATCCTCCGGCGGCACGAACAGCAACTCGATGCCACCGCGATGCTCCAGCGCGTGGATGCGGCCGGCATAAGCCTTGTCGCTCGCGCGTCCCAGGATGCCGTGCAGACGGAGCATCGGCGATGTTCCTCTTGTTGTTCTGCGCTCGTCGTTTGGGGCCTCATGGTTCGAGACGCCAGCCAAAGGACGGGCTTCTCACCATGAGGATCGAGATAGAGGGCGGGACTTGCATGCGGTGTGGCCGCAAGCCCCGTACGATTTTGCATGAGGCTCGCTTTGGCCGAAGACTTTCATCCGGCCAAACCCGAAGCCCTCGTCGAGAGGAGCCCGCCCTTGGCGGGCATCTCGAAGAACGGTTGGTGTGGTCATCTCTCGCCGCGCCCTACCGCATCGTCGCCGAGACCTCCTGCGAGGTCACGAGAATGACCTCGCCGTCGAGGATCGGCTTGGCGATGCCGAAGAAGGTCGCCACCGCGGCGGAGCCGTTGTGGCGGTCCATCGCGGCCTTGTCGGCGAAGCGCTCATAGGTGGTGAACAGACCGGGCTCGGTCTCGCTCTGCGAGATGAAGAACCCGATCGTCTCCAGTTCGTTGGCCGCGACATGGGCCGCGACGGCGACGAGGGCGTCGCGCATCGTGGCCTCTTGTCCCGCCTTGGCCCTGATGACCGCGGTGATGGTGATCATCAGAAGGTCTTCCAGTCGCCGTCGGCCTCGAACGCCGCCGCCGCCTGGTAGATCGTGGACTCGGCGTAGTCCTTGCCGATCAGCATCAGGCCGACCGGCAGGCCATCCGAGAGGCCGCACGGCACGGTCATCGCGGGATGACCGGTGACGTCGAACGGGCTCGTCGTCGCCGTCATCTCGAAGGCGCGCTGCACCACCTCGGCGAGCGGCGCGTCCTTGGCCGGGATCGGCGTGGCGACGCACGGCAGGGTCGGCATCAGCAAGAGGTCGTAGGAGCCGAACATCGCGTCATAGGCCGCCTTCGCCTGGATCGCGATGTTGCGCGACTTGGCGTAGTAGCGGCCGCGGTAGTGCTCGAGGCCCCACTGCCCGACCAGCATGGTCAGCTTCAACGTCACCGACAAATCGTCAGCGCGCGTGCGCCAGCCGGAATGCGCGTCGAGCAGGCCGACGTCGTAGAGGCCCTTCCAGTTGAAGCCCATGCCGTTGCCGAGCATCATCTGCACCAGGAAACCTTCCAGCGTGATCGGATTCCACGCCGCCAGCGCATGCATGTGCTCGGGGATCGAGACCTCCGACACCGACGCGCCCATCTTGGCGAAGCGCTCCGCGCCGGCCTTGACCTTGCTGACCACGCCCTCTTCCATGTTCGGCGCGCTGAAGCCTTCCTTGAGCACGCCGATCTTGAGGCCCTTGACGCCCTTGCCGAGCGCCTCGGTGTAGGCCGAGACCTTCGGCGCATATTGCCGCGGGTCGAGGCCGTCGGCGCCGGCCAGCACTTCGAGCAGCAGCGCGTTGTCGGCGACCGACTTGGTCATCGGCCCGGTGTGGTCGATCGTCGACTCGATCGGCATGACGCCGGTGTACGGAACGAGACCGTGCGTCGCCTTCATGCCGTAGATGCCGCAATAGGACGCGGGAATGCGGATCGAGCCGCCCTGGTCGCCGCCGATCGACATGTCGACCTCGCCGGCCGCCACCAGCGCAGCGCTGCCCGAGGACGAGCCGCCGGCCGAATAGCCCATCTTCCAGGGATTGTGCACCGGCGCCGGATCGGAGGTATGGCTGCCGCCGGACAGGCAGAAGTGCTCGCACACGGCCTTGCCGACGATGGTGCCGCCGGCATCGAGGATACGCGACACGATGGTGGCATCAGCCGCGGGAATGAAGCCTTCGAGCGTGGTCGATCCGTTCATCATGGGAACGCCGGCGAGCGCGACGTTGTCCTTCAGCACCACGGTGCGGCCGGCGAGCTTGCCGGAGCCTGCGCCCTTCACCTCGGTCTTGATCGCCCAGGCATTGTACTTGTTCTCTTTCGCCGGCGGCTTGGCGCCCGGCGTGCGCGGATATTTCACCGGCGGCAGCGGGTTCGGCAGCTCATCGATGATGTCGTACTGGTCGAACATGCCGCCCATCAGCGACAGATATTCGGCGGCCTCCTCGACCGTCATGTTCATGTGCAGGCTGGCGGCGAGATCGGCAACTTCCTCGGCATTCGGGCGTTTGATGGACATGAGTCATCCTTTCTTGTGAGGACAAGCTGGGCAGAGACAGCAAATTGTCAGTTCAATGGGCCGGCGCGCGCGCGCCGGTACGGGCTCTAGCTCGGGATCATCTGACCTTCCCGGGCCAGGAGAGTCTCACGGTCGAGTTCCTCGGTGATACGCCCCTTCTGGATGTGCAGGATGCGATCCGATAACGACGTGATGAATTCGAGGTTCTGCTCGACCACGATCAAAGACATCTTCCAGCGCGACTTCAACGCCAGCAGCGTCTCGATGATCTCCTCGATGATCGACGGCTGGATGCCTTCGGTCGGCTCATCCAGCAGGATCAGCTTGGGCTTTGTGCACAGGCAGCGCGCCAGTGCCAGCAATTGCTGCTCGCCGCCCGACAGCGCGCCGCCGCGACGGTCGAGCAGCCGCACCAGGCGCGGAAAATCCTGCAGCACGGCATCGATGACACTGCGGTCCTCCTTCGGCGCCGCAGCGAGCCCCATGCGCAGATTTTCCATGACCGACAGGTCCGGAAAGATCTCGCGGCCCTGCGGCACCAGGCCGATGCCGAGCCGAGAGCGCTCGTGCGGCTTCAGATGCGTGATGGCTCGGCCTGCGAACACCACCGAGCCGTCGGTGGTCGGCAGATGCCCCATCAAGGTGCGCAGCGCCGTGGTCTTGCCCATGCCGTTATGGCCGAGGATGCCGAGATATTCGCCGTCGGCCACCGTCAGGTCGACGCCGAACAGGATCGGAATCCGGCCATAGCCGGACTTGAGCCCCTTGACCTCGAGAAGCGCGCTCATGCCGCCACCTTCTTGCCGAGATAGACGTCGCGCACGCGCTGGTCGGCGAGCACCTTGTCGACGGTGTCCTCAACCAGCACGCGCCCCTGGTGGAATACGGTCACGCGCTTGGCAATCTGCTTGATGAACTCCATGTCGTGCTCGACGACGACGATGGCCCGGGTCTGGTTGATCTCGCGGATGATCGCGGCGGTGTGGAAGGTCTCCTCGTCGGTCATGCCGGCGGCGGGCTCGTCGAGCAGGATCAGCTCCGGCTCGGCGGCGAGCACCATGCCGATCTCGACCCATTGGCGCTGGCCGTGCGACAAGGTCGCGACGATACTGTCGGCGTAGTCGGTCAGCCGGATCATCTCCAGCACGGCATTGACCGCCGGCCCCTGCTGCCGCGGCGTTGCCTTGCGCCGTACCGCCATCCAGATGTTCTCACGCACCGAGAGGCCGTTGAACACGTTCGGGACCTGGGTCTTGATGCCGATGCCCATGCGCGCGATCTCGTGCGACAGCTTTCCCGCGATCGGCATGCCGCGGAACGCGATGCTGCCCGACGTCGGCACCAGTTGTCCGGTCAGCGTCTTGAAGAACGTGCTCTTGCCGGCGCCGTTTGGGCCGATCAGGCAGCGCAGCTCCATCTCCTGCAGGGTGAACGTGATGTCGTCATTGGCGACCACGCCGCCGAAGCGCATCGTCAGGTGCTCGGCCTTGAGCAGAGGAACGAGGTCGGCCATGTCACTCGGCTCCTGCAGGATGCGGCGCCGCCGCTGACGGGACCGGCGGACCATTGGTCTTCGGCTTCTTGTCCGGGATCAGCCGCATCACCAGATCACGCGCGGTCGGGAAGATGCCCTTCGGCAGGAGCAGCACGAACACCACGAGTACGCCGCCGAGAACGAGGTTGGAGTTCAGGAGCTGCTGCGAGCCGATATAGGCGACGATGTACTCGATCACGACGCAGCCGATGATCGGCCCGAGCAAGGTGCCGAGCCCGCCGACCGTGATCCAGATGATGATCTCGGCGGACAGCGACAGGCTGAAGATGGTCGGGCTGACGAAGGCGCCCCAGTTGACGTAGAGCGCGCCGGCAAGACCGGCGATGGCGCCGCCGAGGATGAAGGTCAGGCACTTCACCAGCCGCGGATCGTAGCCGAGCAGCGACGCCCGCACCTCGTTCTCGCGCACCGCGACGATGATGCGCCCGGCCGGCAGCGCCAGCAGCAGCCGCAGCAGCAGGAACACGCCGAGCAGCACGTAGGCGGTGGTCCACCACGACTGCTCGGGCGACAGCACGGTCGACGGATCGAACGGCATGTTGAAGGTCGGCACCGCCGGCATGCCGTTGAAGCCGCCGAGCAGCGCCTTGCCGATCTTGTAGGCGTCGCCCGAGGTCGAATTGACCGAGTTGAACAGGATCAAGGTGACGGTGAGCGTGATGACGCCGAGATAGACGTCGGAGATGCGGCCGAAGAAGATGAAGTAGCCGAGGATCGCCGCGAACAGCGCAGGCACGGCGATCGCCAGCAGGATCGCCGGCGTCGAGTCCTGGAAGTTGACGGCAGCGATCGCGTAGGCATAGCCGCCGAGGCCGAAGAAGGCGGTTTGGCCGAACGACAGGATGCCGCCATAGCCCCAGATGAAGGCGAGGCTCAGCGCCAGAACCGACATCGCGGCGAACAACGTCAGTTGCATCAGGCCGAACAACTCGATCACGCTCGGCATGATCGCGATCACGCCAATGGCGACGACGGTCCCCGCGGCCTGGAGAGCGAGGCGAAGGCGCTTGTCCATCACAGGTTCCCCTTGAAGAAGCGCCCGGAGATGCCCTGCGGCAGCAGACGGATGAGCACGATCGCGGTGGTGAAGACGATCACCTCGCCATAGACGGGCGTGGTGAAATAGGCACCGATCTGGTTGACCGAGCCGAACAGGCTCGCCGCCGAGAGCGTGCCCGACAGGATCGCCGCGCCGCCGCCAACCACCGTCATGAAGGCCTTGGCGACATAGGCGCCGCCCATCACCGGCGTGATGCCGGACACCGGCGCCAGCAGGCCGCCGGCGAGACCCGTCACGGCGGCCCCGAGCGCGAACGTGCTCATGTAGACGCGGGCCGGGTTGACGCCGAGCGTCGCCGCCATCGCCGGGTTCTGCATCGTGGCGCGGGCGACCAGGCCGAACCGGGTGTAGCGCATCACGCCGTAGATGATGGCCATCATGACGGCCGCCATCAGTGCAAGGAACAGCGTGTAGTAGCTCGACTGGTACGAGCCGATCGAGAAGCCGCCGAGCGGCGTCGGCACGCCCTGCTGGGTGTTGCCGTAGATCGTGGTGATGATGCCGATGATCAGGAGGCTGAGGCCCCAGGTCGCGAGCATGGAATCGACCAGGCGGCCGTAGAGAAACCGGATCAGGCAGCGCTCGATCACGAGGCCGACGATGCCGACGAACAGGGGCGCGATGATCAGCATCGCGATCCAGATGTTCACCCCGGCATTGGCCGAGATCACGGTGGCGTAGGCGCCGAGCATGATGAACTCGCCATGGGCGAGGTTGATGATCTTCATCATGCCGAAGATGATCGCCAGTCCCAGGCAGAGCAGGAACAGCGATGAGATTCCATTGAGGACGTCGAGCGCGAGGATGACGTAGATCGCCATGCGGGGTCTTTCAGGGCAGTCCAAGGAAACCGGGTCCCGCCGGATGGCGGGACCCGGCACGCGTCAGAGATTGATGATGTACTGCTTGACGTCGTTCGGGTTCTTGACGAGGTCACAGACGCTCGCGGTGTCCGCGGGCTTGGCGTCGGTGTAGGTCTCGAGCACCGACCATTTGCGGTCCTTCACCTCGGCCAGGAACGCGTTGCGGACGGTGTGATGGGTCTGCTTGTCCAGCGAGACCTTGCCGCTCGGGCCGTCGAACACGAGGCCGCTTTCGAGCGCCTCGATCACCTTCATGCGGTCGATGCTGCCGGCCTTCTTGACGCCTTCAGCCCAGAGCATGACGCCCTCATAGGTGCACGAGGCGAGCTCGCTGATGTAAGGCGAATCCGGATGCGCCTTCTTGATCTTCTCGACGAAGCTCTTGGAGGCCGGCGTGGTCAGCTCCTCGAAATAGCCGTAGGCCCCGATGACCCCATCGCTCTCCGCCGCATCCAATGTCGAGGGCTCGTTGACGAGGCCGAAAGTGGTCGAGGCGATCGGGATCTTCCCCTTCATGCCGGCCGCGGTCCACTGCCGGTAGAACGCGGTGTGGTTGCCGCCGACCAGCGCCGACAGGATGAGGTCGGGCTTGGCCGCCTGGATCTTCGAGATGGTCGAGCCGAAATTGGTGACGTCGAGCGGGAAGAAGTCGGTCGCCAGGATCTCGCCGCCATTGTCCTTGCAGTATTTGGTCATCCACTTCGCGGTGATCTGACCGTAATTGTAGTCGGCCGCGATGATGTAGGCCTTCTTGCCGGACTTCTTCATCGCGCTCGGCACAAGCTTCTCCACCGTCTGCGCCGGCGTCGTGCCGGTGCAGAAGGTGTTGCGGTCGCAGACGCCGCCTTCATACAGCGTGTTGTAGAAGTACAGCACCTTGAAGCGGTCGAAGGTCGGACGGATCGCCTCGCGCGAGGCCGAGGTGATGCCGCCGTGAACGACGTCGACCTTGTCCTTGACCGCCAGCTGCTGGGCGTATTGCGAGTACATCTGGATGTTGGACTGAGTGTCGTAGTGGATCACCTTCAAGGGACGCCCGAGCAGGCCGCCCGCGGCGTTGATCTCCTCAACGGCCAGCTGCAGCGCGTAGACCATCGGCGTGCCGGAGGTGCCGATGGGACCGGACTGGTCGTGCAGGCTGCCGACCGTGATCGGGTTCTCGGCCGCGAGCGCACCCGAGCGCAGCACGGCGGGTGCCGCGATCAATGTCGAGGTCGCGATGGCCGAGCGTTGCAGGAAACGACGTCGGGAGAGAGTCATAAAGGTCCCCATGGGTTGATGATGCTGGTTCATGATCCGCGAGAAGTTTAAAATTACAATATTTGAAAAGGCAAGTGTTTTTTGGAGCGCGCCCTGCGCCTCAGCGCGAGGCGACGACCGCGAAGTCGTAGCCATCCAGCTCGGCGAGATGGATCGGATGGCGCCCGCCAACCACCGGCTGCGCCTCGTTGCCGCGCGCCGTGCGCCGCTGCAGCGTGCGCCCGAAGACGCGCCTGAGATCGCGGGCGTCGAAGCTCTCGGCGCGCTCGATCAGCGCGGCGAGCGCGTGAATGCCTTCGTAGCAGGACTCGCCATAGCCGTTCGGCGGCGGCGGATTGTCGCCGAAGGCCGTGTAGTAGCGCTCGAGAAACGCGCCGTTGTTGCGCGACCGCAGCGAGGCGAAATAGCTGGAGGCGACATAGACATTCTCGGTCTCGCCGCTGTCGAGCCCGTAGACGATGGTCTCGTCGAAGGCGGACGAGAATCGCAGCACGTGACGGCTGAGACCGGCGGCGCAGAAGGCGCGGCTGAAGGCGATGCAGTCGAAGCCGAGAAAGACCGGCAGCACCACGTCGCTGCGCGTGGTCTTGATGCGGTCGAGCATCTCGTCGAAATCGTGGACGCCGACCGGCACGTAGCATTCGCCGGTCACGGTCCCGCCGAAGCGCGCGATCAAGCGCCTGGCGATGCCGAGCGACGAGCGCGGCCAGATGTAGTCGTTGCCGCACAGGAAGAAGCGCCGGGCGCGCTTGATCTCGGAGAGCCACTGCACCGCCGGCCCCAGTAATTCGCCGGCGGTCTCGCCCGTGGTCATCACATCGCTGTTCGCCGGCAGGCCCTCGAACTGGGGCGTGTAGACGAACGGCACGCGGCCGCGCGCGGCTTGCGCGACGGGATCGCGCGCGTAGCTCGGCAGCATGCCGACCAGGCCATCGACGGCGAGCTCGTCGACCGCCTCCACCGCAGCCCGGCCCGCGCTGGCGCCGGTCGCGCCGGCGTCGATGACGATCAGCTCGACCTGTCGGCGGCGGATGCCCGCGGCCTGGTTCAGCTCGGTCACGGCCAGCCGCCCACAGGCTTCCGCGGAGGGTGCCCACAACCCTGCCGAGCCGCGCCGAGGAATGATCAGGCCGATCCGAACGCTGCGCAAACGTGCCGCCTCTGCTGTTGCAGGGGACTTGCACTCACGAATCGTGCCAAGCGCGTTTTGGCGTCATCGCGGTCGTTCGTGTACCAAAGATCGCCGATTTTGGTTATGGAACCTGACGCTGATCAAAACATCGGCGCGCCGACGCCTATTCGTTAGGCATCCGCGGCCATGGCCTCGATGTCTCACCATGGCTCGCGACTCACGGCGCAGTGGCGAGGGTCTTGCTCATCGGATAGGAGGCCGCGGTGCCGAACTTGCCGGCGGGCACGCCGACATCCGCGTAGCCGCGGGCGAGATAGAATCGGTGCGCGGTCTCGGTGCTCAGCAGGGCCACGTCACGCGCGCCCAGTGCGGCCGCCCGCCGCTCCAGCTCCGCCAGCAGAGCCGAGCTGATGCCGCGAAAGCGTCCGCGCGGCGACACGTAGTTGAGCGTGATCTCGCCGGGGTGGGCGAGCCCGCCGACGGCGAGAATCACATCATCCTCGACCGCGACGAGCAACGATCGCCCTCGCCCGTCCGCCCAGGCCGCGACGTTCTGCGGTGTCTTGTTGGCGAGCCAGCGCGCCAGGATATCAGGGTTGCCGCGGTGATCCGCCAGGCACAATTCGGATATGGAGGCGCGCAGCACGGCGCAGGCCGCCTCGGCATCGTCAGCCGTCGCATCGCGGATGATCATCGCAGTCCCTCTGTCGAACGGAGGGAACGCGATGCATTCCGCTCCTGCTACTCGCGCTTGCCCTGCACCCAGCTCTCGAGCATCTGCAGCGCCGAGGCGCGGTCATCGTCCGAGGCCTTGGCGAAGGCGCGGTTGTAGCTCTCCTTGATCCAGGCTTCGTCCGGACCGGCGCTGTCGCGCGCCAGAGTGAGCCACATCAGTCCGCGCGCCGGCTGGCGCGGCAACCGGTCGCCGTTGAACAGCATCTGACCAAGCAGCGCCTGGGCCTGGTGCTGGCCCTTCTGTGCGGCGAGGCCGAGCCAGCGCGCGCCATAACGGAAGTCGTCGCGCGAGGCGTCTGCGGTCTTCAGGTACATCCGCGCCAGATCGTACTGGGCGTCGGCATTGCCGAAATAGGACGCCGCATAGGAGAACATCTCCCGCGCGCGATCCGGATCGGCCTTGACCTTCGTGTTCGGAATGCCGCTCAGGTAATAGCGGCCGAGCGCGACAAAGGCATTTGCGACGATCTGCGCCTGAGGCGCCGACGGACTGTCCTCCGCATGCGCGTTGGCGATGCGGCTGAAATAGTCGAAGGCGCGCATGTCGTCGCGCGCAACGCCATCGCCCGCCGCATACATGCGGCCGAGCTTGAACTGCGCAATCGGGTGACCTTCCTCCGCCGCGTATTGCAGCGCCGTCAGGGACTGCGTGGGCGAGGTCGAGGACGTCGTCGCGGGCAGCGCCTTGCGCAGCGCGCCGGCGCCAGCCTGCTGTCCAGCCACGGGGATCGCCGGCTCCTGGTTGACCGGAGCGCCATCGAACGCGAATGATGGCGTCGGCAACGCGAGCGGGGCAACCCCCAGCATCAATGCGAAAAGGATCCGATCAGATGTCCGCATAGCAATACTTCTCTTGCGCACCACCTGGATGGGTCACGGCGCCCGCCACGGCCGGCCCCACCTGCTGGGCATATTTCCAAAGTGCACCTGACGTGTGATGCGTCTCACGCGGCGTCCACTTGGTCTTGCGTGTCGCCAGCTCGGCATCGCTCAACTTCACGTTAAGGATGCCCGCCTCGGCGTCGATCTCGATGATGTCGCCATCCGCGACCAGCGCGATCGGTCCGCCGACCGCCGCCTCCGGTCCGATATGACCGATGCAGAAGCCCCGGGTCGCGCCCGAGAACCGGCCGTCGGTGATCAGCGCGATCTTGCCGCCCATGCCCTGCCCGGTCAGCGCCGCCGTGGTCTGCAGCATTTCCCGCATGCCCGGACCGCCGCGCGGCCCCTCGTAGCGAATGACGATCACGTCGCCTTCGCGATAGGTGCGCTTCTGGACGGCGTCAAAGGCGTCCTCTTCCCGATCAAAGCAGCGGGCCGGCCCAGAGAATTTCAAGTTCGACATGCCCGCGACTTTCACGATCGCGCCCTCCGGCGCGAGATTGCCTTTCAGACCGACCACACCTCCGGTTGCAGTGATCGGCTGGTCGGCCGGCCTCACCACGTCCTGGTGCGGATTCCACTTCACGCCTTTGAGGTTTTCGGCGATCGTCCGGCCGGTGACTGTGAGGCAGTCGCCGTTCAAATAGCCATGGTCGAGCAACGTCTTCATCAAGAGCGGAATGGCACCAGCCTCGAACATGTCTTTGGCGACATAGCGGCCACCCGGCTTCAAATCCGCGATATAAGGTGTCTTTTTGAAGATTTCGGCGACGTCGAATAAGTCGAACTTGATGCCGGCCTCGTGTGCAATCGCAGGTAGATGCAGCGCAGCATTGGTCGACCCGCCGGACGCCGCCACAACCGCAGCGGCATTTTCCAGGGATTTTCGCGTGACGATGTCGCGCGGCCGGATGTTGGCGGCGATCAGCTCCATGACCTTCTCGCCGGCGGTCATGCAGAAGGAATCACGGATCTCGTAAGGCGCGGGGGCGCCGGCCGAATAAGGCAGCGCCAGCCCGATCGCCTCGGACACCGTCGCCATCGTGTTGGCCGTGAACTGGGCGCCGCAGGCGCCGGCCGACGGACAGGCGACGCGCTCGAGCTCGTCGAGGTCGTCGTCCGACATCGCACCCACCGAATGCTTGCCGACAGCCTCGAACATGTCCTGCACCGTGACCTGCTGGCCGCGGAAATTGCCGGGCAGGATCGAGCCGCCATAGATGAAGATCGAGGGCACGTTGAGCCGGACCATCGCCATCATCATGCCCGGCAGCGATTTGTCGCAGCCGGCGAGGCCGACGAGCGCATCGTAGGAATGGCCGCGAATCGTGAGCTCGACCGAATCGGCGATCGCCTCGCGCGACGGCAGCGACGAGCGCATGCCGTCATGGCCCATTGCGATGCCGTCGGTCACGGTGATGGTGCAGAACTCGCGCGGCGTGCCGCCGGCGTGGGCGACGCCCTTTTTCACCGCCTGGGCCTGCCGCATCAGCGCGATGTTGCAGGGCGCAGCCTCGTTCCAGCACGAGGCGACGCCGACGAAGGGCTGATGGATCTGCGCCGTGGTGAGGCCCATGGCGTAGAGGTAGGACCGATGCGGCGCACGCTCGGGCCCTTCCGTCACATGACGGCTGGGCAGCCTGCGCTTGATGTCGGTCTTCGCGTCCATCGCTGTTTTGGCCTCCCGGTGCTGCGGAGAACGCTCAAAATCCGGCAAGTGGATTTTCGGCAGCCTCACACGCACTGGTTATGTTCTGATCAAAGTATTTCACGACCAGGTGTGGCTAAAAAGCGGCGCGTTTGCGGAGCGCCGGAGATTGTTACCAAAACTTCGCAAACTGTGGCGACATCGCAACATTCGTGGCCGATGCGCAACCATCCTTGGTTGGCAGGAACTGAGGGCGCCTACTCCGGCACCACCCCTGCGGCGCGGATCATCGGCCACCATTTGCGGATCTCGGCCCGCTGCAAAGTTCCAAGCGCGGCGGGGCCGCGCTGATCGGCCGCCGGCATCTGCAACCCCAGGTTTTTCAACTGGTTTTTCACATCCGGCTCGTCCAGCGCGGCCACCGCCGCCGCACTGAGCGTATCGACGATCTCCTTGCTGACGCCCTTCGGCAGCCAGAGGCCCGACCACAGGGTCATGTGGAAACCCGGCAGGCCGGCCTCGTCGGTGGTCGGAATCTCCGGCGCGGACTCGAGCCGCTTGGCGTCGGTGACGGCGTAGGCGCGGATCGTCCCGGCACGAACCTGGTTGATGGCGTTGGAGGTCTGGTCGACGATCAGGTCGATCTGGCCAGCGACCAGATCATTCATCGCCGGCCCCGTGCCGCGATACGGCACATATTGCAGCTTGAGGCCGGTGACCTGCTCGAAATAGAGCCCTGCGATGTGGCTGCCGGAGCCATTGCCGGCGGTGCCCGCCGATACGGGGTTCGGCTGCGATTTCACCCAGGCGAGAAACTCCGGCAGCGACTTGGCCGGGATGTTGTTCCTGCTGACGATGATCATCGGATTGCTCGGCAGCAGCACCACCGGCTCGAGATCGGCCTCGAGGTCATAGCCGAGCCGGTAGACGGCACCGTTCGCGACATGGGTGCCGAGATGGCCGAAGCTCACGGTGTAGCCGTCGGGCTTCGAGCGCACCGCGCGTCCCACGCCGATCGAACCGCCCGCCCCGGTCACGTTCTCGATCAGAATGGGCTGCCCGAGTGTCTGTCTCATGTGCTCGGCGAGGATGCGCATCATCGCATCCGACGGGCCGCCGGCGGCGAACGGCACGATCACGGTGATCGCGCGCGAGGGATAATTGTCGGCCCGCGCCGGCAACGTCAGCACGAGACATACAAACAGCACGGCGCAAAGAGCTCGTCGCATCACGTCCTCCCTTGTGTCGCACGCGCCGGTCACAGACGCTGATGCGTCTGCGCCGGAGCATGTGCCCGAGGCCGCGGTGCTGGTTGTTAGTTAGAACTGCCCGAAGTCGATCGGCTGGTGACGATCGAGCGTGCGGGTGACCGGCGGCAGCGGATATTTAAGTCCTGTCGCGCAATTGAACAGCATGACGCGATCGTTTTTCGTCACGCGTCCGTCGGCCAGGCTCTGCTTGTAGGCGGCATAGGTCGCCGCGCCCTCCGGGCACAACAGCAGCCCCTCCTCGCGCGCGACCTCGGTGAGCGCAGATGAAATCTTCTCGTCATCGACCGCGATGGCGAAACCTTTGCTCTCGCGCACGGCGCGCAGGATGAGGAAATCACCGACGGCCTGGGGCACGCGGATGCCGGACGCGATGGTGTGGGCGTCCTCCCAGCGCGTGGCGTGCTCGACGCCCTGCTCGAAGGCGCGCACCATCGGGGCGCAGCCGGAGGCCTGCACTGCCACCATGCGCGGGCGCTTGGCGCCGATGAACCCGATTTTCTCCAGCTCGTCGAACGCCTTCCACATGCCGATCAGGCCGGTGCCGCCGCCGGTCGGATAGAAGATCACGTCGGGCACGTCCCAGCCGAGCTGCTCGGCGAGTTCGAGGCCCATCGTCTTCTTGCCCTCGATGCGATAGGGCTCCTTCAAGGTCGAGGTGTCGAACCAACCGACCTTGGCCTTGCCCTCGCCGACGATCTTGCCGCAATCATCGATCAGGCCGTTGACGCGATACACGGTCGCGCCTTGCAGCTCGATCTCGCTGACATTCACCTCGGGGGTGTCTGCCGGACAGAAGATAGTGGTCTTGATGCCGCAGGACGTTGCATAGGCCGCGAGCGCAGCACCGGCATTGCCGTTGGTCGGCATCGCCATGTGCCTGATGCCGAGCGCCTTGCCCATCGACACCGCCATCACCAGGCCGCGCGCCTTGAACGAGCCGGTCGGCAGCCGGCCCTCGTCCTTGACGATGATCTCGCCGCCGCCGAGCTTCTTCGACAGCTTGGGCAGATTGATCAGCGGCGTCATCACCTCGCCGAGGCTCACGATGTCGGCGCATTTGCGCACCGGCAGCAGTTCGCGATAGCGCCACATGTCGGCCGGACGCTGCGCCAGCGCGTCCTTGGTCAGCGCCTGTTTCACCCCTGCGAGATCGTAGCGCACCAGCAGCGGCTTGCCGGCCTTGGAGAGGTTGTGGACCTGGTCCGCCGGATAATGATCGCCTTCCATCGCGCATTCGAGATGGGTGACGAAGGTCGGGCGCTCGGTGGTGAGATTGTCGCTGGATTTCACGGCGGAGCCTCTTGTTGTGCCCGTCTGGTCATCTCCGTCATTGCCGGGCTTGCCCCGGCAATCCATCCCCTTCGCAAGGATTGTCGAAGGGGATGGATGCACGGGTCAAGCCCGCGCATGACGGCCGGTGAGCGGATTACATATTCAGCACGCGGCCGTAGGCGTCGAGCACGGCTTCCTTCATCATCTCCGACAGGGTCGGATGCGGGAACACCGTGTGCATCAGCTCTTCCTCGGTCGTCTCGAGATTCATCGCCACGACATAGCCCTGGATCAGCTCGGTCACCTCGGCGCCGACCATGTGGGCGCCGATCAGCTGTCCGGTCTTCTTGTCGAAGATCACCTTGACCAGGCCCTGGTCCTCGCCGAGCGCGATCGCCTTGCCGTTGCCGACGAAGGGGAAGCGGCCGACGCGGATGTCACGCCCCTGCTCTTTCGCCTTGGCCTCGGTGAGACCGACGGAGGCGATCTGTGGATGGCAATAGGTGCAGCCCGGAATCAGGTTCTTGTCCATCGGGTGCGGATGCAGCCCCTTGATCGCCTCGATACAGACCACGCCTTCATGCTCGGCCTTGTGCGCGAGCATCGGGGGCCCCGCGACGTCGCCGATCGCGTAGAGGCCGGGCACGTTGGTCTTGCCGTAGCCGTCGATGACGATGCAGCCGCGGTCGGTCTTCACCCCGAGCTTCTCCAGACCGAGATTCTCGATGTTGCCGACCACGCCGACCGCCGAGATGACACGGTCGAACTCGACCGTCTCGGTCTTGCCCTTGCCGTCGTCGATCGTCGCCACCACGCTGTCGCTCTTCTTGTCGAGCTTGGTGACCTTGGCGCCGGTCATGATCTTGAGACCCTGCTTCTCCAGCTGCTTGCGCGCGATGCCGGCGATCTCGGCGTCCTCGACGGGGAGGATCTGCGGCAGCACCTCGACCACGGTGACCTCGGAGCCCATGGTGCGGAAGAACGACGCGAACTCGATGCCGATCGCGCCGGAGCCGACCACCAGCAGCGACTTCGGCATCCTGTCGGGCACCATCGCCTCGAAATAGGTCCAGACCAGCTTCTTGTCCGGCTCGAGGCCCGGCAGCACGCGCGGCCGCGCGCCGGTCGCGACGATGATGTGCTTGGCCTGATAGGTCCCCTCGCCGAGCGCACCCTTCGGCGCCTCGACATCGGACTTGGTCACGGTGACCTTGCCGGGCGCATCGATCGCGGCACGGCCCCAGATCACCTGGACCTTGTTCTTCTTCATCAGGAAGCCGACGCCGTCGTTCAGCCGCTTCGACACGCCGCGCGAGCGCTGCACCACCGCCTTCGGATCGTAGGAGATCTTTTCCGCCGACAGGCCGTATTCCTTGGCGTGCTGCATGTAGTGATAGATCTCAGCCGAGCGCAGCAGCGCCTTGGTCGGGATGCAGCCCCAGTTCAGGCAGATGCCGCCGAGGTAGGATTTCTCGATGATCGCGGTCTTGAAGCCGAGCTGCGCGGCACGGATCGCGGTGACGTAGCCGCCCGGGCCGGAGCCGATGATGATGACGTCGAAGGATGTGTCGGCCATTACGGCTCCCATTCAACTGAAGCAGTTGGAAATCAGATGGTCGTGGTGCTGCCGACGGAACGTCGCCAGATCAAGGCTCGAACTATTGCCTCCAGCAGCACCAGCACGGCGCAGATCGCAAATCCGGCAAGCACGATCGGCGCCCAGATGCCGCGCGACAGCGCCTCGCCGGAGTAGAAAGCAGAATGGATGACGTCGATCCCGAGCGGGTTGGCAAACAACGCGGCGCTCACCAGTGCCGTGATCCAGGGCCACCGCGTTCTGATGCGCATGCGCTGGCCCCGTCTGCCATCCCGCTCCGGAACGCAACGTCACACCATCATCATCACGGGATTCTCGATCAGCTGCTTGAACGCGCCGATCAGCTCGGCGCCGAGCGCGCCGTCGATGGCGCGGTGATCGCACGACAGGGTCACGCTCATCATGCTGGCGATCTCGATCTTGCCGTTGCGCACCACGGGGCGTTCTTCCGAGGTGCCAACCGCGAGGATGGTCGCATGCGGCGGATTGATCACGGCGGTGAAGTGGTTGATGCCGTACATGCCAAGGTTGGACACGGCCGTGGTGCCGCCCTGATATTCCTCCGGCTTCAGCTTGCGCGAGCGGGCGCGCGCGGCGAAGTCCTTCATCTCGCCCGAGATCGCCGACAGCGTCTTGGTCTCGGCCTTACGGATGATCGGCGTGATCAGTCCGCCCGGCATCGCCACCGCGACGCCGACGTCCGAATGCTTGTGCTTGACCATGCCGCCTTCGGTCCAGCTCACGTTGCAGTTCGGAATCTTCTGCAGCGCGACCGCCATCGCCTTGATGACGAAGTCGTTCACCGAGAGCTTGTAGAGCGGCTTCTTCTCCTTGTCCTTTGGAGCTGCCGCATTGATCTCCTCGCGGGCGGCGAGCAACTTGCCGATGTCGCAGTCGATCGTGAGATAGAAGTGCGGGACGTTCTGCACCGACGCGGTCAGGCGCTGCGCGATGGTGCGGCGCATGCCGTCATGCGGGATGACCTCGTAGGAGCCCGGCTCGAACAGCGCCAGGATCTGCTTGTCCGACATCGACGGCGCCAGCGCCGGCGCGCCTGCCGCGGCAGGTGCCGCCGACGGCGCAGCCTTCAGGCCCTTGCCGGACTTTGCGTCCTCAACGTCGCGCGCGACGACGCGGCCGTGCGGGCCGGTGCCGGTGATGCGGCCGAGATCAATGCCGGCATCCTTGGCGAGACGACGTGCCAATGGCGACGAGAAGATGCGCGCGTGACCGTTGACCTGCGGCGCAGCCGCGGGAGCGGCCGGCGCAGGAGCCGCGGCCGGCTTCGGCGCGGGCGCGGCGGAAGGTGCAGGTGTGGCGGCGGGCGCCGCCGCGGACACCGTCGGCTTCGCCTCGGGCTTGGGAGCCGCCGCCGCCGGCGCGCTGCCGGCCGCCTTGACGTCCTCGCCCTCGCCGGCGAGCACCGCGATCACGTCGTTGACCGGCACGTCCTGCGTGCCTTCCGGCACCAGGATCTTGGCGAGCGTGCCCTCATCGACCGCCTCGACTTCCATCGTGGCCTTGTCGGTCTCGATCTCGGCGATGACCTCGCCGGACTTGACCTGGTCGCCTTCCTTCTTGAGCCAACGAGCGAGGTTGCCCTTCTCCATCGTCGGCGACAGCGCGGGCATCAGAATGTTGATCGGCATGATCAGTGACCTTGTTTCGACCTGGGGCTGGTGGTGCCCGTGTCAGTCGGCCGAGCCAGCTCGGCTTCGAACATCTCGACGATGCGCTGCAGCGCCTCGTCTTCGGAATAGTCGCTCTCGCGCGCATAGGCGCGCGCAGCATGTCGGGCGACGTCGACCAGGAGCAGCCCCCACACGTCGGGCTCCTCGAAGGCGCGCTGGAATGCGATCGAGAGCCCGCCATCGAGCACGAAGGCGCGCAACACTTCGGTGGCGTCCTCGCGGCCGATGACGTCGGGCGGCAGCGGCTGCTCCTTGGGTCCGGCCATGGCTCTACCTAAAACAGAGGAGATCAGTCGATTGGATCATCACGTTCTTTCACCGATAGCTAACAAGCAACATGATCGATCCTACTCAAACTCAGATTCGGGGGGCGCCAGCTGAAGAACCTCATCACCGGGCGGCAAGCTGACCCCTTCCTGCCTCGCTCGTGATCTCGAGACGATTCGCAAGACCTCTTTCACCTCATGCAACAATGGCTTCGCTTTCTTGGTAACATCTCCAAGAACGAAACCAACATCACCAGCGAACGCAAAGAATCTATCAGTTCGCGTGCCGTGCGCATCGACCTCACGGGCGAGAGCGTTAATCCTCTCGAAAAGAGCATTCTTTTTACGGTCGGAAACTCCACTTTCGTCGATAATCGTTCGAATTTTTTGGAGGTGAGCGTGGGCTTTCCGTTTTTCCTCTTCATTTAGTTTTGCGAGTCCGAACGACTCTCCTGGTAAGGAACTCTCGTACTGCGAAAGAAGATCCTCGATATCGGCTTCAGCCTTGCTATCTTCAAGATCAACTTGAACCTTCCGCAGCCTTTCTACGTGAGCTTGCAGCCAAGCATAGGCGCCATCGATATCATCGAGCTCTTTGCTGCCGGAAGAGATGTTACCGAACGTCTCGGTCAACTTAAACCGTTCGCAAAACCTACGAACAAACTTTGCGATCGCCCGATATTCGGCAGCATCACAGACGTGCTCGCCCGGAGTGAGAACATTCTCTTCTATCCGGCCAATAAGTTCGGCGACTGCCTCCGATGGCTTAGTCGGAAGACCACCTGTGATTTTCTCGAGCATGCCCATTGCAGCTTACCGGTAGCAGACGGACTTGGCGGCCTGCACGACCTCCGCCGCCGACGGCAGCGCAAGCTTCTCGAGGTTCGCGGCATACGGCATCGGCACGTCCTTGCCCGAGACGCGCGTCACCGGCGCATCGAGATAGTCGAAGGCATGCTCCATGATGCGCGCGGCGATCTCGGCACCGACGCCGCTCTGCGCCCAGCCCTCTTCCACCGTGACCGCACGCCCGGTCTTCTTGACCGAGGCGATGATGGTCTCGGTGTCCATCGGACGCAGCGTGCGCAGGTCGATCACCTCGGCCTCGATGCCCTCCTTGGCGAGCTCATCGGCGGCCTTGAGCGCGTAGGTCATGCCGTTCGACCAGGAGATGATCGTGACGTCCTTGCCCGAACGCGCGATGCGCGCCTTGCCGATCGGGATGATGTAGTCGTCGAGCTTGGGCACCTCGCCGGAGTGACCGTACAGCACCTCGTTCTCGAGGAAGATCACCGGGTTGGGATCACGGATCGCAGCCTTCAACAGGCCCTTGGCATCGGCGGCCGAATACGGCGCGACGACCTTGAGGCCAGGGATGTGCGAGTACCAGGACGAGTAGTCCTGGCTGTGCTGCGCGGCGACGCGGGCGGCGGCGCCATTGGGGCCGCGGAACACGATCGAGCAGCCCATCTGGCCGCCGGACATGTACAAGGTCTTGGCCGCGGAGTTGATGATCTGGTCGATCGCCTGCATGGCGAAGTTGAAGGTCATGAACTCGACGATCGGCTTCAGGCCGGCCATCGCTGCGCCGACGCCGATGCCGGCAAAGCCGTGCTCGGTGATCGGGGTGTCCATCACGCGACGCGCGCCGAACTCCTGCAACAGGCCCTGGGTGACCTTGTAGGCGCCCTGATATTCGGCGACCTCCTCGCCCATGATGAAGACGTCGCCGTCGCGACGCATCTCCTCGGCCATCGCGTCGCGCAGCGCCTCGCGGATGGTCTGCGTCACCATCTCGGTGCCGGCGGGCACTTCCGGATCGGGCTCGGCGACGCTCTGCGGCGCGGCCACGCCAGTCGGCGCGGGCGAGGCCTGCACGGAGACGCCAGCGTCCGCCGGCGGCGCCGATTGCGCGGCCTTCATCTCGGCGGCGGGCGCCGAGGCCTTGCCGAGATCGGCCGCGGTCTCGCCATCGGCGAGGATGGTCGCAATCGGCGTGTTGACAGCAACGTCGGCGGTGCCCTCGGGGATCAGGATCTTGCCGAGCGTGCCCTCGTCGGTCGCCTCGACCTCCATCGTCGCCTTGTCGGTCTCGATCTCGGCGATCACGTCACCCGACTTGATCGCCTCGCCTTCCTTCTTCAGCCATTTGGCGAGGTTGCCCTTCTCCATCGTGGGCGACAGCGCAGGCATCAAAACTTGAATAGGCATATCAGCTCCAGAGAAATCAGCTTGCGCGCGCGATTAGCGATAGACGTCGGTGTAGAGCTCGGCGGCATCCGGCTCGGGATCGGCCTGCGCGAAATCGGCGGCCTCATTGACGATCTTGCGCACGTCGGCGTCGATCGCCTTGAGATCCTGCTCGCTGACCTTGGCCGCCAGCAGGCGGTTGCGCACCTGCTCGATCGGATCCTGGTCGTGACGGACCTTCTCGACCTCCTCGCGGGTGCGATACTTCGCCGGGTCCGACATCGAGTGGCCGCGATAGCGGTAGGTCTGCATTTCCAGGATGTAGGGGCCCTTGCCCTCACGGCACCAGGCGACAGCCTTCTCGGCCGCAGCCTTCACGGCGCGGACGTCCATGCCGTCGACCTGCTCGCCCGGAATGTTGAAGGAGAGGCCGCGCTTGGAGAAGTCGGTCTGCGCCGAAGCGCGCGACACCGCGGTGCCCATGGCGTAGCGGTTGTTCTCGATGACGTAGATCACCGGCAGTTTCCAGAGCTCCGCCATGTTGAAGCTCTCATAGACCTGCCCCTGGTTGGCCGCGCCGTCGCCGAAATAGGCGACGCTGACCGAGTCGTTGCCGCGGTAGCGGTTGGCGAGCGCAAGGCCGGTGCCGAGCGAGACCTGGGCGCCGACGATGCCGTGGCCGCCGAAGAAATTCTTCTCCACGCTGAACATGTGCATGGAGCCGCCCTTGCCCTTGGAATAGCCGCCGCGGCGTCCCGTGAGCTCGGCCATGACGCCCTTGGCATCCATGCCGGTGGCCAGCATGTGGCCGTGATCGCGATAGCCGGTGATGACCTGGTCGCCCGGCTTCAGCGCCATCTGCATGCCGACGACGACCGCTTCCTGGCCGATGTAAAGATGGCAGAAGCCGCCGATCGCACCCATGCCATAAAGCTGACCCGCCTTTTCCTCAAAGCGGCGGATCAGCAGCATGTCGCGCAGCGCAGCCAATTCCTGTTCTCTGGTGAATTCCGGCGGCGGGCCGTTATCTCTGTCCTGCCCTTGTTCCTTTGCGGCGGTCTTCTTCGGTGCGGCCATGGCAATTCCGGATGAGAGAAAAAGTAGCTCTCTCTAGCTCAACTCCAGGAGACGTAAAAGGACCGCGTGGCACGTCCGAAGGCTTTGGCGTGCCGCACTGCAATGCACACGAAATATTGCAAATACAATTCCACCATTTTTGGAATCCGACCGCAGGCCGCTACAAAAAAGAGCAGTCATCTCAGCGGATGGGACGCGTCAGGCCAAGCCGACGACGCCCTCCGCGACACCCTCATCGGTGGATCTCGACGACGCCATCGGCGACCAAAAAACCCGACATATCGAACATCGGCATAACGGATATTCCGACCGAGCAGCGGCAGAGAGTCTCCGTGTTTCTACGGGCGTTCGAATCAATCAATTCTAAACCTTCCGCAATGCACAATTTTTCCGAATTCATCAACGAAATCAAATAACTCAACGGAAATCCCTGGCTGCCTGAACTGTCCGGCTGCCTCGTCCCCCTGACAGGAACGAACATGGTTCTCACCATCCCTCGCCGCTTTGCGGTTCTGGTCGCGTTATCCATCGGCGTCTGTATCGTCGCCGTCGTCAGCCAGCTGCTGGCCACCCGCACAGCCCTGGTCGAAGAGCGTAAGGCCGCGGTCGTCGGACAGGTGCAATCTGCCGTGTCGATCGTGAAGGGCTTTGCCGATGCGGCGGCGAAGGGCGCCCTGACCGCGGACGAGGCGCAGAACCGCGCCAAGGCCGTGCTCCGCGGCATCCGGTTCGGCAAGAACGACTACATCTTCGTCTACCAGCCGGACGGCGTGAACCTCGTGCTTGGCCCGAAGCCGGATTGGGAGGGCAAGGGCCTGCTCAACGAGAAGGACGCCAACGGTCTGCCTTTCGTACGCGAGTTGATCGCGGCTTCGACCCAGCCTGGTGGCGGCTTCGTCAGCTATATGTTCGCGCGCGCCGGCAGCAGCGTCCCGGTGGCGAAGCTCGGCTACACCTTGAAGGCCGATCCGTGGAACTGGGTCGTCGGCACGGGCGTGTATGTCGACGATCTCGACGAGGCGTTCTACGCCTCCGTCAAGGTGACGCTGATGTGGGCCGTCGGATTGATCGCCCTGCTGTGCGTTGCGACCCTGATGATCGCGCGCGGCCTGGTCCGGCCGCTGCAAGCGATCACCCGGACGATGACCGAGCTTGCGAACGGGAATCTCGCTGTGCAGATACCGAGCTCGGAACGGCGCGACGAGGTCGGCGAGATGGCCCGTGCCGTCGAGGTGTTCAAGGTCAATGCCGTCGCCCGCCAGCGGCTCGAAGCCGAGCAGAACGAGCTGGAGGCGCGCCAGGCCGAGCAGCGCAAGATCGATACGATGCGCCTTGCGAACGATTTCGAGACCGCGGTCGGCCAGATCATCGAGACCGTGTCGTCGGCAGCGACCGATCTGGAGTCATCGGCCCAGTCGCTCAGCGCGACTGCCGAACGCTCGAAGGGTCTCGCCACCGTCGTAGCCGGCGCCTCAGGCGCCGCCTCCAACAACGTCCAGTCGGTCGCCGCCGCCACCGAGGAAATGTCCTCCTCCGTGAACGAGATCAGCCGGCAGGTGCAGCAGTCTTCGGCGATCGCCAGTGAAGCCGTCGAGCAGGCCCGCAAGACCAATGAACGCGTGGGCGAATTGTCGCAAGCGGCGGCTCGCATCGGCGACGTGGTGGAGCTCATCAACACCATCGCCGGCCAGACCAACCTGCTGGCCTTGAACGCCACCATCGAGGCGGCGCGGGCGGGTGAAGCCGGCCGCGGCTTCGCCGTTGTCGCCTCGGAGGTCAAGGCGCTCGCCGAGCAGACCGCCAAGGCGACCGGAGAGATCAGCCAGCAGATCGGCGCCATCCAGACCGCCACCCAGCATTCGGTCACCGCCATCAAGGAAATCGGCGACACGATCGGCCGGATGTCGGAAATCGCCGCCACCATCGCAGCCGCTGTCGAAGAACAGGGCGCCGCAACCCAGGAAATCTCGCGCAACATCCAGCAAGCCGCCAGCGGCACGAAAGAGGTTTCCGCGAATGTTGCCGACGTCCAGCGCGAAGCAACCGAGACAGGGACGGCTTCGTCCCAGGTGCTCAACGCTGTGCAGTCACTGTCCCAGGACAGCAACCGCCTGAAGGCCGAGGTCCACAGGTTCCTCGCCACCGTGCGGGCCGCATAAGGAGCAGCGCATCAGCGATCGTCGAAGACCCGCGCGCAGCGCGGGTCTTCCTCGTCATGGGCTTGTCGTGCACGCGTTCGTTACGCAGACGCGAGGCCAGTCTCCCAACGGATGCCTCGCGGAGACCGGCTCGCTCAGTTTGGCCGATTGATCCGGATCAGATCACGCGGATTGGCGTAGCCGAGCTGGAAGCGGGCGCGCTCATCGAGCATGTCGGGATCGACCCGGTCGGAGCGCAGCAGCGACACGCGCTTCTCACCCTCCGCCCGCTCCTGCTTCAGCCGGGCGAGCTCGGAGGTCAGCGCAATGATCTCCTGGTCGAGCTCCTGGCGCGCGGTCAGGCCGTAGCGGCCGGTATAGGCGTTGATGCCGAAATAGCCGATGATGGCGGCCGCCATCGTGTAGAGGGCGAGCCCGGTCAGGAACGATTTGAGCCGCGCGCGGGAGACCATGGCCGGAAGATGGGGCGCCTTGGTTAAGGATCTGCTAATCCGCCCCGCGAGGCTTCTTTACGAAGGTCGCATCACCCGTCACGGGCTGACGGATTGCCGAAGCACCGTGAAACACAAGGTGGCTCGCGACACGAAGCCGAGACGCTCATACAGCGCGATCGCGGCATGATTGTCCTCTATGACGTGGAGAAACGGCGTCTCGCCCCTGCCCCTGATGGCCGTCATCAGGGCCGTCACGAGCCTCTGGGCATAGCCACGGCCGCGATAGTCCGGATGGACACAGACCGCGCTGATTTCCGTGAACCCGTCGAGGCGCATGCGCTCCCCGGCCGTCGCAGCCAGGCGCTGCCCGTCGCGGATGCCGATATAGCGGCCCAGCTCGTGGGTCCTGGCCAGGAACGGGCCGGGCTTGGTCAGCGCCGTCAGCTCCAGCATCGCCGGAATGTCACGCTGGTCGAGCGTTTCGATCACGGCATCCCCAACAGGGGCCTCGGCCTCGACCGCAACCATCTGGCGGACGCTGGCGCTGAACCAGGCGGCAAGGCCGTGCAGGTCGCCCGGAGGAGCGGGAGTCACGATCGCAACCACGTCCTTCTTGGCGAAGTCGGCGAGCTCCGACCATGCGGCCTCGCTGTCGTCCGACATGGCGGCAAATGGTGCAATCGCCGCAGGATAGCGACGGGCATGCGCGGCGCCCTCGGCAAGCGCCCGGTGCCCGGTGGTCAGGGCTGACCAGACGGGACGATCCAGCGCTGCGCGCTGCTCGGCAGAAAGCTCCAATCTGGACATCGCACCAGCCTCCAGACGATCAGTCCTCAGCTCCGGTAGACCGGCTCCTCGAGATCGAGCATGCGTTTGACGGCCTCGAGGTGCAACCGAGCCGATTCCGCATCTCCTTCGCGCATCTGGCGAGAGGCGGCTTCCGCGATTGCCGGCGCGACGGCGGTGACCTTGCGGCCGGTCGACAGCGCCAGGCACTGCACCTGGCAGGCGCGCTCGAGATAATAGAGATCGTCCCAGGCTTCAGCGATGGTCGGCGCCAGCACCATGACGCCGTGATGCTTCATGAAGACGATGTCGGCGTTGCCGACAGCCCCGGCGATGCGGTCGCCCTCCCGCGCGTCGAGCGCCAGCCCATTGTAGTTCGCGTCGACCGCGGTTCGTCCGTAGAATTTCAGCGCCGTCTGCCCGGCGAAGATCAGCGGGTCGCCTTCGGTCATCGACAGCGCGGTGGCGTAGGGCATGTGGGTGTGGAACGCGACCTTGGCCCGCGGCAACGCCTTGTGGATGCGGGCATGGATGTAGAAGGCAGTCGCTTCCGGGCGGCCATCGCCGGCAATGACGTTGCCGTCGAAATCGCACACCAGCAGCTTCGAGGCCGTCAGCTCACGAAAGGCATAGCCGTAGGGATTGACGATGAAGAGGTCGTCATAGCCAGGCACCAGCGCCGAGAAGTGGTTGCAGATGCCCTCTTCGAGCCCGTGCCGCGCCGCCATCCGGAAGCACGCCGCGAGGTCGATCCGCGCCTGCCAGACGGCCTCCGAGTCGAGATCCGGCTGGTTCTGGCCGGGCCTCGACGACGACGCGGGTGTGAACGAATGGGCCATCATGCTTCCTTGGCAATGCGCATCCTTGCGCTGGTCCGGCATGGCCTTGAAACGGATCGGGCAAGGCGCGTCAACGCCCTGCCCGCATCATACCCGTCATGCAGTTGGCGACCGCCGCACGGCGACGACCAAGGTCAGCCGTTCTGCTTGGCCACGAAGGCGGCGAAGGCATCCAGATATTGCTGCAACACCGTCTTGAGCGAATCCTTGACCAGCTCGCCCTGGGCGTCGAACGCGTCGCCGACGCCGTTCAGGTAGATTTCCGGCTGTCCCATGATCGGGCCCGAGATGCCCGGCATGATGTTCTGCAGGTGCTTGGCCGCCGCCACGCCGCCGAGCGGGCCCGGCGAATTGGAGATGAGGCCGACCGGCTTGCCCAGGAACGAGCTCTGCCCATAGGGGCGCGAAGCGATGTCGATCGCGTTCTTCAGCACGCCGGGGATCGAGCGGTTGTATTCCGGCGTCAGGATGAGGACGCCGTTCGAGGCCTTCAGCTTGTCGCGCAGGGCGAGCCAGTCGGCCGGCGGATTGGCTTCGAGATCCTGGTTGAAGAACGACAGGCCGTTGAGCGTGGTCACGTCGATCTTCAGGCTGGCCGGCGCCAGCTTGGCGAGCGCATTGGCGATCTTCAGGGTGAAGCTCTCCTTGCGGAGACTGCCGACGAGGGCGACGATGGCGTACGGAGCAGGCATAGGGCATCCTTTGCAGGGGAACGTGAGGGGTGCACTTAAGACACATGGGCAAGACCATGCAAGTGCATGAAAACAGCGTGTCGCGAAACTCAGCGTTTCATCGCGAGCAGGGCTCCAATGTTCCAGACCTTCGCCGCGGCGAGCTCAAGCCGTGGCTTTGAGGCTGCGGGCAAATTCAGCCACCGCCTGATGCGTCAGCCAGATCGCCTGCCCGTCGACCGGCTGAGCCCAGCTCGACAGCTTGGCGATCACGATGCCGTTGGCGGCATCGACGAACAGGTTCTGGCCGTGAATGCCCATCGCGAACATCAGCTGCGGCTGATCATTGATGACGTACCAGCCGCTGCGATAGTGCATGTTGCGGCTGATCGCGGCAAAGCTGTCGCGCCACTGGCCGTCGCGCCAAGCCTGCACATCGCCATTGTGCCTGATGTCGTCGAGCCAAGCCTCGGGGATGATCGCGTGCGAGCCCCGCCGCCCACCTGACAGCACGAGCTGGCCAAGGCGCGCGAAATCGCGCAAGGTGGCGCAGAAGCCGCCGGTGCAGCGCGGCGCGCCCTTGCGGTCGAGGGTGATGAAGGCCTCGCCGCTGGCCCCCATCGGCTGCCACAGCAGCGTGCTGACGAGGCTTGCGAAGCTGCGGCCGGTGGCGCGCTCGATCGCCCAGCCCAGCAGATCGGTGTTGGAGGAGACGTAGCTGAAGGCGCCGCCATGCGGCGCCGACTGGGCGCGCATCGTCGCGAAGAAATCGTGCAGGTTCGGCGTCGTGCCCGGCGCGGCCGGCTCCCAGCCGCTGGCGTCGGCATAGGCCTGCAAGCCGGCGCCATCGAAGACGATGCCGGCGCGCATGTCGATGAGCTGCCGGATCGTGGCGCCGCGATAGGCCGTGGCGGCCACCTCCGGCACGTAGCGCGTGACCTCGGCGTCGATGTCGAGCTCGCCGCGGCCAGCCAGGATGCCGACCATGAGGCCGGTGATCGACTTGGTCGCCGACATCAGGATGTGCGGCGTGTCGCGGTCGGTGCCGCCGTCATAGCGCTCGAAGACGATGCGGCCGTCATGCAGGATCAGCAGCCCGTCGGTCGCCGTCGCCTTCAGGAAACCGTCGAGATCGAGCGTGCCGCCCTTGGGCAGCCGCACGCTGAAATCCTCGAACGCAACCGGGCTCGCCGGCAGCGGCCAGGCGCTGCCGGGCGCGCTCTCGATGTCGGCGGCCGGCAGGATCGCGCGGATGTTGTGAAAGGCCCAGCGGCTGAACGGCGCAGTGCGCCAGTTGGAGAGATCGGCGGTGGTGGGAGAGAGGTCGATCGACATGCAAGGCCCTGCGGAGTCCCGGGAACGCCTGACATAGGCGTTCGCCGGAGCGGCGGGAAGCCCGGCATTTCGCATATGCAAAACAAGCAGGCCGCATCGAAAGACGGCCTGGCACACTCCATCCCCGTCATTGCGAGGAGCGAAGCGACGACGCAATCCAGAGTCCCGACCGAGCCCCTGGATTGCGTCGCTTCGCTCGCAATGACGCCGGTTAAAGCGAGATCAGATCACCGGATTCCACGGCGCCGGGATCAGCCGGTACTTGGCGCCGTCCTTCTCGACATAGCCCACCGAGGGGAACGAGAAGTGGAAGCCGATCACCTTGGCCTTCTCGACGGCGGCCATGTCGTAGAACTTGTGCCGCGTCTCCTGCGCCATCGCGGCATCGGTGTCGAACATCACGTGCCAATCCGGATTGCGCAGGAACAGCTCGGGGACGTTGGTGACGTCGGCCTGGATCAGCACCCTGGCATTGCCGGAAGCGACCGCGAACGAGGTGTGTCCCGGCGTGTGACCGGGCGTGCCGAGCGCGGTGATGCCGGGCGCGACCTCCTTGTCCCACTCGTACTGAGTGACCTTGCTTTCGAGCCCGCCGAACACCTTCTTGAAGTTGGCGAAGTTGCCCTTCATCAAGTCGGTCTGCGCCTTGGCGGCGTTCTCGTCGCTATTCCAGAACGCCCACTCCTTGGCCGGCACCTTCAGCTCGGCGTTCGGAAATGCCAGCGAGCCGTCCGCGAGCTTGAGGCCGTTGATGTGGTCGCCATGCATGTGGGAAAGCACGACGACGTCGATGCTCTTCGGATCGACGCCGGCGGCAGCGAGGTTCTGCAGCGTGCGGCCGACCGCGCCCTTGCTGGCCTCGAAGGCCCCGGCCCCATTGCCGGTGTCGATCAGGACCAGCTTGGAGCCGGTGTTGATCAGCTGCGGATTGAAGGGGATCGTGATCATGCCCTTGGGCATGTAGGCCGCATCCGCTGCCGCCAGCGCTTCGTCCTTGGAGGTGTTGACGACGAACGTGTCGGGCATCGGGAAGGTGCGCGCGCCGTCATTGACGGAGGTGCACTCGTAGTCGCCGACCTTGTAGCGGTAGAAGCCGGGGGCCTGCGCGCCGGCGGGCGCAACCGCCGCGCGTGCCTGTCCGGCCAGCGGCGGCAAGGCGGTTGCAGCTCCGGCGAGGGCCGCACCGGCCAGAAATCGACGGCGATCCAATCGGGTCATGACAAATCTCTCCTCAGTGCTTCATGCGGCTGACGCCGCCCCCCAGACAAACGGGGCGGATTGTCTCCGCATGCGGGCCAAACGCAAGCCCGTCAGCAACGTCCGAGGAGCGACGTTAGGTCACTTATCTTTGTTGGGGTCGATGAGGAATTTTTCGCCGGTGGCCCGTTTGGCGTACACGGCGAGGTTGGCCGGATCGAGCGCCTCGGACAAGGAAACGACCTTGGTGTAGTGGCTGGCAAAGGTCGTCTTCAGCTCGTCGACGACGCGCTGGCGCAGCCGCTCGGTATCCGCCTTGCCGATCTTCATCAGGAACGGAAACAGCAGCCAGCCGCCCACGCTCCAGGTCATGCCGAAGCCGCGCGTGATCTCGGTCGGCCTGACGTCGAGGCTGCCGTAGATGTAGACCTGCTTGTGCACGTTCGAGCCGTATCGGCTGTAGGGGTGCTTGCCGGACTTGTTGATCGCGGCTTCCATCGCGTTGAGGATCTGGCCGGCGAGCTTGCCGCCGCCGATCGCATCGAACGCGATGGTCGCGCCGGTCTCGACCAGCGCCGCGACCAGGTCGTCCATGAAGGTGGGCGAGGTCGAATCCACGACGTACTTGGCGCCGAGGCCGCGCAGGATCTCCGCCTGTGCCGCACTGCGCACGATGTTGACCAGCGGGATGCCGTCCTTGAGGCAGATCTTGTTGAGCATCTGCCCGAGGTTGGAGGCGGCCGCGGTGTGCACGAGCGCGGTATGGCCCTCGCGCCGCATCGTCTCGGTCATGCCGAGCGAGGTCAGCGGATTGACGAAGCAGGAGGCACCCTCGGCGGGCGTGGTGCCCGCCGGCAGCGGCAGGCATTCGGAGAGCTTCAGGCAGCGATACTGGCTGTACATCGCCCCGCCGATCGCCGCGACCGTGCGGCCCATCAGCGCCTTGGCGGCGTCGGAGGATCCGGTCTTGACCACGACGCCCGCCCCCTCGTTGCCAACAGGCATGGACTCGTCGACCCGGGCGGCCATCGCCCGCATCCCGGTTTCCGGCACCTTCGCGATGATGACCGGACGGTCCTTGGTGCCGGACGCCTGCATGGTCGTGAGGTCGGCAGCGCCAACGAGCAGGCCGAGATCGGACGGGTTGATCGGCGCCGCCTCGATCCGCACCACGACCTCGTCCGGCCCAGGCTCAGGGGTCGGCACGTCGACCAGCGAGAGCTCGAGCTCGCCGCTGCGCTTGATCAGCGTCCGCAGTTGCAGGCCTGTCTCGACACCCATGCGCGCCTCCCTCTTCCGTGTTGCGTTCCGGATCAGGCCAGCGCCTTCAGCGCCGCCCTGCCCGCATATTTGGCCTGCGCATCCAGCTCCTGCTCGATCCGCAGCAGCTGGTTGTACTTGGCGGTGCGGTCGGCGCGCGCCAGCGAGCCGGTCTTGATCTGCCCGCAATTGGTGGCGACCGCGAGATCGGCGATGGTGGAATCCTCAGTCTCGCCGGAGCGGTGCGACATCACGGCGGTGTAGCCGGCCTTGTAGGCCATCTCGACCGCGGCGAGCGTCTCGGTCAGCGTGCCGATCTGGTTGACCTTGATCAGGATCGAGTTGGCGCGGCCGTTACGGATGCCGTCCTCCAGACGGTTCACGTTGGTCACGAACAGGTCGTCGCCGACGAGCTGGCACTTGTGGCCGATCAGATCGGTCAGCTCCTTCCAGCCGTCCATGTCGTCCTCCGACATGCCGTCCTCGATCGAGGCGATCGGATAGCGCGCGACGAGGTCGGCGAGATATTTGGCCTGCTCCGAGCGCGAGCGCGACTTGTTCTCGCCCTCGTAGACGTACTTGCCGTCCTTGAAGAACTCGGTCGCGGCGCAGTCGAGCGCCAGCATGACGTCCTCGCCCGCGGTGTAGCCGGCCTTGCCGATCGCGCTCATGACGAAGTCCAGCGCTGCGTCCGCCGACGGCAGGTTCGGCGCGAAGCCACCCTCGTCGCCGACATTGGTGTTGTGACCGGCCTTCTTCAGCTCGGCCTTCAGCGTATGGAAGATCTCCGAGCCGCAGCGCAGCGCCTCCGCAAAGGTCGGCGCGCCCACCGGCATGATCATGAATTCCTGGAAGTCGATCGGGTTGTCGGCGTGGACGCCGCCATTGACGATGTTCATCATCGGCACCGGCAGGGTGCGCGCCGAGGTGCCGCCGACATAACGATACAGCGGCATGTCGTAGGAGATTGCCGCCGCCTTGGCGCAGGCGAGCGAGACGCCGAGAATGGCGTTGGCGCCGATCCGGCTCTTGTTCTCGGTGCCGTCGAGCTCGATCAGGATCTGGTCGATCTGGACCTGGTCCTGCACCGACATGTCGCTGAGCGCCTCATAGACCTCGTCGTTGATGGCTTCGACGGCCTTGAGCACGCCCTTGCCGAGATAGCGGTGCTTGTCGCCGTCGCGCAGCTCGACCGCCTCGTGGGCGCCGGTGGAGGCGCCGGACGGCACGGCAGCGCGGCCGACCGAGCCGTCCTCCAGCACGACGTCGACCTCGACCGTGGGATTGCCGCGGCTGTCCAGGATTTCGCGGCCGATGATGTCGACGATGGCGGTCATGGGGTCCTCTTACGGGCTTCTGGTGGGCGTTGCTGCGCCGCTTCTACCGCAAGCCCGGGGGGCCGAAAAGGCCAAGTCTGGGACAAGAGCGGCAGAAGTGACGCCGAAATGACGAACCGGATGACGCATGGCCGGAGATTGGCTAAAGCGGCGCCAATTGCGACGGATGACACAAAACATGGCGAAGAAATCCACCCCAGCCCTGACATCGGCCGGCCTTCAGCTCGGCCGCGAAGTGGCGGCCCCGGACAGTCCGGAGGCGGCCCGGCTCGACCGCGTCCCCAACCCGCAGAAGGACACGGATTACCTGGCCCGCTTCACGGTGCCGGAGTTCACCTCGCTATGCCCGGTGACGGGACAACCGGACTTCGCCCATCTGGTGATCGATTACGCCCCCGGCCCCTGGCTGGTCGAATCCAAGTCGCTGAAACTCTACCTCGCCAGCTTCCGCAACCATGGCGCCTTCCACGAGGACTGCACGGTCGCCATCGGCAAGCGCCTCGCCGCCGAGATCAAGCCCAAATGGCTGCGCATCGGCGGCTACTGGTACCCCCGCGGCGGCATCCCGATCGACGTGTTCTGGCAGACCGGGAAGCTGCCGAAGGGATTGTGGGTGCCGGAGCAAGGCGTGGCGCCGTATCGTGGGCGGGGTTAGCGGGCGGGATCGCGAAAGACGACTCGAGCTTGAGCTCAGCTGCGTCCACGCCATCATGGCCGGGCTACGGTCCGGCCATCCACGTCATTCGGCATGCCAGGCTGGAGGTGGGTGCCGGAACGAGCGCCAGCATGGGAGATTCCGGCGACCAGCGCCCTAGTTTGTGATCTGCCGACCCGTTGAGAGCACCGCAATCCCGATCGTACGGTCAAGGGCCGCAGAGAGGCGCCGAGTTCTTCGGCCTGACGATGGCAACCCGCGTGCGCGCGCGAGTAATCGCCACGCGAAGCAATCGTCGGCTCTGCACAAACGGCGGCTTTTCTCCGCGATCGAAGAAGAGCGACTTGAATGCTCCCTCCACAAGAATGACCCCGTCGAACTCTTTCCCTTTGGACTTGTGAATGTTCATCACCAGCACCCCTTGGGGGTCCTGTTCGGCGGAGATCAGGCGCTCCTGATCAAGCACCTTCTTCACTAGCACCGTCGCGCCAGAGTAGCCGCCCGTAGCAACCCAGGACTCCGCGAGGCCTTGGCCCAAGGCATCGGTGGCGCGAAAAAGGCGTACAAGTCTGACTTGGCGCTGTATCTCAGAAAGTGCCGTCGTCTGCCCGAGAATCCGGCTCGCGGCTCGCCAGTCGGCAACAGGATCGCCGACTAGTTGCACGCCCGCCTCGACTGCAGCTACGATCTCCATTGCCTTCTTTGTCTTCAGCTTACCACCGCTCTGTACTACGACGGCGGCCTCAGCGAACTGGCGCGCAAGATCCTTGGCCGTCTGAGTCCCGTCCGTCGCTGCCTTGAGCCGGTAATAGGCGGAGACGAGCCGCAGCGTTTGTGCCTGAGCGTCTCGTACGTTCTGACGCGGCCACTCCAGTATCGAGGCGAGTACCACAGCAGCCGCAGCCGACAACTCCGCATCCCAGATCACCTCGTGCGAGATCGGCTTAAGTGTCTTATTCTTGTAGGTGTGCTCCTGACCCAGAATGGTCGAAATGTCCGAAACAAGTTGGTTGCTGCGGGTCAGCAACGCGATCGTAGGGCTTGCGATCTTTGCCTTTGCCAATTGGCTGAACATCCAGATCACGGCAGCATGAACTGTGGCCTCAAACCCACGTGGTGGGTAGCCGTGCTGGGTGACCTCGGCACAGGGAGACGGAAGCGTCGTGTTCTTCATCACCGCATCAGCGAACGCCAAAATTCCCCCATGGGGGCTTCGATGATTGTCGCCGGCCAAATCGAAGAGCTTGGAATTTAGTAACGTCTGTGCCTTTTTCAGGCGCAGCGGATCGACCTTTGGGTCATACTGAAAAATGCTCTGTTCCGGGTCCGCCAGGCAGAAGATCGTTGTGACCGAAGACAGCGCTGCGATGATCCGCCATTGATCGTCGTCGGTATCCTGAAACTCATCGACGATTATAAGAGGGTATTTGCGACCTAGCAGGGCGCGAACAGCGGCGCAGCCCTCAATAATATCAGCCATCGCGCCAGCAAACTGATCAAAGGCGAAAATTCCCTCGACCTTAGCACGGCGCACCAACTCCTGAGGCCAATCGCCGTCAAACTCGGCACGTTCGATCCTCTCTGCATCTGGAAACGCGATTCGTGCCTGATGTCCGTTTAGCAGACGCCCGTGCGATCGAAGGCCTTCCAGGCAGAAGGAGTGATAGGTCTGCACTTCGATAGCACGGCGCTCATCTTGGCTGAGTATTGCCTTGCACCGTGTCAGCACTTGGCGCACAGCAGCGCGCGAGAAGCTCAGGAAGAGGATTTCCTGGGCAGGCATCAAAGTCGAAATAACCTTTTTTGCCTTGAGCAGCGCGATCGTCGTCTTTCCTGACCCGGGGCCACCGGTCACGAGCACGTGTCCGGGCTCCGCGAGAATGTCGAGCCGCTTCTGGTCGAGGTCGATCTTCAGAGCAGATCTCCAAGAAGATCGGAGCCTCCGTCAGGCGGCGGAGGCTTCATCACCGCATGAATCTCTAGCAATATTTTCTTGATGGTGACGGGGAGTTCGTCAGCAGAACGACACTGGCGAATGAATAGTGCGGTGTAGCCGTACGCGTCACCCTTTCGTGCCTTCAGAACATTTAATGCTAACGCGCGCGCGGTGGCGTCATCGTCTAGTACGGAATCGTAAGCACCGCAGTGGCTCGGATAGTCATCGCGTGTGCTCGCGGCATCGAGAAACCGATGGTGGACTGTTGGCGAAGTCTCCGAAACGAGCAGGACTTCAATTCCTTTGGTTGGCGACTGCCAATGCGCAACATACTCATCGAGCTTGGCAACCGCTTCTGCGGTATGCGCCTTGTTCGGCTTGTCGTAAAAGGCGAAGGCGGTCTTGCTGAGCGCCTTAAAGACTGGGCCGTACTTTGGCACGGCCGTTTCGCTATCGGCCGTGAACAGACTGACGCCCGCGAAATCGAGGTGCATGTAGACATCGGATCCGAGGTCGCGCTCAAGGACAGTTGAGGCCTCTGGAAATAAAGCGGTCTCTGATGCGCCTTCGACGACCAGCACGCCGCGTCCCAGGATCGCCTCTGCGAATTGTCGACGCTCAGTTTTGAAGCTTTTGGTCTTGAATTCCCCAAGTTCGATCGGCGCACCTTCGAGGACGCCGTCGGCTCGCCGAGAGAGGATTACAATGTCCTGCGGCTCGAACTGCTCGATCACGTAAGGGGAATGCGAGGTGACGATCGCTTGCCCCATCTCTGTGAGCACGAAACGACTTACGCGCCGCTGTGTGTGGGGTGGCAGCGCGATCTCCGGCTCTTCCATCGCAAAGATCACCGACTGCTTTTCCTTGAGTTCGGCGATCACCGTTAGCAAGGCAAATACGAGAAGGTTAATCGACCCGGTCCCGAGCCTCGCAAACGGTACGCTATGGCCGACCGGTTCGGCGGCGATGAACAGCCTCACGACCTCGCGCAGATTCTCGCGGGTCAAGTCGGAAGCGAAAAAGGCCGTCGCATCATCGCCGTTTGCGAGCGAAACGAAACGCCCCATGCGCTCTCTAATATCTCTGCGGATCTGTTTAAGCTGGGGTACATCTCCGATGGGCGGAGTGAGCCCCTGCAGCCGATCGAGCGTGTCCTGCCACATGTCCGCCAACCCCGTTCCGCCGAGCCGAAGCACGGTGTCGAGTAACGATCCACGCTGAAGGCTTAGCGCCCGGGCTCCAGTGCGTAGAGTGCGCAGAAACACAAATCCGCATAACCGCTTGTGCTCCCGTCCAAAAAATTTCCGGCCGGCCCCTAACGCCAATTCGGGCGCCTCCTCGCCTTCAGGCGGCTCGATCGGATGATCGAAGAAGGTGTTGCCAACGAAGTCATCCTCGGCCTTGTCGTAACGGCCAAAGAAGACGACGGGCAGCGCCCATCGCTTCTGCGTCCCATCGCCATCCCCCGGGCCGCCCGTCCCTTGATCGGCGAAATCACGCGTAACGTCGTCCCACCGTCGAAGATGACGATGGAAGCGAAGCTCGGCTTCCTGCGGAAGATCAGTCAGGACCGCCTCAATGCGGACCTCTACCGGCTCTTTGTCGTTGTCAAGATATCGACCACAATAGAAGTCGTGCTCGTCAATGACAGGCCGTCGATAGAGCCGCTCAGGACCTAGAACAAGGTCGAGAGCCTCGCAAACCGTCGATTTACCAATATTGTTTCCGCCGACTAGGAGTGTATGTCCTGCTAAATGGACAACACCATGGGCCACGCCTCGGAAATTCGAGATAGTCAGGCGTTTTACTTTCACGTCGCCATGTCCCCAGCGGAGCTGGTGTCTCATGTGACACCGATTCTGGTGACATACCGCAAGATCGGGTTAGTGACACGCAAAGATTGAGTAACGGAAGCTCATCTCGGTTTTTTAGTGGATAGCCTACCCACCGGGCCTACTAGGTTCCACCAGCCAGACTTCTGCGCATTCTTCTGGTCCCGCAGCGGCTAACGCGGCCTAGACCGCACGATCGACGTCCGACCAAATGTCGGATTTTGACGCGAGACCAGAGACATCATCTCACCAAGCCCTTCCGTCCGAAATTTTCTCTTTCTTTTTTTCAGAAAGTGTGTTTTCTTACGTCCGTCCCGTCTCGATCAGAGGGGCGCTTCGCGGTCGTCACGGACGTTGAGGCGGGATGCGGTGGGCGTGTCGGGTCGCAGCGTGATCATTTGCGCGGACGAACGAGCCTGATGCGCCGGCGAAGTCGTATGGTCCTGGCCTCCCGACGCTGAGGCACCGCTGGCGGTGATGATGATCCGCCGGTCACGGGGGCAAGACAGCCCGGTCCCCGGGGAGAGTACGTATAAGCCGCCCAACCATCGCGCGGGGAATGCCGGGAAGTCTCGGCTGAACCTGTGGTACCTGCCGCCTGCATTTTTTTCCGCAGGCGGGCCATGGGGGCGGCCAGCTCCCGGCATTCCCCGTGCCCTCTTCTCGGAAAGAGGGCATGTCCAAAGGCAAAGCTCGGACGCAGATGCGCCGCGAGATGGTGGCGGTGTGCGCCCAGGGCTAAAGCAGCAAACGATGGGCCTTTATGCGCTCGCCTGTCTCCACGTCGTCATGCCCGGGCTTGTCCCGGGCATCCACGTCCTTCTCGGCGTGCCGGACGACGTGGATGGCCGGGACAAGCCCGGCCATGACGGAGCTACAAATGAGCAGGCGTTCCTGCGGCTATGGCTCGGTGTCTTCAGATGCAATGAGCATGCACCTGTGCCCGACAGGGCGGTCAGCTCGCCGCCGCATCCGCCGGCGGCCGCTGCCGCAGCAGCGCGGCGCAGGCGAAGCCGAGCGCGACCATCAGGACAGCGGCGGCGAGCAGCGTCGGCTGCTTGCCGCCATGGACCACGCCAAAACCGTAGGCGATGGGGCCGACGGTCTGGCCGAGGAAGAAGAAGAACGAGTGCAGCGACATCGCAGTGGCGCGGGCGCCGATCGACAGCTCGCTGGCAAACACCTGCAGGCAGCCATGGATCATGTAGAAGCCCCAGCCCATCATCAGCATGCAGGCGAACTGCAGCTTCCAGCCGGGGCCGAAGGCGAGCGCAGCGAGTTGCAGGCCGACCAGTCCCGCGCCCACGATCATCATGCCGTTGACGCCGAGCCGCGGCAGGAAGCTCGACACCGTGAAGGTGTAGAACAGGCCGCCGACCGCAAAACCCGCGATGACGATGCCGGCGATCGACAGCGAGGTTTCGCCGAGGTCGAACAGGAACGAGGCGATGAACGGAAACAGCCCGAATACGCAGCAGCCTTCGACGAACACCGCCGGAAAGCAGAAGCGCGCATTCGGGTTGGTGAAGATGGTGCGGTAGCCCTTCCTCAGCGCGGCGAGATCCGTGGTCGGCACGTGGGTGACCTTGGCGCCGCGGAAACCGGCCGCCACCGCGAGCGAGGCGATCAGTCCGAGCGCGCCGAGGATCGCGAGCACGCCGCGCCAGCCGATGAAGTCGCCGATGATGCCGGAGGCCGTGGCGCCGAGCAGGTTGCCGGCCATCGATCCCGCCAGCGTCCGGCCGATCGCAACCTGGCGCTTGTCGGGCGCGACGAGATCGCTGGTCAATCCGAGCGCGACCGGGAACACGCCGCCCGAGGCAACGCCAGCGAGAATGCGCGAGGCGAACAGCAGCGGAAACGAGGTGGCGAGCGCGCCAAGGATGCTGGCGACGCCGAGCAGCGCGAGGCACAGCGTCATCAGCCGCGCCTTGCCGAACAGATCGGCGGCGGCGCCGATCGCCGGCTGGATCAGCGCGTAGATCAGCGCATAGCCGGCGGCGATGCCGGCCGCCGTCGCGATGCTGATCGAAAAATCCTCGGCGACATGCGGCAGCACCGGATCGAGCGCCCGCGTCGACAGCGCCGCCGAGAAGCCCGCCAGCGCGATGATGTTCACGGCCGGCGGAAACTTGTTGTCTGCGGGCTTGGCGACGGGCTGGTGCATCAGCTGATGGCGTCTGTCGTCTGCGCCTTGGCCAGCCGGTCGAAGTCCATCAGCGTCTTCAACAAGGCCTCGAACTGGGCGAGCGGCACCATGTTCGGCCCATCGGAGGGCGCATGATCCGGATCGGGATGGGTCTCGATGAACACGCCGGCGACGCCGACCGCGACCGCGGCGCGCGCCAGCACCGGTACGAATTCGCGCTGGCCGCCCGACGAGGTGCCCTGCCCGCCCGGCTGCTGCACCGAATGCGTGGCGTCGAAGATGACCGGCGCCCCGGTCGTGCGCGCCATGATCGGCAGCGACCGCATGTCCGAGACCAGCGTGTTGTAGCCGAACGAGACGCCGCGCTCGGTCGCCAGCACGTTCGGATTGCCGGCGCCGGTGATCTTGGCAACGACGTTCGCCATATCCCACGGTGCCAGGAACTGGCCCTTCTTGACGTTGATCACCTTGCCGGTCGCGGCGGCCGCGAGCAGCAGGTCGGTCTGGCGGCATAGGAAGGCGGGGATCTGCAGGATGTCGACGGCCTGCGCCACCTCGGCGCACTGGCTCGCGTCATGGACATCGGTCAGCACGGGAAGGCCGAGCGAGGCGCGGATCTCCGCGAAGATCGGCAGCGACTGCTGGAGGCCAAGCCCGCGCGCGGCGGAGCCAGAGGTGCGGTTGGCCTTGTCGAACGAGGTCTTGTAGACGAGGCCGATGTTCAGGCGCGTCGCGATCTCCTTCAGCGCCGAGGCGACCTCGAGCGCGTGGGCGCGGCTCTCGAGCTGGCACGGCCCGGCGATGACAGCGAGCGGCAGCTGATTGCCAAACTTGACGGAGCCGAGGCTGACGACCGGCGCGGCGGAGATCGGAGCGTTCACAACTTCATCCTCTTCGTGCGCGCGACCATGACCCGGCGCAGGCCGCCGGATCAACCCGGCGCGGCCCCGCGAATAGCAGGGTTGCGGGGATCGGTCATCCCCGCCCCTCCCCGGCCTCTACTTCAGCGCCGAGAACGCGGTCGGCACCAGGAACTGGCTGGTGATGTTGGCGACGATCTGGCCGTCCTCCTCGCTCTTGGCGCGCGCCGCGATCCAGTCCGGATTGGTCATGAACGCGGTCCATTTGGTCTCGCGCTCGGCGAGCGACTCCCAGGCGAGGAAATAGGTCAGGTCCTGGTTGGACTCGCCGATCAGGGTGGTGAAGAAGCCGACCGGGCGGATGCCGTGCTTTTCCCACAGCTTCAGCGTCGTGTTTTCGAAACGCTTGAGCAGCGCCGGCAGGCGGCCGGGAATGCAGCGATAGATGCGGCTCTCATAGATCATGTGATCCTCCCTGATCTGTTCTTGCTTCGCGTGAACAGGGAGCGTTGTCGCAACAATCACTGCTGCCGTCAAAGGCGGAGTGACCGCTGTGGCCGCAGGGTTGGAGATGGCTCAACGCGTCTCCTGCCGCTGCGCTTTGGCGACGGGCCGTTTGCTCGTGGAGAGAGATTTGCGCCACTTGGAACGTTGTTCGACCCTCACCCTGAGGAGACCGCCGCAGGCGGTCGTCTCGAAGGGCGAGGCCCGTACTGTGGCCTCATGGTTCGAGACGCGTCGCAGAGGGCGACGCTCCTCACCATGAGGGTCCGGCTCCGAAATCGGCGCTGCACATTGGCCATGAGCAGCGTGCTCATGGAGAGGGGTGATCGCTCGCCCCTCGCGTCTGGCTCAGACCAGCCGGCTCTGCACGACCGCCGCCTGGATGAAGGACGCGAACAGCGGATGCGGCTCGAACGGGCGCGACTTCAGCTCGGGGTGGAACTGGACGCCGATGAACCACGGATGGTCCTCGTACTCGACGATCTCCGGCAGCACGCCGTCCGGCGACAGGCCGGAGAACTTCAGGCCATGCTGCTCGAGCCGGTCCTTGTAGGCGGTGTTGACCTCGTAGCGGTGGCGATGGCGCTCGGAGATCTCGGTCGCGCCGCCATAGACCTCGGACACGCGGCTGCCGCGCTTGAGCGCCGCAGGATAGGCGCCGAGCCGCATCGTGCCGCCGAGATCGCCGCTCTTGGAGCGCTTCTCCAGCTCGTTGCCGCGCAGCCACTCGGTCATCAGGCCGACCAGCGGCTCCTTCGTCGGACCGAACTCGGTCGAGTTGGCCTCGGTGATCCCGACCAGATTGCGCGCGGCCTCGATCACCGCCATCTGCATGCCGAAGCAGATGCCGAAATACGGCACGTCGCGCTCCCGCGCGAACTGCGCCGCGCGGATCTTGCCCTCGGCGCCGCGCTGGCCGAAGCCGCCGGGCACCAGGATGCCGTTGACGTGCTCGAGGAACGGCGCGGGGTCCTCGTTCTCGAACACCTCGCTCTCGATCCAGTCGAGCTTGACGCGGACCTTGTTGGCGATGCCGCCATGCGACAGCGCCTCGATCAGCGACTTGTAGGCATCCTTCATGCCCGTGTACTTGCCGACGATCGCGATCGTCACGTCGCCTTCCGGGTTGCGGACGCGCTCGTTGATCGTGTGCCAGCTCGACAGCGCCGGCGGCACCCGCGGCTCGATGCCGAACGCGGCCAGCACCTCGTCGTCCAGACCGGCGGCGTGATACGCCTCGGGCACGGCATAGATGTTGTCGACGTCGCGCGCCTCGATGACGGCGCTTTCGCGCACGTTGCAGAACAGGCCGAGCTTGCGCCGTTCCTCTTTCGGGATCGGGCGGTCGGTGCGGCACAGCAGGATGTCCGGCTGGATGCCGATCGAGCGCAGCTCCTTGACCGAATGCTGCGTCGGCTTGGTCTTCAACTCGCCGGCGCTCGGGATGTACGGGAGCAGCGTGAGATGGATGTAGATCGCGTGATGGCGCGGCAGCTCGTTGCCGAGCTGGCGGATCGCCTCGAAGAACGGCAGGCCCTCGATGTCGCCGACGGTGCCGCCGATCTCGACCAGCACGAAATCGTACTCGTCATTCCCGGACAGGACGAAATCCTTGATCGCATTCGTCACGTGCGGGACGACCTGGATGGTCGCGCCGAGATAGTCGCCACGGCGCTCCTTCGTCAGGATGTCCTGGTAGATCCGCCCTGTGGTGATGTTGTCGGCCTTGGTCGCGGGCCGCCCGGTGAAGCGTTCGTAATGGCCGAGATCGAGATCGGTCTCGGCGCCGTCGTCGGTCACGAACACTTCGCCGTGCTGATACGGCGACATCGTGCCTGGATCGAGGTTGAGATAGGGGTCGAGCTTGCGAAGCCGGACCTTGTAGCCGCGGGCCTGCAGCAGCGCGCCTAACGCGGCTGAAGCCAGACCCTTTCCGAGCGAGGAAACCACGCCGCCGGTGATGAAGATGTACCGCGCCATGGGACCCTACCTTTAATGCCGCTGATGCGATTCGCCAAAACGAATCGTGGTCGGCCCGCAACGTCGTCGCGGGCCTGTGGGTGACGTCAAAATATGAATGGCCTCAGGGACTTGAGACCGCCTCATGATGCAGGACGCCAACTGCGTTCCTGCATGGCTTGCCCGCTTTATTGCGACTGCGGGGCCTGCGGCGCGCTCGGTGCCGCGGGGGCCTGCTGCTCGTCGGCCTTCTTGAGCTGGTCGAGCACGCCACCGCTGGTCGGCGCCACCGGGGTCGCCCCGCCCGATTGGGTCTGCCCAGGCACGGTGCCGAGGATCGAGGCCGGCTTGCGATCGTATCCTGCCAGCCAGGTCAGGGCCAGGCTGGTGAGGAAGAAGCCGACCGCCAGGATCGCCGTGGTGCGCGTCAGCAGGTTCGCCGTGCCGCGGCTCGACATGAAGCCGGCGCCGCCGCCCATGCCGAGGCCGCCGCCTTCGGACTTCTGCAACAGCACCGCGCCGATCAGGACGGCGACGATCATGAGGTGAATGACGATCAAGACAGTCTGCATGGTGACCTTCCGTCACAAGCCCTCGCAGGCCCCGGCCGGAGGCCGGGATCGCGAGAGCTTCGCGGGCTATTCGGAAATTTGCGCGGTGTTACACGATCGTGTCGAGCAACGCCACCCCGCAGATAATCGCAAGCACGCTTCACACAAGCGCCGATGTAGCCCTCGGGGTCGCCCCTTGCCGTCCGCCTCGATATCCATTATCAGAGACGAATGGATCAAATAATGGACGATTTCAGCCAGCGGCTCGCGCGCCGCCTGCTGCTGGAACGCGACGCCCGCGGGTGGTCGCTGTCCGACCTCGCCGAACGCTCCGGCGTGTCGAAGGCAACCATCAGCAAGATCGAGCGTGCCGAGGTCAGCCCGACCGCGGTCATCCTGGTGAAGCTCGCAAGCGCGTTCGACCTCACGCTGGCCGGCCTGATGCTCCGCGCCGAAGCCCAGTCGGAGCGCCTGTCCAAGGCGGCCGAGCAGCCGGTCTGGCGCGATCCGGAGACGGGCTATGTCAGGCGCCAGGTCTTTCTCAGGCCGGATCATCCGATCGAGTTGGTGACGGTCGAGATGCCGGCGCACCGCAGCGTGACCTTGCCGGCCTCTTCATACATCCACATCCGCCAGCTTCTCTGGGTGCAGAGCGGACAATTGACCATCACGGAAGGCGCGGACCGCCACGTCCTCGGCCCCGGCGACTGCCTCGGCTTCGGCCCACCGATCGACACCACCTTTGCCAACGAATCGGACGCACCCTGCGTCTACGTCGTGGCGCTTGCCCGGAGTTGAGCATGTTACCGCGAATCGCAGCCTTGTCCGACACGCCGGCCATTCGCGCGGCGCTGAGCGCGATGCTGATCGAAACAGTGGCCCATGGCGGGTCCGTCAGCTTCATGCACCCGCTCAGCTCCGGCGATGCCGATGCTTTCTGGCAGGACTCGCTCGCGGCCGCGGAGCGCGGCGAACGAATCGTGCTGGGGGCCTTTGACGGGCAGGACCTGATCGGGACGGTGACGCTGCAGCTGAAGCTGCCGCCGAACCAGCCACATCGCGCCGAGATCGCCAAGATGATGACCCGCGTGAGCCATCGTAAGCGCGGCGTCGCACGTGCTCTGCTGGATGCGGCAGAAACCCTCGCGCGCGGGCACGGCCGCACGATGCTCGTGCTCGACACCGCCGAAGATGGCGGCGCCTCATCACTCTATGAAGGCGTCGGCTTCCAGCTGAGCGGCATCATTCCAGACTATGCCGTGAAGCCGCATGGCGGCCTCACCGGCACGATGATCTATTGGAAGCGGATTGGAGAAGCGGCATGAGGCGCGGGGTATCAGAGCGCCCGGCTCAGCTCGGCTCTCAACAGCCCTTCGCAATTGCGAGAAAATCAGCCGCTTTCAGGCTAGCGCCGCCGACAAGCGCCCCGTTGACGTTGGCGACCGCCATCAGCTCGGCGGCATTGGAGGGCTTGACCGAGCCACCATAGAGGATACGCATGCGCGCCCCCTGCTCCTTGAAGCGGTCGATCAGCAATTGCCGAATAAAGGCATGAATCTGCTCGACATCCTTGGCGGTCGGCGTGAGGCCGGTGCCGATCGCCCAAACCGGCTCATAGGCCACGACCAGGTTGTCGGCCCGTGAGTCCTGCGGCAGGCTGAGGTTGAGCTGGCCGCGCAGGATGTCGAGCGTCTGTCCGGCATCGCGCTGCTGCTGGGTTTCGCCCACGCAAACGACCGCGACCAGCCCCGCGCGCCACACCGCCTCGGTCTTCTGGTGCACCACAACATCGCTTTCGCCATGATCGGCACGGCGCTCGGAATGGCCGACGATGATGGCGCTGGCGCCAGCATCGGCCAGCATCTCCGCCGAAATGTCCCCGGTATGGGCTCCTGAGGCCTTAGGGTGGCAGTCCTGCGCGCCGATCGCGATCGCGTGGGGGCCGCGCGCCCGCTCGGCGAAGCCTGCCACCAGGGTGGCGGGAGGACAGACCAGCAGGTCGGCCTTGCCGGTGACCTCGGCGGCTCCGGCCAGCATAGCGTCGAACTCGGCGGTCGAGGTCTTCAGGCCGTTCATTTTCCAGTTGCCGGCGATCAGCGGCCGGATGCGGTCGGTCATGGCGGGATTCCAGCAAATGTTGTGACGGACATCGGCTAGCAGAGCCCTTCGAGGAGCACCAGAGCGGGAGCCGTCTTCTCACCGCTTCAATCGGCCTCAGGGCCGAGGTTGCGACCGGGCGGCTGCCTCTTTATAAGCCGTTTCAACTCGGCGACGGCCTTTCGCGGAATCTGCTTTAAGGCGCGGCCTCTTCATCCTTTTTCCTGCAGACAGACTGGACCCATGCTTCGAGGATTACGCAAGGCCTCATCAAACTGGCTCGGCAAGACCATCATGGCGGTGGTCATGGGCGTTTTGATCGTCAGTTTCGGCATCTGGGGCATCGCCGACATCTTCCGCGGCTTCGGGCAGTCGACGGCTGCAACCGTGGGACGCACGGAGATCTCGATCAACGACTTCCGGCAGATCTATACCGACCGGCTGCAGCAGATCGGCCGCCAGCTCGGCCGTCCGCTGACCACCGAGCAGGCCCACATGTTCGGGCTCGACCGCTCCGTGCTGCAGCAGACGATTGCGGAAGCCGCCCTCGACGAGCAGGCTCGCCGTCTCGGTCTCGCCCAGTCCGATGCGGAGACCATGCGGGTGATCCTCAGCGATCCCAACTTCAAGGGCCCGAACGGGGCATTCGACCCGCAGCGTTTCCAGGCCATCATCCGCAATTTCGGCTTCACCGAGCAGCGCTATCTGGCTGACCAGCGACGACAGTCGCTGCGGCGGCAGATCACCGGCACGATCGCGGCCGGGCTGGAGCCGTCCAACACGATGCTCGAGGCGCTGAGCCGCTTCCAGAACGAGCAGCGCTCGATCGATTACATCAAGCTCGACGCGGCGCAGGCCGGCACCATCGGTGCGCCCTCGCCCGAGGTTCTCGCGTCCTATTTCGATGAGCACAAAGCCCAGTTCAAGGCGCCGGAATATCGCAAGATCTCGTTCGTCGTGGTGACACCCGAAGAGATCGGCAAGTCGACCGACGTTTCTGACGAGGACGCCAGGAAGCTGTTCGACCAGCGCAAGGCGCTGATGGGCACGCCGGAGAAGCGCCAGGTCCAGCAGATGACCTTCCCCACCATGGAGGAGGCACAGGCGGCGCGCGCCCGGATCGCCGCGGGTGAAGTCACGTTCGACGAGCTCGCCAAGGAGCGCAACCTCAACCCGGCCGATCTCGATCTCGGTCTGGTGACGAAATCGGCGATTCTCGACCCTGTCGTTGCCGATACCGCCTTCTCGCTGCCGACCGGCGAGGTCAGCCAGCCGGTCAAGGGCGCGTTCAACGTGGCGCTGGTCAAGGTCAGCGCGATTCAGCCGGGCCAGCAGCCCGAATATGAGAGCGTCGCTGCCGAGATCAAGAAAGAGATCGCAGCCGACCGCGCCAAGTCGCAAGTCGCCAATCTTCGCGACAAGATGGAAGATGAGCGCGGCGGCGGCGCCAGCGTGGCCGAGGCCGCCAAGAAGCTCGGTCTCAATGCCGTTACGCTCGAAGCGGTCGACAGGTCCGGCAAGCAACCCAACGGCCAGCCCGTTTCGAACATCCCGCTTGGCCTTGATGTCGTTGCGCAGGCCTTCACCAGCGACGTCGGTGTCGACAACGAGCCGATCTCGTTCCGCGGCGGCTATGTCTGGTTCGAGGTTCTCGGCATCACCCCGCCGCGCGATCGCGCCCTCGACGAGGTCAAGGATCAGGTCGCCGCGCGCTGGCGCGACGACGAGGTCGCAGCGAAGCTGCGCGCCAAAGCCACCGAGCTGGTCAAGAAGCTCAACGAGGGGGGCAAGCTCGCCGATGAGGCGACATCGCTGGGCGTGAAGATCGAGACGGCCAGCGCGTTCAAGCGCGACGCCTCGGTGCCCGGCGTCCCCACCGGAGCGATCACCGCCGCGTTCCGCACCGCCAAGGACGGCGTCGGCCAGACCGAGGCTGATGGCGGCCGGCAGTGGATCGTGTTCCGAGTCACCGACATCATCGATCCGAAGGTCGACCTTGCGTCCGAGGACACCAAGAAGCTGAAGGATCAGTTGCAGCGCGCGCTCGCCGACGAGCAAGGCACGGCCTATGTCATGAAGCTCGAGAAGGACATCGGGACGACGATCAACGAGGCCGCCGTGGCCCAGGTGGTCGGCGGCAACAATCAGTGACGGTTTGCTAGGGGCACGCGTGATGGACGATCTCAAGTCGATCATTGGCAAGGTCGCGACCGGCGCGCCGCTGTCCCGCGAGGAGGCGGCGTCCGCCTTCGACAGCATGATGTCGGGCGAGGCGACGCCGTCGCAGATGGGCGCGCTGCTGATGGCGCTGCGCGTGCGCGGCGAGACGGTCGAGGAGATCACCGGCGCCGTCAGCGTGATGCGGGCGAAGATGCTGCGCGTCGATGCGCCGGCGAGCGCGGTCGACATCGTCGGCACTGGCGGTGACGGCTCCGGCTCGGTCAACGTCTCGACCTGCGCCTCCTTCATCGTGGCCGGCGCCGGCGTGCCGGTCGCCAAGCACGGCAACCGCGCACTGTCGTCGCGGTCCGGCGCCGCCGACGTGCTCGCCGCGCTCGGCGTCAAGATCGACCTGAAGCCGGACCAGGTCGGACGATGCGTGCACGAGGCCGGCATCGGCTTCATGTTCGCGCCCGCGCATCATCCGGCGATGAAGAACGTCGGACCGACCCGGGTCGAGCTCGCCACCCGCACGATCTTCAATCTGCTCGGTCCCCTGTCCAATCCGGCCGGCGTCAGGCGCCAGATGGTCGGCGTGTTCTCGCGGCAATGGGTCGAGCCATTGGCCCACGTGTTGAAGAATCTCGGCTCGGAGGCCGCCTGGGTCGTGCACGGCTCCGACGGGCTCGACGAGATCACCTTGACTGGCCCGACCTTCGTCGCCGCGCTGGAGAACGGCCATATCCGCACCTTCGAGGTCTCGCCCGAGGAGGCCGGGCTTGGCCTGTGCGGCAGCGACGGTCTGAAGGGCGGCGACGCTGCGGCCAATGCGGTGGCGCTGCAGAGCGTGCTGGACGGCCTGCCGAGCCCCTATCGCGACGTCGCTCTGCTGAACGCTGCGGCGGCGCTGGTCGTCTCCGGCCGTGCCAAGACGCTGAAGGACGGGGTCGCAATCGGCCGCGATTCGCTCGACAGCGGCGCCGCGGCGGCGCGGCTGAAGCAGCTGATCGAGGTCTCCAACAGCTGATCCACCGGAGCGTGCCATGTCGGACATCCTGACCAAGATCGAAGCGTATAAGCGCGAGGAGATCGCGGCAGCCAAGAGGGCATGCGCGCTGCCCGAACTCGAGGCCCGCGCGCGCGTCGCTTCGCCGCCGCGTGGCTTCGTGGCGGCGATCCGAGCCAAGCACGTAAACGGCGACTACGCGCTGATCGCCGAGGTGAAGAAGGCCTCGCCGTCCAAGGGACTGATCCGCGCCGATTTCGATCCGCCGGTGCTCGCAAAGGCCTACGAGGCCGGCGGCGCGGCCTGCTTGTCGGTGCTGACCGACACGCCATCGTTCCAGGGCCATCTCGACTTCATGGTCGCCGCGCGGGCCGCGACCGCCCTGCCCGTGCTGCGCAAGGACTTCATGTTCGACACCTACCAGGTGATCGAAGCGCGTGCTCACGGCGCCGACTGCATCCTCATCATCATGGCCGCGCTGGACGATGCCGCCGCTGCGGACATCGAGGCTGCCGCGCTCGCCCACGGCATGGATGTGCTGATCGAAATCCATGATCGCGCCGAGCTCGATCGCGCGCTGAAGCTGCGCTCGCCGATGATCGGCATCAACAACCGCAACCTGCGCACCTTCGAGACCACGCTGGCGACCTCCGAGGCGCTGGCGCCGCTGGTGCCGAAGGAGCGCCTGCTGGTCGGCGAGAGCGGCATCTTCACGCCCGCAGACCTCGCGCGCTTGGCGCGCGTCGGCATCCAGACCTTCCTGGTCGGCGAGAGCCTGATGCGGCAGGCGGACGTCACGGCGGCGACGCGCGGGCTGCTCGCGCGCAATGCCGCCTCCGCCAGCGCGGCTGAGTGACCATGTCCGACAAGTCGCCCGACGCTCCCGCCCTCACCCACATCGACGCCCGCGGCGAAGCCCGCATGGTCGACGTGTCGGACAAGGCCGCGACCGAGCGAACCGCGACCGCCGAGGGCCGCGTCGTCATGAGCCCGGCGACGCTCGAGCTCATTTTGTCAGGCAACGCCAAGAAGGGCGACGTGCTCGGCACTGCCCGCATCGCGGGCATCATGGCCGCCAAGCGGACCTCCGAGCTGATTCCCCTGTGCCACCCGCTGGCGCTGTCCAAGGTCACCGTCGACATCACGCCCGATGCCGCGCTACCCGGCTGCATCGTCAGCGCCACCGTCAAGGTGACCGGGCCGACCGGCGTGGAAATGGAAGCCCTGACGGCCGTGTCCGTCGCCTGCCTGACCATTTACGACATGATCAAGGCGGCCGAGCGCGGCGTACGCATCGAAGGTATCCACTTGACCGAGAAGATCGGCGGCAAGTCCGGGCACTATCGCGCCTGAAGAGATTACCAAGTCAAATACAACTTCGAATTAATTGTTCGCTAACTCAACTTCCTAACCTCACTTCCATAGCGGGCCTATAGCAATGGTTGTGGGAGGGACGTCGTAGCGGTCCATCCCGAAGCGCCTATCGCAAGCGTATTCAGGGGCCGATGACGACCAACGCCAGTCCACGGAATGCCCTCAGAGCTTCGACCGACCGCGGTGGACCGATCCGCTGGCTGGTCGGCGGAGGCCTCGTGCTGATTGCAGCCATCGCGATCGGCACGACCATCATGGCCGACAGTTTCCGGGAACGCGCGCTGAACAGCGCGACGCGCGAGCTGGAGAACACCGTCCTTTTGCTGGCGCGTCATTTCGATCAGCAGATGGAGGATCTCGGCGCGATCCAGCGCGATCTCGCCAACTACGTCCGACAGAACCACATCGACACCGGCGCCCGCTTCAAGGAGCAGATGGGAAGTGCCGCCGTCAATGCCATGCTGAAGGACAAGCTGAGCGCGGTGACCTATGTCGGCGGTTTGAACATCTTCGACGCCGAGGGCAACCTGATCAACTCCGGAGCGGCTTGGCCGGTGCCGCCCGTCAACATTGCCGATCGCACATTTTTCAAGCGGCTGAAATCCGATCCGACTGCGCCGCAACTGCTGATCGAACCGGTCGTGGGCCGGATCACCGGCACCTATGTCGCGGTCATCGCCCTGAAACTGACCAGTCCCAGCGGCGAGTTCCTGGGCATCATCAGCCGCAGTCTCGAACCCATCAATGTCGAGCGGTTCTTCGCCTCCGTTGCGCTCGGGCCCGACGCGGCGATCTCGATGATGCATCGCGACGGAACCCTTCTGGCCCGCCATCCACGCCATGAGGGCATGCAGAACCAGAACTACAAGAACGCGCCGATCTTCCGCCAGATCCTGGCCGGCGATGGCAACACCACGGGCATTTTCAGCAGCCCCGTCGACGGCGAGCACCGCATCGGCGCATCGCACCGGCTGACGAGCTATCCCTTGATCGTGACCGCGACGACAACGGTCTCGGCGGCGCTCGCTGACTGGCGCGAGCAGATGCGCTTCCTGATCGCCGTCGGCGTGACATCGGTGCTGCTGATCGCCGGCATGCTCTACGTCGTGGTGCGCCGGCTGATCAGCGACCACGACGTTTCGAGCCGCCGCTTGACGCTGGAGAAGGAACGGCTCGACAAGGCCGTCAACAACATGACCCAGGGCCTCCTGCTGTTCGACGCATCGGAGCGCCTGGTCATCAGCAACCAGCGCTACGTCGACATGTACGGCCTGTCGGCCGACGTCGTGAAACCAGGCTGCACGTTCCGCGAGCTGATCGCGCACCGCAAGGCGACCGGCTCGCTCGCGGGCGACGACGGCGAATATGCCGATGCGGTGCTGCGCGACATCGGCCGCAAGACCTCGCAGATCATCGAGACCACGGACGGTCGCTGGATCCAGATCGTCAACGAGCCGATCGCGGGCGGCGGCTGGCTCGCCACCCACGAGGACATTACCGAGCGCAAACGGTCCGAGGAGCAGATCACGCATCTGGCGCACTACGACGCCCTGACGGATCTGCCGAACCGCACCCTGTTCCACGAGCGCCTCAAGGAGGAGCTGACCGGCGTCCCCCAAGGCCGGCGCCTCGCGCTGCATTACATCGACATCGACGAGTTCAAGGGCGTCAACGATTCGCTCGGCCATCTCGTCGGCGACGAGCTGTTGAAGTCCGTCGCGGCGAGCCTGAGCGCCTGTGTCGGCACCACGGGATTCGTCGCCCGCCTCGGCGGCGACGAGTTCGCCGTGGTTCAGACGGCGATCCGCAACCGCGAGGACGTCGAACAGCTGATCGAGGACATTCTCGGCGCGATCCGCGCGCCGCGCGACTGCCTCGGCCATCAGCTCACCGCCGACGCCTCGATCGGCGTGGCGCTGATCCCCGAGCACGGCACCGATCTCGACCAGATCATGAAGAACGCCGATCTGGCAATGTACGCCGCCAAGGGCGCGGGACGGCGCACCTGGCGCTTCTTCGAGCCCGAGATGGACGCCCAGGTCAAGGCGCGCCACCAGCTCGAGGTCGACCTGCGCCAGGCCATCGCCGACGATCGGCTCGAGGTCTACTACCAGCCTTGCCTGAGCCTGCAGGACGACCGCATCGTCGGCTGCGAGGCACTGGTGCGCTGGAAGCATCCGGTGCGCGGCAGCGTCTCGCCGGCCGAGTTCATTCCGATCGCCGAGGACACCGGCCTCATCAACCTGCTCGGCGAACGCGTCCTCCAGGTCGCCTGCACCGAGGCGGTGAGCTGGCCGGACGGCATCCGGCTCGCCGTCAACGTCTCGCCGGTGCAGTTCAAGAGCGGCACCCTGGCGCTCAAGGTCGCCAATGCCCTTGCGACCTCCGGCCTGCCGCCGCATCGGCTGGAGCTCGAGATCACCGAAGCAGTGCTGATCCGCGACGACGACGCGCTCGACACCCTGCACCAGTTGCGCGCGCTCGGCGTCCGCATCGCGCTCGACGATTTCGGCACCGGCTATTCGAGCCTCAGCTATCTGCAGCGCATTCCGTTCGACAAGATCAAGATCGACCGCTGCTTCGTCCAGGACATCACCGAGAGCGAGGGCTCCGCGGCGATCGTGCAGGCCGTGGTCAACATTGCCGCCATCCGCAAGATGTCGACGACCGCCGAGGGCGTCGAGACCGAGGCGCAGCGCCAGGTGCTGAAACGGCTCGGCTGCTCGGAGATGCAGGGCTATCTCTTCAGCCCTCCGAAGCCGGCGGCCGACGTGCGGCAATTGTTCGCCGCGCAGCGCACCAATCGCTCATCCGGCCGCCGTTCGCGCTCGGACGCCGCCTGAGCCGGTTCCGAACCGATAAATACCGTTGCAATTTGAGGCGTTTCCGCAAGCCAGATTCAAACCCTGCCGACCAGTCGTCCCGTTCGCCGCTTGAAGTCCACAGCTCCGCCATGATCTATCGGACACAGACGGACATGCTCCGTGTCCGCCAGTACACGCTGGTCGAAAACCACGGCGGGACGGCCTCAGGGCCGCCCCGTCGGGTGTGAGCATCGAGCGTCGCAAGCCGCGCACCCGCCCACTTCGCAGATCAGTTCGGCACTGCCGCCTTGGCGCGGACATCGGCGTTCACCGTGACGCCCCGCAGCACGTTGAATGCGGCGTGCAGCGCCTTGTCGTCCTTCTCGTCCGGCGGAACGTAGGACTGCGACCCGGTCTGCTCGGTGCCGTCGGCGGCCGAGAGATGGCCGCGCATGCCGGCCTCCCCCTTGAGATCGCCGCGATCCTTGAATTCGTCCGGCACGTCCTGCTTGACCTCGATGTCCGGCGCGATGCCCTGCGCCTGGATCGAGCGGCCCGACGGCGTGTAGTAGCGCGCCGTGGTCAGCGCCAGCGCGCCATTGCCGGCGCCGAGCGGAATGATGGTCTGCACCGAGCCCTTGCCGAACGAGCGCGTGCCGACCAGCGTCGCACGCTTGTGATCGTGCAGCGCGCCGGCCACGATCTCCGAGGCCGAGGCCGAGCCGCCATTGATCAACACCACGAGCGGCTTGCCCTTGGTGAGATCGCCGCCGCGGGCGGTGAAGCGCTGCGTCTCTTCCGGATTGCGGCCGCGGGTGGAAACCACCTCGCCGCGCGGCAGGAACGTGCTGGAGACCGACACCGCCTGGTCGAGCAGGCCGCCCGGATTGTTGCGCAGGTCGACCACGTAGCCGGCGAGCTTCTCCTGCGGGATCTCCTTGGAGATGGTGGCGACGGCCTTGCGCAGACCATCGGTGGTCTGCTCGTTGAACGAGGTGATGCGGATGTAGCCTATGTCGCCGCCCTCGGTGTGGTAACGCACCGGCCGCACCTTGATGATCTCGCGGTTCAGCACGACGTCGAGCGGCGCGTCCTTGCCCTTTCGCATGATGGTGAGCTTGGTCTTGGTGTTGACGCCGCCCTTCATCTTGGCGACCGCCTGCTCCAGCGTCAGCCCCTGTACGTTCTCGCCGTCGATCTTGGCGATGAGGTCGCCGGAGAGGATGCCGGCCTTGGACGCGGGCGTATCGTCGATCGGCGCCACGACCTTGACCAGGCCATCCTCCATCGTGACCTCGAGACCGAGTCCGCCGAACTCGCCGGACGTCGTCTCCTGCATGTCGCGCCAGGATTTGTCGTTCATGTAGCGCGAATGCGGATCGAGCGACGACACCATGCCGTTGATGGCGCCTTCGATCAGCGCGGGATCGCTGGGCTTCTCGACATAGTCGGCGCGGACACGCTCGAACACCGCACCGAACAAATTGAGCTGCGAATAGGTGTCGGCCATGCCGGCCGCGGCCTTGGCTTTGGCCACGAGTTGCGCGCCGTCGGGACCCGTCACCATCAGGGTCAGACCGACGCCGGTCATCGTGCCCGCCAAGAACAGCCAGTTTTTCCGCATTGTTTGCTTCCCGAGCGTTTGTTGATGGCCGGCCGATCTAAAAGGGTCCGCACGCATCGCCGGCGCGATTGTGTTGCGAACTCACACCACATTTCCGGTTTCTTCAAGGCCGATATTGCGCCGCCGTACCGGAGCCCGGCCGCCGGCGCCCGTATCCGAAATGGACGTTCGCAGGCCGAAATCAAGATCAGGGTTGCGCCTGTCCCCTGAGCCCGGACTGCACATACCCGGTCTTTCACGGGCCCCCCTCATCACATTTCGACGAGCCGTGGGCGACGACGCGATTCGACCGCCGGCGGCTGCGGCGAACGCCTTTGCAGGCCCGGCGAACTCCAGTTCGGAATGGCTTGCACCCGGACCGCTCGATGGGCAATGCTCCGCGGCAAAACCGGGAAACGTGACAGTCGCTGGGAGGCAACCATGAACCAACAGACCCCGATCGAGGCCGGGTGGCGGAACGTCGAGCTCGGCTCGAGCGACGAGAAGTTCCAGAACCTGCACGAGTTCATCCGCAAGGCGCGGGCCCAGCTCAACCAGAATGCCTGGGACTACATCATCGGCGGCGCCGAAACCGAGACCACGCTGCGCCGGAACCGGATGGCGCTGGACGAGATCGCGTTCCGTCCGCGCGTGTTGCGCGACGTCTCCAGGGTCGATGCCTCGGTCGAAACCTTCGGCCGCAGGCTGCGCCTGCCGGTGGTCTTGGCCCCGGTCGGCGCGCTCGAAATCTTCGATCCGGCAGGGGCCGCCAGCGTCGCCCGTGGTGCCGGACGATTCGGGGCCGCTCATATGCTGAGCTCGGTGTCCGAGCCCGGGCTGGAGAAGACCGCCGAGGCCGCTCCCGACGCGCTGCGCATCTTCCAGCTCTATGTCCGCGGTGACGACGCCTTCGTCGAGGACTACGTCAGCCGCGCCGTCGCCAACAGCTACACGGCGTTCTGCCTCACCGTCGACACCGCCCACTACAGCCGGCGCGAGCGCGACATCGCCAAGCGCTACGTGCGCGAAAGCCGGCTGCGCGCGACCGGCGGCGATCATCAGAAGGCGCTGAGCTGGCACACCGTCAAGCTGATCAAGGACAAGTTCAAGCTGCCGCTGATCATCAAGGGCATCGCGACCGCCGAGGACGCGCAGATCGCGGTCGATCACGGCGTCGACTGGATCTACGTCTCCAACCATGGCGGCCGCCAGCTCGATCATGGCCGCGGCGCGATGCACGTGCTGCCGGAGATCGTCGCGGCGGTGAAGGGCCGGGCCAGGATCATGGTCGACGGCGGCTTCTGCCGCGGCACCGACATCGTCAAGGCGATCGCCTCCGGCGCCGATCTCGTCGGCATTGGCCGGCTGCAATGCTGGGCGCTGGCGGCCGCCGGCGAGGACGGCATCCTGCGCATGCTCGAGCTGCTGGAGGACGAGGTCATCCGCGCGCTCGGCCTGCTCGGCGTCACCTCGTTCGCGGAGCTGAACGCATCCTATCTGCATCCGGCGACCGCCACCAACCTGCCGAGCGTGGTCAGCGCGTTTCCGCTGGTCGACATCGAGCCCTATCGCTATTGAGGAGGCGCTCCGTCGCTTCCACACCAGGCACCGCCGCCGCTGTCCATGCCCTCCTCCGCTCTCCGCCCCGGCGCGGCCGATGCGCTGCTGTTCGATCTCGGCCGCGTCGTCATCGACATCGATTTCGTCCAGGTGGTCTCGCGCTGGGCGGCGCATGCCGGCTGTCCGCCCGAGCAGATCGCGGCGCGCTTCGTGCGCGACGAGATCTATCACGGCCATGAGCGTGGCACCGTTTCCGACGCCGCGTTCTTCGCCAACCTGCGCCAGCAGCTCGGCATCGACATCACCGACGCGCAGTTTCTCGAGGGCTGGAACGCGATCTTCGTCGGCGCGATGCCGGGCATCGCCGCGCTGCTCGCACGCGCGGCGGAAAAGCTGCCGCTCTACGCGTTCTCCAACACCAACCAGCCGCACATCGATCACTTCTCGCCTGTTTACGCCGATCTGCTCGGTCACTTTCGCGAGATCTTCCTGTCGTCGTCGATCGGCCTGCGCAAGCCGGATGCCGAGGCGTATGATCACGTGGTGCGAGCGATCGGCGTGCCCGCCAAGCGGATCGTGTTCTTCGACGATCTCGCCGAAAACGTCGAGGGCGCGCGGGCCAGCGGGCTGAATGCGGTGCTGGTGCGCTCGACAGCCGATGTCGCCGCGGCGCTGGAGGCGCTGGGGATCTAGGCGCTTGTCGGAAGGACACGTCATGGCCGGCGGCGGCGTATCAACGAGGCTCGGGCCCGCAACTCCGCCACAACCTCCGCTGTCGCCCCTGCGAACGCAGGGGGCCCATAGCCACCGGCAGCCATGATCTGGCAAGACTCGTTCGATATCGTGCGCAAAACATCTCCCTGTGGCTATGGATCCCGGGTCGGCGCCCCGCCGCCGCTGGCGCGGCGTCGTGACTTGCCCGGGACGACAGCGGAGGGCGGCGCTGGATCGAAGCTCATACAGGCTTGAGGCGGTGAGAGAGGCACGAGGAATTCGCAAAGACGAAAACTCCGCTTCTCGATCACCGCGCAAAAACGGAGTCCCCCCGCGGAAAAATTCTGAGTTGCTGCGCTCGCAATCACGACGTCCACTCATGCGAAATTGTTCTCGCGGCACGGTGAGCCCGAGTGATGCTGCTGTCGTTCACCCTCGAAGTCGGAGGGCGCAGGGAATGCCGGGCTGCAGGCCGCAACCCATGGCCCGCCTGCAGAAAAAAAGCAGGCGGCAGTCACCACAGGTCCAGCCGACATCCGGCATTCCCTGCGCGATGGTCTTCACGCTTACTTCGCGCTCTTGTGTGTTCGAAACCTGCCAGAATGTGCGAACGGGCGGTTCTGACCAACCGCCCGTCGCTGGATCTGAG
>NZ_JBNPTK010000026.1:0-60536 GCF_051167615.1 Bradyrhizobium sp. HKCCYLS3013
CCCCACCTCGCGTGTCGTGACGATCGCGCGCTACGCCCCTCTGCGGTGAGGCGGGATGCGCGGAGATAATCATGATTCACGAAAAATCGCAAGAGATTTATTTTTATCGGAAGTCGGCGCCATGTTCTCAGTCGTCGTCCCGGCGAACGCCGGGACCCATACCCCCAGGGAGCGGTTTGAGGCAGGCTGGCTATTGGCATTTTGCCCATCATTAAGGCCGCGGCGTATGGATCCCGGATCGGCGCTGTGACGCGCTGGGGCGCGTCACGGCTTGTCCGGGACGACACCTGTTGGTTTGTCGCGAAAGCACACGCCCTGGGGCGAAGCGTTTGCGTTCTTATCGGCCTCTTGATCAACCTCGTCCTCTCCGGCCCTCACCACCGCGGCATCCGGAACGGCAGCATGGCCTGCACGATCGGCATCTGGAAGCGGTCGAGCGACAGGCTCTCATGCATCACCGCGACATCCTCGCCGTGCAGACGGGCGGCGAGATGGGAGCGCGCGTAGAACGGGGCGTCCTCCAGCGTGCTCACGACGCGCACCGGTGCGTCGGCGTCGGCGCGGGCGCTGCGGTCGACGCGCCACAGCGTCTTGCGCAAAGGCGCCTCCGTGAGCGGCGTGATCGATTCCAGACGGCCCGCGGGGTCGACGTGCAGCGCGAGCGACGTATCGGCGCCGTCGCGCGCGACCGTGTCATAGGAGATCACGGTGCCGGTGCGCGTCGCCGCGCGCGACCATTGCCAGCTCTGGAAGTCGCGCTCCAGCGGCGCGTCGCCATGGTTGATGTCGAAATAGCCGTCGCCGCGCCAGCGCAGATCCGGGTGATCGAAATCGACCGACACGCGGCAGCATGGCGCGATCGGCTGCCAGCGGTGGCGTCCCTCGGCATCGAGCGTGAACGCGATCTCGTTCAGCGCCGTCGGCACGACGCGGACGCGACCGCGCAGTGGCAGCGGCCAGGGCACGCTGACCTCGCTGATCTCGATGGTGAGCTCGCGGCCGTTCCAGGCGAGGCTGCTCGGACCGAGCCCGAGGCTCGCAGGCTCGCGCGTGATTGCGCCGCGTCCGCGCTCGGTCATGGCCCAGCGCCGCGCGCGCGCGCCATAGAGCGCAACGTTGAGCGCACAGTGATTTTCGGGATCAGCCGCTCCCCGCCGCCGCACCCACGCGTAGTACGGCGAGAACACGCTGCCGACGAAGGCGATGAGCGTCATGCCGAAGCGGCCGTCATCGCTCAGCGCGTCGACATACCACCACGCATAGCCGTGGTCCGGGACAATGCGGTCGAAGCGAGGTCCGCGATCGCCCGCGCAGCGGCCATCCGGCCCGACAGCGCCGCCATCGGCACGCCCGGTCCCGGATGCGCGCTGCCCCCCGCCACGTAGAGCCCCGGCAGCCTGGTCGGCGCGCCCGGCCGCTGGAACGATGCCATCCAGCCGTGCGAGCTGCGGCCGTACAGCGCGCCCCCCGTGCCAGGAAACATCCGGTTGAAGTCCGTCGGCGTTGTCACCCGGGTCAATTCCGGCGTCGTCGCGATGCTGAGGCCGCAGCGCTGCAACAGGTCGAAGGTCTGGCGGGCACATTGGCTGATCTCCGAGGGAGCGAAGCGATGATGATCACCTGACGCGGGCGCGTTGATCAGGACGAACAGCGGCTCGTTGCCGCCGGCCTCGCGCGGCTGGTCGTCGCGATCCTGCGCGCAGACATAGACGGTGGGCTCGGCCGGCATCGCGCGGCGGTCGATCAGCTGATCGAACTCGGCGCGGTAGTCGCGCGAGAAGAACACGTTGTGCCGCACCAGCGGAAAGCCGTCGGCCCGCGCGAGGCAGCTCCAGGTCATCGCCGAGAGCGAGCGCGCGGACTGCGGGATCGCCGGCAGCGCGCGCGCGGCGTCCGCGCCAAACAGCCCCTGCGCCAGCGCGGCGACATCGGCCGTCGCAATCACCGCGTCGGCGGTGATCTGCTCACCGGTCGCGAGCCGTACGCCCGCGGCGCGACTGGCGCTCGTGACGATGCCGGCGACCTCGGCGTCATAGCGGATGCTGACGCCGTGGCGCCGCGCCAGCGCCGCGAGGCACGCGGCGAGCTCATGCATGCCGCCGTCGATCAGCCAGACGCCGGCCTGCTCGACATGGGCGACCAGCATCAGCGTCGCCGGCGCATGGAAGGGCGACGAGCCGCAATAGGTCGCGTAGCGGCCGAACAACTGCTGCAGTCGGGCATCGCGGAAATAGCCCCCGAGCGCCTTCCACAGCGTCTGGAACGGACGGATCGCCGTGAGATCGCGGAAGCCGGCATTGCGCAGCAGATGCGTCATGCTCGGCGCCGGGGTGCGGATGAACGGATCGCGCAGCACCTCGAAGATGCGTCGGGCGTCGCGGCAGAAGGCGCGATAGCCGTCGGCTTCGCTGCGTCCGGCGAAATGGCCGATGGCATCGGCCGATCGCTCCTCATCGGCGAACAGATCGAGCCGGCTGCGGTCGGTCCAGGCGTGGCGCGCGAGGATGTCGAGCGGCGTCAACGTGAGATGATCCTCGAGCGCCGTGCCGAGCTCCGCAAACAGCTCGTCGAACACCCAGCGCATCGTGAACACGGTGGGGCCGGAGTCGATCCGGGCAGGGCCGATCGCGATCTGGCGCATCTTGCCGCCAGGCGCGGCGGCGCGCTCGATCACGGTCACCTCGGCGCCACGCGCGGCGAGGGTGAGCGCGGCGCTGAGGCCGGCGATGCCGGCGCCAACCACGATCACGCGGTGATCGGCCATCGCTTGTGCTCCTGTCCGCTCGGCCTGACGCAGGAAATGTCTAGCATGATTTACATTATGGGTGTAAGTTGAAATTTACATAGGCGAGGACCGGCATAGGCCTCGCGGCAGGGGAGGCTGGCATGGACGTGATGGCCCGGATCGAGAAATCCCTCGTCACAGCGGTCGCCCTGGCCGACCGGCCCGGATGCCCGCCGCGCCTCTCGGCCGCCATGCAGGCCGCGGTGTTTCCCAAGGGGGCGCGGGTTCGTCCGCGGCTCTGTCATGCGGTGGCCAGCGCCTGCGGCGACGACGAGCCGGCCGCGACCGATGCGGCGGGATCCGCGATCGAGCTGCTGCACTGCGCCTCGCTGGTGCATGACGATCTGCCGTGCTTCGACAACGCGGCGCTGCGACGCGGGCGGCCCTCGGTGCATGCCGCGTTCGGCGAGCCGCTCGCGGTGCTCGCGGGCGATGCGCTGATCGTGCTCGCATTCCAGACGCTCGCCAAGTCGCGCTGCTCGCCGCTGCGGCTGGCGCAGCTGATCGCGACCATCGGCGATGCCGTCGGCGTGCCGCATGGCATCTCGGCCGGGCAAGCCTGGGAGTGCGAGCCGCAGATCGACCTGTCGCGCTATCACCGCTCCAAGACGGGCGCGCTGTTTGCGGCGGCCACTGTGTCGGGCGCCGCTGCAGCGGGGCATGAGAATCCGGAGGCGTGGCGCACGCTGGGCGAGACCATCGGCGAGGCCTATCAGGTCGCCGACGACATCCGCGATGCCGCCAGCGATGAAGAGGAGGCGGGCAAGCCCGTCGGCCAGGACGCCGCGCATGGCCGGCCCAACGCTGTACTGATCTATGGGCTCGCCGGCGCCGTCAGCTATCTGCACGATCTCGTCGCCGACGGCATCCGCACCATGCCGCCCTGCGCCCACGCGCACGAGCTGCGCATGCTCATGGAGCAGGAAGCCAAGCGCCTGGTGCCGCGCCGCCTGGCGGCGTCGGCGGCGTGATGTTTCGGCCGCGTTGAATGGCAACGCTCGCGCCGCGCGCACAGTGCCCACCCTCCCCTGGAGGGGGAGGGGCGCCGAGCATGCGCGCAGCGGCATGCGCGGCGGGGTGGGGTGACGGACTGTCCGCGCCTGTGGTGCTGATGGCTTCGCGGGCGCCGGTGCCGGCAAACCTGATGTTGCCTCGACCCATCCTCACCTGTTTCCGGGCTCACCCCACCCCACCGCGCGCGTTGCGCGCGGTGACCCTCCCCCTTCAGGGGAGGGCAATCGCATGTGGAAATTCCGGGCTGTCGCGACGAACGATCCTGCAAGTTAGTTACTCCGTCATGCCCGGGCTTGTCGCGGGCATCCACGTCGTTCTCAGCATGCCGGCCGACGTGGATGGCCGGGACAAGCCCGGCCATGACGACGTGGAGAGAGACGAGCACAAAACGGCGATCGCCACATGCGATTGCCCTGCCCTCCAGGGGAGGCTGGGCAGTGGTGCGCGTCGATGCGCTATTGCCCGCCGACTGGAGCATTGATCCGTGTCGACCGTCGTCCGCCACGACACTCCGCCCCCGATCAGCCTCATTGATCGCTGGCGCGGCTGGCGCGACGCGCTGCTCGCGAGTGCGGCGTTCCAGCGCTGGGCGGCGGCGTTTCCGTTGACGCGGCCGATTGCGCGCAGGCGGGCGGCGGAGCTGTTCGACCTGTGCGCAGGGTTCGTCTATTCGCAGACGCTGGCGGCTTGCGTGCAGCTCGATCTGTTCGAGACGTTGCGCGCCGGGCCGTGCGATCTCGCGGCGCTGGCGTCGCGCGCGGTGGTGCCCGAGGCCGCGATGGAGAGCTTGTGCGAGGCGGCGAGCGCGCTGCAATTGCTCGAGCGTCGCGGTGCGGCGTGCTACGGGCTCGGGCCGCTCGGCGCGGCGCTGCTCGGCAATCCCGGCATCGCCGCCATGGTTCGACATCACGCCGCGCTGTATGCCGATCTCACCGATCCCGTGGCGCTGCTGCGCGGACAGGACCGCGAGCGCCGGCTCGCGCAGTACTGGCCGTATGCGCTGGACAAGACCGGCGATGCGCTGACACGCGACAGCGTCGCGCCCTACACGGCGCTGATGGCGGCGTCGCAGCCGATGATCGCGGACGTCGTCCTCGCAGCCTATCCCTTGAGTGGCCACCGTTGCCTGCTCGATGTCGGCGGTGGCGACGGCAGCTTTCTGACCGCCGCCGCGCGGGCTGCGCCGCAGCTGCAGCTCAAGCTGTTCGATCTGCCGGAGGTCGCCGCGATCGCGCAGGAGCGTCTCGCCAAGGCCGGGCTGGCCGATCGCGTCACGATCACGGCCGGCAGCTTCTACGACGATGCGCTCCCGACCGGCGCGGACGTGATCTCGCTGATTCGGGTCGTGCACGATCACGACGACGAGGCCGTGGCGCGGTTGCTCGCGAAGCTGCGCGCCGCGCTGCCTGACGATGGCGTGCTGCTGCTGGGCGAGCCGATGCGCGAGGCGGCCGGCGGCAGCGATGGCGTCAGCGCCTATTTCGAGATCTATCTGCGCGCGATGGGGCAGGGGCGGCCGCGCAGCCCCGCCCGCTTGCGCGAGCTGCTCCACGCGGCGGGTTTTTCGCAGGTGCGAGTGCTTCGCACCCGGATCCCGCTGATCGCCAGCGTGATTGTCGCGAAAAGCTGACACTCAAACTGTAAATATATATTGACACTCTCCATAGTCGGACTAACCTCACATCCCTAACTAAGCGGGCGTCGCCGGGGAGTTGGGCTATGGACGCGATCGCCGTCGTACTGGGGAGGCCGAGGGAGTTGTCGCTGCAACAGCTGCAGCTGGCGGATGCCCCGGACTGCCTGACCGTCGACATCGAATGGAGCGCGATCAGCACCGGCACCGAGCGGCTGCTGTACGAGGGACGGATGCCGTCCTTCCCGGGCATGGGCTATCCGCTCGTACCGGGCTACGAGGCGGTGGGCCGCGTCGCGCGCGCCGCGCCAAACTCCGGTTTTCGCAAGGGCGAGCGCGTGTTCGTGCCGGGCGCGGCGCGCTGCTTCGGCGAGGTCAGGAGCCTGTTTGGCGCCGCCGCCTCGCGTCTCAACGTTCCCGCACAGCGCCTTGTTGCGATCGATGAGACGACGGGCCAGCGCGGCGTGCTGCTGGCACTGGCGGCCACCGCCTATCATGCATTGCAGATCGGTGGTGACGGCCAGGCCGAATGCGTCGTCGGCCATGGCGTGCTCGGCCGTCTGCTGGCGCGGCTGATCGTGGCGATGGGCGGCGATCCGCCCGTGGTGTGGGAAAGCAATCCGGAGCGCGCCGTTGGTGCGACGGGCTATCGCGTCATCGATCCCTCAGAGGACAGCAGACCCGACTATCGGCTGATCTTCGATGCCAGCGGCGATGCCGGGCTGCTCGACAGCCTCATTGCTCGCCTGGCGCCACGTGGCGAGATCATCCTCGCCGGCTTCTACAGCGCGCCGCTCTCCTTCTCCTACCCGCCGGCCTTCATGCGCGAGGCGGCGATCCGCGTCGCCGCCGAATGGACGCACGAGGATCTGCTCGCGGTGCGCAATCTCATCGACACCGGTCGGCTGTCGCTGGACGGGCTGATCACGCACCACGCCGACGCCTTGTCCGCGGAGAGTGCCTACCAGACCGCGTTCGACGATCCCTCATGTCTCAAGATGGTCCTGGACTGGAGAGCTGCCGCATGAACGCCCCGACCAAGATCACCGCCAATCTTGCCGCGATGACGGATGCCTTGCGTGCCGAGGCCGCGATCGAGCCGGATGCGCCGGTGACGGCTGCGCCGAAGAAGGCCACGCAGATCATCGCGATCTACGGCAAGGGCGGCATCGGCAAGAGCTTCACGCTCGCCAACCTGTCCTACATGATGGCCCAGCAGGGCAAGAAGGTGCTGCTGATCGGCTGCGATCCGAAAAGCGACACCACCTCGCTGCTGTTCGGCGGCCGGGCCTGCCCGACCATCCTCGAGACCTCGTCGAAGAAGAAGCTCGCCGGCGAGGAGGTCAAGATCGGCGACGTCTGCTTCAAGCGCGACGGCGTGTTCGCGATGGAGCTTGGCGGGCCCGAGGTCGGCCGCGGCTGCGGCGGACGCGGCATCATCCATGGCTTCGAGCTGATCGAGAAGCTCGGCTTCCACGATTGGGGCTTCGACTATGTGCTGCTGGACTTCCTCGGCGACGTCGTCTGCGGCGGCTTCGGCCTGCCGATCGCGCGCGACATGTGCCAGAAGGTGATCATCGTCGGCTCCAACGACCTGCAGTCGCTCTACGTCGCCAACAATGTCTGCTCGGCGGTCGAGTATTTCCGCAAGCTCGGTGGCAATGTCGGCGTCGCCGGCATCGTCATCAACAAGGACGACGGCACCGGCGAGGCTGCGGCGTTCGCGGAAGCCGCCGGCATTCCGGTGCTGGCCTCGATCCCGGCCGACGACGACATCCGCCGCAAGAGCGCGAGCTATCAGATCATCGGCCGCCCCGGCACGTCGTGGGCACCGCTGTTCGAGCAGCTCGCGGCCAACGTTGCCGATGCGCCGCCGCGGCATCCGCATCCGCTGACGCATGACGGTCTTCTCGGGCTGTTCAAGGCCTCGGAGGTCGGGCGCGACGTGGTGCTGGAGCAGGCGACGCTCGAGGACATGTGCGGCAGCACCGCGGTGAGCAAGCCGTCGCTCGAAGTGATCTACGACAATGTGTGATGGGATCGGCTGACGAGCGGAATGTAACGCAATGAGCGATGCTGTGGTCCATCAGGCAATCAGCGCGCAGAGCGGCGCAGCGGCAGGCATGCCGGCGCAGCCCGAGGCGCTCGGCTGCCACGCCGGCAAGGCCGAGCTCAAGCGTGCGGCCGATGCCGCCGGCAAGAGCGAGGTGCTGGCGCGCTACGCGGCCGACTATCCGGCCGGGCCGCACGACCAGCCGCAGAGCATGTGCCCGGCGTTCGGCTCGCTGCGCGTGGGCCTGCGCATGCGGCGCACCGCGACGGTGCTGTCGGGCTCGGCCTGCTGCGTTTATGGCCTCACCTTCACATCGCACTTCTACGGCGCGCGGCGCAGCGTCGGCTACGTCCCGTTCAATTCCGAGACGCTGGTCACCGGCAAGCTGTTCGAGGACATCCGCGAGGCCGTGTTCAAGCTGGCGGACCCCGCCAACTACGACTGCGTCGTCATCATCAATCTCTGCGTGCCCACCGCGTCGGGCGTGCCGCTGCAGATTCTCCCGAAGGAGATCAACGGCGTCCGCGTCATCGGCATCGACGTGCCCGGGTTTGGCGTGCCGACCCATGCCGAGGCCAAGGACGTGCTCGCCGGCGCGATGCTGAGCTACGCGCGCCGCGAGGCGGAGCAGGGTCCGGTGCAGGCGCCACGCGTGCCGCGCGGCGATCGGCCGACCATCGCGCTGTTAGGTGAGATGTTTCCGGCCGATCCCGTCGGCATCGGCATGATGCTGGCGCCGCTTGGTCTCGCCGCGGGTCCCGCGGTGCCGACGCGCGAATGGCGCGAGCTGTATGGCGCGTTGGACTGCGCGGCCGTGGCGGCGATCCATCCGTTCTACACGGCCTCGATCCGTGAGTTCGAGGCGGCGGGCCGCCCGATCATCGGCTCGGCGCCGGTCGGCTGGGATGGCACGGCGGAGTGGCTGGAGGCCGTTGGCGCGGTCTGCGGCGTCGGGCGCGCGCAGATCGATGCGGCCAAGAACGAGGTGCTGCCGGCGATCCGCGGCGCGCTTACGGCGACTCCGATCCGCGGCCGGATCACGCTGTCGGGCTATGAGGGATCGGAGCTGCTGGTCGGGCGTCTGCTGGTCGAGAGCGGCGCCGACCTGCGCTATGTCGGCACGGCCTGTCCGCGCACGCGCTGGTCGGAGGCCGACTGTGCCTGGCTCGAGAGCCGCGGCGTGCGCGTGCAGTACCGCGCCTCGCTGGAGCAGGATCTCGCGGCGGTCGATGAGTTCGCGCCGGATCTTGCGATCGGCACCACGCCGGTCGTGCAGAAAGCCAAGGCGCGCGCGATCCCGTCGCTCTACTTCACCAATCTCATTTCGGCGCGGCCGCTGTTCGGCGTCTCCGGCGCCGGCTCGCTGGCCCAGGTCGTCAATGCGGCCATTGCCGGCAAGGCGCGTTTCGACGAAATGCGCGACTTCTTCGAAGGTGTCGGTGAGGGCGACACCGCGGGCGTGTGGCAGGGCACCCCTGTCGCGCGTCCCGACTTCCGCGACAAGTATCGCAGGACGGTCGCGGCGCAGGCGAAGGCGCGCAAGTCCGAGGAGATGGTGTGATGCTGATCCTCGACCACGATCGCGCCGGCGGCTATTGGGGAGCGGTCTACGCGTTCACCGCGATCAAGGGCCTGCAGGTCATCATCGACGGCCCCGTGGGCTGCGAGAACCTGCCGGTGACCTCGGTGTTGCACTACACCGACGGCCTGCCGCCGCATGAGCTGCCGATCGTCGTGACGGGGTTAGGCGAGGACGAGCTCGGCCAGAAGGGCACCGAGCAGGCGATGAAGCGCGCCCGCGCCGCGCTCGATCCCGACCTGCCGGCGGTGGTCGTCACCGGCTCGATCGCCGAGATGATTGGCGGCGGCGTCACGCCCGAAGGCTCCAACATCAAGCGCTTCCTGCCGCGCACCATCGACGAGGACCAGTGGCAGAGCGCCAACCGCGCGTTGAGCTGGCTGTGGAGCGAATACGGCCCACGCCGGATTCCTGAGCGCAAGCCGCGCGCCGACGGCGAGAAGCCCAGGGTCAACATCATCGGTCCGATCTACGGCACCTTCAACATGCCGTCGGATGTCGCCGAGATCCGCCGCCTGGTCGAAGGCATCGGCGCCGAGATCAACATGGTGTTCCCGCTCGGCAGCCACCTCGCCGACGTGCCGAAGCTGGTCAATGCCGATGTCAACATCTGCATGTACCGCGAGTTCGGTCGCCTGCTGTGCGAGACGCTGGAGCGGCCTTATCTGCAGGCGCCGATCGGGCTGCATTCGACGACGAAATTCCTGCGCTCGCTGGGCGAGATGCTCGGCCTCGATCCCGAGCCGTTCATCACCCGGGAGAAGCATACGACGATCAAGCCGCTGTGGGACCTCTGGCGCTCGGTGACGCAGGACTTCTTCGGCACCGCGAGCTTCGGCATCGTCGCCTCGGAGACCTACGCACGCGGCCTGCGCAATTTCCTGGAGATGGAGCTCGGGCTTCCCTGCCACTTCGCGATCTCGCGCTGTGCCGGCGCCAAGACCGATAATGATGCCATCCGCAAGGCCATCCACGAGCGGCCGCCGCTGGTGCTGTTCGGCAGCTATAACGAACGCATGTATGCGGCGGAAGCCGGCAACCGGTCGGTCTACATCCCGGCCTCGTTCCCGGGCACGGTGATCCGGCGCCACACCGGCACGCCGTTCATGGGCTATGCGGGGGCGACCTACGTCGTGCAGGAGGTCTGCAACGCGCTGTTCGATGCGCTGTTCAACATCCTGCCGCTCGCAACCCAGCTCGACCAGATCGCGGCGACGCCGGCGCGGCTCGAGCGTGAGCTGCCATGGGATGACGGGGCCAAGCTCGCGCTCGACCAGATCATCGAGACCCAGCCGGTGCTGGTGCGGATCTCGGCGGCCAAGCGGCTGCGCGACGCCGCCGAGCGCGGTGCGCGCCAGGCTGGACTCGACAAGGTGACGGAGGACGTTCTCGCGCATGCGCGGTCGCAGCTCGCAACGGGCCAGGCCGCGTAGGCACGGGGATAGCGGAGAGGGAGAGGACGATGTCGTTATACGAACGCATGGATCGTGACGTCGCACCGAGATCGCGCGAGCGCATCGACTATCTCCTGGTCTACGCGATGTGCTTCGCCGTGCTGATGGTCGAGGGCGTGCTGCGCCGGATCGGCTCCATCATCACCGGCCACCGGCCGGCGCCGCTCGGCGCGATCGTCGGTGAAGCGAGGATCAAGGCCGCGAACTGCGCGACCTCGTCCTTCATGGGACTTTGAGTTCGAGAGCGGTCAGTGCGCTCTCTGGGTTCGCAAGGAGTTCGTGCGGCTCGCCGCACGGATGTCATCCCGGCGACGGGATGACACTTCGACGCCGCTCATCTCGGTGAACGGCATCCGGCCGAAAGGCCAACACCAGGAGGTACCACTATGGTGGACGTACCAAACAAGGGAGGCTCTCTGTCAGGGCTGACCGAAGCGGAGGCGAGGGAATTCCATAGCATCTTCATGACGAGCTTTGTGGTCTTCACGGCGGTTGCGATCGTCGCCCACATTCTCGCCTGGATGTGGCGTCCCTGGCTGCCCGGGCCGACTGGCTACAAGGCGGCGATGGATGGGGCAGCCCACTACGCCACTCTCGCGCTCTCCTACCTGACCTGATCGAAAGGAGAAAACTATGTGGCGCTTGTGGTTGTTGTTCGATCCCCGCAGGGTTCTCGTGGCTCTCGGCGTGTTCCTGTTCGGACTGGCATTGGTGATTCACTTCATCCTGCTCAGCACCAACCGGTTCAACTGGCTGGAGGGGCCGCGTGCAGCGAAGACGTCGTCGATCTCCGATCCGGCAACGCCGGTGAAGCTCAGCTAGCAGCTCGACGACCAGAGGGAAGCGGACGGGCGACGGCGGCAGACCCCGTTCGCCCGCTTCCCAAATCCTCTCGTCCAACGAATTCACGACACGACACGTAGCATATCGCGCGACGGGCAGCGGAGGCAGGACCGATGGCAATGCTCAGCTTTGAACGAAAATACCGCGTCCGCGGCGGCACGTTGATCGGCGGCGACCTCTTCGATTTCTGGGTCGGACCGTTCTACGTCGGCTTCTTCGGCGTGACGACGATCTTCTTCACCTTTGTCGGCGTGGCGCTGATCCTCTACGCCACGGCGCTCGGACCGACGTGGAATCTCTGGCAGATCAGCATCAACCCGCCCGATGCCAAATACGGGCTGTCGTTCGCGCCCCTCACCGAGGGCGGCTTCTGGCAGCTCATCACGGTGTGTGCGCTCGGCGCCTTCGTCTCATGGGCGCTGCGCGAGGTCGAGATCTGCCGCAAGCTCGCGATCGGCTATCACGTGCCGTTCGCCTTCGGCTTTGCGATCTTCGCCTATTTCACGCTGGAGGTGATCCGTCCGGTGCTGATGGGCTCATGGAGCTACGCCTTCCCCTACGGCATCATCACTCACCTCGATTGGGTGTCGAACACCGGCTATCAGTTCGGCAACTTCCACTACAATCCTGCGCACATGATCGCGATCACGTTCTTCTTCACGACGTGTCTCGCGCTCGCGCTGCACGGCTCGCTGATCCTGTCGGCCGCCAACCCGGGCAAGGGCCAGGAGATGAAGTCGCCGGAGCATGAAAACACCATGTTCCGCGATCTCCTCGGCTACTCCATCGGCACGCTCGGCATCCATCGCCTCGGTCTGTTCCTGGCGCTGTCGGCGGTGTTCTTCAGCGCCGTCTGCATCGTCATCTCCGGTCCCGCCTGGCTGATGCCGGAAGGCAATGCCTGGTCGGACTGGTGGGACTGGTGGCGCCACGTCCCGATCTGGTCGCCGCCGCAATGAGTTCAAGGAGAGGTCGTCATGGCCCAATACCAGAACATCTTCACGCAGATCCAAGTTCGTAGTGCGATCTATCCGGGTATCCCGATCGAGCCCGGCGTCTGGGAGCGCATCGGCAAGGGCAGCTTCAACTATTGGTTCGGCAAGCTCGGCGATGCCCAGGTCGGCCCGGTCTATCTCGGCTTTCTCGGCCTCGCGTCGCTGATGTCGGGCTTCGTTGCGATCGAGATCATCGGTCTCAACATGCTGGCATCGGTGAACTGGAGCCCGCTCGAGTTCATCCGCCAGTTCCCGTGGCTGGCGCTGCAGCCGCCGGCGCCGGAATACGGCCTGCAGATCTTCCCGCCGCTGCAGGAGGGCGGCTGGTGGCTGATGGCCGGCTTCTTCCTGACGACGTCGATCCTGCTGTGGTGGGCGCGGACCTATCGCCGCGCGCGGGCGCTCGGTCTCGGCACGCATGTATCGTGGGCGTTCGCGTCGGCAATCTGGCTCTATCTGGTGCTCGGCTTCATCCGGCCGATCTTCATGGGGAGCTGGAGCGAGGCGGTGCCGTTCGGCATCTTCCCGCACCTCGACTGGACCAACAACTTCTCCATCACCCACGGCAACCTGTTCTACAATCCGTTCCACATGCTCTCGATCGCCTTCCTGTACGGGTCGGCGCTGCTGTTCGCGATGCATGGCGCGACGGTGCTGGCGATCAGCCGCTACGGCGGCGAGCGTGAGCTTGAGCAGATCGTCGATCGCGGCACGGCGTTCGAGCGTGGTGCGCTGTTCTGGCGCTGGACGATGGGCTTCAATGCGACGGCCGAATCGATCCATCGCTGGGCCTGGTGGTTCGCCGTGCTTTGCACCTTGACCGGGGGCATCGGTATCCTACTGTCGGGCACCGTGGTCGATAACTGGTTCGACTGGGGCGTGAAACACGGGCTGGCGCCACCGCGCTGAGTCCTGCAGGTCGAGAGATGTTGGACAGAGTTGAACAGATCGATATGGCCGGGCGCAGCACGCGTCCGGCCAGTCTTTTGCAGGCGATGCGGGAGCGGACCAAGACGCTCCACGTCACCGCGGAGCGGGCCGGCATCGTGGCCGAGCTGTTGCGGGGGCGCGGCACGCGACAGGCCTACGCGTTGTTGTTGCGCAATCTGCTGCCGGTCTACGAGACGCTCGAAGCGGAGCTGCTCCGCCATCAGGGCACGCCAGTGACGGGCCGCATCGTGCGGCTGGAGCTGCATCGCAGTGCTGCGATCAAGGCCGATCTCGCCGAGCTCGAAGCGCGCAATCTGCCGTTGCTGCCCGAGGCGATCGCCTATGTTCGTGCTATCCACGAGGCAGGCTCCGGCTCCGGCCATCCGCTTCTGGCGCACGCCTATACGCGCTACCTCGGCGATCTCAGCGGCGGCCAGATCATCAAGAAGATCCTGGCGCGCTCGCTCGAACTGAAGCCCGAGGCGCTGTCGTTCTACGAGTTTACAGAGATCGCCGATATTCCGTGCTTCAAGGATGATTACAGGGACGCATTGGAGCAGGCCGGTGCGGCGATGGCCGAGCATGATGCGGTCATCGAGGAGGCCGCCACGGCCTTCCAGCTGAACATCGCGCTGTCGCAGGCGCTCCAGCAGGCGGCTGGGCTCGCTGGCTGAGGCGGCCGAGGTCCAGCCATATCAATCTCATGCGTCAGCGATGCGGTCCGGCACGAGACCGCGTTGGAATCGATGTGTTTCCGCCGGCGGAGGTCGGCTTCCCTCCCAGCAAGGGGGAGTAGACCGCAGGTGAGATATCGGGCGATTTCGTCAAAATACGAGCTGCGTAGTCAAAACGGGTGCGGGACGGCATCAATCAGCGACGTACCGCAGACACCCTCCCCGTCTCACTCCTCGCTCTGCGAGCGATACCACACCAGATGCTCCAGGATCTCCAGCGTCCGCGTCGTCGAATTGCGGATGCTCTCCAGCATCTCCGGCATGCTGCCGGCCTGTGCACCGTGCGTCACCTCGAGCGCGGCGAGCTGCGCGTTCTCCACCGTAGAGGCGGCGAGCTCCTTGTAGATCAGGCTTGCGCTCTGATCGAGCCGCAGCGTCGGCCGGCGGGCGCCGTCGATTTCTTCCTGGAAGCGCGCCCGGGCCGCCTCGGCGGTCTTGCGCTCGGTCAAGTCCGAGAAGATCAGCACGAAGCCGAGCACGCGATCATACGGCGCGATCACCGGGTCGGCGCGCACCATCAACGGCCGTTGCGGCGAGGCGCCGCCCGTCAGCGTCAGCTCGCCGCGCCAGCTGCGCTTGTTGCGCATGAGGTCGTCGAGATTGGCGCGGAATTCCGCCGGCGCCGTGCAGTAGCTGCCGAGATCGCGCAGATACGGGATGTGCGGATGCGAGGCGCGCAGCTGTTGCTCGAAAGCTTCGTTCATCAGCAGGATGCGGCCCTCGACATCGGCGATGATGACCGGCTGCTCCGAGCGCAGCACCTGGGCGCTGATCGTGGCGAGCTGGTCCTGCGCGATCACCATGCGCACCGAACGCAGCTGCAGCGCCACGTCGGCGACCGTCTCGCTGACGACGCGGGCGGAGGCGAGCTCGGCGCTCGACCAGGGCTCGGACTTGCCTTCGACCAGCTGATGCCATTTCGCAAACGAGCGCCGCGGCGACAGATCCGACGGATCGTCGCCGATGATGACGGCCTTGAGCGGATCGCCGCCCCAGGTCACCGTCCGCACCTGCTCCGGCCGGAACCACAACAGATACTCGCCCTCGCTCGCCGACAGCGGTGCGGCGATCAGGCCGCTGGCGATCGAGCGGATGTCGGCAAAGGACGGTTCGTCGAGCGTCAGCGAGCTGGTCGCCGTCAAGCCCTCGGGGGCTGCTCCCGGCGTGTTGCGCCGGCGATCGAGCCAGGCGGCGAGATCGCGGATGCGCTGCGTCGACGGGACGTCGCCGGCGGTCGTGACCTGGCCCTCGAACAGCAGCGCCGCGCCGCTCGCACCGAGCGGCTGCAGCAGCGACTGCGAGCCGTCGAACAGCGCCGCCTGCCATTCGCCGTCGCGCGACACCGCTTCGACCAGCCGCTGCTCCAGCCGGCGCACGACCAGCTCGGACTGGCTTTGGGCAAAGCTCTCCAGCGCCGCGATCCGGATCGCGCAGGTCTCGGCCAGCGCCTCGCCTGCCGCGCGAATGTCGAACGGCACGAAGCGCGGCTCATAGTGATGGCAGGCGATCAGTCCCCACAGCCGTCCGCTGACTATCAGCGAGCACACCAGCGTCGCGCCGACGCCCATGTTCTGCAGGTATTTCTGGTGGATCGGCGACATGCTGCGCAGGCAGCTCAGGGACATGTCGAGGTCGCGGCCGTTGAGCGGCGAGATGCGCGGCTGCAGCGGCACTGGCGTGTAGTTGACGTCGACCAGGAGGCGCACGCGGTTGCGCTCGTAGAGCCGGCGCGCGATCTGCGGAATGTCGGATGCCGGATAGCGGTTGCCGAGAAAGGCCTCCAGATCCGGCCGCCGCCGCTCCGACAAGACCTCGCCATGGCCGTCCTCGTCGAAGCGATAGACCATGACGCGGTCGTAGCCGGCGATCTCCCTGAAGATGGTCGCCGTCTCGTCGCACAGGCCGAGCAACGATGAGGCCGAGGTGATGCGGTGGAAGGCGCTGTCGAGCGCAGGCGCGATGTTGGTCGTCTTCGTCGCCGGCTCCAGCTCGACGATCAGCCCGCCATTCGAGGGTCGGTGAAGCGTGCAGTCGACCCGGCGCGGCGGCGCCCCGGCGGTGCATCGCAGGGTCATCGGAGCCAGATGGAGCGGGCTGTTGAGATGCGGCAGGATCTGCAGGGCCAGGTCGCCGCCAAGATCGCGCAAGGGACGGCCGACCACGGAGCCGGTGTTGAGGAAGACGGCCGCATTGGTGCTGGCCTGGATGACGATGTTGTCGGGCTCCTTGACCGCCAGGAGAATGCCGTGCGGCTGGATCGAGCCTGCGAGATGAATCTGTTCACGCTCGCAATCCGCAAGAGTAGCGTGGCCGAAGGCCGGCGTTGTCAGCGGAACGGGCAACTATCTCCCCTTTTCGGTTTCCTCGTCGCTTTCTTCGAGTTGGCTCAGATTATACCGATCGAGCTTGGCGTAAAGACTCTGGCGGCTGAGGCCGAGAATTTCGGCAGCCGACGTCCGGTTCCCGTTGGCGAGCTCGAGCGCAGCGCGGACGTAATGCTGCTCGACGACTTCGACCGTGCTCCTCACCAGGTCGCGCAACGGTGTCTTGCCGACGGATTCATTGAGGCCCGCGAGGGCGACCCGCAGATTGTCATGCTCCGCCGCGGGCGACAACCGCCTGGCGATGTTGCGCAACACCAGGCCGATCCGGCGCTGGCCGTCGAGGCCATGGGCGGCAGCCGAGATCTCGACCTCGGTCTCGGTCCCGAGCTCGCCCTGGATCGTGGTCGACAGCAGCCGGACGGCTCCATGGCGCTCGACGTTGGAGATCAGCACCGAAAGGTCGGCGCCGGGGCGCGTCAGCCACCGGCTCAGCTTCTCATCGATCAGCGCCTCTTTCGATCCGACCTCGACCAGCTCCAGGAAGGCCCGATTGGCCCGCTTGATGGCACCGGTGCCATCGATGCTGATGACAGCATCGGGAAGATTGTCGATCAGCGCTTCGGGATCGTCGGGAACCGGGCCGGGCTGCGCGGCCTTGCCGATCGGCGCCATCTGCAGCAGGAACATCGGCGCGGTCTCGCTGGTCATCAGCGATCCCCGGAGCATCCAGGGTGCGGTGTCGTGGCCGAGGTGAATCACGATGCCCGGCGCCTTGCCCTGGTCGCGGACGCGCCTCAGCATCAGCTCTACCGGCTCGCGATCCTTTTGCGGGATCTCCTGCAGGAACTCGCGGCCCACCAGATTGTCCCGGCGACGGCTTGAAACGCCGAGCGCGGCCGCCGCCGTCCGATTCGCTTCGACGATGCGCAGATCTGACACTTTCGTCAGCAGCACAGCCTCGTTGGAGTCCTCGATGACCAGGCGGTAGCGCGTCTCGATCTCGCGCAGCTTCCAGTAGTCGCGCTCGATGGTCTGCTGGGCCGAGATCAGCCGGGCCTGGAGCTCCGCGACCGCCTGCAGATTCTTGCCGATCGCCAGCATGCCGGCCCGGCCGCCGAGCAGCACGGTCGTGAATTCCATCGGCAGCTCGAGACCGCTCGGGAACCGCTGCGTGATCTGCCGGAACGCGGAAATGCCGGTCCGCTTGGTGTCCTGCATGATGCGCTCGATCTTCTCGCTCGCATCATCGACGATCTCGGACCAGGGACGGCCGAGCCAGATGTCGACATTCTCGGCTGACATGTTCGGCGACAGCGTCGCCTCACGGATCACGCCGTCCATGTCCAGCAGCAATGTCACGTCGGGTCGTGGACCGTGAAACTCGGCCATGGTCTTGGCACCCGTTATCTTTGGCACCCTCTTGAGACGCTCGGGGGATCGCGGCCAGTTCATTTGGCGCGCATTTTGAAGGTGTTGCGCCCCATCCCGCTAACGTATTGAGAGTCTTGAGAATGTCGTTAGCCCATGCAGGGCGCTCGCTGTCAAGGCTTATTTCGGAGCATCCAGCTTTCGTTGGTATCCCTGCGCCTATTGCATGTTCGAGCTGCGACTTATTCGCTCACTTTCGCCTGAACCAGGCATGACAAGATTACGTGACACTGTTACCTGTAAGGAGCAAATCACATGGGCTAACAAAAACGACGCATCGGGAGGTCGCATATGCTTCGATCGGGTTTGGTTGCAGCGGTCATGACTGCCATGTCGGCGGGCGCCGCGTTCGCGTTGGACGGCGGGGACGCTGCCAAGGGCGAGCAGGTCTTCAAGCAGTGCATGACGTGCCACCGGATCGGACCGGAGGCGAAGAACGCCGTCGGTCCGGTACTCACCGGCGTCGTCGGCCGGCCCACCGGGACCTATCCGGGCTTTGCCTATTCGGAGCTGAACAAGCATGCCGGCGAGGCGGGGCTCGTCTGGACCGAGGACAATATCTTCGCATACCTCCCGGATCCCAACGCCTTCCTGAAGAAGTTCCTCACCGACAAGGGCAAGGCGGATCAGGCGACCGGCTCGACCAAGATGGTGTTCAAGCTCGCCAACGAGCAGCAGCGCAAGGACGTCATCGCGTATCTGAAGACGTTCTCTGAGAAGAAGTGAGCGGCGTCGGTACCGCGCTCAGGTTCTGAGCGGTTGCCCGCGCACCTTCCGCACGCACCCGTGTCGTCCCGGCGAACGCCGGGACCCATACCGCGTGATCTCCCTTGGGGCACGCTACGCGTTGAGCCTTCTGTGAAACCGATAGTTGCCGGTGGCTATGGGTCCCGGCGTTCGCCGGGACGACAGCTGTGGGTGCCCTTTGCGTCAGCGGGGTTTGCGCGGGCCGAGCGCATGAGTCATTTGAAGAGGCGATATGCCTCAACGCCACCGCTGCCTGAGATCTGCCGCGTTGGCGAGGCCGGAGGCGGCGAGGCAGCCCGCGAGCCAGAACCACGGCGCCCCGGTCAGCGCGCAACGTACAGCCAGCAGCAGGAACACCCCGGCGAGCAGATTGGGCAGCAGCGCGAGCGGGCTGATGCCGCGGCGGTGGCGCTGCCAGATCCACGTCACGGCCGCAAGCTCCACCGCGACCACCGTTAGGATCAGGTCGACCAGATGCGGGCTGTGAAACAGCTCATCCATCGCGCGAGCCGCTACGCCGCCCTCGCGAGCCCGGTGAGGTGCGCGATGTTCTTGAAGAAGATGCGCACATGCGACAGCGGCTTGGCGCGGACCAATTCCTTGTTCATGTACGCGTCCCAGGTCAGCTGCTGGACGTCCTTGTCACGGCAGATCGCGACGAAGCGCTCGCGGCGGGCATCGCTCGTGTACCAGTAGCGCTGCATCAGACCGAGGATGAAGAACACGGCGCCGTGCCTGCGCATGAAGGATTTGCGGGCCGTCGCCAGGGCGGCTGCATCGCCGGTCTTAAGGAACAAGGCAACGGCGTCGGCGGCCGCGCGGCCGCCAGCCATCGCGTAATAGATGCCTTCACCGGAGGCCGGGGCCACCACGCCCGACGCATCGCCGGCCAGCACGACGTCGCGGCCATTGTCCCAGCGCGACAGCGGCTTCAGCGGGATCGGCGCGCCTTCGCGGCGGATGGTGTCGAGATCGTCGAGCGCGGCAGCCTTGCGGAATTCGGCGACTGAGCCCCGCAGCGAAAAGCCTTTATGCGCGCTGCCGGTGCCGATGCTGGTGGTCGTTCCGTGCGGAAACACCCAGCTGTAGAAGTCCGGCGACAGCCGGCCGCGATAGACGACATCGCACCGCGCGGCATCGAACACCGGATGGCTGCGGTCCGGCGAGCGGATGATCTCGTGATACGCGAACACGTAGCGCATCTCGCTGGCTTCGGGGATGCACTGGCGCGCCACGGCCGAGACCGCCCCGTCGGCGCCGATCACGGCGCGCGTCCGCACGCTGTCCTCGCGCACGCTGCCGTCGTCCATGCGCCGGACGTAGTGCACCACCGACCTGCCGTCGTCGTCGCGCGCGATATGGCTGAAGGTTCCGGTGCGGCGGATCGCGCCGCCTTCCGCCGCGCGTGCGCGCAGCCACTCGTCGTAATGCTCGCGATCGACCATGCCGACGAAGCCGCCGTCGATCGGCATGTCGACGTCCCGGTTGCTCGGCGACACCATGCGAGCGGATGAGATTCGGGCCACCAGCAGATGGTCGGGAATCTCGAACTCGGCGATCAGCCGCGGCGGGATGGCGCCGCCGCACGGCTTGATGCGGCCGGCTCGGTCCAGCAGCAGCACATGATGGCCCAGGCGGGCCAGATCATTTGCGGCCGTTGCGCCGGCCGGTCCGCCGCCGATGATCACGGCGTCGAAGGTCTCCGGGCTGGAGGAGGGGCTCATCGGTCAGGCTCCCTGGTTGGCCGGCTGTGGCTGAAGCGGCGCCGCCTGCTCGCGCGGGCGTTTGATCCAGATCGCGAGCCAGGCGGAGAGAACGAACAAGGCGGCTTCGGCGGCGAACACCGCCGCGTAGGCCGAGGCGGTCGACGGCATAAGGTGACGCGCAGCGTCTGCCGCCGCGGTGCCGACGAAGCCGCCGATGCCGAACGAGATCGCCTGCGAGGCGCCCCACAGGCCCATGCGCGTGCCCTCGCGATTGTCGCGGCCTTCGCTGACCATGTTCATCATCGCGCCGATCGCGGCGATGGCGTAGACGCCGTTGGTGATGCCGAGCAGCAGCACGGACGCGCGTAGCGGCCAGGCCGGGCCGACGGTGGCGGCGGCGACCAGGCTGAGCAGCGCCAGCGCCGAGGCGAGGCAGCCGCCGATGATCCAGGGCTGCGGGCGCGTCCGCCAGTCGGCATGCAGGCTCGCCATCGCCGGCATCAGGATCATGCCGATCAGCGCGCCCATGTGCTGCACCGAGGAGAGCTGCGTGGTCTGGCCCGGCGTCATGCCGAACACGCTGCCGGCGAACGGCTCCAGGATGAGGTCCTGCGCGCTGTAGGCCAGCATCGAGACGAAGATGAAGATCGCGAACCGTCGCGCCTGCGGCTCCCGGCAGATCTCGCGGAAATCCTCCATGAAGCCGGAGCGATTCGCGGCGCCGGAGGTCGTGTGAGGAGACGCGTCGGGCTGCTCGATCCCCCAGACGCCCAGCAAGGTCAGCACCATGGCGATCGCCGACACCGTGCCGGACACCAGCATCAGCCGCTCGCCGGAGAACGGATCGAGCGCCTTGCCGGCGACCGCGGTCGTGATGATGAAGCCGGTGATCATCATGATCCAGGCGATCGAGGCGGCGGCGCTGCGCCGCGCCGGCGCGGTGCGCTTGGCGAGCAACACCAGCAGTGAGGTGCCGGCGGCGCCGACGCCGATGCCGATCATGATGAAGGCGACCACGGCGATCGCGAGACCGAGAGCGAGATGCGTCGCCATCAGCGCGGTAGCGGCGGCGGCCAGCAGGCCGCCGGCGGCGAGCACGGCCATGCCGCCGACGATCCAGGCGAAACGACGCCCGCCGACGTCGGAGCCATGACCGAGCCAGGGCCTGAGCACCTGCATCGCGTAATGGATCGCGACCAGGAGGCCGGGGATCATGGCCGGCAGAGCGAGCTCGATCACCATCACGCGGTTCAAGGTCGAGGTGGTCAGCACCACGACCGCGCCAAGCGCGGTCTGCACAAGGCCCAGCCTGACGATGCCGACCCAGGACAGAGGAGCGGGCGCAGCGCTGCTCATGCCGGCAACCCCGCCAGCGCGAAGGCCGTGACCAGCATGCCCAGCACGTAGAGCAGCACGCCGGTCCCGTTGTACCAGGGCGCGAGCTCGCGCGGATTCGTCATCAAGCGCCGCATCAGCACCAGCTGGGCCGCGATCAGCGCTGCGACGATCGTGGCATGGGCCGGTCGGCTCCAGACGATAAGCAGCACGAGCACCGCGACCTGCGCCAGCGCCATCGTGATGCAGGCGAGGCGGGCGGCGCGCTCGGGCCCGAGCAGCACCGGCAGCGAATTGACGCCGCTGACGCGATCGCCATTGATCGACTTGAAGTCGTTCAGGGTCATGATGCCGTGCGCGCCGGCGCTATACAGCAGGGCGATCGAGAGCACCGGCCAGGACGGCGCCTGCGCGCTCATGATCGCCGCCGCGGTGATCCAGGGCAGTCCTTCATAGCAGAGGCCGACGGCGCTGTTGCCCCACCAGCCGTTCTGCTTCAACCGGATCGGCGGCGCGCTGTAGGCCCAGGCGAGCGCAAGGCCGAGCGCCGCCGCGGCAAAGCCCCAGGTGCCGAGCAGGGTGGCGACGCCAAGCGACAGCACCGTCCAGATCAGCGCGATATGGAGACCCCAGCGTCCGGGAATGCGGCCCGACGGGATCGGGCGGTCCGGTTCGTTGAGCGCATCGACATGGCGGTCGAACCAGTCGTTGACGGCCTGGCTGGTGGCGCACACCATCGGCCCGGCGAGCACGAGGCCCGCGATCACGATCGGCCAGCGCGACGCCAGCGGCGCGCCTGACGACACCACACCGCAGCCGAACGCCCAGATCGGCGGAAACCACGTGATCGGCTTCAACAGCTCGAGAACGGCCGAGGGCCGAAGCCTTGATGGAAGCCCTGGAGCGAGCGGGACGGGCGCGATCTCGGTCATTGCAACTGTTCCACCTATTCCAACTGACTGTCTTCTTCGCTCGGCTCGGCAAGGCCATAGCGCCGCAGCTTGACGTAGAGGCTCTGTCGGCTGAGGCCGAGCATCTCGGCAGCGGTCGCGCGGTTGTCGCCGGTCAGCTTGAGCGCGGTCTCGATGCACATCCGCTCGATCACGTCGGTGGTCTCGCGCACCAGCTCCTTGAGCGGCACGCGGCCGATCAGCTCGGCGAGCTGCTCACGGGAGCGTGGAATATAGCCGTGGTCGCCGCCGTCGCTGGAGATGCGCGGGCCGACATTGCGGATGGTGAAGCCGAGCCTGGCCTGGCCGGGCGCCCCGACCGTGCTGGCGGAGATCTCGACGTCGACCGGCGAGCCGTGCTCGCCGCGGACGACGCTGGAGAACAGCTTCACGCTGCCATGCTGGCGCAGATTGGTCAGCATGACCGAGAAATCGATCGCCGACTTGCCGATCCAGCGGTCGATCGTCTCGCCCAGGATCTGGTGCATGTTCTCGATCTGCGCGAGCTGCAGGAAGGTGGCGTTGGCGTGCAGCAGGCGGCCGTCCATGTCGGTGATGACGAATCCGTCGGGGGCCGATTCGACGAACTGCACGAGCTGGGTGTTGACGTCGGAGCTCTTCGGGAGTGCAGGCTGCGTGGCCAGCGGCGAGAACCGCAGCAGGAACAGCGACGCGTTGTCCTGCCGGAAGAAGGTGCCGTCGAGCAGATAGTCGCGGCCGCCGTCGAGCCGGATCCTGGCGCGTTCGATCTTGCCCTGCGAGCGGATCGCCAGCGACAGGGATTGCGACATCGCCATGTCGTCGAGCAGCAGCGCATCGGGAAACAGCTTGCCGATCAGATTGGCGGCGCCGTGATCGAGCAGGGCGGCCGCGGCCGGGTTGGCCTCGACGATGCGATGGCTCACCGCATCGACGATGAGGACCGGCTCCGACGTGATCTGGAACAGGATCCGGTAGCGCGATTCGGCGTTGCGCATGCGCGAATAGTCGCGCTCGATGGCAACTTGCGCCTCGATCAGCTTCTGCTGGAGCGCGGCGGTGGCGCGCACGTCGCGGCCGACCGCGATGAAGCGCGCCGCGCCCTTGATCGCCACCACCGCGAACAGGATCGGGATGTCAGGCCCGCGCGCGGCCGGATAACGCACCTCGCGCCAGCGCGACACCTTGCGCTGGGAGGCCTCCGTGAGCAGCAGCTCTGGCTTTGTCTGGCTTTCCTCGGACACTGTTGCTTGCCAGGATCGGCCGATCCACGCGTCTGTGTTTCTCAGTTCAAGCGGCAGGCCGGCTTGTTGAAAAGCCAGGTCCTGAATGTTGCCGTCGGCGTCGAGCGCGAGCGCAATGTCGGACGCTGCGGCCACCAGCATGCCCGCAACATCCGCATTGAGGTCGCCAAGCGACTCTTTCGGAGCTCTGAACGCCCTCACCAACGCCGTTGTCCTCCCAGTCAAGGAGCCTTCGCGCGGCAAGTCTCGTTCCAGCATTCATCTTCACTGCACCCTCAGCTATCGCCGTTCGGTCAGAAGACTGACGACGTGCCGGGCTTGCGAAGCCTCTCTGCTCGGATCGGAGACGACACCGTCGCCACCGACCAGGAGAACGAGTTCAGGCCGTTCAATAAAAGCAGGACCGCAGACCAGCACGCCGACGTCCTGGTTGGAGGACTCGCGCCGGACCATCCTTATGTTTGAGGCGAGATCGTCAAGCTTCCTGTCGCTGGTGGCGAAGAACTCGACGACATTGAACCACTGCGAGCGAAGCGTCTCGACGAAGCCGCGATCGGCAGTGTCGGGCTCGATCCAGGTGTCGAAGCCGTCGCGACGGAAGAACTCGCCCGCCAGCACGAGACCGAACATCATGTGGCCCAGCTCGCGCCTGTCGCCCGGCGCCGTGGTCAGCAGCACGCGCAGTCCTGCGGGCGCGACCGCGAGCTCGGCGCAGAAGGCCGGGCTGAAATGCCGCAGCAGCTGCTGCAACCGCCACAGCGCGAGCGTGACGTCGGCGAAGTCGCGCTCGTCGTCCGCCCACAGATGGCGCAGATGGTTCGCGGTGGGGACCAGGAGATCGAGATAGATGCGCTCCAGGGTCTCGCCGTGATCGCGATGCGCCTGGATGCAGGCCACCGCGCCAACATCGTCCGCGTCCAGCACGAGCTCGGCGAAATCAGCCGCCTCCTGCGCCGAGGCCGTGATGATCGCCGGGACGCGTTCCAGCGCGGAGGCATGGGCCATCACGAGCCGCGGAATGATCTCGGCTTCGATCGCGTCGTTGAGTTGGGGATGACGTGTGTTGCGCAGCGGCGCGACGATGCGCGGCGATGCCGGCGAATGAAAACCGGGCTGCCCACGCTTCGTCCGAAAGCGGGCTCGCGGAAATCGGGCTGTCTCATTGAGCTCGGTCATAAGCGCCTCCCCTCCATATGAGCGCACGTCACTCGTTGCGTCAATATTATTTGACGTCAATTTTGATTGACACTCTTCCAGCCCAGGTCTAGCGTTTCCCCATCGGGCTCGCACTCGGGGATTTGCGATGCGCCACCTGCGAACTGCACAACGTGACGTTGATCAGACCGAGTGCGGTGCACCACCAATCCCCCTGTGGTTGTCGTCATCGCATCACTGGGCACCGATGTTGTCAAATCATCTTTACACATCGTGTGATGCGCAGTTCACATCCGCCACTGATCCGTCGCTCTGGAGCCAGCTCTGCTTCACGCCTGGGCCTGCCTCGCGTGCAAAGCGGCAACCGCTTTACACGCCTGAGGAAAAGCGCCGGCGCGACGCCACGCCATGGACTCTGGTGCAGGGCATTCTGGCGCCGCTACAATTTCTCGTCTTCCTGATCAGCCTCGGCCTCGTGGCGCGCTATCTCGCGACCGGCGAGGGGCTGTGGCTCGCGACCGCCTCCGTCGTTCTCAAGACGGCGCTGCTCTACACCATCATGATCACCGGCTCGATCTGGGAGCGGGTCGTGTTCGGACGTTATCTGTTCGCACCGGCCTTCTTCTGGGAGGACGTGTTCTCGATGCTGGTGATCGCGCTGCATACGGCCTATCTGGCTGCGATCATCGGCCATGTCGGCAGCGCCCAGCAGCAGATGCTGCTCGTGCTCGCCGCCTACGCAGCCTATGCGATCAACGCCGCGCAATTCCTGCTCAAGCTGCGCGCGGCGCGGCTGCAGGACGAGGCGATGGCGGCGACGTCCCGTGCGGAGCGCGCGTCATGAATGCTCATGCGCAAGCCTGTGCCGTGAAACCACCTGCTTCGCCGGACGGCGTGCTGCGTGAGCGCGGCCAGCGCGAGGTGTTCTGCGGCCTGACCGGCATCGTCTGGCTGCACAGAAAGATTCAGGACGCGTTCTTCCTCGTCGTCGGCTCGCGCACCTGCGCGCATCTGATCCAGTCGGCCGCCGGCGTGATGATCTTCGCGGAGCCGCGCTTCGCCACCGCGATCATGGAGGAGCGCGATCTCGCCGGGCTCGTCGACGCCAATGACGAGCTCGACCGCATCGTCGGTCAGCTGCTGGCGCGCCGTCCCGAGATCAAGCTGCTGTTCCTGGTCGGCTCCTGCCCATCGGAAGTGATCAAGCTCGATCTGTCACGCGCGGCGCTGCGGCTATCGCAGCGCTTTTCGCCTGATGTGCGCGTGCTCAACTACTCCGGCAGCGGCATCGAGACAACGTTTACGCAGGGCGAGGATGCCTGCCTCGCGTCGCTCGTGCCGGTGCTCCCGGCAGCCGATCAGGCTGCGCGGCCATCGCTGCTCGTGGTCGGCGCGCTCGCCGATGTCGTCGAGGATCAGTTCAGGCGGACTTTTGCCGCCCTCGGCATCGACCAGGTTGCGTTCCTGCCGCCGCGGCGCTCGTCGGAGCTGCCGGCGATCGGCCCGGAGACGCGGGTGCTGCTGGCGCAGCCTTTCCTCGGCGACACCGCACGTGCCCTTGAGGAGCGCGGCTGTCGCCGCATCGCGGCGCCATTCCCGCTCGGCGGCGAAGGCACGGCGCTGTGGCTCGCAGCCGCGGCCGACGCCTTCGGCGTGTCGCGCGCGCATGTCGAGCGGACCATCGCGCCGCTCAAGGCGCGCGCGGAGAAGGCGCTGGCGCGCTACCGCGCGCAGCTCGCCGGCAAGCGCGTCTTCCTGTTTCCGGATTCGCAGATCGAGATCCCGCTGGCGCGTTTCCTGGCGCGCGAGATCGGCATGGAGCTGATCGAGGTCGGCACGCCCTATCTGCACCGCGAGCATCTCGACTCCGAGCTGGCGCTGCTGCCTGATGGCACGCAGCTCAGCGAGGGCCAGGATGTCGAGCGCCAGCTCGATCGTTGCCGCGAAGCCCGGCCCGACCTCGTCGTTTGCGGACTCGGCCTTGCCAACCCGCTGGAGGCCGAGGGCCTGACGACGAAATGGTCGATCGAGCTGATCTTCACGCCGATCCAGGGTTTTGAGCAGGCCGGCGATCTCGCCGAGCTGTTCGCGCGGCCCTTGCTGCGGCAAACCAGATTGGCGGTGTGAGATGCAGCTGTCGGTCTGGACCTATGAAGGACCGCCGCACATCGGAGCGATGCGCATTGCGACCGCGATGCGTGACGTGCACTACGTGCTGCACGCGCCCCAGGGCGACACCTACGCCGATCTCCTGTTCACGATGATCGAGCGGCGCGACCGCCGCCCGCCGGTCACCTACACCACGTTCCAGGCGCGCGATCTCGGCGGCGATACCGCGGATCTGCTGCAGAGCGCGGCGCGCGCGGCCTATGAGCGTTTCCAGCCGCAGGCGATGCTGGTCGGCGCGTCCTGCACGGCCGAGCTGATTCAGGACGATCCCGGCGGTCTTGCGCTGGCGTTGAAGCTTCCGATTCCGGTGATCCCGCTCGAGCTGCCGGCATATCAGCGCAAGGAGAATTGGGGCGCTTCGGAAACGTTCTACCGGATTGTACGGGCGTTGGCTGCGTCTTCTGCTGATGGCTCCCCCCGCCGTGAAAGGAAGACAGGCGCCCGTCCAGTCTGCAACCTGCTTGGTCCGACGGCTCTCGGCTTCCGTCATCGCGACGACCTCGCGGAAGTGACCAGGCAGGTTGTGGAGCTCGGCATCGAGATCAACGTGGTCGCGCCGTGGAATGCGACGCCATCAGATCTCGCTCGTCTGCCACAAGGCGATTTCAATATCGTGCTCTATCCCGAGATCGCGCTGACGGCAGCGCAATGGTTGAACCGCCAATTCGGCCAGCCCTATACGAAGACGATCCCGATCGGCGTTGGTGCCACGCGCGACTTCATCAAAGAGGTCGCCAGTCTTGCCGGTGTCGATGCAGAGTCGGTGCTGGCGCGAGCCGAGAGCCGGCTGCCCTGGTACTCGCGTTCGGTCGACTCGACCTATCTCACCGGCAAGCGCGTCTTCATCTTCGGCGATGCGACCCATGCGGTCGCCGCGGCGCGCGTCGCGACGCAGGAGCTCGGCTTCGAGGTCGTCGGCCTCGGCACCTATGCGCGCGAGTTCGCTCGCGAGATCCGCGAAGCCGCCGCGATCTACGGCGTCGAGCCGCTGATCACCGACGATTATCTCGAGGTCGAGGCCCGCGTCGGCGAGCTACGGCCGGAGCTCGTGCTCGGCACGCAGATGGAGCGCCACATCGCCAAGCGGCTCGGCATTGCCTGCGCCGTGATCTCGGCGCCGTGCCACGTGCAGGATTTCCCGGCGCGCTACTCGCCGCAGATGGGCTTCGAAGGCGCCAACGTGCTGTTCGACACCTGGGTTCATCCGCTGATGATGGGTCTGGAGGAGCATCTGCTCGGCATGTTCCGCGAGGATCACGAATTCGCCGATCACGCGCCATCGCATCTCGGTGCCGCGCCGGCGGCTCCGCCGCAGCAGCCGCAGCTGCGCGTCGTTGAAACCGTCGCATCCGTTGAACTCGCCTGGGCCTCCGACGCCGAGCGCGAGCTGACCAAGATTCCCTTCTTCGTGCGCGGCAAGGCGCGCCGCAACACCGAACGCTACGCGCGCGAGCGCAACGTCAACCTGATCACGCTCGAGACCTTGTACGATGCCAAAGCGCATTTCGGTCGCTGACGTCACACCCATCCGGGTGGTGATCGTGACGATGGACAGCCATCTCGCCTCGGCTGCCGTGCGTGCACGCACGACATTGCAGGCGGAGCTGCCCGGTCTCGATCTCAAGGTTCACGCGGCCGACGAGTGGGGCTGCAATCCGAACGCGCTCGCGCACTGCCTCGACGACATCGCCACCGGCGACATCGTGGTCGCCACCATGCTGTTCATGGAGGACCACATCCAGCCGGTGCTGCCCGCGCTGCAGGCAAGGCGCGACCACTGCGACGCCATGATCGGCTGCCTGTCGGCCGGCGAAGTCGTGCGCCTGACCCGGCTCGGCAAGCTGACGATGTCGGGCTCGGCCACCGGCGTGCTCGGCCTCTTGAAGCGGCTGCGCGGCAGCAACCGCTCCGGCTCGTCCAGCGGCCAGGGCCAGATGAAGATGCTGCAGCGGATGCCACGGCTGCTGCGCTACATCCCTGGCACCGCGCAGGATCTGCGCGCCTATTTCCTGACGCTGCAATATTGGCTCGCCGGCTCCGAGCAGAATTTTGCGAACATGGTGCGCTTCCTGGTCGGCCGCTACGCCGACGGGCCGCGCGCCTCGCTGCGCGGCAGGCTGAATGCCGCCGAGCCGGTGACCTATCCGGATGTCGGTCTCTACCACCCGCGTCTGCCGCAGCGGATCGTGGAACGCGCCGACGAGCTGCCCACCACATCGAAGGCGGTCGGCCGCGTCGGCGTGATCTTGATGCGCTCCTATCTGCTCGCCGCCAACACCGGGCATTATGATGGTGTGATCGCGGCGCTGGAGGCGCGCGGGCTCGCCGTGGTGCCGGTGTTCGCCAGCGGGCTCGACTCGCGCCCCGCCATCGCGCGTTACTTCCAGAAGGACGGTGTCGCCACGGTCGACGCGGTGATCTCGCTCACCGGCTTCTCGCTGGTCGGCGGTCCCGCCTATAATGACGCGCGTGCGGCCGAGCAGGTCATGGCCGGGCTCGATGTGCCCTTGATCGCGGCGCATCCGCTGGAGTTCCAGACCGTCGAGCAGTGGCACGACGACGCGCGCGGTCTGACGCCGGTCGAAGCCACCATGATGGTCGCGATCCCCGAGCTCGACGGCGCCGTCGGCCCGACCGTGTTCGGCGGCCGGTCGGCGATGGCCGATGCCGGCCGTGACATGGCCTCACTGCCGGAGCGTGCGACGCAACTCGCCGCGCGGGTCGCGAGGCTCGTCGAGCTGCGCCGCTCGGCGCGCGCCGAGCGGAAGCTCGGCGTGGTGTTGTTCAACTTCCCGCCGAACGGCGGCAGCGCCGGCACCGCGGCCTATCTCTCGGTGTTCGAGTCGCTGCACAATGTGATGACATCGCTGCGTGCGGCAGGCTACACGATCGACGTCCCGGATACTGTGGACGCGCTGCGCAACCGTGTGCTCAAAGGCAATGCCGAGCGCTTCGGCACCGTCGCAAATGTCGCGGCGCGCATTCCGGTCGATCAGCATGTCCGGCGCGAACGTCATCTGGCCGAGATCGAGAAGCAGTGGGGCCCGGCGCCCGGCCGTCATCAGACCGATGGCGCGAGCCTCCTGGTGCTCGGCGAGCAGTTTGGCAATCTGTTCGTCGGCCTGCAGCCCGCCTTCGGCTACGAAGGCGATCCGATGCGGTTGCTGTTCGAGCGCAGCTTCGCGCCGACGCATGCGTTCGCAGCGTTCTATCGCTGGCTGCGCGAGGACTTCCGCGCGCATGCCGTGCTGCATTTCGGCACCCATGGCGCGCTCGAATTCATGCCGGGCAAGCAGGCCGGGCTGTCCGCAGAATGCTGGCCGGAGCGGCTGATCGGCGACCTGCCGAACTTCTACATCTACGCGTCCAACAATCCGTCCGAGGGCGCGCTCGCCAAGCGCCGGGGCGGCGCGACCCTGATCAGCTATCTCACGCCCTCGATCACCAGCGCCGGCCTCTACAAGGGTCTCGCCGACCTGAAGTCCTCGCTCGATGCCTGGCGCAATCTGTCGCCTGACGCCACTGATCAATTGAGGGAGGACAGTGCGGCGCTGATCCAGGCTCAGGCGGCGACCGTCGATCTCGCCGCCGCGGAGCCGGCCTGGGGCGATGAGCGCAACGCCAGGATCGCCGCGCTGTCGGCCAGCGTGCTGGAGCTGGAATATTCGCTGATCCCGCACGGCCTGCACGTCGTCGGCTCGCCGCCGCCGGCGGAGCAGCGCGCCGAGCTGCTCGATCTCGCAGGGATCACCGACACAGCCAAGCGTACCGAACTCGACCGCTTGCTGGCGACTGACAACGAGACGCCCGCGATCCTGCATGCGCTCGACGGCGGCTACATCCGCCCGGTGCCGGGCGGCGATCTCTTGCGCAACACCGACGTGCTGCCCACGGGGCGCAATCTCCACGGCTTCGATCCGTTCCGCATCCCCAGCGCCTTCGCGCTCAAGGATGCCGAGCGCCAGGTGGCGCGGCTGCTGGCCCGCCATGCCGGCGAGGGTCACACGCTGCCGGAGACGATCGCGCTGGTGCTGTGGGGCACCGACAATCTCAAGACCGAGGGCGGGCCGATCGCGCAGGCGCTGTGGCTGATGGGCGCCGAGCCGCGCCACGACAGCTATGGCCGCCTCTGCGGCGCGAAGCTGATCCCGCTGGAGCAGCTCGGCCGTCCGCGCATCGATGTCGTGATCACACTGTCCGGCATCTTCCGCGATTTGATGCCGCTACAGACCAAGCTGCTGGCCGAAGCCGCGCTGCTCGCGGCATCGGCGGATGAGTCGGCCGAATTCAATTACGTGCGCAAGCATGCGCTGGCGTTCCAGGCCGCGCATGGCGGCGAGATCGCCGATGCCGCGCTGCGTGTGTTCGGCAATGCGGAGGGCGCCTATGGCGCCAACGTCAACCATCTGATCGATTGCGGCGCCTGGACCGATGAGGACGAGCTTGCCGACGTCTATACACGCCGAAAAGGATTTGCCTACGGCACCGACGGCCGTCCCGTCAGGCGGGATGCGCTGCTCGGCCATGTTCTGGCCGGCGTCGACGCCGCCTATCAGAACGTCGACTCGGTCGAGCTCGGCGTCACCACCATCGATCATTATTTCGATACGCTCGGCGGCATCAGCCGCGCGGTGAAGCGCGCCAAGGGCGAGGCCGCGCCGGTCTATATCGGCGACCAGACCCGCGGCGAAGGCACGGTGCGCACGCTGTCGGAGCAGGTCGCGCTGGAGACCCGCACCCGCACGCTCAATCCGAAATGGTATGAGGCGCTGCTCGCTCACGGCTATGAGGGCGTGCGCCAGATCGAGTCGCACGTGACCAACACGGTCGGCTGGTCGGCCACCACGGGCCAGGTCGCGCCGTGGGTCTATCAGCAGATCACGACGACCTTCGTGCTCGACCCCGCGATGCGCGAGCGGCTTGCCTCGCTCAATCCGGCCGCGTCGGCGAAGATCGCCAATCGTCTGATCGAGGCGCATGAGCGCAATTACTGGACCCCGGACCCCGAAATGCTCGACGTGCTGCGCAAGGCCGGGGAAGAGCTCGAAGATCGCCTCGAAGGCGTGGGAGTTGCCGCATGAACGTGACCTTGAGACCTCCGCTGACGACGGCGCCGCGCCGACCTGACGGGGCCGGCAGCGTCCAGGTGCAACTCGACCCGAACGTGGTCATCGACACCGCGAAGGTGTTCTCGGTGTACGGCAAAGGCGGCATCGGCAAGAGTACGACATCGTCGAACCTCTCGGTGGCGCTGTCCAAGCTCGGCAGGCGGGTGCTGCAGATCGGTTGCGATCCGAAGCACGACTCGACCTTCACCCTGACCAAGCGGCTGGTGCCGACGGTCATCGACATCCTCGAGCAGGTCAATTTCCACGCCGAGGAGTTGCGCCCCGAGGACTTCGTCTACCAGGGTTACAATGGCGTGATGTGCGTCGAGGCGGGCGGGCCGCCGGCCGGCACCGGCTGCGGCGGCTATGTCGTCGGCCAGACCGTCAAGCTGCTCAAGGAGCATCACCTGCTCGAGGACACCGACGTGGTGATCTTCGACGTGCTCGGCGACGTCGTCTGCGGCGGCTTCGCCGCGCCCTTGCAGCACGCCGATCGTGCGCTGATCGTGGCTGCGAACGATTTCGACTCGATCTTCGCGATGAACCGCATCGTGGCCGCGATCCAGGCCAAGTCGCGCAACTATCCGGTGCGGCTCGGCGGCGTGATCGCCAACCGCAGCGCCGCCACCGACCAGATCGACAAGTTCAACGAGCGCGCCGGATTGAAGACGGTGGCGCATTTTCCCGATCTCGACGTCATCCGGAAGAGCCGGCTGAAGAAGTGCACGCTGTTCGAGATGGAGCCCTCGCCGGACGTCGAGCGTGCCCAGAACGAATATCTGCGCCTCGCCGCCTCGCTGCTCGCCGGCGTCGAGCCGATGCAGGCGGTGCCGCTCAAGGACCGCGACATCTTCGATCTCCTTGGCTTCGATTGAGTGGGGGGCTAGCCGATGACCACAGCGGAATATCTCGCCCGGCGCAGTGAAGTGGAGACCTATTTTGACCGCACCGCGGTCGCCGCCTGGACGCGGCTGACCTCGGATGCGCCGGTGGGCCGCATTCGCGCCACGGTGCGTGCCGGCCGTGACGAGATGCGGCGGACGCTGCTGTCGTGGTTGCCGCTCGATCTGCGCGGCGCGCGGATTCTGGATGCTGGCTGCGGCACCGGCAGCTTTTCCATCGAAGCCGCGCGGCGCGGCGCCGAGGTGGTGGCCGTCGACATCTCGCCGACCCTGATCGAGATCGCGCAGCGCCGGTTGCCCGACGACATCAGCCGCAACGCCATCCGTTTCGTCGCCGGCGACATGCTCGATCCCAGGCATGGCGGCTTCAACTTCGTCGTGGCGATGGACTCGTTCATCCACTACCGCGCCGAGGATGCGGTACGGATCGTCGCGGGTCTCGCCGCGCGCACCTCCGAGTCGATCCTGATGACCTACGCGCCGCGGACGCCGCTGCTCGCAATCATGCATGCCGTCGGCGGCGTCTTCCCGCGTGGCAATCGCGCGCCGTCGATCGAGCCGGTCGCGGAGCAGAAGCTGTATCGTCTCATCGCCGACAACCATGATCTCGCCGACTGGCGCTGCGCGCGCAGTAGCCGCATCGCCAACGGCTTCTACATTTCACAAGCGCTGGAGCTTCGCCCGTCATGAGCGCGCGCGCACCATCGGTCCTGCAACTGTGGACGCGGCTGTCGTCGCGTTATCTGCCGTTCGCGGATGCCGCCTCGACCGAGCTGCCGCTGTCGCGCCTGATGCGGCTGTCGCTGTTCCAGGTCTCGATCGGCATATCGGTGGTGCTGCTCAACGGCACGCTCAACCGCGTCATGATCGTCGAGCTAGGCGTGCCCAGCTGGCTGGTCGCCACCATGGTGGCGCTGCCGCTGGTGTTCGCGCCGCTGCGGGTGCTGATCGGCTTCAAGTCCGACCATCACCGCTCGGTGCTGGGCTGGCGCCGGGTGCCCTACATCTGGATGGGCACTTTGCTGCAGTTCGGCGGCCTCGCCATCATGCCGTTCGCGCTGCTGCTGCTGTCGTCGGGCGACGCGCCGGGCCAGGTGATCGCCGGCCGCATCGGTGCGGCGCTGGCCTTCCTCCTGGTCGGCGCCGGCCTGCATACGACCCAGACCGCCGGCCTGTCGCTTGCCACAGACATTGCCCCTGAGCACTCGCGCCCTCGCGTCGTCGCCTTCCTCTACGTGATGCTGATGTTCGGCATGATGGCGAGCGCGCTGACCTTCGGCGGGCTGCTCGCCGAGTTCAGCGAGATGCGGCTGATCCAGGTCATCCAGGGCGCGGCGCTGACCGAGATGGTGCTCAACGTCATCGCGCTGTGGAAGCAGGAGGCGCGCGATCCCTCGCGCACGTCGGCTGCACGTGAGCGGCCGCGCTTCGGCGATTCCTGGCGGCAGTTCCGCGAGGCCGGCGGCTCGATGCGGGTGCTGGTCGCGGTCGGGCTCGGCACGGCCGGCTTCACGATGCAGGACATCCTGCTTGAGCCGTATGGCGCGGAGATCCTGCACCTCACGGTCGGCGAAACCACGGCGCTGACGGCCTTGTTCGCAGCCGGCACGCTCGCAGGCTTCGGCCTGTCGGCGCGCCAGCTGGGCAAGGGCGCCGATCCCTATCGGATCGCGGCGCTCGGCGGACTCGTCGGGCTGTTCGCGTTCTCCGCGGTGATCTTCTCGGCGCCGCTCGCCTCGCCCCTGCTGTTCCGGATCGGCACGACGCTGATCGGATTCGGCGGCGGCCTGTTCGCGGTCGGCACGCTGACGGCGGCGATGGCGCTGGTGCAGAACGGTGAGAGCGGGCTCGCGCTCGGCGCCTGGGGCGCAGTGCAGGCGACGTCAGCGGGTGTAGCCATCGCCGGCGGTGGCGCCATTCGCGATGTGATGTCGCAGCTGGCATTGAATGGAAGCCTCGGCGTCGCGCTCGCCGGGCCGGCGACCGGCTACAGCATCGTCTACCACGTCGAGATCGCGCTGCTGTTCGTCACCCTTGCGGTGATCGGGCCGCTGGTGCGGCGGCGGGCGGCGGAGCCGCAGCAGCTTCAATTCGGAATCGTTGAATTTCCAGGTTAGCCCAGTCGGGGAGGAAGCCATGACGTCTTTCACGAGCTACATCGATGTCGCCCAGGTGGTGCTTTACGGGTTCTGGGTGTTCTTCGCAGGCCTGATCTTCTATCTGCGCACCGAGGACAAGCGCGAAGGCTATCCGCTGCAGTTCGAAGGCCGGATCGGCCGGCAGACGGCGTCGAGCGGTCACGGCTTCCCGACGCCGCCGTCACCCAAGACCTATCACATGCATGGCGGGCGCACCGCCACTCTGCCGAACTGGGACAACGACCGCGCCGATGCGCCGGTCACGCCGATGTATCCCTGGCCCGGCACGCCCTATCTGCCGACCGGCAATCCGATGCTCGACGGCGTCGGCCCGGGCTCCTTCGCCGCGCGCAAGGACGAGCCGGAGCTGACGATGGACAACATCCCGGCGATCGTGCCGCTGCGCGTCGACGGCAGCATCTTCATCGCCTCGGAGGACCCGGATCCGCGCGGCATGCCGGTGATCGGCTGCGACGGCAGGCTCGGCGGCAAGGTCCGCGAGGTCTGGGTCGACCGCGCCGAGATGCTGATCCGCTATCTCGAAGTCGAGGTCGAGGGCATCGTCGGACGCCACGTGCTGCTGCCGATGACCATGGCCATCGTCGACAAGTCGCGCAAGGCGGTGCTGGTCGACGCCATTCTCGGCTCGCAATTCGCCAGCGTGCCCGGTCTCGCCAGCCCCGATCAGGTCACCAAGCTCGAGGAGGACAAGATCGTCGGCTACTACGGCGGCGGCCATCTCTATGCGACCCCTGCACGCCAGGAGCCGCTGCTGTGAGCACCCGTCGGGACCAGGATCAGCTGATGCTGCCGGCAGGCGAGCGCCTGTTGTGGCAGGGACAGCCCACGGTGAAGGCGCTGCTGCTGCGCGTCTTCCACCTGCGCCTGGTGCTCGCCTACTTCGCCGCGCTGTTCGGCGCGCGCGTGGTAACGGGCACGCTGGATCACCAGCCGCTCGCAACTTCGCTCGCCAGTGCGTCGTCGCTGGCGATGCCGGTGGCGATCGCTACGCTGCTGCTCATCGGGCTCGCGGTGCTCTACAGCCGTACCACGCGCTACACCATCACCTCCAAGCGCGTGCTGCTGCAGTTCGGTGCCGTGCTGCCGATGACCTTGAACGTGCCGTTCAAGCAGGTCTCGCGCGCCGACGTGAAGCTGTTCTCCGACGGCTCCGGCGATCTGCCGCTCGGCGTCACCGCCCAGCAGCGGCTGTCCTATCTGCTGCTGTGGCCGCATGCGCGTCCGTGGCGGCTGAACGAGGTCGAGCCGATGCTGCGTGGCGTGCCTGATGCCCGCGAGGCGGCCGAGATCCTCGCAAAGGCGCTGGTCGCGGCCTCGGACGGCGCGGTCGCGGCGCAGCCGATCGCCGCGGGCAACGGACAGCCGCAAGGCGCGTCGCCTGCGGGTGCGGTCGCCAGCGCGGCGTGATCAGGAGGATGTCATGAGCCAAGCCGAGAGCCATGTCGATGTTCACGCCGAACCTGAGATCGTCATTCCGAAGGGCGCGCTGCGCGCGGCCTTCGCACTGGTTGCCTTCACCCTGGTTGCGGCCGGCGTCGGCCGCTGGACGGGTGTAGGCACTGTCCACATCGATCACGCTGTCGCCGTGCAAACGGTGGCGCTGCGGTTCGAGGACCGTCCCGATGGCGGCATCTCCGTGGTGTCGCCCGACAGCGGCAAGGTGGTCGGAGTCGTCGAGGCCGGCGGCGACGGCTTCCTGCGCACGGTGCTGCGCAGCATGGCGTTCGACCGCCAACGTCACGCGATCGGCTCGGGGCCGGCCTTCACGATCAACCGCTGGTCCGATGGACGCATGAGCCTGGACGATCCGGCGACCGGACGGCGCGTCGATCTCGGGTCGTTCGGCAACGACAACAAGCGCCGGTTCACGGAGCTGATGACGATGGGAGAAACGCGATGAGAGGATTATGGGCCAACGAGCCGCGCCGCTTCGAGATCGGCTGCAGCATCGAGGTCGAGCAGACCTCGGAAACGCTGCACGCGCATGTCACTCTGGACCGCGATGTCGGCATCCGCCCGGGTGACGAGGTCGTCATCCATGGCGAGCCGATCACGGTCAAGTTCGGCGAGCAGCTCAACTTGCGGCGCACCGCTACCGTGGTTCGGGCCGGTCCCTTGAAGCGCGCGATGATGCATGTCGCGGGCTATCTCGAGCTCACGGAACTGTACGACGTCAGCTTTTCGGACGGGAGGGTCAGATGATCGCAATGGAAGGCGGATCCGGCAATATCTCCACCAAGATGGCGCTGGAGGACACGATCCTTACGCCACGCTTCTACACCACCGATTTCGCGGCGATGGACCGGCTCAATGTCGATCTGGTGCGCCGCGAATGGGATGCTGTCATGGCCGAGCTGCGCGCCGACCACAACCGCAAGCACTTCGTGCGCACGCCGGAATTCGACAAGGATCTCAACGAGCTGCCGGAGGCGCTTCGCGCCGAGTTCAAGGACTTCCTGGTGTCGTCGCTGACCGCCGAGTTCTCCGGCTGCGTGCTCTATGCCGAGATCAAGAAGCGGATCACCAATCCCGACATCCGTGAGCTGTTCCAGTTCATGAGCCGCGACGAGGCGCGCCATGCCGGCTTCATCAACGAGATCCTCAAGGATCACGGCATCGGCGTCGACCTGAGCTTCCTCACCAAGACGAAGAAGTACACCTACTTCAAGCCGAAGTTCATCTTCTACGCGACCTATCTCTCCGAGAAGATCGGCTATGCCCGCTACATCACCATCTATCGGCAGATGGAGCGGAACCCGGAGCGCCAGTTTCACCCGATCTTCAAGTGGTTCGAGAGGTGGTGCAACGACGAGTTCCGCCACGGCGAGGCGTTCGCGCTGCTGATGCGCGCCGATCCGAAGCTGCTCAGCGGCCTCAACAAGCTGTGGATCAAGTTCTTCCTGCTCGCAGTGTTCGCCACGATGCACGTCCGCGACCACATGCGTCCAGCCTTCTACGAGGCGCTCGGCATGCCCGTGGACGAGTACGACATGCGCGTGTTCCGCATCACCTCGGAGATTTCGCGGCAGGTCTTCCCGGTGATGCTCGACATCGACAATCCGCGCTTCTGGGACGGCCTGAAGCGGCTGCGCGGGATATCGGAGGCGATTGCGGATGCCAAGGCGCAGGGCGGCATCATGGGCACGCTCAAGCGCGCCGTGCTGCCGCTCAAGGCGGCGCTGACCTTCGGCCGGCTCTACATGCTGCCGGCCAAGAGCAACGCGCTGCCACGGGAGATCAGGCTGCAACCCGCCTGGTGACAAGGAGCCGGCCATGGGCGCGACCGCGATTGCCATTCCCTATGTCGTGTTCGTCTGGTGGTTCTCGACCGGCGCCGTGCTGGCGCTGGTCGGGCTCGCCGCCCGCCATCCGGCCGCGTTCAAATGGGGCACGGCCGCGGCATTCGTCGCGGCCTTGTCCGGTGTCGCGGTGTCGAGCCAGGCCGCCGAGGATGCCAGTGCCTATTGCGCCTTCACCTGCGCGATCCTGCTGTGGGGCACGGTCGAGATGTCGCTGCTCGCCGGCTGGATCACCGGCCCGCGGCCGGAGCCGTGCCCGCGCGACTGCACGCCGGCCTCGCGCGTCGGCTTCGCGCTGCAGGCGATCGCCTATCACGAGCTGGCGCTGATCGCGACCGCGGGCCTCGTCTTCGCGGTGACGTCGGGCGCGCCCAACCGTCTGAGCTGGTGGACCTTCGCCGCGCTGCTGGTGCTCAGGCAGAGCGCCAAGATCAACCTGTTTCTCGGCGTGCGCACCCTGAACGACGAGCTGCTGCCGCAGCAGGTCCGCTTCATGCGCAGCTATTTCGCCAAGAAGTCGACCAACCTGCTGTTCCCATTCTCGATCGCCGCGGCGACCAGCGCGACCGTGCTGGTCGCTGCTGCCGCGCTCGGCGCCAAATCCTCTTTCGACGGCGTCGCGCTGTCGCTGCTCGCCTCGCTGATCGCGCTCGGCCTGCTTGAGCACGGCTTCATGGCGCTGCCGATGCCGGTGATCAATCTGTGGCGCTGGAGCGCACCAGTCGAGCCGGCGATGGCGACCGTCGCTGCCATCCCGGCACCGGCGCCCGTGACGCCGATGGCGCGCCCGGCGCTGGCCGTCGTGCCGGCCCCGCCTGAGGTGGAGCGCCCCATGCCTGCGCCAAAGACGTCGATGTCGGCGCAGAAGACTGCCGCCGCCCTGGCGCGGCAGCGGCTCGAAGAGCAGTTCCGCCAGGCCTACCGCCAGGCCCGCGCCGACGCGCAGGCGCAAACCATCACCGGACTGGCCGCGGTGTCGGTCACGCCGCCGGTCGATCCGAACACAGCACAGGGGGGAGTACCATGAACTACGAAGACTATTTCCGCCGCCAGCTCGACGGTCTCCGGCGCGAAGGACGCTACCGCGTGTTCGCCGACCTCGAGCGCAAGGCCGGCGCCTTCCCGCGTGCGACCTATCGTGGTCCCCATGGCGAGCGCGATGTCGCGGTGTGGTGCTCCAACGACTATCTCGGCATGGGCCAGCACCCCAAGGTGCTGGAGGTGATGCACGAGGCGCTCGACCGCTGCGGTGCCGGCGCCGGCGGCACCCGCAACATCAGCGGCACCAACCACTATCATGTGCTGCTGGAGGAGGAGCTCGCCGACCTCCACGGCAAGCAGGCGGCGCTCTTGTTCAACTCCGGCTACGTCTCGAATTGGACCTCGCTGTCGACCCTGGCGGCGCGCATGCCCGGATGCGTGATCCTGTCCGACGAGCTCAACCACGCCTCGATGATCGAGGGCATCCGCCACAGCCGCTGCGAGACCCGGATCTGGCGCCACAACGACGTCGCCGATCTCCGCGACAAGCTGTCGGATCTCGATCCCAAGGCGCCGAAGCTGATCGCGTTCGAGAGCGTCTATTCGATGGATGGCGACATCTCGCCGATCTCCGATATCTGCGACGTCGCCGACGAATACAACGCCATGACCTATCTCGACGAGGTCCACGCCGTCGGCCTGTACGGCCCGCGCGGCGGCGGCATCTCCGAGCGCGACGGTGTCGCCGATCGCCTGACCGTGATCGAGGGGACCCTGGCCAAGGCGTTCGGCGTGATCGGCGGCTACATCACGGCGTCCAGCACCGTCTGCGATTTCGTCCGCAGCTTCGCCTCCGGATTCATCTTCTCCAGCTCGCTGCCCCCCGCGGTCGCCGCCGGCGCGCTCACCAGCATCCGGCATCTCAAGGCGAGCAATGTCGAGCGTGCAAGGCATCAAGACCGCGTCGCGCGGCTGCGCCGCCGGCTCGACGAGGCCGGCGTCAGCCATCTCGACAATCCCAGCCACATCGTGCCGGTGATGGTGCGCGACCCCGTGCTGTGCAAGCGGATCAGCGACGTCCTGCTCGACCGCTACGGCATCTATGTGCAGCCGATCAACTATCCGACGGTGCCACGCGGCACCGAGCGGCTGCGCATCACGCCGTCGCCTTATCACTCCGATGCCGACATTGAGCATCTGGTGTCGGCGCTCTCGGAGATCTGGGCCGAGATGGGCCTCGCGCTGGCGGCCTGACGGAAGAGAGGAATCGCACGGCGTTTGAGCCATATCAATTTGTCAATCTAACTTGACGTTATGATTGTTGGACAAATTGATAATCGGGGAGAACGCCGTGCGGATCCTGTTGCTGCATCCGAATTATCACTCCGGCGGCGCCGAGATCGCCGGCAACTGGCCGCCGGCCTGGGCGGCCTACATCTCCGGCGCGCTGAAGGCCGCGGGCTTCACGGACCTTCGCTTCATCGATGCGATGACCAACGATCTCTCCGAGGATCAGGTCCGCGCCATTCTGCGCAGCGAACAGCCTGACGTGATTGGCTGCACCGCGATCACACCCTCGATCTACAAGGCCGAGCGGCTGCTGGAGATCGCCAGGGAAGAGCATCCCGACGCGCTCACCGTGCTCGGCGGCATCCACGCCACCTTCATGTACCAGCAGGTGCTGACCGAGGCGCCGTGGATCGACGCGATCGTGCGCGGCGAGGGCGAGGAGATCATCGTCGACCTGATGCGCGCCCGCGAGGACGGCCGCTGGGACAACGACCGCCGCAGCATCAGGGGCATCGCCTATCGCGACGGCTCGGAGGTGGTGGCCACGGTGGCGGCGCCGACGGTGAAGAATCTCGATGCGATCACGCCCGACTGGAGCGTGCTCGAATGGAGCAAGTACATCTACATTCCGATGAACAAGCGGGTCGCCATCCCCAACATGGCGCGCGGCTGCCCGTTCACCTGCAGCTTCTGCTCGCAGTGGAAGTTCTGGCGCGACTATCGCATCCGAGACCCGAAGAGGGTGGTCGACGAGATCGAGACACTGATGCGCGAGCACGATGTCGGCTTCTTCATCCTCGCCGACGAGGAGCCGACCATCAACAAGAAGAAATTCGTCGCGTTCTGCGAGGAGCTGATCCGGCGCGACCTCAAGATCCTCTGGGGCATCAACACCCGCGTCACCGACATCCTGCGCGACGAGGCGCTGCTGCCGCTGTATCGCAAGGCCGGCCTGATCCACGTCTCGCTCGGTACGGAAGCCGCCGCACAGATGAAGCTCGACCGCTTCAACAAGGAGACCACGGTCGCGCAGAACAAGAAGGCGATCCAGCTGCTGCGCGACGCCGGCATCGTCGTCGAGGCGCAGTTCATCGTCGGCCTCGAGAACGAGACCCGTGAGACCCTGGAGGAGACCTACCAGATGGCGCGCGACTGGAAGCCGGACCTCGCCAACTGGGCGATGTACACGCCGTGGCCGTTCTCCGACCTGTTCCGCGACCTCGGCGACAAGGTCGAGATATTCGACTACGAGAAGTACAATTTCGTCACGCCGATCATGAAGCCCGACGCGATGGACCGCGGCGAGCTGCTCGACGGCGTCATGAACAACTACCGCCGCTTCTACATGCACAAGGCGCTGTTCTCGTACCCGTGGGCCGGCTCGGGCGAGCGCAGGCGCTATCTGCTCGGCTGCCTCAAGGCGTTCCTGAAATCCGGCTTCGAGCGGAAATTCTACGATCTTGGCCGCGTCAATTACTGGGGGCCGCAGTCCAAGGGCAAGGTCGATTTCGGCTTCGATACGTCGCGCAAGCGCGCTGATCCCGGCAAGATCGAATGGAAGACGAGCCATAATCGCAAGCTGAGCGGACCGCAGCAGGCCCAGCTGATGGCCTGCGGCGGCGGCACCGAGCAGATGAGCGAAGAGGCCGAGACGAGGGTGCACTGACATGCACGGCACCTGCGCTCAGCAACTTCAGTTGCCGCGCGCTTCGGCGGCAGCCAGTCACGCCTCGTGCGCTGCTGCAGGAACTTTGAAGTCGGCGCCGTCCCGGGCCTCATGGTTCTCAGGGCGATGCGAAGGCATCGCCCGAACGCGCCGCAAGCGGCGCTCCTCACCATGAGGGTCTCTCATGGCGCCTCGCAAACAGCCCTCGTCCTGAAGAGCCAGCCGGAGGCGGGCGTCTCGAAGAACGGTGGAAGGCACGCCACTGACCCAGGACGTGAGCAAGACGCCGATGATCTCCACCAGGCCGGGCGCATCGGCCCCAATGCGATCATCCAGACCGCGGAAGCCTTGCGTCTGCTGCACGGCGAGGAGGCCGCGCGCTGCGTGTTCGCGGCCGCGCGGCTCGACACCTATCTCGCGACGCCTCCAGCGGCGATGGTCGACGAAGCCGAGGTCTCGCGGCTCCATCGTGCGCTTCGGACCGAGCTCGACGACGAGACCGCGCGTGCCGTCAGCACCGGGGCAGGGCGGCTGACCGGCGCCTATCTGCTTGCGCATCGCATCCCCGGCGCGGCGCAACGTGTGCTCCGGCTGCTGCCGGCCCGGCTCGCGAGCCGCGCGCTGACGCGGGCGATATCCGCGCATGCCTGGACGTTTGCCGGGACCGGCACCTTCACCGCACGCCCGGGCCGGCCCACCATCTACCAGATCAGCCATTGTCCGCTGTGCCGCGGCCATCACGGCGATCACGCCATCTGCGACTTCTACGCTGCGACCTTCGAGACGCTGTTCGCAACGCTCGTGCACCCCGACGCCCATGCGCGTGAGATCGCCTGCGAAGCCTGGGGTGACGAGGCCTGCCGGTTCGAGATCGATTGGTGAGACGGCGCCATGCGAGACGCGACGCCGCCTTGGCATCGGGTGCGGCGCTCAGCTCGGCAGAAATCGCGCGCCTTCCTTGCCGAGGAAGTCCAGCATCGCCTGCGCCGGCGGCAGCAGCAGCTTGTCGGCACGCCGCACCGCGTGCCACTGCCGGATGATCGGCAGGCCCGCGACCTTCAACGTGACCAGCCGCCCCTCGCTGAGCTCATGGGCGACCGTGTGCTGCGAGATGAAGGCGATGCCGAGGCCGGCGATGACGGCCTGCTTGATGGTCTCGTTGCTGTCCATCTCCATGCTGGTCTTTGGTTTCAGACCATGCTTCTCGAAGAATGTCTCCATCAGCAGACGGGTGCCTGATCCCGGCTCCCGGGTGATGAACACCTCGCCGGCGAGATCCTCGGCCGCGATCCGCTTGCGGCGCGCCAGCCGGTGGTTGGCGGGGGCGATGATGATGTGCGGGTGCTTGCCGAAGGGCCGCATATCCACGGGAACGTCGGCCGGTGGCCGGCCCATGATGGCAATGTCGAGATCATAGCCGCGCAGCGCCTCGCGCAGGCTGTCGCGGTTGCCGATCCGCAAGGTGACGTCGATCTTGGGGAAGCGCCGCGAAAATTCCGCGATCGCAAACGGCACGAAATATTTCGCGGTGCTGACCGCGCCGATCGCCACGCGGCCACCGCTGCGTCCGGCGAGAATGTCGAGCGCCTGCTCGCAATCCTGCAAGGCGGCCTCGACGCGTTCGGCCAGCGCCAGCACGCTGCGCCCGGCCTCGGTCAGGATCATGCCGTCGGTGGTGCGCTGGATCAGCGGCAGCCCGGCGAGCTCCTGAAGATTGCGGATCTGCAGGGTGACGGCAGGCTGAGTGAGGTTCAAACGGCCGGCCGCTGACGTCACCGAACCCGAGTTTTGCACGGCGGCCAGCGCCCGAAGCTGGCGGATGGTGAGATCGCGGGAGAAATGCCGGCTCATGGAACCCTCGATCAGATCGTTCACATAAGGAAAACTTTGGTCTATCCAAAGATATTGAAATTTCCCTAATTAGGCAAATCGAGTGTTGATAGCAGCGCGGCACGACGCATTCGTGCGGCTTCATCAAGTTCCCGGCAGAGGATCTGATGGCGAGGGAGTGGCCCATGGATCACCAGATGGATCATCATCAGACATTGCAGGCACATCTGGCGGCGCAGGGTGCCGACGCCGATTGCGCCGCGGTCATCGCGGCTCTGGCCGGGGCGGCGCGCGAGCTCGCGCGGCAGATCGCGGTGGCGCCGCTGTCCGGCGTCGACGAAGGCGCCGCCACCGTGAACGCCGACGGCGACGTCCAGAAGGCGCTCGACATCGTCGCCGACAATCTGATGCGCGATGCGCTGCGCCGGGCTCCGGTCGCCGGCATCCTGTCCGAAGAGGGCGACCGGCCGGAAACGGTCAATGCTGCTGCCCCACTTTGCGTGGCGATCGATCCGCTCGACGGCTCGTCGAACCTGCAGAACAACATCTCCGTCGGCACCATCTTCTCGATCCGTCCGCGGGGGCGCGACGTGCTCTCCAGCTTCTTCGAGCCCGGCACGGCACAGCTTGCCGCCGGCTTCTTCGTTTATGGACCGCAGACCTGCCTGGTGCTCGCGATCGACCATCGCGTCGATCTCTACATCCTGCACCCGACCTTGCACGAGTTCATGCTCGCCAAGTCCGGCATCCGCATCCCGCAGGATACGCCGGAGTTCGCCATCAACGCGTCGAACCGCCGGCACTGGAGCGGGGCCGTGCGCAACTATGTCGACGAATGCCTGTCGGGCGCCGCCGGCCCGCGCGGCCGCGACTTCAACATGCGCTGGATCGCCTCGCTGGTCGCCGAGGCCTATCGTATCCTGATGCGCGGCGGCGTGTTCCTCTATCCGGCCGACTCCCGCCCCGGCTATCGCGAGGGCCGGCTGCGGCTGGTCTACGAAGCGCATCCGATGGCGCTGATCATGGAATGGGCCGGCGGCTCGGCCTCGAGCGGCCGTTCGCGCATTCTCGAACTGTCGGCGCGCTCGCCGCATCAGCGCGCGCCGCTGATCATGGGCGACGTCCGCCTTGTCCGCGACGTCGACCAGCTGCATGAGGGCATCGAGCCGCTGTTCGAAACCAGCGATGCGCCCCTGTTCGCGCGGCGCGGCCTGTTCCGCTGAGCCCGCCTGCCGAACGCGCCTTCCGGAGAAAGTTCATGTCACGTCGTCATCCCATCATCTCGATCACCGGCTCGTCGGGCGCCGGCACCACGTCGGTCAAGAAGACCTTCGAGAACATCTTCCGCCGCGAGAACGTCAAGGCGGCCTATATCGAGGGCGATGCCTTCCATCGCTACAATCGCGAGGAGATGCGCCGCAAGATGGTCGAGGAGGCCGAGCTCGGCAACAAGCACTTCAGCCATTTCAGCCCCGACACCAATCTGTTCGAGGAGCTCGAGAAGACCTTCCGCGACTACTCCGAGACCGGCACCGGCATGACGCGCCACTACGTCCACGACGAGGAGGAGGCGCGGCTCTACGACACGAGGCCCGGCAACTTCACCGAGTGGAGCCGGCTGCCGGAGGACTCCGACCTGCTGTTCTACGAAGGCCTGCACGGCGCGGTCGTCACCGAGAAGGTCAACATCGCGCAGCACGCCGATCTGAAGATCGGCGTTGTTCCGGTGATGAACCTGGAGTGGATCCAGAAGCTGCACCGCGACCGCGCGTCGCGCGGCTACACGACCGAGGCGGTCACCGACACGATCCTGCGCCGCATGCCAGACTACGTGAACTACATCATCCCGCAGTTCTCGGAGACCGACATCAACTTCCAGCGTGTGCCGACGGTCGACACCTCGAACCCGTTCGTTGCCCGCTGGATCCCGACGCCCGATGAATCGATGGTCGTGATCCGGCTGAAGAACCCGCGCGGCATCGACTTTCCCTATCTGCTCTCGATGATCCCGCAGAGCTTCATGTCGCGCGCCAATTCGATCGTGATCCACGGCGCCAAGCTCGATCTCGCGATGCAGCTCATTCTCACCCCCATGATCATGCAACTGATGGACCGAAAGAGGCGCACGCTATGACCGCCAACGCCGTGCAGACGCTGGCTCCGAAAGCCGATCCCAGCCATGCCGAGATGGCGAACGCCATCCGCTTCCTCGCGATCGACGCCGTCGAAAAGGCGAAATCGGGTCATCCAGGCATGCCGATGGGCATGGCCGACGTGGCAACCGTCCTTTTCTCGCGCTTCATGAAATTCGATCCCGCCGATCCGGCCTGGCCCGATCGCGACCGCTTCGTGCTGTCGGCCGGTCACGGCTCGATGCTGCTCTATGCGCTGCTGCATCTGACCGGCTACGAGGCCGTCACGATCGATGAGCTGAAGCGGTTCCGGCAATGGGGCGCCAAGACGCCGGGCCATCCGGAGTATGGCCACACGCCCGGCGTCGAGACCACCACCGGTCCGCTCGGGCAGGGCATCGCGACGGCGGTCGGCATGGCGCTCGCCGAGCGCCTGATGAACGCGCGCTATGGCGACGATCTGGTCGATCACTACACCTACGTGATCGCCGGCGACGGCTGCCTGATGGAGGGCATCAGCCACGAGGCGATCTCGCTCGCGGGTCATCTCAAGCTGAATCGCTTGATCGTGTTGTTCGACGACAACGGCATCTCGATCGACGGCTCGACCGATCTCGCCTGCTCGGATGATCAGCTCGGACGTTTCGCCGCGTCGGGCTGGGCGACGTCCCGCATCGACGGCCATGATCCCGAAGCCATCGAGGCCGCGATCGCTGTGGCGCGGCAGAGCAACCGCCCCACCATGATCGCGTGCCGGACCACGATCGGCTTCGGCTCACCCGGACGGCAGGGCTCGGAGAAGGCGCATGGCGCGCCGCTCGGGCCGGAGGAGGTCGAAAAGACCCGCGCGGCACTGCACTGGCCGCACCGTCCGTTCGAGGTCCCGGCCGACGTGCTGGTGAGCTGGCGCGAGATCGGCGCGCGCGGCCGCAGCGTGCGCCAGGCCTGGAAGGAGCGTGCGCGCAGGCTGTGCACCGCGGACCGCTCGCCCTGTCATGATGCGCTGAACAGGAAGCTGCCGGCCGCCTATGCCGAGCGCATGGCGCAGTTCATCGCGCAGCTCACGGCCGAGCGGCCGAAGATCGCCACCCGCCAGGCGTCGCAGAACGTCATCGATGTGATCGCGACGGTGCTGCCGAACCTGCTCGGCGGCTCGGCGGACCTGACCCACTCCAACCTGACCAAGGCGAAGACGCACAAATCCGTCACACCGGCCGCGATGGATGGCAACTACATCCACTATGGAGTGCGCGAGCACGCGATGGCTGCGGCCATGAACGGCATCGCGCTGCATGGCGGCTTCATTCCCTATGGCGGCACCTTCCTTGCCTTTGCCGACTACAGCCGGCCGGCGATTCGCCTGGCCGCGCTGATGGGCATCCGCGTCATTCACGTGATGACGCATGACTCCATCGGCCTCGGCGAGGATGGCCCGACGCATCAGCCGGTCGAGCATGTCGCGAGCCTGCGCGCCATTCCGAACCTCCTGGTATTCCGCCCAGCCGACGCGGTCGAGACGGCGGAAGCCTGGGACTGCGCGCTGCGCGCGGAGACCTCGCCGTCGGTGCTGTGCCTGTCGCGGCAGGGGCTGCCGGCGTTCCGTACCGAAGCATCTGATCAAAACAAGGTGGCGCTCGGCGCCTACGTGGTCGTCGAGCCCGAGGCTGGGCGCGACGTGACCTTGATTGCGACCGGCTCGGAGGTGGCGATCGCGCTGGAGGCGGCCAAGCTGCTGGCGGTCGAAGGCGTCCAGGCGGCCGTGGTGTCGGCCCCCTGCTTCGAGCTGTTCTGCAAGCAGTCCGCCGAGTATCGCGCCGAGGTGCTCGGCGCTGCGCCGCGCATCGGGGTCGAAGCCGCGATCGAAGGTGACTGGGCGCGCTGGCTCGGCGATGCCGGCGAGTTCGTCGGCATGCACGGCTTCGGCGCCTCGGCACCGGCCGAGGTGCTGTACCGCGAGTTCGGCATCACGCCTGCGGCGGTCGCCGATGCGGCGATGCGCAACATCATCCGGGCGCGGGCGTCCTGAGCCGCGCACCAAACAGAACATCGAAACAGGGACGGAGACCAACATGGCGCGGATCACGCTCAGACAATTGCTGGACCATGCGGCCGAGCGCGGCTACGGCGTGCCGGCGTTCAACATCAACAACATGGAGCAGGGGCTCGCGATCATGGAGGCGGCCGCGGCGGTCGATGCCCCCGTGATCATCCAGGCCTCGCGCGGCGCGCGCTCCTATGCCGGCGACATCATGCTGTCGAAGATGATCGACGCGCTGGAGGAGATGTATCCGCAGATCCCGCTCTGCCTGCATCAGGACCACGGCAACGACGAGGCGACCTGCGCCACCGCGATCAAATACGGATTCACGTCCGTGATGATGGACGGCTCGCTCAAGGCCGATGCCAAGACGGCCGCCGACTACGACTACAACGTCGACATCACGCGCCGCGTCACCGACATGGCGCATTGGGTCGGTGCCTCGGTCGAGGGCGAGCTCGGCGTGCTGGGCTCGCTCGAGCATGGCGGCGGCGAGCAGGAGGACGGCCACGGCCTCGAGGGCAAGGTCAGCCGCGACCAACTGCTGACCGATCCCGACCAGGCGGTTGATTTCGTCCGCGCCACCAAGGTCGATGCGCTGGCGATCGCGATGGGCACCTCGCATGGCGCCTACAAGTTCTCGCGCAAGCCGGATGGCGAGATCCTCGCCATGAACGTCATCGAGGAGATCCATCGCCGGCTGCCGAATACGCATCTCGTCATGCACGGCTCGTCGTCGGTGCCGCAGAGCCTGCAGGACATGTTCAACCAGTTCGGCGGCGAGATGCCGCAGACCTGGGGCGTGCCGGTCGAGGAGATCGTGCGCGGCATCCGTCACGGCGTCCGCAAGGTCAACATCGATACCGACTGCCGGCTCGCGATGACTGCGATCTTCCGCAAGGTCGGCGCGTCGTCGAAGGTCGAGTTCGATCCGCGCAAGTTCCTGAAGCCCGCGATGGATTCGATGCGCGAATTGTGCCGCGAGCGCTTCGAGCAGTTCGGCGCAGCCGGCAATGCATCCAGGATCAAGGTCATTCCGCTCGCCGAAATGGCCAAGCGCTACCGCTCCGGTGCGCTCGATCCGCGAATTGGGGGAATGACTGAAGCTGCCTGACATCAACGGCGATAATGAACATTCAGGAGGAACACATGAACGACCAATCGATCACGGTGCGCGGCAAGGATCGCTACAAGTCCGGCGTGATGGAATACAAGCGCATGGGCTATTGGGAGCCGTCCTATCAGCCCAAGGACACCGATGTCATCGCGCTGTTCCGCGTCACGCCGCAGGACGGCGTCGACCCGGTCGAGGCGTGCGCTGCCGTCGCCGGTGAGTCCTCGACCGCGACCTGGACAGTGGTGTGGACCGACCGCCTGACCGCCGCCGAGAAGTATCGCGCCAAGTGCTACCGGGTCGAGCCGGTGCCGGGCTCGCCGGGCAGCTATTTCGCCTACATCGCCTATGATCTCGACCTGTTCGAGCCGGGCTCGATCGCCAACCTGACGGCCTCGATCATCGGCAACGTGTTCGGCTTCAAGCCGCTGAAGGCGCTGCGGCTCGAAGACATGCGGCTGCCGGTGGCCTATGTGAAGACGTTCCAGGGGCCGGCGACCGGCATCGTCGTCGAGCGCGAGCGGCTCGACAAGTTCGGCCGTCCCTTGCTCGGCGCCACCGTCAAGCCGAAGCTCGGCCTGTCCGGCCGCAACTACGGTCGCGTGGTCTACGAGGCGCTGAAGGGCGGACTCGACTTCACCAAGGACGACGAGAACATCAACTCGCAGCCCTTCATGCATTGGCGCGAGCGCTTCCTGTATTGCATGGAGGCGGTCAACAAAGCGCAGGCGGCGACCGGCGAGATCAAGGGCACCTATCTCAACGTCACCGCGGCGACGATGGAGGACATGTATGAGCGCGCCGAGTTCGCCAAGGAGCTCGGCTCGACGATCATCATGATCGACCTCGTGATCGGCTACACCGCGATCCAGTCGATGGCGAAATGGGCGCGCCGCAACGACATGATCCTGCATCTGCATCGCGCCGGACACTCGACCTACACGCGGCAGCGCTCGCACGGCGTGTCGTTCCGCGTCATCGCCAAGTGGATGCGGCTCGCCGGCGTCGACCACATCCATGCCGGCACGGTGGTCGGCAAGCTCGAAGGCGATCCGAACACCACGCGCGGCTACTACGACATCTGCCGCGAGGACTTCAACCCGATGCGGCTGGAGCATGGCGTGTTCTTCGACCAGAACTGGGCGAGCCTGAACAAGCTGATGCCCGTGGCCTCCGGCGGCATCCATGCCGGCCAGATGCACCAGTTGCTCGACCTGCTCGGCGAGGACGTCGTGCTGCAGTTCGGCGGCGGCACAATCGGCCATCCCCGCGGCATCGCCGCCGGTGCGACGGCCAACCGCGTCGCGCTGGAGGCGATGATCCTCGCCCGCAACGAGGGTCGCGACTACGTGCATGAAGGTCCTGAGATCCTGGCCAAGGCGGCACAGACCTGCACGCCGCTGCGCGAGGCGCTGGAGATCTGGAAGGACGTTACCTTCAACTACGAATCGACGGACTCGCCGGACTTCGTGCCGACCGTGACCCCTGCCGCTTGAACCACGTTCGATGCGTCGCCGTGCTGCGGGCCGGACATCGGCTCGCCCGGCAGCACAACATCAGGAGATTTCAACATGCGCGTGACCCAGGGTTGCTTTTCCTTCCTGCCCGATCTGACCGACGAGCAGATCACGGCCCAGATCCAGTACTGCCTCGAGAAGAACTGGGCCGTGAACATCGAGTTCACCGACGATCCGCATCCCCGCAACACCTATTGGGAGATGTGGGGCCTGCCGATGTTCGACCTGCGCGACGCCGCCGGCATCATGCGCGAGCTTTCCGAATGCCGGAAGATCTATGGCGACCGCTACATCCGCATCTCGGCCTTCGACTCCAGCCATGGCTGGGAGTCGATCCGGCTGTCCTTCATCGTCAACCGGCCGCAGAACGAGCCGGGCTTCCGGCTCGACCGCCAGGAAACCGTCGGACGCAATCTGCGTTACTCGACGCGGTCCTATGCGGCCGAGCGCCCTGAAGGCGAGCGCTACTCATAAGAATACCGCGCTGAAGTCCCGTCCCGTCGGGGAGGGGACTTCAGCGCCGGCTCTGCCGCATTGATCAAGTCCGATTCGACGGCGTCCCCTGCTTGCCGGAGTTCGCGGGAGGATCTGCCGCCAGCGTGTGCGAACTTCGGCCAAGCGGAGCACCAGCCCATGATGCAGGCCACGCAGGCGGATGCCGACAAGGCCACGCCGGTCGACACCGTCGACCTGCGCCGCGAGTTCGAGAGCGTCGACATCGCACCCGTGCTGGAGCAGCTCGACCGCGAGCTGGTCGGGCTCACCCCGGTCAAGACGCGAATCCGCGAAATCGCCTCGCTGCTGATGATGGAGCGGATCCGCCGCAAGATGGGGCTGGCGACGACGTTTCCGACCTTGCACATGTCGTTCACCGGCAATCCCGGCACCGGCAAGACCACGGTCGCGCTGCGCATGGCCGGCATCCTGCATCGGCTGGGCTTCGTCCGCCGCGGCCACGTCATCAGCGTGACCCGCGACGATCTCGTCGGCCAATATATCGGCCACACCGCGCCGAAGACCAAGGAGGTGCTGAAGAAGGCGATGGGGGGGGTCCTCTTCATCGACGAGGCCTATTATCTCTACCGTCCCGAGAACGAGCGCGACTACGGCCAGGAGTCGATCGAGATCCTGCTGCAGATCATGGAGTCGCAGCGCGAGGACCTCGTGGTCATTCTTGCCGGCTATGCCGACCGGATGGAGAAGTTCTTCCAGAGCAATCCCGGCTTCCGCTCGCGCATCGCCCACCACATCGACTTCCCCGACTATTCGGAAGCCGAGCTGCTGACGATCTCCGAGATGATGCTGGAGGGGCAGAACTACCGCTTCACGCCGGAGGCCCGCGCCGCCTTCGAGAAGTACATCGCCGTCCGGCGCACCCAGCCCTTGTTCTCCAACGCGCGCTCGATCCGCAACGCGCTGGATCGGATCCGCCTGCGCCAGGCCAACCGGCTGGTGTCGCGGCTCGACCGCGTGCTGACGTCCGATGACGTGATGTCGATCGAAGCCAGCGACGTGCTGGCAAGCCGCGTGTTCGCCAAGGGGGCCGACGCGGGAGACGGCAGGGTGGAGGCGCAATCATGAGTCTGGCTCTGGTGAGGAACGCGCCGCTCGACGACCTCCGGCGCCGCATCGCCGACGCCGGCGCACTGATCTTCGACGTCGACGGCACGATGGCCGAGACCGAGGAGATCCATCGCGAGGCCTTCAATGAGGCGTTCGTCGCGGTGGGCATAGACTGGCACTGGGGCCGCCGCATCTACAAGGAGCTGCTGCGTGTCACCGGTGGCAAGGAGCGCGTCCGTGCGTTCGACCAGATGCGGCGCACGGGTCCGCCGCTCAGCGACGCCGTCGTTGCCCGGCTTCATCGCATCAAGACGGAGCGGTTTGCCGCGCTGATGGCCGACAAGGGCTGCCCGTTGCGCCCGGGCGTTCAAGCCTTGCTGGAGGCTGCCTCGGCCCGCGGGCAGCGGCTCGCGATCGCGACGACGACCACGCGCGGCAATATCGATGCCCTGTTGGCGCCCGTGCTGGGCGCCGACTGGGAGGCAGGATTTGCCGCCGTCGTGGCGGCCGACGATGTCGCGCGCAAGAAGCCTGCACCGGATGTCTACCTGGAGGTCTTGTCGCAGCTCGATCTACCCGCGGCCAGTTGCATCGCGATCGAGGACTCCGGTAACGGGTTGATGGCTGCGACCCGCGCCGGCGTTCCCGTGCTGATCACGCGCAGCCTCTACTTTCACGACGACACGTTCGACGGTGCGCTCGCCGTGCTCGATGACCTCGGGGAGTTTGTTGCCTGAGGTATTTTGAGGTGTTTGTGGTGATACGTTGCCGATTATGTACGCCACCATGCGCATAGCCGCGTGGCGTGGTCGTTCTATTGCCGTCTCGACAAGAACGTGTAATCCCTTGACGACATGTCTTCATGTCGAGTCGAGGTCGTTGAGTATGGCCCGCACGCAGGCCAAATTGAAACGTACGGACGTTGCCCGCACGGAAGCGTTTCGCGGGCGGGTGGGACGGCCGCCGAAGGCGCTCGCTGGAAACATCGAGGAGCGTATTCTGGACGCTGCGCGCGCGGTGTTTCTCGAGCGTGGCTTCGACGGTGCCAGCATCGACGAGATCGCTGAACGCGCCCCCGCCAGCAAGCCGACGATTTATGCCCGATACACCGGCAAGGCCGCCTTGTTTGCCGCCGTCGTCGCGCGCTCCATCAACGACGTGATGAATCTGGGATCCTACACGCCGGTGGCCGGCACCGCACAGGAGAAACTGGTCGGACTTGCCATCGCCATCGTCGATCGCGCGCTGAAGGACTCGCTGGGATTGTTACGGGTCACGATCGGGGAGGCTTACCGGTTTCCCGATCTCAGTTGTCAGTTTCATGACGTCTCACGCAAACGGGCGGCCCATGCCGTGGCGGTGCTGCTCGGCGAGACGATCGGCGCCTCGGCCACGACCGCCCGCCGGACGCCGTCGAAGGCGTCGGCCGCCTCTGCCGAGATCTTCATCGATCTGATCGTCATGCCGGTGATCATGCGCTCGCTCATGGGCGAGAGCGAAAGGACGATCCGCAGGGAGCTGCCCGGCTTCGTCCGTGACCGGGTCAAGACGTTCCTGACGCTTCAGCCGAAGGCGTGAGCGGCGCGATCAGCGTCGCCGCAGCGATGACGGTTCGAGCGTCACTTGCTTGAGATCGTTGCCGCTGACGACGACCACGACGAAGGCGAGCTTGCCGTCCTTGTTCATCAGGCCGCCACTGATCGCCCGGCCGGCCGCCGAGCGCTCGGCGATCCGAATCGCATCCGACATCTTGAGCCGGACCGTGGTGAGGGCAGCCAGGCTGTTACGGTCGCTTTCGCTCAGTCCATCCACGGTGGAGAACAGCACGCTGTTGCGCACCTTTGCCGTGGTGCCGTCGATGTCGGATTCCCAGATCCGTCCGCTCTGCAGGGTTCGGACCTTGTAGACGGGGGCGTCGAGCCCACCTTCGAAGCTGATGTCCGCTGTCTTGGAGCCCGGATGAATCCTCTCGGCGATCCGCAGCGCCTGGTGCAGTGACACCTCCGTCCGCCGGAACTTGTCGAGCTCGCGATCGATCGTCTCCTGACTCAGTGCCGGATCGGTGGAGACTTGTGGATCCCTCTCGGTCTGCATGCCGCTGCCGGTCCCGGCGACGGCGTGCGCCAGGGGAGTCCACGACAGCAGGATCAAGCTCAAAAGAATGATTCGTTTCATGACGGCCTGCTGTCTCCGATCTCGGTCGGTGCTTGTAGAGCATTCCCTTGGGAAACGGTTGCGATAAAACGAAACTGTATCGTTTTATAATGACGGCCGGAGGACCTGTCAAGGTTGGCTCCCCCGGGAGGTGTCTGGATCCAGAAGAGACCCATTCCTGCGCGGCTCTCGAGGCCGCGGACGAGCGGAGCGGAGATCGTCGTCGAGGCCGACGATCTCGACGTTGGTGATTCACCCGTCCATGCGCGAACGCGCCCGCGCGTCTCACGCCGCTCTCGCTAAACGAAACCGTATAATAATGCCGGGCGGGCCGAACTCCGATGCGGCCGCAGCCGGCATCGCGATTTCAGAAGGTGATCGTTGGAACCCGCATGGCGATCGGTTCCGCCAGCGGTGCTGGTGCGCACACAGGCGATGGTCGACGCTCGTTCATCTGCGGCTAATTCCCGCCCGGCTATGATTTTCTTCCATTTCCGATAGGTTGTCGCCGTTGCAAACCGGGGCAGCCGATATGACCGCCGCCAGCGGCGTCCGATGTCCCGCAGGATAATGGTGCGAGCCGCATCGGCGGACGCGACCAGAGGAGTCTGAATGAGCAAACGCCGGGCCATGATCACCTTCACGTTCACCGCCGCGACGCTGCTCGCTGCCTGCGGCGGCGTTGCGCAGGCGGCGCAGTGCGGCTCGTCGCCGGCGGGGTTCGAGGCGTGGAAGCGCGAGTTCAGCGAGGAGGCGAGGGCGAAGGGCGTCGGCGGCACCGCGATATCAGCGCTGATGCAGACCAACTACGCCTCGGCGACGATCGCGGCCGATCGTGGCCAGCGCAGCTTCTCGCTGTCGCTCGATCAGTTCCTCGTCAAGCGCGGCGCTGCTGCGATCGTCGCGCGCGGGCGCCAGCTCAAGCAGTCGCAGGCCGCGATGTTCGCCTCGATCGAGCAGCGCTACGGCGTGCCGCCCGGACCGCTGATCGCGATCTGGGGCATGGAGAGCGCGTTTGGCAGCCAGCGCGGCAATCAGCACATGCTGTCCTCGATCGCGACGCTCGCCTATGACTGCCGCCGTCCGGAGTTCTTCACCGACCAGCTCTATGCCGCGCTCAAGCTGATCGACCGCGGCGTGCTTTCTGGCAACACCCGCGGCTCGATGCATGGCGAGGTCGGGCAGACCCAGTTCATGCCGAAGAACATCCTGGCCTATGGCGTCGGCAATCTCGACGTCGCCGCCAATGCGCTCGCCTCGACGGCGAACTTCCTGCGTGCCAATGGCTGGAAGGCGGGCGCCGGATATCAGCCGGGCGAGCCGAACTTCGCAGCCATCGAGGCCTGGAACGCCGCCGGCGTCTATCAGAAGGCGATCGCGCTGATGGGCCGCCAGATCGACGGCGGCGGCTCGGCCGCGGCGCGCTGACAGGCCCGCGACTGATAAGCCTGTTCCATCAAAAAAGCAGCGCTTCATCGCTGAAGCGCCGCTTCTCTGTATGAGCAGTCAGTCGGCGTCTCGCCTCAGGCCTTCAGCTCGAACCGGTCGAGGTTCATCACCTTGGTCCAGGCGGCGACGAAGTCCTTGACGAACTTCTGCTTGGCATCCGAGCTCGCATAGACCTCGGCCAGCGCGCGCAGTTGCGAGTGCGAGCCGAAGATGAGGTCGGCGCGGGTGGCCGTCCACTTGATCGCGCCGGTCTTGCGGTCGCGGCCCTCGAAGGTGTGCTCGCCCTGATCGACCGGACGCCAGGCCACGCTCATGTCGAGCAGGTTGGCGAAGAAGTCGTTGGAGAGCGTCTCGGTCTGCGCGGTGAACACGCCATGCTTGGAGCCGTTGGCGTTGGCGCCGAGCACGCGCAGGCCGCCGACCAGCACGGTCATCTCCGGCGCGGTCAGGGTGAGCAGTTGCGCCTTGTCGACCAGCAGCTCCTCGCCGGACAGCCACTGCTTGCCGCTGAGATAGTTGCGGAAGCCGTCATGGGTCGGTTCGAGCACCGCAAACGATTCGACGTCGGTCTGCTCCTGCGAGGCGTCGGTGCGGCCCGGCGCGAACGGCACGCTCACCTCGACGCCGGCCTTCTTGGCGGCCGCCTCGACGCCGGCATTGCCGGCCAGCACGATCAGGTCGGCGAGCGACACCTTCTTGCCGCCGCTGGCCTGCGCGTTGAACTCCTTCTGGATGCCCTCGAGCGTCGAGAGCACCTTGGCAAGCTCGGCCGGATTGTTGACCGCCCAGTCCTTCTGCGGGGCCAGACGAATGCGCGCGCCATTGGCGCCCCCGCGCTTGTCCGAGCCGCGGAAGGTCGAGGCCGAAGCCCAGGCGGTCGAGACCAGCTGAGACACCGACAGGCCCGAGGCGAGGATCTTTGCCTTCAGCGACGCGACGTCCCTGTCATCCACGAGCGGATGATCGACGGCCGGCACCGGATCCTGCCAGATCAGGTCTTCCTTCGGCACCAGCGGGCCGAGGTAGCGCACCTTCGGGCCCATGTCGCGATGGGTCAGCTTGAACCAGGCGCGGGCGAAGGCGTCGGCGAACTGATCCGGATTCTCCATGAAGCGGCGCGAGATCTTCTCGTAGGCCGGATCGAAGCGCAGCGCGAGGTCGGTGGTCAGCATCGACGGCGCGTGGCGCTTGGACTTGTCGTGTGCGTCCGGCACCGTGTTGGCGCCGGCGCCGTGCTTCGGCTTCCACTGGTGCGCGCCGGCCGGGCTCTTGGTCAGCTCCCATTCATAGCCGAACAGATTCCAGAAGAAGTTGTTGCTCCACTTGGTCGGCGTCGTCGTCCAGATCACCTCGAGGCCGGAGGTGATGGTGTCGCCGCCCTTGCCCGAGCCGTATTTGCTGGCCCAGCCGAGACCCTGCTGCGCGATGTCGGCGCCCTCAGGCTCCGCCCCGACCAGCGACGCGTCACCCGCGCCGTGGGTCTTGCCGAAGGTATGACCGCCGGCGATCAGCGCCACCGTCTCTTCGTCGTTCATCGCCATGCGGGCGAAGGTCTCGCGGATGTCGCGCGCGGCCGCCAGCGGGTCGGGGTTGCCGTTCGGGCCTTCCGGGTTGACGTAGATCAGGCCCATCTGCACGGCAGCGAGCGAGCCCGCGAGCTGACGGTCGCCGCTGTAGCGCTCGTCGGCGAGCCACTTGCCTTCGGGACCCCAATAGATGTCCTGCTCCGGCTCCCAGGTGTCGGCGCGGCCGCCGCCGAAGCCGAAGGTCTTGAAGCCCATCGATTCCAGCGCGACGTTGCCGGTCAGCACGAACAGGTCGGCCCAGGAGATCTTCTGGCCGTATTTCTGCTTGATCGGCCACAGCAGGCGGCGGGCCTTGTCGAGGTTGGCGTTGTCGGGCCAGCTGTTCAGCGGCGCAAAGCGCTGCTGACCGGTGCCGGCGCCGCCGCGGCCGTCGCCGATGCGATAGGTGCCGGCGGCATGCCAGGCCATGCGGATGAACAGCGGACCATAATGACCGAAGTCCGCCGGCCACCATTCCTGCGAATCGGTCATGAGCGCGTGCAGGTCCTTGATCACCGCGTCGAGATCGAGGCTCTTGAATTCCTTGGAGTAGTCGAACGTCTCGCCGAGCGGATCGGACAGGTTCGAGTGCTGATGCAGGACCGACAGATTGAGCTGGTTCGGCCACCAATCCTTGTTCGAAAATCCCTTCAAGCCGCCCGAAAACGGGCACTTGCTGACGTCATCCATGTTTGCCTCCTGACGTGATCGTCATGGTTCCCCCTGGGGTGGGAGCCGGGACCCTACGCGGCTACTTCGATCAGGGGAAATTGAGATTGATGATCATAACGATAAGATTATCTGATGAACGCGGTGTGACGCCCGTCCAAACGCAAAACGATGCCAGACGTTGGCGACACACCTCAGGCTTGTAGTCAGGGAAAATTGACTTCGCGTCGATGAGCGATAAGATAATCTGATGATACATCTGACGATGCGGCAGCTTCGCTATTTCGACGCGCTGGCGCGTCTGGGGCATTTCGGCCGCGCCGCCGAGGCCTGTGCGATCTCGCAGCCGGCGCTGTCGATGCAGATCAAGGAGATGGAGGAGGCGCTCGGCGGCGTGCTGCTGGAGCGCAACGCCCGTCAGGTCGTGCTGACCCGGTTCGGCGAGCAGCTCGCCGAACGCGTCCGCGAGATCCTGCGCTCGGTCGACGAGCTCGGCGACTTCGCCCGCGCCTCGCGCGACAAGCTCACCGGCCGGCTGCGGCTCGGCATGATCCCGACTGTCGCGCCTTATCTGTTGCCCAAGGTGATCGGGAACCTGACGCGCAAGCATCCCGAGATCGACATCCACGTCCGCGAGTCCAAGACGCCGACCTTGATCGAGGAACTGGTCGAGGGCCGCCTCGATGCGGCGATCGTCGCGCTGCCGGTCTCGGAGCCCTCGCTGACCGAGGTCGCGCTGTTCGCGGAGAACTTCCTGCTGGTGCGGCCGCCGGAATATGAAGGCGCTGACGTGCCGAGCAGCGAGATGCTGCGCGAGATGCGGCTGCTGTTGCTGGAGGAGGGGCACTGCTTCCGCGACCAGGCGCTGTCGTTCTGCAACATGCAGGCGCCGCGCGAGATGCTCGATGCCTCCTCGCTGTCGACCCTGGTGCAGATGGTCGGCGCCGGCATGGGCGTGACGTTGATTCCGGAGATGGCGGTCGGCGTCGAGACGCGGTCGGCGTCGGTGTCGCTGGCGCGCTTCGCCGATCCGCAGCCGCAGCGCACGGTCGGCATGGTCTGGCGCAAGACCAGCCCGCTCGCCAAGCAGCTGATGCAGATTTCCGAGATCGTCGGCAGCGCGGCCGAGGGTCTGCGCAAGCAGGCCGCGGCAGCGCAGGGCCGCAAGCGGCGCGGCTGAGCGCCGCGCGTGACGACGCCGGCTGACGCCATCCCTGCTGCGCCCCGCCCGCACCGTGTAGGAGCGATCCGTCGTCGTGGCCCGTCACGTCCGGTTTTCCCATGGCATAAGTCTTGTATCGATCTCCGCGAGCGGTCGAACGTCCGACGCGCACGCGGGGTGGCGATGCCGCCGGATCGTGATCTCGGTCGGTTGGCTCGCCGCTCGCGCGCTTGCTGATCGAGGCTGCGCACCTGGAGAACGGTCCATGCCTGAGCCGCTTCGACATGAGGGCCTCCGTCATTGCGGGGAGCGATGCGACGAGGCAACCCAGAGTCCCGCCATGGTTCTGGCTTGCTTCGCTGCGCTCGCAGGGAGAGAGCTCGTTCGGGGATGCGCGCGAGGAGGTTCGGGTGAAAATTGACGAGCGTGATGATGGCGTCCTGGCCTTTGTCGACACTGACGGCCGCATCTGGGCGCAATGTGCGCGTCCCTCTCAATATGCCGCCGACACCGACTACGTGATTGAAGGCCCGCTGAGCGGCTTTATCTACGAGGAGGGGACGTTCACGCCGGACAGCGAACAGGCGTTTCGCGCCTGGCTCGACGACCGCTTGATCAGCGACGGGATCTTCCATGTCAAGGACAAGGAGACGGCGCTGTCCTTGTGTCGGCGGATCGCGGTGGCCGCGCGCGACATCCTGACCGACCGGCCGGCCTCGTCCCGTTGCCCGCGCTGATCTCTTGATCTTCCGGTAAGAATAATTCTATTACGTAATTTCAGAAATCGTGCTTATCTGTGCGTACCCCGCCTCGAGCAGAGGGACGTACGCGTCGTCACGATACGTTGAGGTGGGCTGCGATGGACGTGACGGCTGCGCCAG
>NZ_JBNPTK010000027.1:0-54224 GCF_051167615.1 Bradyrhizobium sp. HKCCYLS3013
CAGATCCAGCGACGGGCGGTTGGTCAGAACCGCCCGTTCGCACATTCTGGCAGGTTTCGAACACACAAGAGCGCGTAGAAGCCGTCAGACCATCGCGCAGGGAGGCCGTGATGTCTCAGCAGAACCTTGTGGTTCCTGCCCCTTGCATTTTTCCCGCCGGGAGCATGGGGCGGCGAGCTCCCGGTCTTCCCTACTCCCTCCGATCGGGAGGGAGACCAAGGCGAGCACGACTCGGATGCTTTGACACCGCGAAAACGCGAACCGATGTGCCCGCTGCTACCCCTGGCTGTTTGACAACGCCCACGAACTTCGCTGGCTATACGCGTCGCGTGGAGCTGGATTGAACGTACACTGACAGATGTGACGGCCTTCACAGCCGATCCGCGCAGCGCATGTTAGGACTCAACGACGAGAAGAGCCGGACTGCCGGCCCGAGGAGTCGACCCCTGTGACGGAAACATCGACGACGACGTTGACTGACAAGGTCGCCCTGATCACCGGGGCGGCACGCGGCATCGGGCTGGCGACAGCAAAGAGATTTCTGCATGAGGGCTGGCGCGTGGCGCTTCTCGACATCGAGAAGACGCTGCTCGACGACGCCACATCGGCACTCAAATCCCCCGATCGAACGCTCGCGCTGCATTGCGACGTCGCGGACGCGGCGATGGTCGCCGATGCGTTGGCGCGCATTGCCGGCCGGTTCGGTCGTCTCGATGCGCTGGTCAACAATGCCGGCGTGGCGCGCTTCGCCCCGATCATGGAAACCAGCGAAGCCGACTGGCAACGCATCCTCGACGTCAACCTGACCGGGCCGTTTCTGTGCACGCGCGCCGCGGTGCCACTGATGCGCGAGCACGGCGGCACCATCGTCAACATCACCTCGATTTCGGCCGTCCGCGCCTCCACGCTGCGCTCCGCCTACGGCACCAGCAAGGCGGCGCTGGCGCATCTGACCAAGCAGCTCGCGGTCGAGCTCGCGTCCGCCGGCATCCGCGTCAACGCGGTGGCGCCCGGCCCGGTGGAGACCGCGATGGCCAAGGACGTGCACACGCCGGAGATCCGCGCCGACTATCACGACGCCATTCCGCTCAATCGTTACGGCCTCGAGGACGAGCTCGCCGAGGCCATCTTGTTTCTCAGCTCCGAACGCTCCAGCTATATCACCGGACAGATCCTGGCCGTCGATGGCGGCTTCGATGCCGCGGGAATCGGATTGCCGACCTTGCGCGGCCAACGCAGGAACACATGAAACGATGCCGAGCCGGATGCGCATCATCCTGACCCTGCTGCTCGCGGCCGTCCTGTGGGGGATCGCGACGATGCTGGCGCGCGCCGACGTCCGCATCATCTCCTCGCCCGGCGGCGAGGTGGGTCCGTTCCTCGATCTGTTCGAGAAGGTGCGCGCCTCCGGCGAGCGGGTCATCATCGACGGGCCCTGCCTGTCGGCCTGCACGCTGGTGCTCAGCGTGGTGCCCGAGGACCGCATCTGCGTGACGCGGCGGGCCACCCTCGGCTTCCACGCCGCACGCTCGGTCGACCGGCGCGGCCGCGTCTATGCGGAACCCGAGGCTTCCAAGCTGGTGCTGCAGACCTATCCCAGGCCGGTGCGCGGCTGGATCGAGCGCCGCGGCGGCCTGACGTCGCGGCTTCTGCTGTTGCGCGGGCGCGAGCTCAAGGCGATGTACGCCTCGTGCCGCTAGCGGCGTCACGCCGCGTAGCCGTCCGCCGGGGAATTGATCATCCACGGAATGCCGAAGCGGTCGACGCCCATGCCGAAGCCCTTGGACCAGAAGGTCTTGCCAAACGGCATGGTGACGGCACCGCCTGCGAGCAGCGCGTTGAACTTGCGCTCGGCCTCGGCCGGGTCTGCGATCTGGAGCGAGACCGAGATTCCGTGCGGCTTGCCTTGATAATATTCGGGCGGCGAATCCGAGGCCATCAGGACGCCGTCGCCGATCGAGAAGCGGACATGCATGATCCTGTCCTTGTGCTCCGGCGCGGACGGCATCTCTGGCGGCGCCTCGCCATAGCGCATCATCATGTCGACCTTGGCGCCGAGCACCTCGCCGTAGTGTTTCAACGCCTGTTCGCAATCGCCGTTGAACGTCAGATAGGGACAGATCATCGTCATCCTCCTTGGTTGAAAGATCATTCGTCAGCGCGAGAGCGGCAGCAGTCCGCGCAGCCGGCGGTCGCGAAGCCACAAGCCGCCCCACAGCATCAGCCCGAGATAGAGGCCGAACAGGACGTGGCTGAACAGCGGACTGCCGATCCGGACATGGGAGGCGATGGCGCCGCCGAGATAGCCTGTCAGCAGGATCGCGCCAACGAACGATGTCGGCGGCAGGATATAGAGCACGGTGCAGAGAAGCGTGATGAGGCCGAGGGCACGCGCCATGGCGTCGCTTGCACCATAGCCCATCTGGTCCAGCGTTTCTGTGACGACCGGCAGAGGAACGAGCTTGATCGCGCCGTCGAACAGCAGGAACAGCGTCACCAGCCCGCTCAGGATGCGCCCGCTCCACAATTCGGCGCGCGAGACCGGTTCTTCCAAGGTGATCGTCGTCATCTGCAGCTCCTCCCCCGTGATGCTGCTCCAAGGACGAATGAAGGAGCGTGCCACCGACAGCCCGGTGCAGAATTTTAGATCGAATCTCGGCAGAATTTCACTGGCCGACCCGAGCCCGAGCCGTCGCACCATCGCGCATCAGCCGGTCGAGCTGCATGCGGATATGCGCGGCCTCCGCCGAGCTATGCGCCAGCGCGATGGCGCGGTCGAAGGCGATCCGTGCCTCGTCGGTGCGCCCGAGCTGCATCAGCAGCGCGCCGCGCACACCGAAGAAATAGAAATAGTTGGCGAGCCGCCCTTCGAGCGGCGCGATCAGGTCGAGCGCCGCCTCAGCGCCGCGGACCTTGGACACCGCAACGGCGCGATTGAGCGTCACCACCGGCGAGGGCTGCACCACTTCCAGCGCGCCATAGAGCAGGTCGATCTGGGTCCAGTCGGTGTCCTCCGGGCGCGCGGCGCGCGAATGCAGCGCCGCGATCGCGGCCTGGATCAAATACGGTCCGCTGCGGCGATGGCGCATCGCCTTGTCGATCAGGGCTACGCCTTCCGCGATCATCGGCTGGTTCCACAGCGAACGATCCTGGTCGTCGAGAAGGATCGGCATCCCCTCCGCATCGAAGCGGGCGGCGCTGCGCGCGTGTTGCAGCAGCAGCAACGCCGTCAGCCCCATGATCTCCGGCTCGCTCGGAAAAAGGCGCAGCAGCAGCCGCGCCAGCCGGATGGCCTCCTCCGACAGCGGCTGGCGCAGCGCAGCGGTCTCGCCGCTGGCCGAATAGCCCTCGTTGAAGATCAGGTAGATCATGGCGGCGACCGCGGTCAGGCGCTCCGATCGCTCCACCGCGCCCGGCGTCTCGAACGGCACGTTCGCCTGGGCGACGCGCGCCTTGGCCCGGGTGATGCGCTGCTCCATCGCGGTCTCGCCGACCAGAAAGGCGCGGGCGATCTGCTTCACCGTCAGCCCGGACACCACGCGCAGCGCCAGCGCGATCTGCTGGGTCGCCGGCAGGTCCTTGTGGCAGCAGATGAACAGCAGTCGGAGGATGTCGTCGCGATAATGCGAGCCGTCGAGCCGGTCGGCCAGCGCGCTCTCGGCATCGTCGAGATCGGAGATCGCCTCGTCCTCCGGCAGCGGCTGCTCGCGGCGGACGCGGCGGACATCGTCGATGGCAGCGTTACGTCCGACCATGATCAGCCAGGCCGCGGGATCGCGCGGCGGCCCGTTCTGCGGCCAGCTCTTCAGAGCGCGCAGGCAGGCGTTCTGGAACGCCTCCTCCGCCGTGTCGAGGTCGCGGAAATAGCGCAGCAGCGCGCCGACGGCCTGGGGACGTGCTGATGTCAGGGCTGCATCGATCCAGGCCGCGTCGCTCATGCCAGCGCTCCGCCCGGCCTGAACGTGCCGACGGGACGGATCTCGTAGGAGCCGCCGGGATTGGCCTCGCCGAGCTCGCGCGCGACCTCGAGCGCCTCGTCGAGATTGGCGCAGTCGACGAGATAGAAGCCGAGCAATTGCTCCTTGGTCTCGGCGTAGGGACCGTCGATGACGAGCGGCGGATCCTCCTTCCGGAAGGTCGTCGCGGCCGTGGTCGGCAGCAGCCGCGCCACCGGCCCGAGCCGCCCCTGCTTGGCGAGCTTCTCCTGCACAACGGCAAGCTTGGCCATGACGGCGGCGTCCTGGTCCTTGCTCCAGGTGCAGACGACGTCCTCGTCATGATAGCAGAGCAGCGCATACAACATCGGAAGGCATCTCCATTCGTCTTCAAGACGGCGGAGTATGCCCGGAGCCGACAGACCGGCGAAGAATTTTCGCCGGTTCCGCAGGCCGGAACGACCGGCCTACCAGGAGATGCCGTACTTGGCCGCGATGTTGCGCGCCCGCGTCTCCTGTGCGCTCTCGCGGGGCTGCTTGGCCCGGCCGGCCTGGCGCTGCGACTGACCTTGGGCCTGACCTTGCCCCTGACCTTGCCCTTGCCCTGCGGCACTTTGACCACCCGCACCTTGCGCCATGCCGGCCGCGGCGCCCTGCTGACTGCCGGCCTGCGGCTGACTGCCGCCCTTGCCGATGGAAATGCCGTTGGCCGACAGGATCGAGCCGACGTCGATGGTCTGGGCCTGAGCCGGGACTTGGGCCGAGGCGGATGCGATGACGAGAGCAGTGGCGAGAAGCAATTTGCGCATGGCGATGTCTCCGTGTTGATGGCCGGAGATTGGCCTGCCCGCACGATCTGGTATGTGGAACGCGTCACATAAGCTCGAGGACCCTCCGATGACCAAAGGCGCGCTGGCGCTCCTGATCCATGGCGGCACCGACAACTGGTCGCCGCAGCGCTGGAAGGCGCGTTTCGACGATGTCTGCGGCGACCGCCCGGTGGTGCTGCTGCCCGATGCCGGCCTCGATCCGGCCGACGTGCATTACGCGGCGGTCTGGAAACCGGTGCCCGGCGAGCTCGCCGGCTTCCCGAACCTGCGCGCGATCTTCAACCTCGGCGCCGGCGTCGACGCGCTGATGGCCGACAAGACGCTGCCGAGCGTGCCGCTGGCGCGCGTCGCGGTCGACGATCTCACCGCGCGGATGACCGAATATGTCGTGATGCACGTGCTGATGCATCATCGCCAGGAGCTGTATCTGCGCGAGTCGCAGCGGTTGAAGCGCTGGGCGCCGAAGTACAAGTGGCCGGCGGCCGCGATCGGCGTCGGCATTCTCGGACTGGGCACGCTGGGGATCGACGCGGCCGAGGTGCTCAAGCGGCTGGGCTTCCAGGTTGCCGGCTGGAGCCGCAGCGCCAAGCAGGCCGACGGCATCGAATGCTTCCACGGCGCGGCGCAGCTCGATGCGTTCCTGGCGCGGACCGACATCCTGGTGTCGCTGCTGCCGCTGACGCCGGATACGCGCGGCATTCTGGATCGCAGGATGTTCGCGCGGCTTCGCCGCAGCTCGCCGCTCGGCGCCCCCGTCCTGATCAATGCCGGCCGCGGCGGCCTGCAGAACGAGGCCGACATCCTCGCCTGCCTCGACGACGACACCCTCGGTTCGGTCTCGCTCGACGTGTTCGGCCAGGAGCCGCTGCCGGCCGACAGCCCGTTCTGGACCCACCCGAAGGTGGTGCTGACGCCGCACAACGCGGCCGACACCGACGCCGACGCGATCTCGCGCTACGTCGCCGAGCAGATCGCGACCTTCGAGGCCGGCGGGGCGCTGCGCAACCTGGTCGATCGCGTCAGAGGATATTGAACCGCTATTTGTTGCCAACCATCATATCGATCGCGCCGGCGACGATCGCCTCCAGCTCCTGCCGCGGCACCCGCGCGCGCGCCCGGACAGCGATCGAGTGGATTGTCGCCGACGCCAGCCGCGCCAGCACGGCGGGGTCGGCGCCGGCCGGCAGCTCGCCTTTCTCCTTGGCGCGGCGGAAGCAATGCGCGAAGGCCTTGTCGAGCTCGGTCAGCGCGTTCTGCACCATGGCGCGGATGTCGGGATCGGCAACCGCCTCAGAGCCGGCCGTCATCACCGTGAAGCAGCCGCGCGGTCCCTCCTCGCCCGAGAGATAGATGTCGAGCGCCGTGGCGAAGATCTGCTCGAGCTGCCGTCGCAGCGGCCAATCGTTGCTGAAGACGTCGCCCATGAGGGCGCGCGCGTTGTCGCGATAGCGCTGATAGCTCTTGATGTAGAGCTCGCGCTTGTCGCCGAACGCGCCGTAGAGGCTTGGCCGGTTCATGCCGGTGGCGGCGCTGAGATCGTCGAGCGAGGTCGCCGCAAAACCGGTCGACCGGAACAGGTCGAGCGCCTTGCCGAGCGCGACCTCCGGCTCATACGCCCGCGGCCTGCCGCGCCGCTTCGGCTCGATCGCTTTATCGGGGGGCGGGTCGCCCTGCGGCGGCCCCTTCTTTTTTTGTACCATTTCGCACTAAATTCCTTGACCGGCCTTATATTATGCGGGACAGTATAAAAATCAATCAACGCTCCGGTTCGGAGCCCGAGGGAGACGTCCATGGACCTGTATTTCTCGCCGCTCGCCTGCTCGCTCGCCACCCGCATCGCGCTCTACGAAGCCGGCGCCGCGGCGAACTATCTCGAGGTCGACCCCAAGACCAAGATCGTCCTCAACGACGGCTCCGATTTCCGCGCCGTCAATCCGCTCGGCCTCGTCCCGACGCTCCGCACCGATGACGGCGACCTGCTGACCGAGAATGCCGCGATCCTGCAATATGTCGCCGATCGCTTCCCGCAAGCGAAGCTCGGCACCGGCCCCGGCATGGACCGCAGCCGCCTGCATCAATGGCTGTGCTTCATCGGCACCGAGCTGCACAAGGGTCTGTTCATTCCGATCCTCGACAAGACCGCGCCCGAGGAGATGAAGGCCCATGTCCTGAACAAGAACCTGTCGCGGCTCGATCATCTCGATAACCACCTGCGGGATCGCGACTATCTGCTCGATCATTTCACGGTCGCCGACGCGTATCTCGTCACCGTGATCAACTGGACCATGGCAACGCCGCCGGTCCAGCTCGCGAAATGGCCGGCCGTGAAGGCCTATTACGAGCGCCTGCGCGCACGGCCGTCGATCGCGCGTGCGATCGCCGAGGAGTTCGAGCTCTACAAGGCGGAACTGGCACGGCACAAGGCTGCGGCGTGAACCGCATACGAATTTCATCTCCCCTCATGGGGAGATGAAATTCTGCGGGGAGATCGAACATTGTTCCACGAGCACATCTCCACCGCGCCGGATGCTTGACCGCGATCATGCCGGGTTGCAATCCTCGAATCGCAGGAGGATTGCACGTGGCAACCACATCCGTACGAGACCGATTGCTGGCCGACCGGCGCGCGCTGCTCGATCTGGGCACGCGCAACCGGCTCGTGCACATCCCGCTCAAGACCAAGACCATCCGCACCATCGACATCGTCGGCGCGCGATCTGCTGCGCTGTTCGAGCTTCTCGGCGAAGGCAAGCGCTTCACGTTCCTGCCGACGAAGGCGGAGGCTGCGGAAACGGACGGCACCCTGCCCTTGGGCGAGCCGGCACCTCGGTCCGACGCGCCGAGCGTCAAGGTGGAACAGCGCAAGGATGATTCGGAATCAGAGACCCGGCAGCCTGACACTAGGCTCAAGACCCGGCTGTCATCGGAGGCGCTGCAGAAGCGCCTGCTGGATATCTGGTACGACGCGCGAACGCTCGAGGAAGAACAGGGCGTCAATATCCTCTATCTCGCCTTCGGGCTGCTGAAATGGTTCGAGGACGACAAATCCGACGTCGAGCGCTTCGCGCCGCTCGTCCTGCTGCCGGTCCGTCTCGAGCGCAGCAGTGCCGCCGATCGGTTTCACCTGGTCTCGCGCGCGGAGCCGCCGTCGCCGAACCTCTCGCTCCAGGCCAAGCTCGACGCCGAGTTCGGACTCAAGATCGAGGATTTTGGCGACGAGGACGATGTCGACATCGCGACCTATCTCGCCGGCGTCGCGGAGACGGTCGCCAGCAAGCAGCGGTGGGAGGTCAGGGCGGACGCGATCGTCCTCGGCTTCTTCTCGTTCTCCAAGTTCCTGATGTATCGCGATCTGGACCCCGACAACTGGCCCGCGGATGGCGGCCTTGATCGTCATCCCCTGATCGCAGCGCTGCTTCAGGACGGCTTCGAGGGCGCGGAGCCGATCGTGGCCGACGACGGCAAGATCGATTCCGTCATCCAGCCGGTGGCGATGAACCACGTCGTCGATGCGGATTCATCGCAGGCCGTGGTGATCGAGGAAGTGGTTCGTGGACGCGACCTCGTCGTCAAGGGACCGCCGGGCACCGGCAAATCGCAGACCATCACCAACATCATCGCGTCGGCTGCCGCCGAGGGGAAGACGGTGCTGTTCGTCGCCGAGAAGATGGCGGCGCTCGAGGTCGTGCACCGGCGGCTGAAGCATGTCGGTCTCGGCGCGCTCGCGCTGGAGCTGCACTCCAACAAGGCCAACAAGCGCGTTCTGCTCGAAGAGCTGAAGCGCTGCAAATCGGCCGAGGTCGCGGTCCCGCGCGGCGAAGCCACGCTGGTGCAGCGCCTGACCGACAGCCGTGATGGCCTCAACCGGCATGCGGAGATGATGCACCAGCCGCATCAGCCGAGCGAGCTGACACCGTTCAGGCTGCTCGGTCATCTCGTGCGCTGCGGAGACAACTCCGCGCAGCCTCCCTATCCGTTGCAGGGGGCGCCGTCCTGGTCTCCCCTGGATCTGGAGCGGCGGCGCGAGCTGATCGCCGAGATCGCCGAACGAATTGCGGCCGACGGCGCGCCTCACCTGCATCCGTGGCGCGGTGTCGGCCGCGACGCGCTCGATCCCGCCGAAATGACCGAGCTGCGGAGATCGCTGGACGACATCTCGAATGTTGTCGGCAGCGTCTCCACAGGCGCGGCCCGCCTGGGCACGCTGCTCGGCCTCCCGCCGCCGGCCACCTTGGCCGATGCCGCGGCGGTGCTGGCCTTTGCGCAGGCCGCGGCCGCGATGCCGGAGTGCGACCGGACCGCCTTCCGCAATGCCATCTGGAGCCAGGCCGGCCTCATCACGGACATCATCGACAAGGGGCTGCGCTACGCGAAACTGAGGACGGCCTTCGACAGCGCCTTCGTCGAGGCCGCCTGGGATGCACCGATCGCCGAGTGCCGCAAGGTCATCGCCGAGAAGGGCCGCTCCTGGCTGCGCCTGTTCAGCCCGCGCTATCGCGAGCAGGTGGCGCTGCTGGCCTCGTACCTGAAGGTGCCGATGCCGAAAACGCTCGAGCAGCGGCTTCTGCTGCTCGACGGCCTCATCGCGGCGCAAGCCGCACGCCGGTCCTTCGCGGAGGTCGAAGCCGCCGGCAGCACCGCCTTCGGAACGGCGTGGCAGAAGGAACAGTCGGACTGGGATGCGCTGTCCAGATTGGCGACCTGGTGGACCGCATTCCCCAAACCGTTCGCAAACGACGACACGCGCCAGCGGCTGGCGCAGCTCACGCTGTCGGCCGATGATCGGCGATCGATCGAACAGCTCAACGACAGCCTCGCAAGTCTGAGATCCGGACTCGGCAGGCTGATCGATTTTCTCCAGCTGGAGCCTGCCCGCATCCCGCTCGACACCGGCGACCAGATCCGGCTGGCCGAGCTGTCGCAGACCTTGTCGGATTGGCAGACCGCGACCGAGCGCCTGACCCGCTGGATCGCGTTCATGGGCCGGGTCCGCCTTGCGCGCGCGCAAGGCCTCGCCGCGCTGGCCGACCGCGCGCTCGACGGCTCCTTGCCGGGCGACGCGCTCGAAGCCGCCTTCGACCGGTCCTATTACGACGCCATGCGCGGCGTGATCTTCGCCGAGCATCCCGAGCTGAAGCGCTTCGACGGCGAATCGCACGACCGGCTGGTCGACGGCTTCCGCAAGCTCGACGTCGCGCGCATGCAGCTGGCCCGCGACCAGATCGCCCACGAGCATGCCGCGGCCCTGCCGCGCAACGCCGGCGGCATCGGGCCGCTCGGCGTGCTGAACGGCGAGCTTGCCAAGAAGCGCAATCATCTGCCCATCCGCCAGCTCCTGGAACGGGCCGGTCCGGTCATCCAGCAGATCAAGCCGATCTTCCTGATGAGCCCGCTGTCGGTGGCACAGTTCCTGAAGCCCGGCGCGATCGCCTTCGATCTTCTGGTGGTCGACGAGGCCTCGCAGATCGAGCCGGTCGATGCGCTCGGCGCGGTCGCGCGCTGCCGGCAGATGGTGGTCGTCGGCGACGAGCGGCAGCTGCCGCCGACGCGCTTCTTCGCGAAGCTGACGGGCAATGACGACGAGGACAATGACGACGAGGATCAGCCGACCTTCCAGGTCAAGGACGCCGAGAGCATCCTCGACCTCTGCCTTGCCAAGGGCCTGTCGCATCGGATGCTGAACTGGCACTACCGCAGCAAGCACCAGTCGCTGATCGCCGTGTCCAACAAGCAGTTCTACGACAACCGGCTGTTCATCGTGCCGAGTCCGTACGATGCGGTTGCGGGAATGGGATTGAAGTTCAACTACACCCCCGATGCACACTACGAACGCGGGAGCAGCCGGACCAACCCCAGGGAAGCGCGGCTCGTCGCCGAGGCCGTCATGCGCCATGCGCGCGAGACGCCGGACCGCAGCCTTGGCGTCGCGACCTTCTCGGTGGCACAGCGCCAGGCGATCCAGGATCAGCTCGAAATCCTGCGCAAGGAAAACCCGGCAACGGAGAGCTTCTTCGTCCGCGGGGCCAGCGAGCCGTTCTTCGTGAAGAACCTCGAGAACATCCAGGGCGACGAACGCGACGTCATCTTCATCTCCATCGGCTATGGGCGAACCAAGGAAGGTTTCGTCTCGATGAGCTTCGGCCCGCTCAACTCGGACGGCGGCGAGCGCCGGCTGAACGTGCTGATCTCGCGCGCCAAGCTCCGTTGCGAGGTGTTCTCCTCGATCACCGGCGACGACATCGACCTGTCGCGCGCCAAGGGCCGCGGCATCGCCGCGCTCAAGACGTTCCTGACCTTCGCGCAGACGGGGCAGCTCGGCATCGCGCAGGAGACCGGGCGCGATCCCGACTCGGTGTTCGAGGAGCAGGTCGCCGCAACGCTGCGGGCGCTCGGTCACGACGTGAAGACCCAGATCGGCACCGCCGGTTTCTTCGTCGATCTCGCTGTCGTCGATCCCGACAAGCCCGGCCGCTTCCTGCTCGGGATCGAATGCGACGGCGCCCAGTACCATGCGTCCCGTTCGGCGCGAGACCGCGACCGCCTGCGGCAGAACGTGCTGGAAGCTCATGGCTGGGTGCTGCATCGCATCTGGTCGACCGACTGGTTTCTCCGTCCCAAGGAAGAGACGGACAAGGTTGTTCGCGCGATCGAGGCGGCAAAGGCGCATTGGCACGACATCGACCAGGGGGCCGCGCGAGCTCACCCCGAGCCGCCGCCAAACCCTGCCGTGCCGGCGCCGGAGCAGGCCGAGGAGCGCCCTCAGGAGATCCTCGCACAGGCACCGACGGTGGCCCCCTATGAAGAGGCGAAGCTGCGCGTGCGTCGGGAGATCGAGCCGCACGAGACGCCGCTCGGCGACATGACACGGCACGTCGTCGAGATCGTCGCCGTGGAAGGGCCGGTGCATGAATCGGAGATCATCGTCCGGATCAGATCGGCCTGGGGCCTTGCCCGCGCCGGCAATCGCATCCGCGATGCCGTGCGAGCGGCGCTGACGTCGGCAGTTGCGAAGGGACAGATCGCCGGAAGTCCGTTCTACGCCGTGCCCGGCCAGGCGATCATCGTCCGAACCCGTGAGGACGTGCAATCACAATCCTTGCGCAAGCCCGAGATGCTGCCGCCGGACGAGATCAAGGCGGCCATCATGCAGGTCGTGGAGCAGAACTACGGCGCCGAGGAAGACCAGCTGATCCAGGCGGTCGCCCGCCTGTTCGGCTTCGGCTCGACCAGCGCCCAGCTGCGCGAGGTGCTGCAAGGCAGCCTCCAGGATCTTCTCGCCGCAGGACACCTGCGCCGCGAGGGAGAGCTGCTGACCAAGCCGCAGGAGGTCTCGCCGGCTGCGCAGGACTGACCCGCCAAATGGGTGCCAAGACTCACCGCCCGAACGCCGCCTGACGACCGACGACATCGGCGATCCGGCCACGGCACCGGCCCGTCGCGGCTTCAGCCATGAGGAGACGCTTGCGATCGCCGAGAGCTCGCCGCCCCCGTTGCTGCTGTCGCGCGACCGCCGCCGCCCCGACGCGATCGCGACCTCCTGCTGGATCGGGCTGTATCGGCGTTGCGAGTCCTCGATCGCAGTCATCGGCGCCGGCGATCGAGAGCTGCACGACCAAGCCGCAGGCGTGAATTCCGCGGCGGGATCCGCCGCAACAGCGGAACTGGCGAGGCCGGAAGCTCGTTCAGATCAGGCGCTCGTCCCTGCCCGGGGCAGCGGAGCGGGATTGCACGGCTCCGTCCCTGCCACTATCCTCGGGCACGACACGCGCTGGCCCGCACCGCAACAGGAGCGCCCCATGCCGACCGCGACCCTGTCCCAGACTCCGGCTCCCCTGGACGAGACCATCACCATCGCCGAGCTGACGCGCGATCCCTATCCGATCTACCGGCGCCTGCGGCGCGAAGCGCCGGTGCTGCGGGTCAAGTCGGTGGGCCGGACGTTCCTGACCAAGGCGGCCGACACCAAATATGTGAAGGACAACGCGGCGCTGTTCTCGTCCGACGATCCGAACACGCCGATGAAGCGCGCCTTCCTCGCGCATACCCTGATGCGCAAGGATCACGACGAGCACCGCGCCGAGCGCATGGCGATGATGCCTGCCCTGATGCCGAAGACGATCGAAGCCGTCTGGGAGCCGCTCTACACCAAATTCGCAACTGAGTATCTCGACCGGCTGCCGCGCGGCGAGATCGTCGATCTGTTCCCCGCGCTCGCAGGCCCCCTGGCCGCGCGCATCCTCGCTGAAGTGATGGGCATCCCGGACGCCAGCGATGCCGACATGCAGCGCTGGTCGCAGGCGCTGATCGACGGCGCCGGCAATTTCGGCTGGACGCCGGGGCCATTCGACGCGTCCGATATCGCCAATGCGGAGATGGACCGCTGTATCCGCGCCAACATGGCGCGCGTGCGCGCCGCGCCGGATTCCTCCGCGCTCTCCTTCATGGTCAATGCGAAGAACCCGATCCCCGAGAGCCAGATCATCGCCAACATCAAGATCGCGATCGGCGGCGGCATCAACGAGCCGCGCGACGCGCTGCTGACGATCCTCTACGGCCTGCTGACCAACCCCGACCAGCTCGAAGCCGTCAAAGCGCAGGACAAATGGCGCTCCGCCTTCGAGGAAGGCGTGCGCTGGGTGGCGCCGATCCAGGCGAGCTCACGCCTGGTGATGGAGGACACCGAGATCCGCGGCTGCCTGATCCCGAAGGGCGACACCGTGATGACCATCCAGGCCTCCGCCAACCGCGACGAGGAGCTGTTCACCGACGGCGAGCACTACAACGCGCTGCGCGACCCCAACCCCCACCAGGCCTTCGGCAACGGCCCCCACCACTGCGCCGGCGCCCACCTCTCCCGCCGCACCGTCGGCGCGATCCTGCTGCCAATGCTGTTCGAGCGGTTTCCGCGGATGGAGCTGGTGGATGCGGCCAGCGTGCGATGGCACGGGTTCGGGTTTCGGGGGCCGCTGGGGTTGGCGGTTAGGTTAAAATAGAATTTTAGCGCGACCTCGGCCGCGAGCGGCATTCGTGTCAGCTCGATCGCTTCGGGCTAGACAGCGGTCGAGCGCCAACTCCAGCTTCGGTTAATTGTCCACTGCATAGATGCGCAGCTCGCTCCCAGAGCATTGAAAGCTACGCAAAGGTAGTCGGAGACGGAGCACCGAAAAATGGCATAAGTCTTTTCCGGTGTTCGCCCTGCGCCACCATATCGAAATATGGTTTCCACAATTTCTCTTGCGCCTTCCTGACGACCCCATCGTACTCGGGGATAGACCAAAGCTTCTTCCAAGTAATTCCATCATGCTGCGCGATAACAAAATTGATGGCGCAGATAGGATCCATTGGAGGCATAGGAACTCGTGGCGGCGCCGTTTGCATAAGCGCGCACAAGTTTATCCCCTCCTGGAATTTAGCTGCTTCCAGGCAGTCTCCCGGCAGAAATCCGGTCGTCTCTGCAAATCGATCCTGTGCGTGCCCGCCTCTTTGATAGTGAAACCAAGGATGCGGCTCTGTCGATTCTTCTTGAAAATAGTGCGTATCAACTCTCCAATGATCTTCGACAGCGACGCTTGCTGACCCGAAAGTCACCGTTCCTCTAACACAAACCTGAAAATCAGCTCGCCTAATGCGATCCAAATGCTCGACGCCCAATCTCGAGACCACCTCTACTTTCTCGTAACACTCATAGACCAATTGAAGGAATGCGCCCTCCAGCTTGGTTCTTGCTGGATGTAGTTGTCGCTCAATTGGGGGAACAATCACGAGTTCCGGAAAGCGAATCGCTCGATATTTTCGGCGCGTTTTCTCCTCTGTTCTTAGTTCACTCGCCTGACTACGGATTGAGCCCAAGCTACCAAGCAAACCCGAGGCCAAATCAGCAGTCTGACTGACTCTATTCAGGGCATTCGCAAACCGCTCTAAGTCAGCGATAGATTCCGACCATAGCTTTGGCAGTTTCATATAGCAAACCGCTTCAGATCATTCTTGTCCAAGCGAACATCATCTTTGTGCATTAGCGCAACATCCAGCGCAGCCTGCTCGGGATCTAACCACGGCTCCCTTACAACCGCCGGGACTAGAGAAATTGCGCCACGAGGATCAATGGGCACAAGACGCCCCCGCTCACGCGACAAAGCACAAAGCCTCCAAAACCGCCTCTGCGAATCGCTTAGCGCAACTAGACTCCTCAACTTAAATCGCGCGCAGAGCCGTTCAACACGCTCGGCCGCAGTAAGCTCTTGAAGAAAGGATTCTTTGTCGATCGAATACCAAAATGCATCCAGCCCACGAGCCCACCAACGATTGAATGCCTCTGAACCAACGCCTCTATAAGCGGCTGAGTTGATTCTACTGAGTAGCGCCTTCCACGAAGCGCCAGATCGTATTGCATCAACACCAAGACGCACAGCCACAAGATCTTCGTCGATCAACAATCCTGCGGGCTCAAGAAACGTCCTGACAAAAGCTCCGGCGCCCACATGGACAGCGCCAGCACCCTTCGCCATTCCGGCCTGCATCCTTTGGAATAGCCGTTCATCGGACCAGAGTTCATATTGCTTTAGCGTTAGCCCGCACATCTCGGAAAACCGCTTCTCAGTAAATGAACGGCGCGCTAGCAACTCATCGTAAATTGCCGTCAGAGCGATGCAACGCCGCGTCACCGCCACCGCATCTTTTCGAGCGCTCTCTTTTGAGACTAATAGATCGAACAGGTCGTTGCTGACCGGATCCGCCCCGACAAATCTCCCCACGGGAACAGGGTTTGCAAATCGAACCAAAGGATAATCGGCCACAGAACCACTTTTTTGCTTAGCCCGCAGGTCCTGCGCCACGCCCAAGCCTGTTCCTTTCGTACCAGGATCACTCGACAGATCTATATCCACCAATACACCGGCGATCCGCTCCCTTGTTCTACTGAAGAGTCTATCGCCAACCTCCGACGGATTCATCCTCTTCCATTCAAAGCCACTTTCCTCAACCACTTCGTTGAATGTATCACAGTAGGCGTCAACTTCCTCTTGGTCATCGACGACGAACCAAACGCGACTTGTCTTAGCCACGACCAGCCCCCTCGGCAGGAATCACCACCTCAAAACACGTGGAATACCCTGAAGGCGGCTCAGACACTCCAATCTGACCTCCAAAGTTTTCTACGATCTGCTTTACGATCCAAAGTCCAATTCCGGTACCAACAGCAAATCTACGCTCCGGAGAAAAGCTTGGCGGGGCATCTTGTATTGTAACGAAGGCATCGAATATGCGCGACTTCAAAGACTGCTCAACTCCGTCTCCAGTATCGGAAAATCTTATCACTAGCTTCTGGCTACTTTGACGACCTGCTTCGATCAAAATCTTACGATCTCCACCTCCTCGCTTGATGGCTTTGATCGAATTGGTCAGAAGATTTAGAAGGATGGAGCTCAATTCAGCCTCGTGCATTGGTACAGCGAAGAGAGGATCCATCTCTGGGGCCGCTACTTCGATGGAGATCCTTTGAGGCACCACGATCGAATTCATTCCTTGTACAAAATCAACGACAACCTTCTTCAAACTTACAGACGACCGCTCCCTTAAATTTCGAGAAGCCATCGTATCGTTAAAATATCCGGTAAAGGCCTCGATTCTCCGCCGCGCGCTATCAACTCTTGCGATCGTCTTCTTTAGATTTTGATCTCTTGTCGCTCCTCCGACGAATGCGAGAACGCGATCCATATCCAGGCCAAATGATTGAAAGGTGACTCTAATCTCGTGAGTAAACTCTGCGCTCGCCATTCCAATGCTCGCCAAGAACCTCAGCATCTCCACCTCTTGAACATGAGCGGAAGCGTCGGCCTCAACATCACGAAGGTCCTGCTCGATGTGTTCCAGCTCCTGACGGATTTCTGCGGGAGCACTATCGTCCCCTGCGCCTTCAACCTTCTCGATTAGGTCTATTACCCTTTTTCTTACCTCACCTGCGGCTCGATCGCGCGGCTTGGTCTTTCTTTCACTAGCAGCGCCAACGCGCCCACGATCTGCAGCAATTGCGTTGATAGCCGTAATCAGAACAGATGAAAGTAGGCTTTGCAGCTCCCGAAACTCTGGATTGTCGATCAACCCCTCGCGCGAGGTCCTTTCCTCGAATCTATCACCATTTAGATCGTCCAACTCCACGACGCCGAAGAAATTGCGATTTGCGATCGGCGCAAGCGTTTCTGCGCGACGGGAATAGATGAAGTCTAAACCCAACCAATCGTCATCCGGGTCACCATAAGGAACAACCCTAAAGCCATTCCGATAAATTCGAATTCCACCGCGCTCGCTCAAAAGTTGACGAACACGCGCCGAAAGAACACCGGCCCCCTGAAGAATAAAATAATGTGCCTTTGCCGCCAGGTTACGCAGATATTCGTAAGGTCGAGGCTTCTTATCGCCTGCATCATGATGGATCTGCTTCCACGAGCGAGTTGCGCCAAAGCGGTTCTTTGTTATCCTCCACTCTGCCACGCCCTTATCATTGACACGAACCTCTATAATTGCGTGAGCGAGAGAAAGGACTTCTGACTGCAGGTCACTGATTGTCGTATCTTCGAACAGTTCTCCTTCACGCAAAAAACGTACCTGGAAGCCTGGGTCAGCTCGGCGGTCTCCGGCAACCCTAGCAATAGGAAATGGCTGCAAGAGTCCCATGACGTTTTGAAGACAGCGACGGAACTGATCTTCGCTCCAAGAATCTCTTAGCCCGTCGATCCTAAGCGTTGTCCCCACACGCTTCAAATCTGTCTGCTCCAACTCAGCCTTTACGTCCGAAAGTTGGGCTCCCGGTTTAAATTCATTCCAGTTGACCTGAAGGCGTAACCCCGCAGAGCCACGGCTCTTCGTACTGAGCACTAAAGACGTGCCCAGCCGCTCGGAAGAGAACCGACCTATGCCCTTTCGCCCCGCTCTAACGCGACGATACTTATCCGACCTGGGGCGATCGATTTTTCCTGTACTAGCGATACGGAGAAATCCATTAACGAGTTCATCCGAGGTCATCCCGGATCCATTATCTCTTATCTCGAGAGCGGCCGGAGGTTGGCCAATGAGAACCACGTCTACCTGGGTAGCATCAGCATCGTAAGCATTTTTGATAAGCTCTGTTAGTGCGGTTTCCTGCTTACCGACCAGCTCGCGACCAAGCCGAGCAATCACACTGGCGTCCGCGCTAAACGAGACTTTCTTAGGTGCCATTAGAAAGCTTCCGTCGTTTGCCGCCCAAGCGACGTAGGGCGCGCAATTTAGTTAACTCGCCTTCCATATGCTCCGCGGCGCCCCGCCATTCCTGTCCAAAAACAGATGGAAGGACGAATTCATCTGCGAGAGCACGGGCCTTATCGGGCGCGCCGGAACGCATCGCCGTATCGATGCGATTAAAAATAGCAACATCTACCGAATTTTGGGGGACGATGATTGGCAGCCGCTTTACGTCCTTTAGCTCGAACTTTAGCACCCCGCCTCCATAGACACGCCCAATCCGCTCGGCGTGCAACTGGGTATAGGTCGACAGCATTGCGACGCAGATGCTACGCTTGACCTCCAGATTGCGGCTCTTAAAAGTTACGCGGTGAAGTGTATTGGTACACGTAACTCCGGTTTCGATCAGGGTCAGATGTGGGCCAATATGGTTCATGTAGCTGAAGACCGCATCACACTGACGGCCGATCTGAACACGCCACCAAGGCGATCTTTTTGAGAACCAAACGACGCTTTCCCTGCGTTGCTTGCTGATTCGTCTCAGGTAGTTCCGCAGGGGAGAACCCGGCGGGCCAAGACTATTCCTGGGTAGAAGTAGCAGCGTTTTTTCGCCCGCTCGAGCTAGGTCGCGTCCGTCGCTCCTTGTAAAGGAAAGACCTTTTGCATGGCGTGCCCTGCTAATAATTGGCATTAATTCGCTCGAAGGAATCCTGCTAGCTCGCGCGACCTCTTGATCAAGCAGAAAGACGTCATTTGCCCCCGTTACGATGCCGATCTCTAGAACGGCGTGATCGGCTAGCGTACTTCCAGAATCCACTGCAAATGGCTCAAATGAGGTGACATCGGCACGGAACACACGATCGCGATCGATTTCTCCGCGCTCGAGCAAATCCGCAGGCCCATGACCGTACCCCGTTGCCAAAATCAGAATGGCGCGCTGTTGCGCTTCGCCCTCCCAATTGACTGCTTCGGGAACACGAGCGAACTTGACCGCAGAAAATTGCTTCAGCAGCTCTTGAACCGCTGGTTGTGCATAGTCTGCGAACTCAACAGCACTCGGAACCACGAACGCGAGTCGGCCTCCCGACTTCAAAAAGCAAAGCGCATGAAGCAGGAAATAGACCCATAACCCGGGTGCCCCCGCGACGATCCCTTTAAACGCCGGCTTGGCCCTAAGAGATTTACGCACGGCGGCGCTCAGGTCGTGGTTGCGAGTGAACGGTGGATTCGCAACCACCGCATCGAAAAGCCCAAGGTCGTCCGGCGACTGGCTCAAGAAATCAACATTGCGGAAGTTTTTAGCTAGGTCAGGGAATGACTGCGCGGCTTTGTCAAAAGTACTAAGATCAATTTCACAACCAAAAATAGTATCAGAAGCACGGGTATCGAGCCGGACGGCAAGGGCCCTCACAAGAGCACCTTCGCCTATACTGGGTTCGAGGATCCTCTGGTTTGGTTGCGTGACAGCCCAATCTGCCAGTAAATCCGCGAGGTCAGACGGTGTGTAATAGGCCCCAAGTTCTTTTCTTTTCGTCGCTTCCACGAATCCTACCCCCGCCTGCAACACGTTGTTCTATACATGAAATTGCCGATAGCGTCCTTCGCGCGACAAGCAAACTACGGCGTCGGTCCACGGGGATCGGAGATCCCGGATGAGAGCACTGTACGGCGGCGAGACGCGGGTGCCGCCGACTGACTTCGTCGTGATTTTCCGTTGCCCAAACTGCCCGTCGTGCCAGTTTGCCGCATTCCGTCGGGCAAATCCGGCCTTGTGTCGTCGGGCAAATCAGATCGATGCTTCCCGCCGTCTCCTGCTCGCTGAAGGGGCGTTTCGCGATCGTCACGGACCGTGGAGCGGGAGATGCGGTGGCCGCCTGGGGTCGCAGTGCGCGTTTCGCGTGCGGACGAACGAGCCCGGACGGACGGTCAAGCCGTGTGGTCCCGACACCCCGACGCTGGTGTCTTGGTCGGCGACATCCCGATGACGGGGGCAAGCAAGCCCGGTCCCCTGGGAGAGCACGGAGCAGCCGTTCAACCCATCGCGCAGGGAAGGCCGGTTGTTCGGCCAATCCTGTGGTGACTGCCGCCTGCTTTTCTTTCTGCAGGCGGGCCATGGGTGCGGCCTGCACCCGGCCTTCCCTGCGCCCTTCTTTATGAAGGGTGCCTCGATGAGCAAAGCTCGGACGCGACAGCGCGCCGCGAGGCTGAGGAGCCGCGTCGCGAGGTCAGAGATGAAGGGTTGAGCGCCGGGAAATGGCGCTCCCTAGGGGAATCGAACCCCTGTTTCAGCCTTGAGAGGGCCGCGTCCTAACCGCTAGACGAAGGGAGCGTAAGGTGAACCGCATAGCCTTGAACGCGCCGCGCCGCAAGACGGGGGATGCAGAATTTGTGGGGGTGCGGTGTCCGTGCCCCAAGGGTCTTTCCCCGTGTGGGCCCCCTCCCCTAGCCCCTCCCCACAAGGGGGAGGGGAACGGACTGCCCCGGGTGGCGAGGATCGCTCATTCGGCCATCATGGGATGAAAGCAGCCGGCCGCGAGGGCTGTGGGCTCCCTCTCCCGCTTGCGGGGGAGGGTTGGGGTGGGGGCGCCGCGGGCGCTGGTGCCAATGGAGAGAGTTCCCCCCACTCGCATCGCACCGAAGATGCGATGCGAGCTCTCAGAGCGAGCTTCGCTCGTCTCGCCCCGCAGGCGGGGGAGGTGCTGACTGCCCGTGTCGTCGGAGGTGGGGCCAAAAGAGAGAGGGGCCGAAACGGGCGGGCGAAACCGCCCTGCCCTTACGGTTCCACGGCGAAGCGGAGGCGGCCGGTGGGTTTGAGGGTCTTGGCGTCGAAGGTGCGGATCTCCGTGGTGCCGCCGACATCCAGGGTGACCGCCAGGCGGTCGCCGGCGGTGCCGGTGGCGACGATGCGGGCGCCCTTGGGCAGCATGGCGGTGAGGTCCGGGCCTGACGCCGAGCTTCCCTCGCCGCGGAAAAGGCGGTAGCCGATGGCGACCAGAAGCACTGCGATCGCGATCGAGGTGGTCACGCCCGCGATCATCATCATGCGCCGCAGCCGCGCCATCAGCTGGGCCTGCTCGGGCGAGGACGGCTCGGGCGCAACGGTAGAGTTCATGGACATCTCGACTTCACAATCCCACGGTCTGATGACGGTCATTGTCGCCGGCGACGAAGGCTCGCCGCGGCTCGATCGCGTGCTGGCAGCCAGGCTGCCGGAGCTGTCGCGGTCGCGGCTGAAGGCGCTGATCCTGGCCGGACAGGTGTCGCTCCGCGCGGAAGCGGTGCGGGACCCCGCTTATCACGTCACAGCCGGCGACACGATCACAATCGACGTTCCGGAGGCTGTCCCGGCCGAGCCCGCGGCCGAGGCGATCCCGCTGAAAATCATCTACGAGGACGACGACATCATCGTCATCGACAAGCCGGCCGGCCTGGTCGTGCATCCCGCCGCCGGGCACGAGACCGGCACGCTGGTCAACGCGCTGATCGCGCATTGCGGCGCCAGTCTTTCGGGGATCGGCGGGGTCAAGCGGCCGGGCATCGTGCACCGGCTGGACAAGGACACCACCGGCCTGATGGTGGTCGCCAAGAACGACCACGCCCACGCCTCGCTGAGCGCGCAGTTCGCCGATCACGGCCGCACCGGAGCGATGGAGCGCGGCTATCTCGCCTTCGCCTGGGGCGTGCCGCACCGGCCGCATGGCACCATCAACGCGGCCATCGACCGGCATCCGCATGCCCGCGACAAGATGGCGGTGCGCGCAAAAGGCCGCGAGGCCATCACCCATTACGAGGTGCAGGAGAGCTTTACCGGCCGCGACGGCAAGCCGGTGGCGTCGCTGATCGCCTGCCATCTCGAGACCGGGCGCACCCACCAGATCCGGGTGCATCTCGCCCATCTCGGGCACCCGCTGATGGGCGATGCCGTCTATGGCCCGCATTTCAAGACCAAGGCCAACCAGCTCGCGCCGGGCGCGCGGGCGGCGCTCGAGGCGCTCGGACGGCAGGCGCTGCACGCCTATCTGCTGGTGATCGAGCACCCCCGGACGGGAGAAATAATGCGCTGGGAATCGAAGCTTCCGGAGGATCTTTGTCTTTTGGGGGAAGCCCTGCGAGCGGCGCTATGACGCAGGACCTTCAGAAAAACGCAAGCATGTCAAAAACTTAATGGAGCCACACGGGGTCGTGACCCCCGGAATCCTTCCACCGGGGGGCGAAAATGGTGTATGTTGCGCCTGCGTCGAATGGTCGACGCATGGAACGTCGCAAACCGGCCGGCTTTAACCAAGCGACCGCTTTGCCTGGCCCGCCGCTATCGGGGGCCTGAACCAACTGGAGGGCGCTCGATGGCCCGTACAGCTACTCTGCCGGTTCTCAACGGAGAATCGGGACTTTCACGCTACCTCGCCGAGATCCGCAAGTTCCCGATGCTGGAACCGCAGGAGGAGTACATGCTCGCCAAGCGTTGGCGCGAGCATGACGACAGCGACGCAGCGCATAAACTCGTGACCAGCCACCTCCGGCTCGTGGCCAAGATCGCCATGGGCTATCGCGGCTACGGCCTGCCGATATCCGAAGTCGTTTCGGAAGGCAATGTCGGCCTGATGCAGGCGGTGAAAAGGTTCGAGCCCGAGAAGGGCTTTCGCCTTGCCACCTACGCCATGTGGTGGATCAAGGCGTCGATACAAGAGTACATTCTGAGATCGTGGTCGCTCGTGAAGATGGGCACGACCGCGAACCAGAAGAAGCTGTTCTTCAACCTGCGCAAGGCCAAGAGCCGGATCAACGCGCTGGATGAAGGCGATCTGCATCCGGATCAGGTCAAGCTGATCGCGAAGCGCCTCGGCGTGACCGATCAGGACGTGGTCGACATGAACCGCCGCCTCGGCGGCGACGCCTCGCTGAACGCGCCGATCCGCGACGACGGCGAAGCGGGCGAGTGGCAGGACTGGCTGGTCGATAACTCGCCCAACCAGGAAGCCATCATGGCCGAGCACGAGGAGTACGACCACCGCAGGCAGGCGCTGAACGGCGCGATCGGCGTGCTCAACGCGCGGGAGCGCCGCATCTTCGAGGCGCGGCGTCTGGCCGACGAGCCGATGACGCTCGAGGACCTGGCGGCCGAGTTCGGCGTGTCGCGCGAGCGCGTGCGCCAGATCGAGGTGCGTGCGTTCGAGAAGGTGCAGTCCGCCGTCAAGGGCGCCATCGCCAAGCAGGAGGCGGCGGCGCTGGAGGCCGCGCACTAGGCGCGCGCGGTTTGCTTGAAGGTGGTTTTTGGATGCGATCGGAGCCGGCGGAGACGCCGGCTTCTTTGTTGGTGCAGTCAGTCCGGCGCGGCGCGGGCGAGCCCGGCGAGCGCACAGCCCTCGCAATAGCGGGCATCCTTGTAGTCGATCCAGTTGTGCGCATAGATCCGCTCCCGCGGGATCTGGTAGCGCAGCCGGAGCAGCTTCGAGAGAATGCGCCAGGCGGCGATCTGGGCTTCCGTGGCGGGCGTGGTGACGTCGGGATAGTTGCCGGCGAACTCCACGCCGATGGAATTGTCGCGCACGACCTTGCGATAGGTCGATGCGTTGTCGACATAGCGGTTGTCGTTGCGGTTGGCGCCGTCGCCATGCAGCGTCACCAGGGTTTCCGGCACCGCCCAGTACACGGTGCCGTCGGTTTCCACCCACAGGGTGACGCCGCGCCGTTTCGGGTTCTTGGCCTGCGCCAGCGCCCCCGCCCGCGCCGACCCCGCCGGCCCTTCGGTCTGGTGGACGATGATGTTGGTCCAGGGATGAGCCTGGTGCGGATCGCCCCATGGCGCCAGCCAGACGATTCTGAGCCCCGGGATCTCCGGCGTGCCGGATGATCGGGCCAGTGCGGCGAGTTCCTCGGCCGAGGCCGGCGGAGGGAGAAGATTGAGAAGCAGCGCGAGCGCTGCGCGGAGGGAGAACAGGACCGGCCTCATGGCCGGCCATGATAGCACCCGCTACCCGGCGGCGGCATCCTGGCGGCGCGGCGCTGCCACCAGCGGCTCGATCTGGTCCGGGGCCAGCGCCGGCGTCTCGTGGTCAGGAGTGACGACGGCATAGCGGTTCTTGCCGTCCTTCTTGGCGACATACAGCGCCTGGTCCGCCCGCGCCATCAGCCGGTCGGGAAATGCGCCGACATCCTCGCTCCATTCGGCGACGCCGATCGAGACCTCGATCGGCACCTCGGCGCCGGCACAGGCTTCGGCATCGTCGCGGCAGACCTGCAGGATGCGCCGCGCGATCATCGCGCCCTCGCGCAGCGAGGACGCCGGCAGCACGATGCAGAATTCGTCGCCGCCGGTGCGGGCCAGCATGTCGCCGGGGCGCAGCCGGGTCTGGGCCATCAGCGTGAAGTGCTGCAGGCAGGCATCGCCGGCGGCATGGCCATGGGTGTCGTTGATGATCTTGAAGCCGTCGAGGTCGATCACCAACAGCGCGAACGGCCGTCGCGAGCGCTCGGCGCGCGCGCACTCCTCGCTCAGGCGCTGCATCAGGTGACGGCGGTTGGCGACGCCGGTGAGATCGTCGAGCAGCGCGAGATCGGCGACCTCGTTGCGCAGCCGGTCCACCGCCATCAGCAGGAAGCCGAAATTGAGCGACATCGACAGGAAGATCAGCAGCAGCACCGCGGCGGCCTGGCCGCTGGTGGAGTGGCTGAAATTGAAATCGGCGCCGATGAACGCCCCGATCGACCGCGCGGCAAACACCGCGATGATCAGAACGGACAGCAGGCCGGCCAGCCGCGCTCCCGGATTGATGGGCCCGCGCCTCGCATCCAGCACCAGCCGCGCGATGATCGCCATGGGGACCGCCTGCCCGATCGAGTAGCACAGGATCCTCAGCGGACCGTGGTCGTATGCGTATTGGAAAAATGCGATCGACGCGCAGGTCATCGCGACGACGGTCAAGCTCAGCCGCCACGACGCCCTGTAGCCGTAGAAGCGCTCCACGCCCATCGCCGCGAGGCAGATCGCGAAGGTCATCAGCGAGCCGCCGGCCAGCAGCGGAACGAACGAGCCGAAATAGAACCGCGTCAGCGCGAATGTCGCCGCCGGCGCGCACATGAACGCAGATGCCGTCCAGTACCGTGCCGAATCCAGATTGGGATAGCTGCGCATCACGTAGGCCCAGATCAGGCCCAACGCGAGGAAATTGACCACGAAGGCGGTCCACAGCGTCGGAACGTTCAGCATCCCGACAGCAGGACGCCGCAGGCCCTGTCCTCGATGTTCAATAACGCCACGCTCATGAGCTACCCTGTTGTTCGCGGCAACATGGGCGCAGCGCAGTTAACGGTTCCTCAAGCGCCCAACCAAGATTGCGCCTTGGTTTTGAATCAATGAAAACACTTTTTACGATCCGCTAACCTTGTCACGACCCGAGCGCCAGCGGCGCAACTGGCCGGCCAATGCATCGAGCTGTGGATAAGCGCAACGGCGCTGGTGACGGCGTGAGGCAGAGCTTCGCGAATCTGCTGGGATCGACACCCGAGGCTGATGCATGGCTGGCGTGCGCCAGCGAAGCCTCGAAGTCGCGTTGCAATCCATCAAACTCCTGACGAGGATTCCATGGCGAAGAAGGCGAAGAAGGCCGCAAAGGCCACCAAGAAAGCTGCGAAGAAGACCAAGAAGGCTGCCAAGAAGAAGTAGTTGCACTTCCCGGGTGGGAGCGCGGCTTCCACCCGGCTCTCAGTTGGCTCGACCGCTAGCCGATTCTACTACGTCTCCACCGGTCGGCGTTTGCCACGCATCACGCTTTGAGCAACGCTGGCGGCGCGAGACCTTGCCTCATCCGATATCGGGCGTGCGCTCGAGCGTCACCTCGGCCTCGCGCAGCACGTCCAGCGGCGCCCACGGCTTGCTCCAGAACTTCGTGCCGCCCGGCAGCGGCTGCGACAACGGGCGGCCAGACGTGACGACCACATTGATGTGGGGGTGACGCGCCTTGGCGACATGGGCAAGCTCGACCCCGTTCATGCGGCCCGCCAGATTGACGTCGGTCATCAGCAGCACGATGCGATGCCCCGGCTTGTTCAGGACGAGTTCGGCGGCCTCCGCGCTCTCACACGCGATCACGTCGTACTCGCTCTCTTCGAGCAGCAGCGTGATCATCTCGCGCTGCGCCAGATCGTCTTCCACGATCAGTGCGGTGGCGCGAAAAGGTTGCGACTGTCCCATGCAGGTCCTCCACGAATGTGTGCTCGTAAAGTAATGTGAGTTAAAAGCTGAACCGCCGGATGGTTCGGTTCCAATCAGAAAAAGTGGCAGAAAACCCAGCTGCAATTCAACCAGGCACGTGGAACCGGTCCATCAGGGGAGTGAAGCGACAATGACGATCATTCGAGGCGCAGCTGCCGCCGTGACAGGCGCAGCCACCGGTATTGGCCGTGCGCTGGCGCAGGAGCTGGCGGCGCGCGGCTGCGATCTCGCACTTGCCGATCGCGATGAGGCGGGCCTCGCAAGCCTCGCCGCCGAGCTCACCGCAAGCGGCCGCATGGTGACCACGCACCGGCTGGACGTCAGCGATGTGGCTGCGGTCACGCAGTTCGCCGAGGACGCGACCCGCGCGCATCCCGGCCTCAACATCGTCGTCAACAATGCCGGCGTGGCACTGTTCGGCAGCTTCGCCGAGATCGATCAGGCGGAGATGGACTGGCTGTTCAACATCAATTTCTGGGGCGTCGTGCACGGCACGCGCGCGTTCCTGCCGCATCTTTCGCGCCGGCGCGAAGCGCATGTCGTCAACCTGTCCTCGATCTTCGGCATCATCGCTCCGCCCGGCCAATCGGCCTACGCCGCGGCAAAGTTCGCGGTAAGGGGATTTTCCGAGAGCCTGCGCCACGAGTTCACAGCCGCCGGCAGTCCGGTGCGGCTGTCGGTCGTGCATCCCGGCGGGATCGCCACGGCGATTGCGCGCAATGCTCGGGCTGGCCACGGCATGACCGACAATGCGCGCCGCGTGCAGGCCATCGAGCGGTTCGAGCGGCTCGCCAGGACCAGCCCACGCGACGCCGCGTTGCGGATCATCCAGGGCATCGAGCGCAATGAGCCCCGCATCCTGATCGGCAGCGATGCCCGCTTCATGGATCTCCTGCAGCGGTTCATGCCGGGCACCTATTGGCGCGTGATGGCGAAGCGGCTCGAGAAGGCGGCCGCGAAGCAGGCGTGAGCCACGGGACAGGAGGCCCCGCCCCGGCTCGCGCCCGTGGCGGATACGCCGGAGCGATCGGCGTGTCGGCAACCTTGATACGTCAGCCGCCCAACGAGCGGTCAGGCCGCTCTGATATGGGCCAGGAACTGGTTGACCTCGCTGCGCAGCCGGGTCGACTGCTGCGCGAGTTCGCCGGCCGCCGACAGCACCTCGTTGGCGGCATGGCCGGTCTGCACGACGCCGGACGTGACGCCCGCGATGTTGCGCGTGACGTCCTGGGTCTTGCCGGCAACGACGTTCACACTGCCGGCGATCTCGCGGGTCGCCGCGTCCTGCTGCGCGATCGATGAGGCGATGATGGTCGAGATCTCATCGACCTCCTGGATCGTGGCGCAAATCATGCCGATGCTGTGGACGGCAGCGGCGGTTTCGGCCTGAACCGCGGCGATCTGAGCCCCGATCTCTTCCGTTGCCTTGGCCGTTTGGGTCGCCAGCGTCTTCACCTCGCTGGCGACGACGGCGAATCCCCTGCCCGACTCGCCGGCGCGCGCGGCCTCGATCGTCGCATTCAGCGCCAGCAGATTGGTCTGGCTGGCGATCTGGGTGATGAGCGCGACGACCTCGCCGATCTTGCCGGCCGCGAGGTTGAGCCGCTGCACTTTGTCGTTGGATTGCTGCCCTTCGTCCGCCGCCTTGCGAACCACGGACGACGCACGCTCGAGCGTCTTGCTGATCTCGTTCATCGAGGATGACAGCTCTTCGGCCGCCGAGGCAACGGTGTTGACATTGTCCGATGCGGAGCCGCACGCCTGCGATACCGTCAGGGCCTGCTGTTTCGACTGATCGATCGTCACCGACATCGAACGGGCGGTCGCCTCCATTTCGATGGCCGCAGCCGACACTGCGTCGACGACGCCGCGGACGCTGGCCTCGAAGCCATCGGCCACCTCCATCAGCATGCGGCGCCGGTCCTCCTCGGCACGAGCCTGGGCCTTCTCCTGCTCCGCCTGCAGATCCCTCATCCGGACGGCGTTGTCCCTGAAAATCGAAACGGCGCCTGCCATCTGTCCGACCTCGTCCTTGCGCCAGTCGGCCGGGACGCGAACGTCCAGGTTGCCGTCGGCGAGCTCGCGCATCGCGCTCGTCATCTGGACGATCGGGCGGGAGATGCTGCGCGCGATGAACAGCCCGGCGAGCGCGATCAGCACGAGGCCGGCCAGCGTCATCCCGATTGCCAACGCCCCGGCGCGATTGCGAGCCTGGATGAACTCGCTGTTGTCCATGACGATCTCGACGGCACCGATCGGCTTGCCGGAGAAATCCTTGATCGGGCCCAGCAACGCGACGACCGGAACACCTTTGAGCTGTCCTTGGCGCGACAGGAAGCCGCCGGCCGACGCCTCCCGATAGTCGCCGCTTGCGAAGAAGGAGGTCTCCCCGATCGTCGTCGCGAACAGCTTGAAGCCGGTGTCGCCAGCCAGGCGGAACGCGACGTCGACACTGCGGCTGCGCTTGAACTCGTCGAAGAAGTTTTGGCCAAAGGTCAGGCCGAACTCGACTGAGCCCAGATGTTTGCCGGCGGAAACGATCGGTACGACGCCGCGGAGGCCGAGGCCGGCAACGCCGCCCTCCAGCCCGACGATCGGCTTGCGGTCGGTGTTGGCGGCCACCACCGTCTTGCGGAATCCCGACAGATCGTCGCCGAACTTGGCCGGCTGGTGCACCCGCAGGAAGGACATCGCCGGCGGCGTGTGAAACTGAAACTGGTCGACACCGTAATCGGCCTTCAGGCTGGCCATGCCCGCACCGAACAGCCGCATCAAGGCGTCGCGGTCGTTCTGCGCCATGGCGTCCTGGACCGCGGGGATCTTGGCGACCACCGCGCTCATCGCTTCCGCGCGGGTCGACTCCAGCTGCAGGCGCGAATTGAAGGCGTCATATTGGGCGTGGAGCTCGCGCTCATTGGCGCGGTCGATGATGCCGCCGATGATCCACATGGCGACCAGCAGCACGAAGAGGGCCGTCGCTGCCGCACCGATCACCAGAGAAAGGGTGATCCGGGTTCTCAAGCCAACAAACTTCAACATGCGATCCTCGAACGTCGACTGGTGTCCGAGTATTGCAGCGCTGCAACTAATTATTCCTGAACGAGTCAGCCATTGTAGCGGGACTAACAGCAAACTCTCGCGACGGGGCGGCGCGACGTTGCTAGCGAAACTCCCGTCCCCCGACTTGTTATTAACCTGCCGCAATCCCCGTTGATTGCAGACATGCCGACATTCAACTTCGCATATCTTCGATCTCAGGCCATGACATCGCTGAATGTCGGGCTGGTCGGGACAGTACGAGCCTACGCGACAGGGCCGCCCCGCGCCCGCCAGCCGCTCATGCCGCCGGCATAGTGGCGGATATCTTGCCGCCCGGCCGACAGCGCCCGCCGCAGGGCGGTGGCCGAGCGGCCGCCGGCCTGACAGATCAGAACCACCGGCTTGTCGTGCACGAGGTTGCCCGGGTCGAAACGCGACAGCGGGTGATTGACGGCGCCCGGGATGTGGCCGCCCTTGAACTCATGCGGCTCGCGCACGTCGACGATGACGCAGCTTCGCTGCTGATGCGCCCGCACCAGCTCATCATGCTCGATCGCCGGCACGCTGGTCGACCCCGTCAACCTGCTGAACAGTCCTGATAGCATGGGAGGAACCTCTCACTGTTTGACGTAGGGGCACTCGGGCGACTCAGCCTAGCCCTGCGTCCGCTTCGCCTTGGCCTCGGACGCTTCGACCCAGAAGAAGAACGCACCTGCGCCGATCGCGAGCGCGGCGAACCAGACGCCATCCGGCACGCCGGTGATGTCGGGCAGCCGCACCTTGCCGAGCGCCCAAACATTCAGGACGTGGGCCTTCACCCAGTCGAAGCTCAGCGCGTAGAGGATCGCGCCGACGATCATGCCGAAAGCGCCGACTGCGGCATGCACGCTGCCGCTGGCGATGGCGCCGAGCGCGGTGCCCGGGCAGTAGCCGTAGACCACCATGCCGATGCCGAAAAGCGCCGCGCCGAGCGCGACCGCGAGCATGTTGGCGTCCTTGACGTAGTATTTGGTGTTGCCGGTGTCGACCAGCAGCAGCACGCCGATGCCGCCGACGACGATCGCGGTGCCCATCACCTTCAAGACGGTGAAGTCGCGCAGCCGGAACTGATTCTCGATCACGTTGCAGCTCGTGACCTTGCCCTGCTGTAACAGATAGCCGAACACGGCGCCCATCAACAGCGGGCCGGCGATGCTCATCAGCGACGTCATGGCCCTTCTCCTACGCTTTGCGGAACATGAGGCGCGACACGAAAAGGCCGGTCGCGAACATCACGGCGAGGAACAGCCAGCTCGACAGCGCCAGTTGCAGACCGCCTGAAATGCCGTGTCCGCTGGTGCAGCCGCCGGCCAGACGCGCGCCATACATGATGACGATGCCGCCGAGAAACGCAGCGACGAAGCGCTTGAACACCGACGGACCAAAGCGCTCCCTCCAGACCTCCGGCACCAGCTCGAGGCGCCACGTGCCGGAGATGACCGCCGACAGGAATGCGCCGAGCGGAATGCCGACCAGAAACCAGACGCCATAGTCCCATTTCAGCGGCATCGACTTCCAATAGCTGTTGGCGGCGACGGCGTCGGATCCGATCACCGGCGCGGCGAACAGCGCCGCGATGCGCGAGAACGCCGTCGTCACGCCGAGCGGGTCGCCGAACCCGGCAAAGGCCACCCAGCTGAGGATGCCGATGCCGGCGCCGACCAGATAAGGCGACCAGTCGATCCCCCGGGACGTGCCCAGATCCTTGACCATGACGTCGTTCATCATTGCCACGACGGGTCCTCCTGCTGACGCGGCCCAGCGCCGCGACCGACGTACGCCACTATATGCATATATTCGAATTTATGCAATTATAATTCAGCGGGTGCCGATAGGTGACGATGCCGATAGGTGAAGAGGCGGGGCTCTGCGGCAGCGTGACGGTGAGGAAACAGCGGCACTGACGACTTCGGGAACGGCAGCCCCGCGCAAGCCGCGGCGGAGCTTGATCCGCCGCGGCCCCACGCGCTCTATTCATGTCGGCGCGGGCCTCGCAAGCCCATCGTCACCACGCGACTCGGTCGCGCAGCTTGCCGCGGCCGCAGGGAGAAGTCATCGAGATTGGGCTCGCAGGCCAACGCAGAAGCGATGGCCGGCGAGGGGTGGCCGGGGCCTGCGCACCTGTCCAGCACCCCCGACGCGGCCCGGCGAATGGCGGCGAGATCGGATCTCTGCGGCTCTCGGTCGCTGCGAGCTCCTAGGCGGCTCTCACGCCGGCGATGAACTTCTTCACTTCCATGCTCAGTCTGGCACTGTCGTCGGCCAGCGATTTCGCGGCGGACAGCACCTGGGACGCGGCGGTTCCGGTATCGACGGCGCCGCGCTGCACATCCGCAACGTTGGCCGAGACCTGCTGCGTTCCCGCCGCCGCGTGCTGGACGTTGCGCGAGATCTCCTGCGTCGCGGCGCCCTGCTGCTCCACGGCCGATGCGATCGTCGACGAAATCTCCTGCAATTTCTCGATGGTGATGCTGATGTCGCGGATGGCACCGACCGATTGCTGGGTGGCGGACTGGATGCCGGATATCTGCTGGCCGATCTCGCCCGTGGCCTTCGCCGTCTGCTCGGCCAGCGCCTTGACCTCGGATGCGACCACCGCAAATCCGCGGCCGGCCTCGCCGGCGCGTGCGGCCTCGATCGTTGCATTCAGCGCGAGCAGATTGGTCTGTCCGGCAATCGTATTGATCAGCTCGACGACGTCGCCGATGCGGGCAGCGGACTTCGAAAGCTCGCTGACCTGTTCATTGGTCTTGCGGGCCTGTGCCACCGCCTCATTGGCCATCCGGGCGGAATCCTGGACTTGCCTGCTGATCTCGTTGACGGACGCGGAGAGCTCCTCGGTCGCAGATGCCACCGACTGCACATTGGTGCAGGCTTCCTCGGAAGCCGCGGTGACGGACGTGGCGAGGTTCTGGGCTCGGCTCGCCGTGTTGCTGAGCCCGCCGGCGTGACCCTCCAGAGTGCTCGATGCCGTGGACACGGTGTCGACGATCTCGCCGACCACGGCCTCGAAGCGGCCAGTGATCTCGTCGAGCCGCCGGCTGCGTTCCAGTTTCACCTCCGCCTCTTTCGAAGCGATGTCGTCGGCCTGCTTCTTCGCAATCAGGGCGGTCTTGAAGACCTCCAGGGCGTCGGCCATCATGCCTACTTCGGTCTTCTGGCCGCGATAGGGGATCTCCATCGCCAGGTTGCCCTCACCGAGCGCCTGCATCGGCCTGATGATGGAGGCGATGCACCGGGAAATGTCGCGAACGAACCAGCTTCCGATGCCGATGCCGGCGAGAACGGCAAGGACGATGACCGTCGACATCAATTCAAATGCCTCCGCATAGCCATCCGCGGCGATCTTGGTTTCGGCGTCGGCGCCACGATTGTTGAGGTCAATCAGCTTCCGAAGAAATTCGTCCGACTGATTGGCGACGCTCCGGACCGTCTTGTTGAACAGATCGCTCGCCTGCTTGGTCGTATTGCCGTTCCCTGCGCGCAGCACCTCGAGCACACCATCGGCAGCCTTGACGTATTGCTCCCAGCCCCGAGACCAGCTCTCGAACAGGCTGCGCTCCTCGGCCGACGAGATCATCGCCTCATAGGAGCGGCGCGCCGTCGCGATGACGACGAGCGTTGCCTTCATGTTGCGGTCGAGATTGTCCTTCTCCTCAGTCGTATCAGCCGTCATGTAAGCCCGGAGCTGCGCCCGATTGAGGTTGATCGCCGAACGCAACTCGCCGAGCACGCGCACGCTTGGCAGCCAGTTCTTGGCGATCATTTCGGTATGCGTATTGATTGTCTGCATGCCGCGGACGGCCAGCAATCCGACGATGGACATCGCCACCAGCAGCAGCGCAATGACGGCCGCCATCTTTGCTCGAATGGAGAGTTGCGACATCTCGCGTGCCTTTCGTCGTCCCGGCGATTCCTATCGGTCCGCCGCATGATTGCGCCGTCCCCCGCGCGACGGTAACACCCGACCTTCGCAAATTGGTTAACATGCGGGATCTCCAGAATGGGATCTACCAACGTGATGTTCGGGCGTGATGGTCCGAATGCCGTGTTCGGCGCGCATCTCCTGTAGCCAACCGCGGACTACGCGATCTGCGCGCCGGCGTGACGACGCAAAGACGCGTGTCTTCAGGTTCGATCCGATCTGATCAGACAGTATTTTTCGTCAGAGGCTGGAAGTGCGCCGACACGCCAGGCATCGACGAGCCTGTGACCGGAGATTCATGAATGCTGCTCTTTGACGCTGCATTTGCAATGCCGCTCGGCAGAGGCAGGCTCGCTTCCGCAGGATGCCTCAAGAAGGCATGGCGGAGGGCGACTGAACCGGGCTCTGCGCCGGCTTGGTGGCGAACAGCCAGCGGTCGACGACAAAATCGGTGACGGCCGCACCCAACCACATGCCACCGAGCACGATCCACGCTGTGAGCGCGAACACCGATGCCCCGGTCACGCCGGCGCCAACGGCGCAGCCGCCCGCCAGCATCGCGCCGAATCCCATCAGGACGGCGCCGATCATGTAACGGCGCATGCCGCGCCCATCCGAGAAGCCTTCGAGATTGAGTTCGCGCGCCAGCGCGGCCGCAACGAACGAGCCGATGAACACGCCCGGAATGATGCCGAGATCGAAGCCCGGCTTCAGTTGCGGGCTGGCGAGCACCTGCATCAGCAGCTCCGCCGAAGGACCGCTGAATGTCAGGCTCTTCAGCGGCACCGGCGAGAACGAGGCCTGGCCGAGCTGATAGGTGAGGAGCCAGCCCCCGGCGACCGCCGCGCCCGCGGCCACCGCCGAGCGCAGGATCTTCGGGCCAACCTGAAACTTCGACACGGCGGCGAGCCCGGCCAGGAACCACAGCATGCCGAAGCCGAGCTTCTCGGGCGTACCGCCGCCGAACAGGCTCATGATGTCGCGCGACGGTCCGCCGTCGACGAGCCAAAGATTGGTGAGCCACTCGCGTGCCGGCGCGAGCAGGCCGCGATAGGCGGACTGCGCCGTCACCGCGAAGATGAGGCCGGACAGCAGCGCCCGCAGATTGCCGTTGGCCGAGAGCACCAGCAGACGGCTGGCACAGCCTCTCGCCAGGATCATGCCGCAGCCGAACAGCGTGCCGCCGATCATCGCGCCGGAAATGCTGCCCTGCTGCGCCAGCTGGCGCGCTTCGGAGACGTCGAGCAGGCCCATTGCCACCAGCGCCTGGGTGCCCAGCAGCGCCGAGGCGAAGGTGAGGAGCCACACCGCCAGCCGCGGACCGCCCTGCCCGCGCGCGAACTCGATCGTGGCCGCCCGGAGGCAGAAGCGGCTGCGCTGGGCGAAGAAGCCGAACGCGCCGCCGGCCGCGAGCCCGCACAGCAGCGACACCAGCTCCTCACCCAGAAGGTCGATCAATGCGGTGAGCACAGGCGCTCCCGTCGTTCAGGCCGGCCGCTCAACCTGCCGGGCGGCATCGGCAAGGACGCATGTGCCCGTCACGGGCGCAGGTAGGCGTATCCACTCTGCTGCAGCTCGGTGAGGCGCACGACGCCGCCCTTCTCCGCCACCGCAAAGCCCGGCAAGAGATCGTCGAGCTTCACGCCCTGCGCCTTCATGGTGTTCGCACAGGCCTCGAAGCCGACGCCGGCCTTCATGAGGCGCTCGGCCAGAGCCGAGATGGTCTGGTCGGCCGAAATCGCATGAAAGGCCCGCAAGCCCGGACCGTGGATCACCAGGCGAATGTCTGCGCGTCCAGGTCCTCCGGTGCCATCGACGTGGTTCTGGAGGTTGCCGAGAACGAACAGGGCGCGGTCCTGATCGGCGAGATGATAGGCGACGCGCTGGCGCGGAGATTCCGTCGCCGCGCGTGCGCTGCTGACACCGAAGATTCCAAACAGGCTGGCAAGACCAGCTTGCATCAAAGATCGACGTTCCATGGTGGCTCCTAGCGCGCGGCTGCAATGAATCCTGCGATGCGATCAGCGGCATCCTCGGCGGCGAGATCGCGAAAGAAGTGATCTGCGTCGTCAATCGTCTCCAGTCGGACACGGCTGCCGGCGCGTGAGGCCAGCGGCGCGAACGACGCTGCCACGTCCGGCACCGTCTTGTCTTGCGCTGCCGCAAGCACCAGAACCGGCAGGCTCACATCGGCGATCAGCGCCGCCGTATCCTGGCGCCGGTCGGCGCGATAGAATGCTGCGAATGCGCGCGCCGTCACCTTGGCACCGCGGCAATAGATGAAGCCCGGCACCGACATCCAATCACCGCCGCGCCCGGCGGCGATCGCAGCCTCGGCCTTGTCGAGCAGCGGCGCCAATCGCTGGCCGTAGCTCTCCGCATAGGCGTCTCTCAAGCCGGTCTCGATGCTCGCCGTCGCCGGCGCCAGGAGGATCGCACCGTCGACCGCGGCCTTGGGATTGGCGGCTAGATAGCGCGCGACCTGATTGGCGCCGCGCGAATGTCCGAGGACGAAGACGTGCGACGACGTCTTGCGCGCTTCGCTCAGCCAGGCGGTGATCTCCACGACCGCATCGTCCGTCACATAGTCATGGGGTTTGGCACAATCGTACATGCCGGTGCGGCGATCGAGACCGAGCACGAGATTGTGCGCGAGCGAGGCGATGCCCCGCTCGGCCAACGCCTTGGACAGGCCCTGGATGGTCTCCATGTCCTTGTGCGCGAGCGTGCCGTGCGTCATCAGCACCAGCGGCACATCCGGTCCAGACTGCGCCGGCAGTCGGAGCGTGCCGAGCGCCGTACGCCCGCCGATCGTGAGTTCGCGCGGCTCCTCGGCCGCGAATGCGATCGACGCAATGAACGAGACGACAAGAGCGAGCCACCACCGCATCGCAAATTCCTCAGGGACGCACGATCGTCCAGTTCTTCTCGGACAGCTCCAGCAGGGTCGCGACCCCGGTCTTGACGACCGTGACACCATCGAGCAGAGGCGGCCGCCGTCCCTCCTTGCTCGCGAGCGTCTCCAAGGTATTGCCGCAGGCGATGAAGCTCACATTGGGCATCGACTTGGCGAAGCCGAGCACCCGCTCCTTCACCGGCGAGCGGTCGGCCAGCAGCATGTCGAGGCCGCCATTGAACGCGACGATCACGATCTCGACCTCCGCGCCCTCGCCCGAATAGTGGCGGGAGACATTCGCGGCGACGTCGAGCACCGCGCGCATCTTGGCCGGATCCTCGTCGCTGATCTGCAACGCGAGCCTATGTGGCTCGGCTGCAGCGGCGATGGATGCAACCCCGCTTCCGGCCAGGGCGACGGATGCGGCCGCCAACAGCATCTCGCGGCGGCTGCATCCGGCAATCCTCACTCGACGCCTCGCGGCTTGCCGTCCTTTTCTTCCGGCGTGACGTCGACCGCCGTCGCGCGTCCGGTGATCTTGACCGGCGCGATGCAGTTCTTCATGCAGGGATCCTTCTGCCAGAACGCCTTCTCGCTCGTGGCCCGGTCATCCATGATGAACCCGCCCTCGTTCGGCATCTTGATCGTGGCGAGATTGCTGTTGCTCAGCTCGAAGTTCTGATCGGTGATCACGTCGTTCAGATAGAGCACATAGGCGACCAGCGCATAGTACTCGTCGACCTTCAGCGACTGCGGGCTGCCGAACGGCATCGCGTGGCGGACGTAGTCGAACAGCGTCGAGGCATAGGGCCAGTAGGAGCCGACCGTCTTGACCGGATTGTCTGATGTCAGCGATCCCTTGCCGCCGGCAAGCACCGGCCAGCGGCCGGCGCCCTCGCCGAATTCGCCATGGCAACTGGCGCAATTGTCCATGAACAGCTTCTCGCCCTGGGCGACGGTGCCCTTGCCGACGGGCAGCCCCTGTCCGTCCGGACGCACGTCGATATCCCAGCCGCGAATCTCCTCGGCGCTCGGAGCTCGGCCGATGTTGAAGCGCTGCGGCGCCTTTACATCAATCTTGGCCTCAGTCTTCTCGCCCGGGCCGCCGGCGAATGCCACCGAGCCCGCAAGGGTTGCGAGCGCTGCGGCGGCAATGATGAGCTTAGGCGACCTCGACATTCTCGACCTCACCGTTTGCCTGCACGTGCCAGGTCTGGATGCCATTGTTGTGATAGATGGAATTGTAGCCGCGCACCTTGCGCAGTTCGGCCTTGGACGGCTGGACGTAGCCGGTCTCGTCCTGGACCCGCGACTGCAAGAGCAGCGGCTCGCCGTTCCAGTCGAACTCGTAGTAGAAGCGCGTCAGCGCCTTGTCGAGCACCGGGCCGTCGATCCGCGCCGGCCACCAGTTGCGGCCGCCATCGAGCGAGACGTCGACGCGCTTGACCTTGCCGTTGCCCGACCACGCTAGGCCCGACACGATCGTAAAGCCCTTGCCATGCTTGATCGGCGCCTGCGGGCTCGGGCTCGTGATCACCGACTTCGCATCCATCGCCCAGGTGAAGCGTCGCGCCTTGCCGTTCGGCAAGAGATCCGTGTACTTCGAGGTCTCCTCGCGGGTGTGCCAGGGCTGGTCGCCGACCTTGATGCGGCGCAGCCATTTGACCCAGAGATTGCCCTGCCATCCGGGTACGACCAGGCGCATCGGATAGCCCTGCTCGGGATACAGCGCCTCGCCGTTCATCTTGTAGGCGATGATGCAGTCGTCGAGCGCCTTCTCGATCGGCAGGCTGCGATCCATCGACGCGGAGTCGGCGCCCTCCACCAGCAGCCATTTGCCGTTGGTCTTGACGCCGGCCTCTTCGAGCAGGGTGCGCAGCGAGACGCCGGTATATTGCACGCAGTGGATCATGCCATGCGTGAACTGGCAGCCATTGAGCTGGGCGCCGCGCCACTCCATGCCGGAGTTGGCAGCGCATTCCATGAAGTGGATGCGGTTGACGCGCGGATAGCGCTTGAGCTCGTCGAGCGACAGCAGCAGCGGCCGCTCGACCAGGCCGTGGATCATCAGCCGGTGATCGGCCGGATCCACGTCGGCCACGCCGCCGTGATGGCGTTCGAAGCACAGTCCGTTCGGCGTGATGATGCCTTCCAGCTCGTGCAGCGGCGTGAAGCTGACCGAGGATTCGCGCGAAGCCGTCAGCCATTCGACGTCGCGGCGGACGACGTCCTTCTCGAACTTCGACGGCTTGCCGTAGGGCCGGACGGCGACGCCCTCGCCGAGGGTGCGCGTCCATTCCGGCACGTTCGGCGGCTGGTTGGCGGGATTGCCGGCGCCGGCTCGCGCCTGCGAGGCCAGCGCGGTGGCGGCGAGACCGCCGGCCGCAGTCAGGAAACCACGACGCGAGGCGCGTGGGGCTGAGGGAAGTGATTTGTCCTTGGACATCGTCGTCACACTCCGGAGACTTTGACGGCCCGGTTGGGCTCGAGACGAACGGTTTTCTGGCGCTGCAGATAGCTCGACACGACCTCCCAGATCGGCGGCCCCTGCGTGCCTTCGTTGACGCTGGCCCAGCCCGCGACCTGATACTCGCGCGCCGGATCGATCGCGGCGCCGGTCTTGATCAGGCGCATGTCGGAGATGCGCTGTCCCTGCGGCTTGTTGACGTCGATGGCATAGGACATGCCGCCGATGCGGACCATGTCGCCGCCCTGCTGGTAGTAGGGATCGACGTTGAACAGGTTGTCGGCGACGTCCTCGATGATCTCCTTCAGCCGCGTGCCGGTCATGCCCATGCGATAGACGGCGGGATAGGTGATCGCGGTGGCGTTGGTGACGTCCTCGAAGGTGATGTCCTGGCCCGGCATCACGCTTGTGCCCCAGCGGAAGCCCGGCGACAGCGCGATCTCGGCATCGCGTTCCTGCAGCAGCGCCTGGCAGATGAGGTCGTCGAACGTGCCGTTGAAATTGCCGCGGCGATACAGCAGCGTCTCGGTCCGTCCCAGCGGGCGGGCAAGATCGGCGGCAAACGGCTTGCGCACCTCGGCGATCTTCGCCGCCATCGCCGGGTCCGGCGTGATCACGTCGGAGAACAGCGGGATCAGCTTGTAACGATAGCCCTTCACCTCGCCGTCCTTGACGTCGAGATCGAGCCGCGAGACGAACTTGCCGGACGACCCCGACGCGATCAGCAGCGTCTTGCCGACCTTGACCGCTTCAGGCAATGCGTCATGGGTGTGACCCGTGAGAATGACGTCGAGACCCTTGACGCGGCTGGCCAGCTTGCGGTCGACGTCGAAGCCGTTGTGTGACAGCAGCACCACGAGGCCGGCGCCGTCCTTGCGCGCCTTGTCGACCTGGGTCTGAACATCCTCCTCGCGCACGCCGAACGACCAGTTCGGAATCATCCAGCGGGGATTGGCGACCGGCGTGTACGGGAAGGCCTGGCCGAGCACCGCGATCTTGACGCCGCCGCGCTCGATCATCGTCGAGGCTTCGAACGCCGGCTCGTTCCATTCGGTGTCGCGGATGTTGAGGCCGAGGAAGGGGAAGCCCAAACCATCGACCGCCTGCTTGACGCGCTCGGTGCCGTAGGTGAACTCCCAATGCCCGGTCATCGCATCCGGCTTCAGCAGCGCCATGCAGTCGATCATGTCCTGGCCGCGGGTCTTCAGCGACGTCCAGGATCCCTGCCAGGTATCGCCGCCGTCGAGCAGCACGACCTTGTCGCCGCGCTCGGCGCGGATGGCCTTGATGACGGTGGCGGCGCGGTCGAGCCCGCCGATCCGCCCGTACGTCTTGGCGAGCGCCTCGAAATCCTCCGAGGTCAGCGCATAGGCCGACGACGAGCCCGGCGCGATGCCGAAGCGGGTGAGGAAATCCTTGCCGGTGACATGCGGCGGCTGGCCCTTGGCGTCACCGACGCCGAGATTGGTCGACGGCTCGCGGAAATACAGCGGCATCAGCTGGCCGTGGATGTCGGTGACATGCACCAAGGTGACGTTGCCGACCGGATCGAACGCCAGCAGCTCCTTCTCGGTCAGCTTCTGCTGAGCAAAGGCGCGGGTCGCACCCGCAAGACCGGAGCCACCCGTCAAGGCAGCCGCCGCCAATGCGACCTGAACGAATTCGCGACGCGATATCATGATGTGTCTTCCTTGTGGCCGCGGCTAGTTGCGGACCGACGGTGTCTCGACGGGAAGCCCGATGCCGCGCCAGGCGACGTAGATTTCGAGCGCGAGGAACTCGTCCGACAGCGGCTTGTAGGGCACGCCACGAACGTCGAACATGCAGCCTTCGAACCGTTCGTGCAGCGGGACCAGGCGCTGATCGCGCAGCCGGTAGGTCGGAAAGCCGTTGGTCTGGCCTTGGCTCAGAAAATCGGCGCGCATGAACTTGCCGTTGTTCTTCTCGTGGCAGGAGGCGCAGGCGAGATCGAGCTGGCCGACCCGCGTGTAGTAGATCTCCTTGCCCTTCTCGAACCACGGCGACATCGGTCCGTCGGTCTTCACCGCCACAGGCATGCCGCGCGACTGATAGCGGACGAAGGTCGTCATATCCGTCAGCTCCTTGGACTTGAACGGCCAGGGCTGCGCCTTCATATGCTCGGCGCGGCAGATGTTGATCTGCTGCTCGAGATTGACCGGCTTGTTGAGCTTCTCGCTCCATTTGGGCATGGCCGCGCCGACGCCCTTCATGGTCTTTTCCGCCTCGCCGTGGCAGCTCATGCACGACTTGCCTTCGCCGCCGTCGACCGTCTTCCAGACGTCGGCGGCCCGCTCCACCGCGAGGAAGCCGGGATTCTCCAGATCGTCATCCTGGAGCGCGCGCGTTTCCTTGGTGCGGAACTGATAGCCCGAGATGATGGTCTTGAAGACGTGGCCGGGAGGCGCCGGAATGCCCTTCCGTTCGGCCTCCTGGCCGAACGTCGCGACTGCCGACAGGGCCAGCGCGGCCGACGCCAGGACGGCGAGAGAACCGTAGCGAATGGACATCCGTCACTCCTCCTAGCGATCACACGCTGTCGATCAGGCCTTCAACGCGATCTTCTCTTCGGCCGTCACGACGGAGCCATCGTCATCCGTCCATGCGAACTTGAACGTGCCTTCCTCGTCGATCCTTGCGTCGAACTGGATGTACGGGTTGGCGGAGATCGCCGGCTCCAGCGCGCAGGAGAACACCAGCTTGCCGTTGAACTCGCAGGTGAACTTGTTGATGATCTTGCGTGGGATCGGCTTGCCCTGCGCATCCTTGCGCTGACCCGATTCCATCAGATGCGAGACCAGCGTCTTGATCTGGATGATCTCGCCCTTCTTGGCTTCCTTCGGAAGCTTGATGCGCGGCTTGTCTGCCATGTTCGTCTCTCCCCTGTCTCAGCCGCCGCAGCCGCCGATGGTGACCTTGACGGTCTTGCGCTCTGTGAAGAGCGAACCGTCACTCATCTTCGCGACCGCGATCACGTTCTGGGTCTGCGCCAGACGGATACGGATCGACGCCTCGGCCTTGCCGGACATCGGCGTGAACATCAGCGTGGCGACGCCGCCGTTCGGATTGCCGTCGGCCACGAACAGCACTTCCTTGACGTAGTTCTCGGCGGTCATCGGGCTTTCGACCGAGAGCGCGAGCGGCACGGTGTTGCCGTTCTCGGCGATCTCAGGCAGATCGAGCGTGATCTTGCCCTTGGCCGCTTCCTTGCCGCCGGTGAACTTCTTGATCATCTCGGCCGCGTCGTTGCTCGGCTCGGCGTTGGCGGCCATCGGCAGCACCGTCAAAGCGACGAAACCGCCGCCGAGAAGGAACGCCTGTCGTCTGTTGATTGCGCCCATGCATCATCCTCCAGAGGCGGTTATTTCAATGTTTCGAGATAGGCGACGACGTCCTCGACCTGCGCGGCGGTGAGGACGGGTTTGCCGACGAACTCAGGCCTGACGCGATTGAGTCCGTCGTTCTTGTAGAAGGCGGGCATCACCGTGTCGGTGAAGATGCGCTTGGGATCGGCGACGATCAGGCGCAGTTGCGCCGTGTTGTAGCGGGTCGCGACGCCGTCGAGCGACGGACCGAACTCGCCGTGAAACTCTTCCGACTTCAGCGACGACACCTGATGGCAGGCGAGGCAATTGCCCAGCGTCCGCGTCAAGAACACCTTCTTGCCGGCATCGGCATTGCCGGGCGCGCCCGTCAGCGATTTCGGAATGGCATAGTCGACGACATCGAGCCTGATCGGCTCGTCACCTCGCGCGGTTGCCGACAGCAACACGCACAGCAAGGCGGCCGGAATCAAACGGCGCATGTTTCCACCCTGACCGACGAGGCGTCCCCTCGCCTTACGATGACACGACGGACTTACGATCCATCATATTCAAGAATTATGATTTGATAATGTGATTGGTGTCAAGCGTATTTCGATGCCGCAGTGCACTCAACCCTTGGTCGAAGCGAGATAGTCGCGGAATGTGCCGCGCTCATAGGCCCTCTCGCGCACGAAGCGGAACATTGCGAGGAAATGCGGCGGCTTGAGATAGCCCGGCGCGCGCGCCACCTCGCGCGCGAGCGGCTCCTTCGCAGAGACGCCCTCGGCCGATGGCGGAAAGAACTGGAACGTCGGCGTGAAGCGGATCGCGTAGCGCTCGGCGAGCTCCTTCTCGGCGAGCTCCTTGCCGTCGAAGTCGATCACCTTGCGCGCGCCGAGCAGGTTGAGCTGCAGCACTTCGAAATTGGCACGGATGTAGTCCGCGATCTCTTGATCGGCAAAGTTCACCAGATGCGTCTCGCGGCAATACGGGCAGCCGCGCAGCTCCCACATGATCGCAAGCCGTTTGCCTTCCGATGCCGCGCTTTCGAGATCCTCGCGCAGGTCCAGGAAGCTGTTGAGAAACCAGGACTGGTGATAGAGCCCGTCGTCGCCCAGCACCGCGTCGGCCTGCGCCGGCGCTGAGGCCAGGCCGACCGCCGCCGCGGCAGGCAGCAGCGCAACCAGATTGCGCCGTGTCATCGTCCGGTTCGTCGTCATCAGCCTGCTCGCGCGCTTTGCCAAGTCACTGGCACCAAGTCCACTTTGCCAAGTCCACGGAATTTCGATACATGATATTCGAATAACAGAATGTGAAAAGGACATTCGATGCTGCGCCGCGTCATGATGCTGTCGCTCGTGCTGTCATGCCTCACGCATGGCGTCCGTGGGCACGCCGAAGGGAACGCGGATGTTGCTGCCTTCATGCACTCGGCGATGGCCAGCCTGCGCACAGCCGCGAGCTATGGCCGCACCGGCAATGTGGGCCTGGCGCAGATCGAGCTCGACGACGCCCGGATCGCCTGGGGCAGGCTCAGCCGGCTCGCCGAGCGCTCCCATGCGCCCTATTCGGCCAGATCCTTTGCAGAGCTGATCGCCACCGGCAACGATCGCCTGAAGCAGGCGGACGAAGCGCTGACCGCAGGTGACGGGGCACGCGCTGCGGCGGCCATTGCCGCGTTGCGCCGGTCGCTTCACGCCCTGAGGCAGGACGCCGGCGTGGTCGAGCTCAGTGATTGCGTGTTCGACCTGTCACCCGTCATGGACGCGTTGCGCAACGCCGCGGCGCGGTTCGCAGCGGGCAAGGCCGAGCCTGGCGAGGTCGTCCAGGCCGGCACAGCGCTGCGCGACCGGCTGCAACGCTGCAACGGCCTCGCCACGCCCGACGTGGCGAGCCAGGCCGAATTCCGCCGCCTGATCGACGGCGCCACGACGAGTGCCAACGAGATCGGCCGCGCTGCGCGCGAGAGCGACGCCGGCCTGGTGCATCGCTATGAGATCGAACTGCAGTCCTTCGTCAATCTATTGGACTTCCGCTTCGGCTGATCAGCCGATGGTGGCGAGCGACGGAAAGCGCTCGAAGATCCATTCCGACATCCGTGGGATCACGCCGGCGAGAAAGGCAGCGCCGGTCAGGACGAGAAAGCCGCCCATCGTCTTCTCGACCAGGGGGAGATGCGGCTTGATGCCCTTGAGCATGGTCATGAACTGCCCCGTAAAGGCAGCGGCGATCAGGAACGGGATGCCGGTCCCGACCGAGTAGGCGGCGAGCAGCAGCGCGCCCTTCCCCACCGTCGCCTCCGCGCCGGCCATCATCAGCACGGCGGCCAGGACCGGCCCCGCGCACGGCGTCCAGCCGAAGGCGAAGGCCAGTCCCATCACGAACGCACCGAGCAGGCCGGCCGGCTTGCGTCCGACGTCGATCGTCGCGCTCCGGTACAGCAGCGGAATCCGGAGCACCCCGAGGAAGTGCAGCCCCATCATGATGATGACGAGGCCGGCGAGGATGCCGAGCTGGCTGAGATGGCCGGCGATGAACCGTCCGAACACCGAGGCGGTGGCGCCGAGACCGACGAACACCAGCGAAAAACCGCCGACGAAGCACAGCGCCGTCAGCACCGTCCGCCGCCGCTGGGCCATGCTGGTTTCGCCGATCGCGTCGGCCGCCGAGACGCCGGCCATGTAGCACAGGAACGGCGGGACCAGCGGCAGAATGCACGGTGACAGAAACGACAACAGACCCGCGGCCAGCGCGGCGCCCAGCGTGACGTCGAGATCCATCTTTCCTCCCGGTCGGCCAGCGCTGCGTGCCCGGCCTGCCGGGCGGGATTCGGAAATCGCGCACTAGTACATATTCGAATTTAATGATAGATTGACCGACAAGTCCAGAGAGGATCTCGGCATGACCGGCAGAACTGCATCGCGCGGATTCGCAACGCTCGCAGGAGCGGTGGTGACCGGCATTTGCCTCTCGTCGCCGGCTTTCGCCTCCGAGCTCGTGATGTTCGAACGTCCGGGCTGCGGCTGGTGCGCCCGCTTCAACGCGGAAATCGGTCCGATCTACGACAAGACCGACGAGGGGCGCGCGCTGCCGCTGCGACGGGTCGACCTTGCCAAGCCGCTGCCGACGGACCTGTCCGGTATCGATCCGGGAGCGTTCACCCCGACCTTCGTGGTGGTCGATCAGGGCCGCGAGATCGGACGCATCCGCGGCTATCCCGGCGACGCGTTTTTCTTTGGGATGCTGGGTCGTATAATGAATGCTACAAGCGGGGCGCCGGCCCGCTCCTGACGCCAACCGAGGGATCCCGAATTCATGCCGCTGCCGAACTTGAAGGACATCGAAACCTCTGCCGAGCTCGAGCAGATGATCGAGAAGGCGCGGGAAGCCAGCGAGATGCTGAAGGCGCTGTCCCACGAGTCCCGGCTTTTGCTGCTCTGCATCCTCGCCGAAGGCGAAAAATCCGTCACCGAGCTCGAGCAGTTCCTGGGCGAGCGGCAGTCGACCGTCTCGCAGCAGCTCGCCCGTCTCAGGCTCGACCGGCTGGTCACGACGCGGCGCGACGGCAAGACGATCTACTACAGCCTTGCGAGCGAAGATGTCCGCAAGATCCTAACGGCGATCTACGACGTCTATTGCGAGCCGGTCCGCAAGCGCCGCCGCTGACAGGTTCGCCCTCGCGGTCTCGGGCTTCGCATCGGCGCGCCCTGTAGCGGCGCAAGAGGTCTGGCGTCCCCGCCGTTCCTGGAGCACAATACCGGGAAACCAACGAGGACGTCGGAGAGGAATGCTCGGCCCGTCAGCACTGACGTTCATGTGTGGGCTGCTCGCGGGCGCCGTCCTCGGCGTCGCCGGCCGCGCCGGCCGCTTCTGTACGCTCGCGATGCTGGAGGACGCGTTCTTCGGCGCCGATACCCGCCGGCTCAAATCGTTCGCGCTCGCGGCCGCGGTGGCGCTGGTCGCAACCCAGTTGCTCGCCGGCTTCGGCCTGATCGACCTGTCGCGCTCGATCTATTTGACATCCTCGATTCCGCTCGGCGGCGCCATCATCGGCGGCTTGTTGTTCGGAATCGGGATGGCCCTCGTCGGCACCTGCGGCTTCGGCACGCTGGTCCGGATCGGCGGCGGCGACCTGCGCGCCATCGTCGTGTTCCTGGTGCTGGGCGTGTCGGCCCTAGCCGCGATGCGCGGGCTCACGGGATTCCTGCGCATCTCGCTGATCGAGCCGCTCTCCATCCGCCTGCCCGAGACCATGACCCAGGGCATGGATGCGCTGCTGTCGTCCGCACTCGGCTCATATGCGCGGCCGCTGACCGTATCCGTCGCAGCAGTTGCGCTCGCGGCCTGGGCACTGGCCGACGGGCGCCTCGTGAGATCGCCGCGCCTGCTGCTATCCGGCCTCGCCGTGGGCTTCGCGGTGGCGTTCGGCTGGTTCGCCACCAGCTGGCTCGGCAATGACGATTTCGATCCGGCGCGCGTGGCATCCCTCACCTTCGTTGCCCCGCTCGGCAACACCGTGCTCTACATCGCCACGCTTTCGGGCACCCACGCCGACTTCGCGATCGGCTCGGTCGCCGGCGTGATCCTCGGCTCGTTCGTCGCGGCGATGTTTTCGCGCGTTTTCCGCTGGGAAGCCTGCGACGACGCGCGCGAGCTGAAGCGTCACATGACCGGCGCACTGCTGATGGGCACCGGCGGCATCATGTCGATGGGCTGCACGATCGGACAGGGCCTCTCGGCCTTCTCGACGCTGGCGGTCTCGGCACCGCTGACGATGCTGGCGATCACCTGCGGCGCACGTCTCGGCCTCGAATACACCATGACCGGCGAATGGCGCCCTGCCGTGCGCAACCTGCTGCGTCTGACATCGTGACGAGCGGCTACGCTCGCGCAAGGTGCGAACTTGCTCCCACGGCTGGCCAATGACGCTGTGCCGCCGGCAAGCGGACCGTGGATTTCGTCCGTTCCCTCAACGCTTTCAGTTCAACGCAAGCTTCGCAAATTGACTGCCCACTCCCAGTGGCCCGTCTGGAGCGCAGTCCCCCTGATAATCCTCGGATCGTCCGACGCTACGCTTCCCGAGGAAGGCGGCACCGTCCTCCTCAGCTGCACAGCAGCTTACGGGGATGAAGCAGGGATGCAGAGGCACAAGCCAAAACTCCCGCAGCCTCATCGGCTACGGGAGTGTCGGTCTCAATGGTTGCGGGGATAGGATTTGAACCTATGACCTTCAGGTTATGAGCCTGACGAGCTACCGGGCTGCTCCACCCCGCGTTAACTTGTGCGTCACCTTCAGGGAAGTGCCGGGCGGTCCTGGCAGACACCTGAGGCGCTGCCGATCCATCCCAAAGGCTTCCTGAGAAGGCTTGAGCCCGTTGGCCTAGCCGGCCGTCGGGTGCGGGCGGTATGTACCAATGCGAGGCCGGTTTGGAAAGGGCTTTCGGGAAGTTTTTTTGCCGGATTGTGACGCCGCTTGTCGCGGGACTCATTTCAGAAATTACATCGATATGACAGACGCTTATGTGGCGGCCTGTTTGCCGGCCGGGACCAGGGGCACGGCGCCGGCTGGGGACAAGGAAAAAGTTCCTCGAAGGGCGGCGGCAGGGACCGACGACACTCGCCCGCCAAATGGATCGGCTCCACGCGCGCGCCAGGCGGTGCGAAACCGACGCCGCGCTTGCCAAGGGTTCCGCAACGCGGCAGCTTTAAGCAAACCAGAATGACGGCCCTGCACGCGGCCGCGCTACACGCGAGGAGACGTCCATGGACCAGTCCCTGAAGAGCCCCGCCCTCTCGGCGCTCGACAACGCGTTCCACACGCAGGTCGAAGCCTCACGCAATGCGCCTCCGCCCGCCCTCGCAGCACGGCTGGACGGCCTGAAGCGGCTGCGGGCCATGCTGTCGGAGAATGAGACCCGCCTGGAGCAGGCGATCTCAGCCGATTTCGGCCACCGCTGCGCGGTCGAGACGACGATTGCCGAGACGCTGTTCCTGCAGGCTGAGATCAGGCACACGCTCAAGGCGCTGCCGCGCTGGATGGCGCCGCGACGCATCGCCACCGCGCTGCAGTTCTGGCCGGCGCGCAACCGCCTGATGCCGCAGCCGCTCGGCGTGGTCGGCATCATCGCGCCCTGGAACTACCCGCTGCAGCTGACTCTGGCCCCGGCAATCGGCGCGCTCGCCGCCGGCAACCGGGTCATGATCAAGCCGAGCGAGCTGACGCCGCACTTCTCCGCGCTGCTCAAGGAGCTCATCGCGGCGAATTTCGATCCGGCCCAGCTCACCGTCACCGGCATCGAGGACGGCGTCGCGGAGGCCTTTGCCGGGCTGCCGTTCGATCATCTGGTCTTCACCGGCTCGACCCGCGTCGGCCGCATCGTCGCCGAGGCCGCCGGGCGCAACCTGACCCCGGTGACGCTCGAACTCGGCGGCAAGTCACCGACCATCGTCGACGTCTCCGCCAACATCGACGAGGCCGCCGAGCGTATCGCCTATGCCAAGCTGCTCAACGCCGGCCAGACCTGCATCGCGCCGGACTACGTGTTCGTGCCCGAGCAGCACGCGGACGCGTTCGCGAGCAAGCTGCACCGGCACATGCTGCGGATGTTCGGCACCAACCCGGCCAATGCCGACTACACGTCGATCATCTCCGAGCGGCACTATGCCCGGCTGGAAGGATTGCTGCGCGACGCGATCGCGCGCGGCGCCAGGACGCTGAGCACGACCAGCCCGGAGGATCCGGCCTGGAAGAAACTGCGGAAGTTTCCGCCGACGATCGTGACGGGTGCGAGCGCGGACATGGCGATCATGCAGGAGGAGATCTTCGGCCCGCTGCTGCCGATCATGCCCTATCGGCAATCCGACGACGTCATCCGCCACATCAATGCCCACGACCGGCCGCTTGCGCTGTACTGGTTTGGCAGCGACGCGGCGGCGCGCGACGCGGTGCTGGCGCGCACCGTCTCCGGCGGGGTCACCATCAACGACTGCCTTCTGCATTTTGCGCAGATGAACCAGCCGATGGGCGGCGTCGGCGCCTCCGGCATCGGCCATTATCACGGCGAATGGGGCTTCAACAGCTTCAGCAAGCTGAAGCCGGTGTTCTACCGCTCGCCCTTCAACCGCATGAAGGATCTCTATCCGCCCTATGGGGCCAGCATCGCCCGCATCGAGAAGCTGCTGCGGTTTCTGAGCTGACCCGTTCGGTCATTCCGGGGCGCCGCGCAGCGGCGAACCCGGAATCCGGAGATGATGAGACGTCAACTTCGAGATTCCGGGTTCGCCGCTGCGCGGCGCCCCGGAATGACGACCAAATAAAAAAGCAAATCAGGGAGAGACAGCACGTGACGGACGAGGTCGATTTCATCGTCGTGGGCGGCGGCAGCGGCGGCGCAACGGTTGCCGGCCGCCTGTCGGAAGATCCGGCGGCATCCGTCGCGCTGCTCGACGCCGGGGGGCGCAACGACAACTGGATCGTGACAACGCCCTACATGCTGTTCCTGATGGTCGCGGGGCCCGTCAACAACTGGTCCTTCACCACCGTGCCGCAGAGAGGCCTGGACGGGCGCAGCGGCTATCAGCCGCGCGGCCGCGGGCTCGGCGGCTCCTCCGCGATCAACGCCATGGTCTACATCCGCGGCCACCGCGCCGACTACGATCATTGGGCTTCCCTCGGCAATACCGGCTGGTCGTATGACGACGTGCTGCCCTACTTCAAGCGCGCCGAGAACAATGCCGAGTTCAACGGCGCATATCACGGCCAATCGGGACCGCTGCCGGTCAACCGGCTGCGCACCGACAATCCCGTGCACGACATCTTTCTCCAGGCGGCGCGCGAAGCGCAGTTTCCGGTCCGCGACGACTTCAATGCCGAGACGCAGGAAGGGCTCGGCCTCTATCAGGTCACGCAAGCCAATGGCGAGCGCTGGAGCGCGGCACGGGCCTACATCCAGCCGCACATCGGCAGCCGCAGCAACCTGCGCGTCGAGACATCGGCGCATGCGTCGATGATCCTGTTCGAGGGCAAGCGCGCCGTCGGCGTCAAGTACCGCCAGGGCAAGGAGGTCAAGCAGATCCGTTGCCGCCGCGAAGTGATCCTCGCCTCCGGCGCGTTCCAGACCCCGCAATTGCTGATGCTCTCCGGCGTCGGAGATGCAAGCGCGCTGGCGCGGCTCGGCATCGCCAGCATCCATCATCTGCCCGGCGTCGGACAGAACCTGCAGGACCATCCGGATTTCATCTTCGCCTACACCTCCGACAACCCCAACTTCTCCTCGCTTTCGCCGAAAGGCCTGCGCCGGCTGCTGGCGGGCATCGGCCAATATCGCCGCGAGCGCCGCGGCGTCCTGACCTCGAATTTCGCCGAATGCGGCGGCTTCCTGAAGACGCGGCCTGATCTCGACGTGCCCGACATCCAGCTGCATTTCGGCATGGCCGTCACCGACGATCACGGCCGCAAGCGCCACGGCAACGGCTTCTCCTGCCACTTCTGTCTGCTCCGGCCGAAGAGCCGCGGCACGGTGGGACTGAAGAGTGCCGATCCGCTGGCGCCGCCGTTGATCGATCCGAACTTCCTCGGCGAGGCCGACGATGTCGAGACCATGGTCGCCGGCTACAAGACGACGCTGCGGCTGATGGAGACGCCGGCCATGCGCAGCCTCGCCACGCGTGACCTGTTCACCTCGGATGTCAGGACCGACGACGACATCCGCGCCATCCTGCGCGCCCGCGTCGATACGGTCTATCATCCCGTCGGCACCTGCAAGATGGGCGTCGACGATCCGCTCGCCGTGGTCGATCCCGAATTGAAGGTGCACGGAACGTCCGGCCTGCGCGTGGTCGACGCCTCGATCATGCCGACCCTGATCGGCGGCAACACCAATGCGCCGACGATCATGATCGGCGAGAAGGCCGCCGACATGATCAAGGACGAGCTGAAGGGCTGAGACCGCTCGCCATCGTGGGAAATCAACCTGCGGATCAGCCGGGCCTCACGTCAGCAGGAAGCCGCCGTCCACCGTCACCACGCTGCCGGTCATGTAGCGCGAAGCGTTGGACGCCAGCAGCAGGATCGCGCCGTCGAGGTCGCTCTCATGGCCGACGCGCCGCTGCGGGATGCGCTTGATCAGCTTCTCGCCCGCCGGCGTCTCCCAGACCTCGTGATTGATGTCGGTGTCGATGTAGCCCGGCGCCAGTGCGTTGACGCGGATGCCGCTCGCCGCGAGCTCCAGCGCGAGCGCCTTGGTCGCCTGTACCACGCCGGCCTTGGAGATCGCATAGGGCGAGATGAACTTCACGACGCTGAAGCCGAGCACCGAGGCGATGTTGATGATGTTGCCGCCGGCCTTGCGCGCGGCCATGCGCCGCGCCGCTTCGGTTGCGGCGAAATAGGCGCCCTTGAGATTGGCGCCGATCACGGCGTCCCAATCCGCCTCGCTCTGCTCGACCGCGAGCTTCTCCACGGCGATGCCGGCATTGTTGATCAGCACCGTGACGGGCCCGAGCGCGGCCTCGGCGGCGTCCATGCCCCTGGCGATCGACGCCATGCTCGTCACGTCCATCTCCACGGCGGCAGCGCGACCGCCCCTCGCCCTGATCTCCGCCTCCAGCGCCTTGAGCTTGCCGGTCTGGCGTGCCGCGAGCGCGACGGCGGCGCCATGCGCCGATAGAACCCGGGCGAACTGCCGCCCGAGACCCTGGCTCGCGCCGGTGATCAGGATCACCTCGCGGCTGACGTCGAACAGCTCGGACATGGTTCCTCCCACGATTTGCTCATTTGTTGCGGCGCATTGATACAGACGATTTGAAGCAGCGCAAACCGGAATCGTTTACCGGGCGCGGCCTACAACCGCGGCGGAGCAACCATGAACGCTTTCGACCTCGCCGCTTGTGCCGCACTGATGGTTGCCGTCTACAGCGGCTTCTCGACCGGGCTGTTGCGCAGCGCCATCACGATTCTGGCCTACCTGCTCGCGATGCCGCTGGCGATGGGGGCGGTCGCGGCGATGAGCCCGCAGCTGCAAGACGCGCACGGCACTCCGCTGGCCCAGAACTGGCTGCAGTTCTTCGCCGCCTTCGTCGTGATCGGCATGGCGCTGGGCAAGATCGGTCGCATCCTGCTCGACGAGGCAATCGGTTCCGAGGCCGGCTTTGGCGACCGGCTCGGCGGCGCGCTGCTGGGCGCGGTCCGCACCGGCATGGTCGCGACCACGCTGGTGCTGGTGTTCGACAGGATCGTTCCTCCCGAGCGCCAGCCGCGCTTCCTCGACGGATCACGCCTGCGTCCGATGCTCTCGCTCGCAGGCGCAAAGGGCTTCCGCTCGCTGCCTCCGGAGGTCGCAAGCCTGATCGACCGGCTGAAGCAGGAACGGCGCATCTGACCGACCCGGCGGCGCCTCTCCCGTCATAGCGAGCCATGCAATTCGGCACAGGCCGGCTGCTCTTATCAGCGGCAATGCCGTTGGCTAGAATGCGCCCATCTTCCTTTCAGCCTCACTGACATATCGGAGTGATCAATCGTGGATCTCGGGATCAAGGGCCGCCGCGCCATCGTCTGCGCCTCCAGCAAGGGTTTGGGCCGCGCCTGCGCCATCGCGCTCGCCAATGAGGGCGTGCATGTCACGATCACGGCGCGCGGCGCCGAGACGCTGGCCAAGACCGCGGCCGAGATCCGCGCGGCCAATCCCGGCATCACCGTGACGGAAGTGGCGGGCGACATCACCACGCCGGAGGGCCGCGCCGCGGTGCTGAAGGCCTGCCCGGACCCGGACATCCTGATCAACAACGCCGGCGGCCCGCCGCCCGGCGATTTCCGCAACTGGACCCGCGACGACTGGATCAAGGCGCTCGATGCCAACATGCTGACGCCGATCGAGCTGATCAAGGCGACCGTCGACGGCATGATGGCGCGCAAGTTCGGCCGCATCGTCAACATCACCTCGGCCGCGGTGAAGGCGCCGATCGACATTCTCGGCCTCTCCAATGGCGCCCGCGCCGGCCTCACCGGCTTCGTCGCCGGCCTGTCGCGCAAGACCGTGATCAACAACGTCACCATCAATGCGCTGCTGCCGGGGCCGTTCGAGACCGACCGCCTTCTCTCCACGGCAAAGGGCGAAGCCGAAAAGCGCGGCGTCACGCCGGAGCAGATCCTGGCCGACCGCGCCAAGACAAACCCTGCGGGTCGCTTCGGCGATCCCGAAGAGTTCGGCCTCGCCTGCGCCTTCCTGTGCGCCGCCAAGGCCGGCTACATCACCGGCCAGAACATCCTGCTTGACGGCGGCGCGTTCCCGGGCACGCTTTAAGCGGCGTATTGCGGGAAACGTTGGAGTGCAGAGGTCTCTCGCGACTTGCTCGCTCTGCGCCTCTCCCCGCGTGCGGGGAGATGTCGGATCGCATCGCCAGATGCGATCCGGGTGAAGGGGGTACAGGCCTCACCACGAACACTCCCCGAGCGTTTGCCCTCTGACACCTCCCGTGCGGCTGCCCCCATTGGCGCTAACTTACCAAATTAACGCTTGGTATTCTCGTTTTCTTGGCGGCTCTCGGAGATGGCGTTGAATGTTCCGCGCAGCGGCCCGCAACGTTTGCACGTCGGGTTTGGGGATGACGGCGTCGACGAGGGCCTCGACGATCAAGCGCAATAGGCGCCAGACGCCGTTCTTCACGCGGCCTCCCGGCGGGGAGAGTCACCGAGATGTTCCGCGATGAGCGGCTCGGTCAGCAGCGCCAGCAGAAGATGACAGAGGATGTGCGCTCTCGCGCTCCTGGGATCCTCGCCCGGTGGTCGCGCGAGGCCGATACTGCTCTTGAGATGCTTGAAGGCGATCTCGATGCGCCACCGCAATCGATAGAGGCTGCTGATTGCTGGAAGTGGATATTCATCGCGATCGAGCGAGGTGATGATGATGACCCATTCGGCCGCGACCAACGTCTCGGGCTGCAGCTTGCGGCCCATGTCTCGTGCCCGGCGCGTGATCTTTTCGATCGTGGCATCGCGCGCCTGCTTCGGCTTTCGGATCGCCACCAGACGTAATGCGATAGGCTCTTTCGCCGAAGCCTTGATCCAGACGGGCCGATCAACCAGTCCCTTGCCACGCGACTTTTTTAGCAGAGCAATGAGATCGAGACGGTTCGCGTCGGCGTCGAGCCAACGAGCGCCATTCCATTTGGCGCGCACTACGATATCAGCGCTTTCAGCAAGCACCTTGGCGACCCGATCGGGCTGCAGATAGGCACGATCGCCGACGCGAATTTCGCCCGGCACGACACCGGCGCGATCGATGACCTCGCCCTCGCTCTCATCCGTCAGTTCGAAGGCGGTAAAGCGTTCGCTCGCCAGATCGAA
>NZ_JBNPTK010000028.1:0-51415 GCF_051167615.1 Bradyrhizobium sp. HKCCYLS3013
CGAAAGCGATTCGTCAGTCACTCGACCGAGGAATCATCCATTTCCGGCAGCAAAATGGTAAGTTAGCGCCAATGGGGTTAAGCTCCGAAACCGGCGCGGCACCCGGCCGGTCGGCGTCGCGGAGTGCGACGGCGCTATGGCTGCCCGACGGGCAAATCAGATCGCGCGTGAAAATCGTGTCCAGCCCTCCGCTGAAAAATAATCCACTTGCCGATTTCGCAAAATCAGCATTAGAGTCCGGCCCGTCCGTTGCGTCGGAGGGGACGTATCGCGGTCGTCATGGACGTCGGCAGCGGAATGCGATGGGCGTGTGTCGTTGCAGCGTGATCATTCGCGCGGACGAACGGCGATGCACGCACGGTCAAGTCGCGCGGTCCTGACACCCCGATGCTGGTGTCACGCTTGCGCCGGCGCTCACGCGCCGCGCAGGCAACGGTGGCCAAAAGCCGGTGCGCCGGGGAGAACGCGAAGCAGCCGTCAAAACCATCGCGCAGGGAGGGCCGGGCGTATTCGGCCAGACCTGTGGTACCTGCCGCCTGCATTTTTTGAGCAGGCGGGCCACGGGCGCGGCCAGCGCCCGGCCTTCCCTGCGCCCTCTTTGATGAGAGGGCGAAAAATCAAAGCTCGGGCGCAAAACGTGTCGCGAGGTCGCGAAACTATATTCTCATGCATCAGAAAGTGCTGTCGGACAACGTGAGCACGGCAGACAGTACGGGCGTCATTGCGAGCGCAGCGAAGCAATCCAGGATCTTGCCGCGGATGCGCTCTGGATTGCTTCGTCGCTGCGCTCCTCGCAATGACGGAAATCTTTGTGGGCGTCTCGTTTCAACAAACACGGTGTCGTCCCGGCGAACGCCGGGACCCATAACCCCAGGAAGATGTTGTTGCGCGAGATGTTGGACCAGGCTTGTTTCACCACGGCCGCCGCGGAGTATGGGTGCCGGCGTTCGCCGGGACGACAGCGGAGGTCGTGGCGATTGCTTGGCTCACACCGGCAGTGCAATCGAGTACTTGACCTGACTCAGGGCAAAGCTGCTCTCGATCGAGGCGATGCCGTCGAGCCTTGTCAGCTTGGTCTTCAGGAACGCCTCATACGACGACAGGTCGGCCGCTACCACCCGCAGCATGTAGTCCCGATTGCCTGTCATCAGATAGCACTCCAGCACCTCGGGCCAGGCCGAGATCGCCTTCTCGAACCGTTTCAGGTCCTCCTCCTTCTGCCGAGCCAGCTTGATCGAGATGAACACCGAGACGTGCAGCCCGAGCGCCTTCTGGTCGACGGTGGCGATGTAGCGGGTGATGACGCCGCGCTCCTCCAGCAATTTCACGCGGCGATGGCAGGGCGAGACCGAGAGGCCCACCTTGTCGGCCAGCTCCTGCATGGTGATGCGGCCGTCGGCCTGGAGGTGGCCGAGAATCTTGCGGTCGATGGCGTCGAGTTCTGGCATTGGAATCAAGTCGCTGAAAATGAGTTCAGGTTGATAAAATATCCCAATAGATCCGCTCTGTGCGCGAAAAATTGAGAATTCTGGCCGTGGCAAGAGGATTAAAGTCCACGAATCCAGCAATACCCGGGGAGCAGCGCCATGGCCACGCCATCCGCATCGTCAGACCGTCTAGATATCCTGAACGCGCTGACCCGCAAGGCGTTGTGGCTGTCGTCCTGGACCATCCATCACGCCAACCACATCCGGCCGAACAGCGATGGCCTGAAAGTCGGCGGCCACCAGGCCTCGTCCGCCTCGCTCGCGACCATCCTGTCGGCGCTGTATTTCTCGGTGCTGCGCCCGGAGGATCGCGTTGCGGTGAAGCCGCATGCGAGCCCGGTGTTCCACGCGATCCAATATCTGTTCGGCCGGCAGACGCGCGAGAAGCTGGAGAATTTCCGCGGCTTCAAGGGCGCGCAATCCTATCCGTCGCGCACCAAGGATGTCGACGACGTCGACTTCTCGACCGGCTCGGTCGGGCTCGGCGTCGCGCAGACGCTGTTCTCGTCGCTGGTGCAGGACTACGTGCAGGCGCATGGCTGGATGAAGGATCGCCGCGAAGGCCGCATGATCGCGCTGGTCGGCGACGCCGAGATGGACGAGGGCAACATCTTCGAGGCGCTGGCCGAGGGCTGGAAGCACGGCCTGCGCAACACCTGGTGGATCGTCGACTACAACCGCCAGAGCCTGGACGCTGTCGTGCGCGAGGGCCTGTGGGAGAAGTTCGAGACCATGTTCCGCAATTTCGGCTGGGATGTGGTGATCGTGAAATACGGCCGGCTGATGCGCGAGGCCTTCGCCGAGCCCGGCGGCGAGGCGCTCAGGCGCTGGATCGACAATTGCCCGAACGCGCTCTACGCGGCGCTGTGCTTCCAGGGTGGGGCTGCCTTCCGCAAGCACATCCAGGACGAGATCGGTGACCAGGGCGACGTGACGCGGCTGCTCGACAAGCGCAGCGACGACGAACTGCTGGCGTTGATGTCGAACCTCGGCGGCCACGACATGGCGAGCATGCTGGAGGCGTTCGAGTCCATCGACCACGATCGCCCCGTCTGCTTCATCGCCTACACCATCAAGGGCGTCGGCCTGCCGTTCCAGGGCCACAAGGACAACCACGCCGGGCTGATGACAGTCGCGCAGATGGAGAAATGGCGCGCGCAGCAGAACATCCGCCCGGGCCATGAATGGGACAAGTTCGAAGGCTTGAAGCAGGACACCGCCACGCTCGAGGCGTTCCTTGCGTCCGTGCCGTTCAACCGCGATGGCCGCCGGCTCGATGACGCCGTGTTCGACGTGCCCAGGCTGACCTTCACCGCCGCGGCCCAGATGTCGACGCAGCAGGGCTTTGGCCTGATCCTCAACGATCTCGCCCGCGGCGACACCGCAATGGCCTCGCGCATCGTGACGTCGTCGCCCGATGTCACCGTCTCGACCAATCTCGGTGCCTGGGTCAACCGCCGTGGCCTGTTCGCGCGTGCCGAGAAGGCCGATTTGTTCCGCAGCGAGAAGATCCCCTCGACCTTCAATTGGGCGGCCTCGCCGAAGGGCCAGCATATCGAGCTCGGCATCGCCGAGATGAACCTGTTCATCATGGCCTCCGCGCTCGGGCTGTCGCACGCCATCAACGGCGCGCGGCTGCTGCCGGTGGTCACCTTGTACGATCCCTTCATCGAGCGCGGCCTCGATGCGCTGAACTACGCCTGCTATCAGGATGCGCGTTTCATGGTCGTCGCGACGCCGTCGGGCGTCACCCTGGCGCCGGAAGGCGGCGCGCATCAGTCGATCGCGACGCCCTTGATCGGCATGGCGCAGGATGGGCTGTCCTCGTTCGAGCCGGCCTTCGTCGACGAGCTCGCCGCGATCATGAAGTGGGGCTTTACCCACATGCAAGCCGCGCCGGGCGAGGGCGGCTCGGTCTATCTGCGGCTGTCGACGCGCACCATCGACCAGCCGCAGCGGATCATGACGCCCGAGCTGGAGTCCGACATCGCCGCGGGCGCCTATTGGCTGCGCAAGCCGGGCCCGAATGCGGAGGTGATCGTCGCCTACACCGGCGCGGTCGCGCCGGAGGCGATCGAGGCCACCGGCCTGATCGGCGAGTCCCGCCGCGACGTCGGCCTGCTCGCCATCACCTCGGCGGACCGGCTGCATGCCGGATGGACGGCGGCGCGCAGCCTGCGCCGGCATCGCCGCGGCGGGCAGCATCTCAGCCACATCGAGCAGTTGCTGGCGCCGCTGCCGCGCGATTGCGGCATCGTCACCGTGATCGACGGCCATCCGGCGACGCTCGGCTGGCTCGGCTCGGTGCGCGGCCATCGCGTCGAGGCGCTGGGTGTCGAAAAGTTCGGCCAGACCGGGACGATCAACGATCTTTATCGCCACAATGGGATGGATGCCAACGCGATCATCGATGCGGCCGAGAGCCTCACCGGCGCGCCGGTGCGGCATCGCAAGATGGCGGTGTGAGGGAAGGCCCAAAACGAGGACGCCGCCCCCCTCACCTGGGGTGAAGGAGACGGCGTCGCAACTTGGATCAAAATGTCTACGTGCTGAAAGGCTACGCAATAAGAACTGGCGAAATTTTCGGTTCTGAAATCGTGTCCGGCGTCCTTTCGAGATGCCGTCATGTCTATGGCGAGGAGATTAGCCAGGGCGATCGAGCCGCGATGTGAAGCAGTTCACATCTTGGAAATGAATCTTCGCGGTGGGAATTCTGCCATCCGGAATGATGGCCCGCTGGGGGCGAAAACAGGCGAGCCGCGCTTGTTGCGACGCAAAATGGAGCGGCGACGAAACGCAGGCCCGTCGGCTTGCGCCGGTCGCGGCCTTGCTCCTATATCCGCGGGACGCAACCCCGGTCCCCGCATGTGGCGGGTTCATCCCGCGGATCGCGCGTGCCAGGATGCCGGCCCGCACGCTGCCGCCCCCCATATGCTTCCATGTGAAGAGGTTTTCCGATGGTCAATCGCCTGCAATTCTACATCGACGGCGCCTGGGTCGATCCGGTCGTCAAGAAGTCCACCCCGGTCGTCAATCCCGCGACCGAAGAGGCGATGTACGAGGTTGCGTTGGGCTCCAAGGCCGATGTCGACAAGGCCGTCGCCGCCGCCAAGCGCGCCTTCGAGACCTTCTCGCAGACCTCGCGTGAGGAGCGCGTCGCGCTGCTCGAGAAGATCATCGCGATCTACAAGGGCCGCATGAAGGAGATCGGTGCCGCCGTTTCCGACGAGATGGGCGCGCCGCTGCCGATGGCCGAGAAGCTGCAGGCCGGTGCCGGCCTCGGACATCTGATGTCGACGCTCGACGTGCTGAAGAAGTACGAGTTCGAGGAGACGCTGCCGTCGTCCGTGGTGGTGCGCGAGCCGGTCGGCGTGGTCGGAATGATCACGCCCTGGAATTGGCCGCTCAACCAGATCGCCTGCAAGGTGGCGCCGGCGCTGGCTGCCGGCTGCACCATGATCCTGAAGCCGTCGGAGTTCACCCCGACCTCGGCGCTGATCTTCGCGGAAATCCTGCATGAGGCCGGCGTGCCGAAGGGCGTGTTCAACCTGATCAACGGTTTGGGGCCGGAGGTCGGCGCCGCCATGAGCGAGCATCCGGACATCGACATGATCTCGTTCACCGGCTCGACCCGCGCCGGCATCGACGTCGCCAAGCGCGCGGCGCCGACCGTGAAGCGCGTCAGCCAGGAGCTCGGCGGCAAGTCGCCGAACGTGATCCTGGAAGGCTCCGACCTGGTGAAGGCGGTGACCGGCGGCGTCATGCACATGTTCAACAATTCCGGCCAGTCCTGCAACGCGCCGTCGCGCATGATCGTGCCGGCCGCCCGGATGAAGGAAGTCGCCGCGATCGCCAAGGGCGTCGCCGACAAGACCAAGGCCGGTGATCCCCGCGGCGAAGGCACCACGATCGGCCCTGTCGTCAATCGCGGCCAGTGGGACAAGATCCAGGCCCTCATCAACAAGGGCATCGAGGAGGGCGCGACCCTCGTCGCCGGCGGTCCGGGCCTGCCCGAGGGCGTCAACAAGGGCTTCTATGTGCGGCCGACCATCTTCGCCGACGTCAAGCCCGAGATGACCATCTCGCGCGAGGAGATTTTCGGGCCGGTGCTGGTGATCATCGGCGCGCAGGACGAGTCCGAGGCGGTCAAGATCGCCAACGACACGCCCTATGGTCTGGCCGGCTACGTCACCGCGCCGACGATCGAGAAGGCCCGCGAGGTCGGTCGCAAGATCCGCGCCGGCAACGTCAATTTGCAGGGCGTGCCGAACGACCGCACCGCGCCGTTCGGCGGCTACAAGCAGTCCGGCAACGGCCGCGAATGGGGCAAGTTCGGTCTCGAGGAGTATCTCGAGGTCAAGGCGGTCGCGGGCTACAACGCGGCCTGATCGGTGAGGATGCGTAGGGTGGGCAAAGCGCAGCGTGCCCACCGTTCGCGCCGACAACGAAGCAGGTGGGCACGGCGCTCCGCGCCTTTGCCCACCCTACGGGACCGGATGTCAGCCCCCCAGCGCGCCCTGCGTGTTCACGTAGAGTGCGTAGATCGACTGGCTGGCAGCCATGAACAGGCGGTTGCGCTTGAGGCCGCCGAAGCAGACGTTGGCGCAGCGCTCGGGCAAAGCGATGCGGCCGATCGGCGCGCCATCCGGCGCGAACACCATGACGCCATCGAGCTCGGGCGAGCCCATGCCCCAGCCGCACCAGAGATTGCCGTCGACGTCGCAGCGCATGCCGTCCGGCGTGCCTGGGCCGGCATCGATGTGGACGCGCTTGTTGGTGAGCGTCGTGCCGTCGGCGGAGACGTCATAGGCGAGGATCTTGCGCGTCGGCACGCCGCGGGATTCGACGATGTAGAGGATGGATTCGTCGGGCGAGAAGCACAGCCCGTTCGGCCCCAGCACGCCTTCGGCGACGATGGTCGCTTGGCCGGTGCCAGCGTCGATCCGGTACACGTGGGTGTCGATCTCCGGCTCGGCCTTGTAGCCCTCGTAATTGCCGAGCAGGCCGAAGGTCGGATCGGTGAACCAGATCGAGCCGTCGGACTTCACCACGACGTCGTTCGGCGAGTTCAGCCGCTTGCCGTTGAAGGAATCCATCAGCACGGTGATCGAGCCGTCGTATTCGGTGCGCGTGACGCGGCGGCCGCCATGCTCGCAGGTGACGAGCCGTCCCTGCCGGTCACGGGTGTTGCCGTTGGCGAAATTGGAGGGCTTGCGGAAGATCGAGACCGCGCCGGTCTCCTCCTCCCATTTGAGGATGCGCTGGTTGGGAATATCGCTGCAGAGGAGATAGCGCCCGTCGCCAAACCACACCGGCCCCTCTGCCCAGCGCAGCCCGGTGGCGAGCCGCTCGACCGCGGAGAGCTTGAGCCAGTATTTCTCGAAGCGCGGATCCAGCGCCTGGATCGCTGGATCGGGATAGAAGGTGGCAGGGCGAAAGCCCTGCGCGTGAGCGTTTCCGTCGGACATTTGGCCGGTCCTGTTATTGCGCCGTTACGATCTCTGCTATCATCGCCGAGCAATGACCGCAAACCTGCGGGCCGAACAAGAGGGATGAAATGCCACGTATCTTGATGACCGGAGCGAGCGGTGGAATCGGCACTTCCTTGCGGAAGCTGCTGCCGCCGATCTATCCGGACCTTCTGCTCAGTGACCTCAGACCGCCGGCGGATCTGTCCAGCCAGGAGACGTTCAAGGCGGCCGATCTTGCCGACCTGTCCCAGGTCGAGGCGCTGTGCGAGGGCGTCGACGGCATCATCCATTTCGGCGGCTACTCGGTCGAAGGACCGTGGAGCGACATCCTGCAGGCCAACATCATCGGCGGCTACAACCTGTTCGAGGCCGCCCGCCGCAAGGGTGTGAAGCGCGTGGTGTTCGCGTCGTCGAACCACGCGGTCGGCTTCTATCCGCGCCATCGCAAGATCGACAACGACGTGCAGCCGCGCCCCGACGGCCGCTACGGCGTCAGCAAGGTGTTCGGCGAGGCGCTCGGGTCTCTGTATGCCGACAAGCACGGGCTGAAGGTCACGTGCCTCCGCATCGGCAATTTCGGCGACAAGCCGCTCGACAAGCGCCGTCTGTCGATCTGGCTGAAGCCGGAGGATCTCGTGCAGCTCTGCCGCATCGGCCTGGAGCATCCGGACATCCACTTCGAGGTGCTGTACGGCGCCTCGCTCAATGAACGCGCCTGGTGGGACAACCAGCGCGCCTATGATCTCGGCTACCGCCCGACCGGCCGCGCCGAGGATTTCCGCGAGCACGCCATGGCCGAGCAGGCCAAGCTGCCGGCCGATCCGATTGGGGACTATTTCCAGGGCGGCGCGTTCTGCACCACGGAGTTCGATGGCGACACCAGCCGGATCATCGATTGGGGGTGATCCAAGGTCGGCATTCCGGGGCGCGTCCGCAGGACGCGAACCCGGAATCTCGACATGAGAGTTTAAACCACTTCTGGATTCCGGGTTCGCGCTTCGCGCGCCCCGGAATAACGAGACAGAGCAACGAAAGAAAAGAAGACCATGACCGACGGCCTGCGCAAGGGACTGACCGCTTACGGCGATGCCGGATTCTCGCTGTTCCTGCGCAAGGCCTTCATCAAGGCGGCCGGCTATTCCGATGACGCGCTCGATCGTCCGATCGTCGGCATCACCAACACCTACAGCGACTACAATCCCTGCCATGGCAACGTGCCGCAGATTTTGGAAGCGGTGAAGCGCGGCGTCATGCTGTCCGGCGCGATGCCGTTCGTGTTTCCGACCATCTCGATCGCCGAGAGTTTTGCGCATCCGACCTCGATGTATCTGCGCAACCTGATGGCGATGGAAACCGAGGAGATGATCCGCGCGCAGCCGATGGACGCCGTTGTCGTCATCGGCGGTTGCGACAAGACCTTGCCGGCGCAGATCATGGCCGCGGTGTCCGCCGATCTGCCGACCGTGGTCATTCCGGTCGGACCGATGGTGGTCGGGCATCATAAGGGCGAGGTGCTCGGCGCCTGCACCGATTGCCGACGTCTCTGGGCGAAGTATCGCGCCGGTGAGATGGACGGCAGCGAGATCGATGCGGTCAACGGCCGGCTCGCGCCTTCGGTCGGCACCTGCATGGTGATGGGCACGGCCTCGACCATGGCCTGCATCACCGAGGCGCTCGGCCTGTCCCTGCCGATGAGCGCGACCATCCCGGCGCCCCACGCCGAGCGCTTCCGCTCGGCCGAGGCCAGCGGCCGGGTCGCGGCTGAGATGGCCAAGGTGAAGGGACCGAAGCCGAGCGAACTGCTGACCCCTCCGGCGTTCCGGAATGCGCAGGTGGTGCTGCAGGCGATCGGCGGCTCGACCAACGGGCTCGTGCATCTCACCGCCATCGCCGGCCGGACGCCGCACAGGATCGACCTCGATGCGTTCGACTGCATCGGGCGCGAGGTGCCAGTGCTGGTCGACCTCAAGCCGTCCGGCGATCACTACATGGAGCATTTCCACCACGCCGGTGGCGTGCCGAAGCTGATGAAGCAGCTCGGCGATCTCATCGACCTCGATTGCCGCTCGATCACCGGCCAGTCGCTGCGCGACATCGTCGCTGCGGCGGAGGATGTTCCTGGGCAGGACGTGATCCGCGCGCGCGATGACGCGATCAAGCCGGAAGGCGGCCTTGCCGTGCTGCGCGGCAATCTGGCGCCGCGCGGCGCAGTCATCAAGCATTCGGCGGCGAGCCCGAAGCTGCTGCAACATACCGGGCGCGCCGTCGTGTTCGAGTCGGTGGAGGACATGACCCTGCGGATCGATGATCCCGCTCTCGATGTTTCGGCCGACGACGTCCTGGTGTTGCGCAATGCCGGACCCAAGGGCGCGCCAGGCATGCCGGAGGCGGGGTACCTGCCGATTCCGAAGAAGCTCGCGCGCGGCGGCACCAAGGACATGGTGCGCATCTCCGATGCGCGCATGAGCGGCACCGCGTTCGGCACCATCGTCCTTCACATCACGCCGGAGTCCGCCGTCGGCGGTCCGCTGGCGCTGGTGCGGAGCGGCGACATGATCCGGCTCGATGTCGAAAAGCGCAGCATCGACCTGCTGGTCGACGACGCCGAGTTGGACCGGCGTCGCGCTGCGCTGAAGCAAGCCGCAACGCCCGAATGGGCCGAGCGCGGCTATGCGCATCTCTTCCATGCAACGATCCTGCAGGCCGACGACGGCTGCGATTTCGATTTCATGCGCCGGAAAGGGAAGAGTTGAGCGCAGTCCTACTTTCCCTTGCTGGTGAACCGCTTCACGGCGGCGCGGAATTCGTCGGTGTGCATGCAATTGATGATCGCATCCCGCTCGGCCGCCAGCTGGTCTTCGACCGAGCTGGTCAGTGCGCGATGGATCAGCGCCTTGGTCGCAGCGATCCCCGCCGGCATGTTCTGCGCCAGTCGCTGCGCCAGCGCTTCGGTGGCTGCAGCGAGCCCGGGGGCGGGGACGACTTTCGCGACCAAGCCCCATTCATGGGCCTGCGCGGCCGTGAAGCTGTCCTCCGCCAGGAAGATCTGCAACGCCCGCCTGATGCCCACAGTGGCGACCATGCCAACTGTACCGCCGCCGTCGGGCGACACGCCGAGCTTGGCATAGGCCGGCGTGAAGCGCGCGTCCTCGGCGGCGATGCAGAGGTCGGCGGCGAAGGCGAGCGACATCCCTGCGCCGGCGGCGGAGCCGTGCACGCTCGCCAGCACGATCTTGGGCATGCGCCGCAGGCTCGCGATGAAAGCATGGTAGTGATGCAGCAGTTCGCTGACGACAGGCGTGATGGTGTTGGCCTCAGCGGCAGCGCCGATCGTCTGCAGGTCGCCGCCGGCGCAGAAGGCGCGGCCTTCGCCTTTCAGGATCAGCACGCGGATGGTCTTGTCGGCCTCTACTTGGGCCGCAAGCAGCTCCAAGCGCTTCGCAATCGCAAGGTTGATGGCGTTGAACGCCGCCGGGCGGTCGAGCGTGATGGCCGCGATCGGACCCTCGATGCTCAGGCGGGCAGGTTCCGCTACGGCGTCCGACATTCATACCTCCCGGGCGTGGTTCTTGTTGCCGCATTTAAACCGCACGGCGGGACCGGTGACAATGCCGGGCAAGTCTGCCAAAACCCGGTTCCGTCGGCATGGACAATGACAGAATGGGGCAGGGCGCAGTGACGAAGGGACCGGTGGTGATCGTGGGTGCGGGGCATGCGGGATTCCAGCTCGCGACCTCGCTGCGTCAGGCAGGCTTTGCCGATCCGATTCACCTGATCAACGACGAACCGCATCTGCCGTATCAGCGTCCGCCGCTGTCGAAGGCCTATCTCAAGGGCACCGGCGGTCCCGAGACCCTGATGTTTCGGCCGCAGAAGTTCTACGCGGACCAGACCATCGATCTCGTCTATGATCGTGCCGTCGCTGTTCAGCGCGATCAGCGCAAGGTGCTGCTCGCCTCCGGTCGGACGCTCGACTATGGGCACCTCGTGTTCGCGACCGGTGCGCGCAATCGGCTGCTCGACATTCCCAATGCCAATCTCCCTGCCGTGCGGTATCTGCGCATTCTCGACGACAGCGAAGCGCTGCGAGGCTTGCTCGCCGATGCCAAGCGGGCCGTGGTGATCGGCGCCGGCTTCATCGGTCTCGAATTCGCGGCGACCGCCCGGATCAAGGGCCTCGAGGTCGACGTGCTCGAGCTCGGCGCGCGGGTGATGGCGCGGGCCGTGACGGCGGAAATCTCCGACTACTTCCAGAAGCAGCATGCCGATGCCGGCGTGCAGATTCATCTCGGAGTGCAGTCCACCAGCATCGAGGCCGACGGCAACAAGGTCACCGGCGTCAGCCTCAGCGATGGTCGGCACATCCCCGCCGATCTCGTCGTGGTCGGCGTCGGCGTGCTGCCGAATGTCGAGCTCGCCGCCGAGGCTGGATTGCAGGTCGCCTCCGGCATCGTGGTCGACGAGTATCTGCTCACCAGCGATCCGCACATCTCGGCGATCGGCGATTGCGCCCTGTTCGCCAGCCAGCGCTTTGGCGGCACATTGCGGCTGGAGTCGGTGCAGAACGCCACCGATCATGCCCGCTGCGTCGCGGCGCGGCTGACGGGCGACGTCAAGCCCTATGACGGGCAGCCGTGGTTCTGGAGCGACCAGGCCAACGACAAGCTCCAGATCGCGGGGCTCACCACGGGCTATGACCAGGTCGTGCTGCGCGGGGATCCGGCGCAAAAGGCATTCTCCGCATTCTGTTACAAAGAGGGCCGGCTGGTCGGCATCGAGTCGGTCAACCGCGCCGGCGACCATATGTTCGGCCGCAAGTTGCTTGCTGCGGGCGGCACCTTGGATGCAGCCAAGGCCGCTGATCCCAGCTTCGACCTGAAGAGCGCTCTCGCCTAGAGCAGCGCGCGCACCTCCTCGGCAGTGGGCATCGACGGGCCGGCGCCCATCCGCTGCACCGAGATCGACGCCGCAACGTTGGCGTAGGCGATCGCATCCGCGATCGCCGCGCCTTGCGACAGCCGCGCCGCGAGCGCGCCGACGAAGCAGTCGCCGGCGCCCGTGGTGTCGACAGCCTTGACCGCGCGGCCTTCGACCAGCCTTGCCTCGGCACCAGAGACCGCGATCGCGCCGCGCGCGCCGAGCGTGACGCAGACCGTCTGATCGTCGCGAGGCTTGAGCGCAAGCACCGCCGTGATTACCTGCTGCGGCGTCGGCGCGTCGCCAAGCTCGATGCCGGCCAGGAAGCCGAGCTCGGTTTCGTTGAGCACGAGGACGTCGACCAGCGCGAACAGCTCGCGGCCAAAGGCGCTGGCGGGGGCGGGGTTGAGGATCGTGGTGGCGCCGGCGGCCTTCGCACGCTGGAAGAAGGCGGCGATGGTCGCCTGCGGGATCTCGAACTGGCTCACCGCCACGTCGCCCGTTGTCAACGCAATCTGCGCCACATCGTCAGCGCTGACCTCGGCATTGGCGCCCGGGATCACCACGATCGTGTTGTCGGCGTTGGCCAGCGTGATGATCGCGGTGCCGGTCGACGCGTCCGCGCTGTCCTTGACCGCGGCGAGGTCGATGCCCTGGCCGGCGAGGAAGGCGCGCAGCTGCTCGCCGAAGGCGTCGCGGCCGAGGCGGCCGATCAGCGCCGTCGGCGCGCCGAGCTTGGCGGCTGAGACCGCCTGGTTCGCGCCCTTGCCGCCGGGAAAGTACATCACCGACCGGCCCGCGACGGTCTCGCCGATGCGCGGATGGCGCTCGGCCGCCGCCACCACATCCATGTTGATGCTGCCGGCGACGACGACCCGCCCCATCCGCTTGCTCCCCACAACCGCTAGACGCGCGCCTCGAATTCCTGCCGGACCAGCTCGATATCGGCGAGCGTCGGCAGGCCGGCCTCGTTGCCGAGCTTCTGGATCTTGAAGGTCGAGGCCGCGCGCGCGAACTCGAAATGCTCCTTCCAGCCCTTGGCGGGATCGGCGAGGTACGAATACACATACGCGCCGTGGAAGACGTCGCCGGCGCCATTGGTGTCGATCACGCGCTCGCGCGGGATCGGATAGGCCGGCAGCGTATGCACGGCGCCGACCTCGTCATACCAGAGCAGGCCCTTCTCGCCCTGGGTGACGCCGCCGATGCGGCAGCCGCGGCTCTTCAGGTAGTCGAGCATCTTTTCCGGCGTGAGATCCATCTGCTCGCACAGCCGCTCGGCGACGATCGCGACGTCGATATATTCGAGCAGCTCATGGGTGTTGGTGCGCAGGCCGCCGCCGTCGAGCGAGGTCAGGATGCCGGCCTCGCGGCACAGCTTGGCATAATGCAACGCGGCGTCGGGCTGGTGGCCGTCGACATGCAGCGCCCTGCAATTGCCGAGATTGAGCAGCGGGAACGGGTGGATATGCGCGTCGTCGCGGCAGCGCACGATGGCGCGCTTGCCGTCCTTCGGCATGATGAAGGACAGCGAGGAGGCATTGACCTTCCGGGGGTGGACCGAGATGCCGTATTTCGCGGTCATGTCCTGGAACATCCGCCCGAGCCAGTCATTCGCGACGGTCGCGATCAGGTCGGGCACAATGCCGAGCTTGGCGCAGCAAAATGCCGCAGTCACGGCATTGCCGCCGAACGAGACGGCATAGTCGGACGCCACGTGCTTCTCGTCCCCCGTCGGCATGTGGTCGGTGATGAATGTCACGTCGATGTAGGTCTGTCCGATGAAGAGGGCCTGCATTGCCATTTCTGTCTCACTAAGGGGTGATCGCGGCCCCGGCGCCGCAGATTAGCAAGCGGTCAAAGCGGATCAACGCTGAAATTCTTCGTCAAATCGTCACCTTGGTGGTTGAGATCGGCCGTCTGCTACCGGTGGCCCCCTGCCGCCGGCGCGCGGGTCGCGCTATGGTTGCCGGCCTGCAGAAACGCAGATTCGGGAGTGGAATATGACTGTCTATGCGGGTCCGGTGTTCGAGATGGCCACCAATCAGTTCAACGTGATCGCCGACCATCTTGGCATCCCAGCCGACGAGCGGGACCGGCTGCTGTTGCCGAAGCGGGCGATCACCGTCTCGTGTCCGATCCACAAGGATGATGGCACGATCTCGGTCTACGAAGGCTACCGGGTCCAGCATCTGCTGACGATGGGGCCGACCAAGGGCGGCACGCGGTTCGCCCCGACGGTCGACATTGGCGAGGTCGCCGCGCTCGCGATCTGGATGAGCTGGAAATGCGCGCTGGTCGGCTTGCCCTATGGCGGCGCCAAGGGCGGCATCAACGTCGATCTCTCCAAGCTGTCGAAGCGCGAGCTCGAATCGCTGTCGCGCCGCTACATGCAGGAGATGATCCCGTTCGTCGGCCCGCATACCGACGTGATGGCGCCCGACATGGGCACCAATGAGCAGGTGATGGCCTGGTTCATGGACACGTATTCGATGTACCAGGGCCAGACCGTGACCGAGATCGTCACCGGCAAGCCGGTGTTCTCCGGCGGCACGCTCGGCCGCCGCGAGGCCACCGGCCGCGGCGTCGCCCATGTGTCGCGGCGGGTGATGGATGAGCTGGGCATCGACCCGACCACGTCCACGGCCGTGGTGCAGGGCTTCGGCAATGTCGGCTCCTACGCCGCGCTCGGCTTCCACCAGATGGGCATGAAGGTGATTGCGGTCAGCGATCACACTGGCGCCCTCCATGATCCGCGTGGCCTCGACATCCCGGCGCTGATGGAGCATGCGACCAGGCACGGCAGCATTGCGGGCTTCTCCACCGAACTCGCCTTCGATCCACACCAGATACTGACCCTGGCCTGCGACATCCTCGTGCCGGCGGCCGTCGAGCGCGTGATCGACGCCAAGGTGGCGGCGCATCTGAAATGCCGGGTGATCGCGGAAGCCGCCAACGGTCCGACCACGCCGGATGCCGATCTCGTGCTGGAGCAGCGCCGCAAGGAGATCTTCCTCATTCCCGACATCCTCTGCAATTCCGGCGGCGTCATCGTCAGCTACTTCGAATGGGTGCAGGATCTGCAGCAGCTGTTCTGGGAGGAAGAGGAGGTGATGCGCAGGGAGTACCAGATCCTCGACCGCGCCTTCGAGCGCATGCTGGCGCGCGCCAAGGCCGACGACATCTCGCACCGGACCGCGGCGATGGCGATCGGGGTAGAGAAGGTGCGCAACGCCAAGAACTCGCGAGGGCTGTTTCCGTGATCACCGGGCTCGACCACGTCGTCGTCCTGCTGCAGGACATCCAGGCCGGCAGCGCCGCGTTCGAGACGCTGCTGGCGCGCAAGCCGTCCTGGCAGAATTCGGGCGAGGGCGCCGACCGCGTCCTGTTCACGCTCGACAACATGAGCCTGGAGCTGATGGCGCCGGCGGGGGAGAGCCCCGCCGCCGACCGCATCCGCAACGTCATCAAGATCTGGGGAGAGGGGCTCGCCAGCATCTGCTTTGCCACCGGCGATATCGGCAAGATGCATCGGCGGCTCGAGCGGGTCGCGCTGAAGCCGGATCCGATTGCCGAGGTCGACAACACCGATCGCGTCTCCGGCCAGACGCTGCATTGGAAGCGCACCCGCGCGATGACCGATCTGACGCGCGGCGTGCGCATGTTCTTCCTCGAGCTTGCCGAGCCACGTCCGCCGTCCGCCAAGACCGCCGATACGGCCGTGCTCGGCCTCGACCATATCGTGATCTCGACCGAGGATCCCGAACGCGCCGCCGCGCTCTACGGCGCCCGGCTCGGCCTCGACATGGCGCTCGACCGCAGCCATCAGGAATGGGGGCAGTTGATGTTCTTCCGCTGCGGCGACCTGATCGTCGAGGTGGTGAAGCGGCCGGTCGCCGGCAACGACAAGGCCCATGACAAGCTCTGGGGCCTGAGCTGGCGCGTCGCCGACATCGATGCCACGCGCGCGCGGCTGCTCGCCGCCGGCCTGCAGGTCTCCGAGCCACGGGCCGGCCGCAAGCCGGGCACCCGGGTGATGAGCCTCTACAGCGGCACCTGCGGCATCCACACGCTGATCCTGGAGAAGACCCCGCGCGTGGCGGAGTGAGGGATTCGCGGAGCGTGGAGAGGCGTTCGGACAACGGCACGGCAGGTCGCGAGCAACGCTAGGGCGTCGGGATGCGCTCAGCTCTTTCGACCCGTCATGGCCGGGCTCGTCCCGGCCATCCACGTAGCACCGCACACGCCGAACGACGTGGATGGCCGGGACGGGCCCGGGCATGACGAGAATTCCCGTGGCAGTCTCGACGCCGCGCAAGGGCAGGCGGTGATATAGATTGGGACGGTTTCCAGAGTTTCGCCTCAGCCGATGACCTCTCCTATCGTCGTCCCTTCGTCTGGTCCGCGCCGTGTCTTCATGCTCGGCGCGACGGGAACGATCGGCCGCGCCACCGTGCGTGCGCTGGTCGCGCGGGGGCATGAGGTGGTCTGCTTCGTCCGTCCGCGCCAGGACGCCGTGCGGGTCCAGGGCGCCACCGTCAGAACGGGCGACGTCACCGATCCCGTCTCGCTGGCGCGGGACGGCTTTCGCGGCGAGCATTTCGACGCCGTGGTGTCCTGCATGGCATCGCGGACCGGTGTGCCGCGCGATGCCTGGGCGGTCGACCACCAGGCGCATGTGAACGTGCTGGAAGCGGCCCGCGAAGCAGGCGTGACGCACTTCGTGATGCTGTCTGCCATCTGCGTGCAGAAGCCGCTGCTGGCGTTTCAGCAGGCCAAGCTGGCGTTCGAAGCGCATCTGATGGAGCAGGGCCTGATCCATTCGATCGTTCGTCCCACCGCGTTCTTCAAGTCGCTGTCCGGGCAGGTCGAGCGTGTCAGACAGGGCCGGCCATATCTCGTGTTCGGCGATGGCCGTCTCACCGCGTGCAAGCCGATCAGCGACGCCGATCTCGGCGACTACTTGGCCGGCTGCCTCGATGACGAGAGCTGCTGGAATCGCGTGCTGCCAATCGGCGGCCCCGGACCGGCCATCACGCCGCTGGAGCAGGGCGAGCATCTGTTCGCGCTGCTCGGACGCAAGCCGCACATCCGCCACGTCCCGGTGGCGCTGCTCGACGTCGTCATCCGCGGGCTCGATCTTGCCGGTCGGGTCGTGCCGTCGCTCGCCGACAAGGCGGAGCTCGCCCGCATCGGCCGCTACTACGCCACCGAATCCATGCTGGTGCTCGACCCCGCCACCGGCCGCTACGACGCCGACGCCACGCCGTCGACGGGTTCGGAGACGCTGTTCGACTACTACGCCAGGCTGATCCGCGGCGAGGCCACGGCCGAGCGCGGCGACCACGCGGTGTTCTGAAATCGCCAGCGCGCTGTTGAGCATTCCACCCTCTCCATCGTCATGGCCGGGCATGACGAGTAACTCAATAGCTTGCCCCTCGGCGGTCTCCTTATGCGCGGCGTCATTGCGAGGAGCGCAAGCGACGAAGCAATCCAGAGTCGCCCGCGCGGCCCTGGATTGCTTCCGCCGTCGCCCTTCGGGCTTTGGCGGACACGTCGCCTCGCTCGCAATGACGATGGTGAGAGCTGTGTTTGGGCCGATGAGACTTGTGCTGAAGGCGGTGAGACATGCGGTCACCCCCTCGCGGCGCGGTTCGCGTCCGAGCTTTGCGCTTCGTCCTGCCCTCTCCGAAAAGAGGGCACGGGGAATGCCGGGCGCTGGCCGCACCCATGGCCCGCCTGCGGAAAAAAATGCAGGCGGCAGGAACCACAGGTTCAGCCGAGACATCCCGGCATTCCCCGCGCGATGGTTTTGACGGCTGCTTCGCGTTCTCCCCGGTGCTCCGGGCTTTCTGGCCACCGTTGCCCGCGCGGCGCGTGAGCGCCAACGCAAGCGTGACACCAGCGTCGGGGTGTCAGGACCACGCGACTTGACCGTGCGCATCGATGCCGTTCGTCGGCGCGGAAAACCACGCTGCGACACCAACACGCCCACCGCATCCCGCCTCAACGTTCGTGACGACCGCGAAGCGCCCCTCTTGTGAGACGGGACGGCGCGCGTATAACATGATTTCTGATGAAGCGAAACAAAAATCTTGCAATTCGAAAACAAAGCGAGGAGCGCTACGTAAAGTCGGTAGGGCGGATTAGCGAAGCGTAATCCGCCGCGCCAGCAGCAGAGCGTGTCCTTCAACAGCAGTTGACCGTGTCAGCGGCGGATTACGCTTCGCTAATCCGCCCTACGAACTGCCGCCCAGGCCGTCATGGCTGGGCCGTCTGAAGTCAAGACCGAGGGGCTATCGCGAGAGCGACGATCGCGTCAGCCCCCCAACCACACACGGCACGCTCGCAAACCCGCGAAATCTGACCCGCCCCCCACGCACCGCCTCGCCGTCCAGCTGATAGTTCGGAAACCGCGCCAGAAACCGCGAGATCGCCACCGCGCCCTCCAGCCTTGCCAGCGCCATGCCGGCGCATTGGTGGGCGCCGGTGCCGAAGGCGAGGTGGCGGTTGGCGGGGCGGGCGATGTCGAAGCGTTCGGGGTCGTCGAACTGGGCGGGGTCGCGGTTCGCGGCGCCGATGCACAGCGTGACGGAGGTGCCAGCCTCGAGCCTGACGCCGCCGAGCTCGACGGGCTCCGTGGTCATCCGGTTGCCGAGCTGGTTGGAGCTCTCGTAGCGCAGGATTTCTTCGACCGCGGTGCGGATCAGGCCGGGCGCCTCGATCAGCCGCTGCCGCTCGGCCGGATGCTGGCACAGCAGCACGAGGCCGTTGCCGATCAGATTGGTCGTGGTCTCGTGGCCGGCATTGAGCAGGAAGATGCAGTTGTGCAGCAGCTCCGTCTCGCTCAGCCGCTCGCCGTCGGCCTCGCCCTGGATCAGCCGCGTCAGCACGTCGCGCTCGGGATTGCCGGGGGCGGCGCGCCGGCGCGCGACCAGGGTTTCGAGATAGGCCAAGAACTCTCCGACGGCCTGGTTGCCGCGTGACAACTGCTCCGGCGTCAGCACCGGCTCCAGCGCGCCGAGGATGGCGAGAGACCAGTCGCGCAGCGGCGCGCGCTCGTCATGCGGCACGCCGAGCAGGTTGCCGATCACCTCGATCGGAATCGCGGCGGCGAAATCCTCGATCAGCTCGAATCTGTCCTTGGTCGCGATCCGGTCGAGCAGCCCGTCGACCAGCGCGATCAGCGCAGGCTCCATCTCGGCGATCGCGCGCGGCGACAGCGCGCCCATGATCAGGCGGCGCACCCGCGTGTGCGCCGGAGGATCGTTGAAGACGAGGCTCGTCGTGTGATGCTCGTACAGCAGCGAGTTGCCGTATTTCGGCGCGAACTCGCGCTTCTTGTCCGACGAGAACGTCCTGGTTGCCTTGTAGGCGGTGACCAGATCGTCGTAGCGGGTGAGGAAATAGGAGCCGTTGCGCATGCGCTTGACCGGGGCGTGCCGGCGCAGCGCGCGATAGGTCGGGTAGGGATCGGCGTAGAACTCCGGCGTCAGGCTCTCGAGATCGAACTGGCTGGCGAGCGCTGCGTCGTCGGTCATGTCTGGTCCTCCCGGCCGATTCTTGTTGTTGTCGCGGTGACCGTCGCATGGCGCGCGGCGGAAGAAAATGCGCCCGCGGCGGTGGTCCCGCGCGGTATTGCACCCATCGATGGAGCGGTGCCGCAGATCCGCCGCTTTGAGAGGTATAGAATTGCCTTTGGCGCCCGTGAAATCCCACCTGTAATTTCAGGGACTTGGCCGCCGACCCTGCTGCGCCGCGGCATCTTTCTTGACATAGATCAAGTGAGTATTTACTCACGGCCGATGTCCACTTTGCGCATGACAAGCGATCTCCGGAGGCAGCTGATCCTCGGTGCAGCCAAGCGCTGCTTCGCGCGTCATGGCTATGCCGGCACCACGACCAAGAGCGTGGCCGCGGCGGCGGCGATCTCCGAAGCGCTGCTGTTCAAACATTTCCCCTCCAAGGCGGCGCTCTATGCGGAGATCCTCACCGAGGAGTGCGAGACCGATCCGGATTTCGAGGTGCTGCTCAGTCAGGAACCTTCGACCGCGACGCTGGTCATGATGATGGCCGGGATGGTCCGGCATTTCCTCGGGATCGCCGACGGCCCCAATGAGGAAGAAGAGCAGCGGCTGCGGCTGATGGCGTCGAGCCATCTCGACGATGGCGAATTCGCAAGGCTGCTGTATACGAAGATCGATGATCTGATCGGCGCCAAGTTCGTTAACTCCTTGGAAAGCGCCGTTGCGTGTGGTGATGCCGTGCGTCTCGTGGCTGCGCCCCGTGACCTGTTCTGGTTCGCGCACCACACCGTATTGATGGCGGCCTTGACGCGGCTTCCATCCGTTCCGTGTGTGCCGTATGGAACTGCTGCGAGCCTGGAGCGCCAGCTCAGCGAATTCATTCTCCGCGGCATCGGCCTGACCGATGCCGCCATTGCGTGCCACCTCGATCACGAATTGTCGCAACCTCCGGCCCGGCCGGCGACGGCAGAAAGTGCATGACATGAACATTGCGACGGAACCCAAGCTCTCCGGAAAGCCGGTCGACGACAAGCCGCGCAAGCGCACCCGCCCGGTGCTGTGGTTCATCGTCGTGGGCGCGCTGCTCGCGGCGCTGGTCGGCGGCTTCGTGTGGTTCAACATGTTCCGCGACAAGATGATCGCGCAGTTCTTCGCCAACATGAAGCCACCGCCGCTCAATGTCAGCGTCGCGACGGCGAGTTCGGAGACGGTGCCGAACCTGTTGACCGCAGTCGGCGATCTCGCCGCCGTTCATCAGGTCAACGTCACCTCCGACGCCTCGGGCCGCATCACCGACATCATGTTCACGCCGGGCACGACGGTGAAGCAGGGCACGCCGCTGGTGCAGCTCTATGATGCGCCGGAGCAGGGCGACCTCGCCAACTACAAGGCCCAGGTCACCGTGGCGCAATTGTCGCTCGACCGAGCCAAGCAATTGGCCTCGCGCCAGTTCGGCCCGCAGGCGACCGTCGACCAGGCCCAGGCCGCCTACGACCAGGCCCAGGCCGGCGTCGCCAAGACCGAAGCGCTGATCGCGCAGAAGCTCGTGCGCGCGCCGTTCGACGGCGACCTCGGCGTCCGCAAGGTCGAAGTCGGCCAGTATCTGTCCGCCGGATCGCAGATCGTGTCGCTGACCGATCTGTCGCAGCTCTGGGTCAACTTCACCGTGACCGAAAAGGACAGCGGTCAGCTCAAGGTCGGACAGACCGTGCGCGTCGGCGTCGATGCCTATCCGGGCAAGACGTTCGAGGGCAAGATCACCACGATCGAGCCGCAGATCGCGACCGACACACGCAACATCCGGGTGCAGGCGACGATCGCCAATCCGGAGCGCATCCTCAGGCCCGGCATGTTCGCGACCACCACGGTCGTGCTGCCGGACAAGCCGCCGGTGCTGACGGTGCCGGAGACCGCTGTCGACTACACGCTCTATGGCGACTCGGTGTTCGTCATCAACGAGAAGAAGACCGACGACGGCAAGACCGCGCTGACGGCCGACCGCATCTATGTGCAGACCGGCGACCGCATCAACGGCCGCGCGGTGATCCTCAAGGGCCTCAAGGAAGGCGATCGCGTCGTCGCCGTCGGCCAGCTCAAGATCCAGTCCGGCGCCGCGGTCGCGATCTCCACAGATCCGCTGCCGCCGGTCCCGGCGAAGCCGCCGCGCTACTGAGCGCCCTCTGAGCCAATGCCGGGCCGCCTGATCGTGGCGGCCCGTCCGGACCTCATCTGACCTCTGCTGACGGGATTGCCGCGATGCGTTTCACCGATATCTTCATCAAGCGCCCGGTGCTGTCGGTCGTGGTCAGCCTGCTCATTCTGCTGCTCGGCCTGCGCGCCGCCTTCGTGCTGCCGATCCGGCAATATCCGAAGCTGTCGAACACGGTCGTCAACGTCACGACGGTCTATCCCGGCGCGTCCGCCGACCTGATGCAGGGCTTCATCACCACCCCGCTGGAGCAGGCGGTCGCCTCCGCCGAGGGCGTCGACTACATCACCTCGTCCTCGGTGCAGGGCACCAGCACGATCCAGGTGTTCATCAAGCTGAATTTCGATCCGAACCAGGCGCTCACCGAGGTGCTCGCCAAGGTCAATTCGGTCCGCTACCTGATCCCGAAGGAATCCAACGACCCGATCGTCACCAAGACGACGGGCCAGACGACCTCGGTGATGTATCTCGGCTTCTCCAGCGAGGAGCTGTCGGGATCGGCGATATCCGACTACCTGACGCGCGTGGTCCAGCCGGTGCTGTCGACGGTCGACGGCGTCGCCGCGGCGAACATTCTCGGCGGCCAGACCTTTGCGATGCGGATCTGGCTCAACCCCGAGAAGATGGCCGGCCGCAACGTGTCGCCGACCGACGTCGCGGCAGCGATCGCGGCCAACAACTTCCAGTCCGCGGCCGGACAGGCCAAGGGCTACTTCATCGTCTCCAACGTCACGACCAATACCGGCCTGACCGACGTCAACCAGTTCAAGCGGATGATCGTCAAGGCCAAGGACGGCGGCTTCGTTCGCATGGAGGATATCGCGACCGTCGAGCTCGCGGCGCAGAGCACCGACGCCAGCGTCGCCTTCAACGGCGAGCGCGCCATCTTCATCGGCGTCGATGCGACGCCACAGGGCAACCCGCTCAACATCGTCAGGGGTGTGCGCGCGCTGTTCCCGGACCTCGAGCGCAACCTGCCGCCGTCGATGAAGATGAAGGTGGCCTACGATTCCACCAAGTTCATCCAGTCGTCGATCGACGAGGTCGAGCACACGCTCGGCGAGGCCGTGCTGATCGTCATCGTGGTCATCTTCCTGTTCCTGGCCTCGCTGCGCTCGGTCATCATCCCCGTCGTGACGATCCCGCTGTCGCTGATCGGCGTCTGCACGATGATGCTGGCGCTTGGCTTCAGCATCAACCTGCTGACCCTGCTGGCGATGGTTCTGGCGATCGGCCTCGTCGTGGACGACGCCATCGTCGTGGTGGAGAACATCCACCGCCATCTGGAGGAGGGCAAGGCACCCGTGCAGGCTGCGCTGCAGGGCGCCCGCGAGATCGTCGGCCCCGTCATCTCGATGACGATCACCCTGGCTGCGGTGTATGCCCCCATCGGCTTCCTCGGCGGTCTCACCGGCTCGCTGTTCCGCGAATTCGCCTTCACGCTCGCCGGCTCGGTCATCGTCTCCGGCGTGATCGCCCTGACCCTGTCGCCGATGATGTGCTCGGTGCTGCTGCGCAGCGCCGAGGAGGGCCGCTTCGCGCGGCTCGTCAACCGGGTGTTCGGCGCGATGACGCGCTGGTACGGCCGCCAGCTCGACCGCTCACTCGACTACCGGCCGGTGACGGCGCTGTTCGCGCTGACGATCCTCGGCCTCGTCGGCTTCCTCTACATGCACACCGCCAAGGAGCTGGCGCCGGAGGAGGATCAGGGCATCGTGTTCTCGATCACCAAGGCGCCGAAATACGCCAATATCGACTACATCAACTTCTACACCGACAAGGTCGACAAGGCGTTCCAGAAATTCCCCGAGACCGATCTGCGCTTCGTCCTGAACGGCATCCAGGGCCCGCAGGGCGGCTTCGCCGGCATGCTGCTCAAGCCGTGGGACGAGCGCACGCGCTCCTCGATCAAGCTGAAGCCGCTGGTGCAGGCGGAGCTGTCGAAGATCGAGGGCATCAACGCCTTCGCCTTCAACCTGCCGGCGCTGCCGGGCGGCCCCGGCGGCCTGCCGGTGCAGATGGTGATCAGCTCGACCAGCGGCTTCCAGGCGGTCTATGAGCAGATGGCCAAGCTGAAGGACGCCGCCCGCAAGAGCGGCATGTTCATCGTCTCCGACAGCGACCTCGATTTCAATCAGCCGGTGGTCAAGGTCTCGATCGATCGCAGCAAGGCGAGCGATCTCGGCATCAACATGCAGTCGATCGGCAACACACTGGCCGTGCTGCTCGGCGGCAACTACATCAACCGCTTCAACCTCGAGGGCCGCTCCTATCAGGTGATTCCGCAGGTGCCGCGCGACAAGCGGATCTCGCCGGAATCGCTGTCCGGCTACTATGTCGCGACCTCGGCCGGCCAGCAGGTGCCGCTGTCGACCGTCGTCAGCATCGAGACCGCGACCGACCCGAACTCGCTGACGCATTTCAACCAGCTCAACTCGGCGACCTTCTCCGCCGTGCCGATGCCGGGCGTCACCGTGGGGCAGGCGGTCGACTTCCTGGAGAAGCAGGCCAAGAACCTGCCGTCCGGCTTCAGCCACGACTATCTCGCCGACGCCCGTCAATACGTCCAGGAGGGCAATCAGCTCGCCATCACCTTCGGCTTCGCGCTGATCATCATCTTTCTGGTGCTGGCGGCGCAGTTCGAGAGCCTCAGGGATCCGCTGGTCATCATGATCAGCGTGCCCATGGCGATCGTCGGCGCCCTGATCCCGCTGTTCTTCGGGCTGGCGACCATGAACATCTACACCCAGGTCGGCCTGCTGACCCTGGTCGGCCTGATCACCAAGCACGGCATCCTGATGGTGGAGTTCGCCAACGAGCTGCAGCTCAACGAGGGGATGGACCGCCGCACCGCCATCGAGACGTCCGCGCGCATCCGCCTGCGGCCGATCCTGATGACCACGGCGGCGATGGTCACCGGCCTGATCCCGCTCCTGACCGCGACCGGCGCCGGAGCCGCCAGCCGCTTCTCGATCGGCCTCGTCGTCGTCGCCGGCATGTCGATCGGCACGCTGTTCACGCTGTTCGTGCTGCCGGCCGTCTACACCGTCATCGCCACCAACCACCAGGCCGCCGCCAAGTCGCAGCGCGCCCGGCAGATCGCGCAGTTCGACGCCGAGACCGATCATGCGCTGAAGGCGACGTGACGAGGGCGCCTGGTCTCACGACATCGACGGCGGCTGCCCTGGCAGCCGCCGTTTTGTTTTGACCGGTCTCTCGATACCCCTCGCTGTCGTCCCGGCGAACGCCGGGACCCATAACCCCAGGCAGTGGTTTGAGGCAGGCGCGGAGTGACCTTCTCGCGCAACAACGACCGACGGTGGCTATGGGTCCCGGCGTTCGCCGGGACGACACTGGAGGGTGTTGCGCTAGCGAGGGCCTACTCCTCCTGCTGCGGATCGAGCGCGTCGCGCAGGCCGTCGCCGAGGAGGTTGAGGGACAGCACCACCAGGAAGATCGCGAGCCCCGGCCAGATCGCCATCCAGGGGGCATTGGTGAGGAAGCGCTGGGCGGCGTTGAGCATGCTGCCCCAGGACGGGGCCGGCGGCTGCTGGCCCAGACCTAAGAATGACAGCGCGGCTTCGGCGATGATGGCGGCGGCGACCGACAGCGTCGCCTGCACCAGCAGCGCCGGCATGATGTTGGGCAGGATGTGCCTGACCGCGATCTGCAGGTCGGTATCGCCGACGCTGCGGGCGGCCTCGACATATTCCTCGACCTTGACGCTCAGCACCTCGCCGCGGGTCAGCCGGACGAAGATCGGCGTCGCCGAGATGCCAATCGCGATCATCGCATTGCCGAGGCTCGGGCCCAGAAACGCCGCCAGCGCGATCGCCAGGATCAGGAACGGGCAGGCCAGCATCGCGTCGGTGATGCGGCTGATCAGGGCATCGATGAAGCCGCCGCGATAGCCTGCGGTCATGCCGATGGGGACGCCGATCGCCAGCGCGATGGCGACCGAGATCGCGCCGGCCAGCAGCGAGGCGCGCGCTCCATAGATCACGCGGGCCAGCACGTCGCGGCCGAGATCGTCGGTGCCGAACCAATGCGCCGCGGACGGCGCCTTGCGCACGAGCGCCCAGCTCGTCTTGACGGGATCGTAGGGCGCCACCAGCGGCGCTGATACGGCGAGCAGGATGAAGGCCGTGATCAGGCCGAGCCCGACCATTGCGCCTTTGCGCTTTACCAGCCGGCGCCAGGTGCGCTGCATCGGCCGCTCGAGCGGGGCGAGGGCGCGCGCGCCTGATGGAGCTGACAGCGTCGTCTCGGCCATGTCAGCTCCTCAAGCGCGGATTGACGAGGACATAAGCGAGATCGGCGATCAGGTTCAGCATGATGTAGACGGTGGCGGTGACCAGCACGACGCCCTGCACGACGGCGTAGTCGCGGTTGAACACGGCGTCGACGATCAGCTTGCCGAAGCCGGGGATCGAGAAGATCTGCTCGGTCAGCACGGCGCCGGACAACAGCGTCCCGAGCTCGAGCGCGCCGAGCGTGATCACCGGCGTCAGGGCATTGCGCAGCGCGTGGCGCAGGATGACCTGGCGCTCGGAGATGCCCTTGGCGCGCGCGGTGCGGATGTAGTCGCTGCCCAGGACCTGCAGCATCGCGCTGCGGGTGTGGCGCATCAGGATCGCGGCGATGGCGTTGCCGAGCACGAAGGCCGGCATGATGGTGGCGGCGAGGCTGGCGCGCCAGTCCTCGGCGGGCGAGACGTAGCCGGAGGCGGGGAGCCAGCCGAGCTGGATCGAGAACAGGAAGATCAGCATGATGCCGAGCCAGAAGTTCGGCGTCGAGATGCCCCACAGTGCGAACAGGTTGGCGGCATAGTCCCAGGCCGTCCCGCGCTTCACGGCGGAAACGATGCCGGCGGGAATGCCGATCAGGAACGCGATCACGATCGCCATCGCCGCGAGCTGCAGGGTCACGGGCAGCTTCTGCAGGATGAGGTCGCGCACCGGCATCTTGATGCGCAGCGACTCGCCGAAATCGCCCGAGAGCACGCCCTTGATCCAGTAGCCGTACTGGACGGGCAGCGGCTGGTCGAGGCGATACTGCTTGCGGATCTGCTCGATCACGGCGGGATCGCGCTCCTCGCCGGCCATCACCAGCGCGGGATCGCCGGGCAGGAGCTGTTGCAGCGAGAAGATCAGGATCGAGACGAAGATCAAGGTCGGAATGATCTGGGCGATGCGGCGGGCGAGGAAGGTCAGCATGATCAGTGCCTCTCCCGACGCTGATGCTTGCAATCAGACTCCGGTCGTGCCGCTTGCGTTCCCTCCCCCCTTGTGGGGGAGGGACAGGGAGGGGGGTGCCCCAAGCGAGATCGGAGTGCGTGGCACCCCCCTCCCCAACCCTCCCCCACAAGGGGGGAGGGAGCGGAGTGAGTGCGGGGCGCCGGCTGCGCGTCCCAACGACCAGGTGCCACCTGACCGCTCACTTCAGCTTCAGCCCGACCACCCTCACCAGGCCGTCCGGCATCTGCTTGTAGCCCTCGAGCTTCTTGGTGTGCGCGATCAGGATGCGGCGGTGATAGAGGTAGAGGATCGGCTCGTCCTCGATCTCGAGCTTGGTCAGCTTCTCGTAGAGCGCCTTGCGCTGGGCCATGTCGGTCACCAGCCGCGCGTCGCTGAGCGCCTTGTCGGCCTCGGCATTGGCCCAGACGCTGTAGTTCTGCGGCGCGTTGCTGTGCAAGAACACGTAGCTGTTGCCGTCAGGATCGATCCGGCCGCTCCATGACAGCATGAACGCCTGATAGTCGCCGGCCTCGGCCTGCTTCAGCGAGGTCGCGAACTCCGTCACACGGATCTTCATGTCGAAGCCGGCCTCGGCGGCCATCGACTGTACCACCTGGGCGGCCGCCTCGGTCTCGGCACCCTTCGGTACCATGAAGTCGACCGCGACAGGCGTCGTCACGCCGGCCTCTTTCAGCAGCGCCTTTGCCTTCTCGACATCGCGGGCACGCACCGGGAAGGCCTTCTGATAATACGGATGCGAGGGATTGACCCATTGGTTGCCCGGCATGAATTCGCCGTTGAAGACCACCTGGTTGAGCGCCTCGCGGTCGATCGCGAGATCGAGCGCCTGGCGCACCTTGGCTGACTGGCTGAGTGGGCCCTTGGCCTTGTCCTTGCCGATGTTGAGCGTGATGCCCTGGTAACCGAGCTCGATCGCAGTCGACAGCGCAAGCCTGGAATCGGCGCGGACATCCTTGATATCGGTCGCGAGCACGCGCTCGATCAGGTCGAGGGCACCCGACTTCAGGTTCGCCAGCCGCACCGTGGCGTCGACGATCGGCTGGTAGACGATCTTGTCGATGAAGACGTTGTCCTTGTTCCAGTAGTCGGCGAACTTCTCGAACACGATCTTGTCCTGCTGGACACGTTCGACGAACTTGTACGGACCGGCGCACACCGGATGCAGGCCGAACTTGTCGCCGGCCTCCCTGGCGGCCTTCGGCGACACCATCATGCCGGCGCGGTCGGTGAACTGGGCGATCAGCGGCGAGAACGGCGCTTTCAACACCAGCTTGATCGTCAGGGGATCGACGACGTCGACATGATCGAGCGAGGCCAGCTCAGGCTTGCGGAACGAGCCGGGAAAGGTCAGGTGGCGGTCGAGCGAGAATTTGGCGGCCTCGGCGTCGAACGGCTCGCCGTCGTGAAACTTCACGCCGGGCCGCAGCTTGATGGTGACCTCCTTGCCGTCGGCGGAGGTCTCCTGCGACAGCGCCAGCTGCGGCACGATGTTGAGCTTCTCGTCGATGTCGAACAGCTTGTCGCAGGTGGCGGCGAACACGATGCGCCCGACATAGGTGCGGGCCATGGTCGGATCGAGAACGTCGGGGTCCTCGGCAAGGCCGATGCGCAAGGTGGTCTGCGCCTGCGCGGCCGGCCCCCAGGAGGCCACGACAACGGCCGCGACGGCGGCCAAGCACCAGTTCCTCATCATCCGATGTCCCCTACGAAAATGCAGCCTGCGTTTTTGCACTATCCATACCAACCCCGGTCACGCGCCGTCCTTCCGGCTCGGTCATGTCTGGCTCGCGAGCGCCGCGGCGATGCCGGCATCGATCGTGGCGCGATCCGTAATCCCCGCCGGATTGTCGCGCGTCGGCATGAACTGCCGGAACACCGCCCAATGCCTGCGGCTGACGCCTTCCAGGCGTGCGAGCTCGGCGAGCGGATCGGCGTGATCGTCGACCCGCAGATCGAGCTCGGACCATTCCTCCTTGCCGTGGACCAGGAGGGCGGCGGACTGTTTGCCGCGCTTGTCACCGCCGGCCGCCTCGCCGGCCTTCATGGCCGCGATCAGACGCTCCGCAAAGGGCAGGGCGCCATGAGCGAGAAACGCGTTCGCGGTTTCGTGCAGCACCTGCGGGCCGGCCAGCATGTTGCCGGCAATCGAAAAGCCTCGGCCTTCGAGATGGCCGCACCAGTCGATGCAGTCGCGGCCGGTGTGGGCGGCAATCTGGCCGTTGCGATCGAGGATGTGGAGCTGGCGGCTCTCGCGGCCGGGATCGGCAGATGTCAGCAGTTGCACGATCTCGCGCGGATGCCGGCCGTCGCGCAGCAGCGTGACGCCGTCGATACCGTAGTAGGGATTGACCAGCGCCTGTGTGGCGATGCCGCCGTGGCCGGCGACGATGAAGGGCACGCGCGCGCCGACGGCGAAGAAGCGGGTGGCGACGGCGATGCCGATCCGGCCGGTGAAATCGTCCTTGGCAATGATCGACCAGGTCATCGTCGCGTTGCTCTCTTATCGTCCGGCGGCGTAACCCTGCATGCCCCGTGGATTGGCCGCGGCGCGGCGGCGGCGGCCGACACGTGATGCGGCCGTGAGCCGGCCTTCCGACCAGTCCGGACCGACCTCGACGACATGGCCGCGGCGGCGCAACTCCTCGACGGTCGCCTTGGGCACGCGGTTTTCGACCACGAGCACGCCGGGGCGTGCGGTGCGCGGCCAGAACGAGATCGGGAAGTGCTCGGAGTGCCACGCCGGGGCGTCGATCGCTTCCTGCAGGTTCATGCCGGCATGGACGTGGCGCAGGAAGAACTGCGTGTTCCACTGGTCCTGCTGGTCGCCTCCGGGAGAGCCCCAGGCCACATAGGGCTCGCCGTCGCGCAGCGCCATGGTCGGCGACAGCGTCGTGCGCGGCCGCTTGCCGGGGACCAGCGCCGCCGGATGATCCTCCTCGAGCCAGAACATCTGCGCGCGTGTGCCGAGACAGAAGCCAAGCTCGGGGATGACCGGCGAGGATTGCAGCCAGCCGCCGGACGGCGTCGCCGAGATCATGTTGCCTTGGGAATCGATGATGTCGAAATGCACGGTGTCGCCGCGCACCTCGCCGAAGCGGCCGACGGTCGGCTCGCCCGAGCCCATCGCGCCGACGGCCTCGCGGTGGCCTTGCGCCTCGCGCAGCGTCACCTTGGCGCCGTAGCCGTCGAGCGTGCCGGGCCGCAGCTCGAGCGAGGCCTTGTCGGTGATCAGCTTGCGCCGCGCGTCGTTGTAGGCATCGGACAGCAGCGTCTGGATCGGAATGTCGGCGAAGTTCGGATCGCCGTAGAACGCCTCGCGATCGGCGAACGCCAGCTTGGCGGCTTCGATCTGCCAATGGATGAAGTCCGGTCCGGTCGGATCGAGGCCGTCGAGCGCAAAGCCCTTGAGCAGCGCAAGCTGCTGCAGCAGCACCGGACCCTGGCTCCAGACGCCGGCCTTGCAGACGGTGTAGCGGCCGTACTCATAGGTCAGCGGCGCCTCGATCGTCGGTTGCCAGCGCGCCATGTCGTCGGCGGTCAGCACGCCCTTGTGACGCGCGCCCGAGACGTCCATCACCTCCTGGGTCCGGCAGAAGCGGTCGATCGCCTCAGCGACGAAGCCGTGCGACCAGGCCTTGCGGGCTCGCTCGATCTGCGCGTCGCGATCAGCACCCGCGCTTTCGCCTTCGCTCAGAATGCGCGCGTAGGTTTCGGCGAGCTTGGGATTGGTGAACAGCGTGCCCGGCCGCGGCACGTTGCCGTTGGGCAGATAGAGCGCGGCCGAGGTCGGCCAATGCGTCTTGAACAACTGCTCGACGGTCTGGATCGTCGCCGAGACGCGTTCGACCAGCGGATAGCCGTCGCGCGCATAGCATATCGCCGGCTCCAGTACGTCGCGCAGCCGCATCGTCCCATAGTCGCGCAGCAGCAGCATCCAGGACTCGAACGTGCCGGGGACGCAGGCCGCGAGCAGGCCGGTGCCGGGCACCATGTCCAAGCCTTCGCGCTTGTAGTGCGCGATGGTGGCGCCCGATGGCGCCGGGCCCTGGCCGCAGATGACCTCGGTGCGGCCGCGCCTGACGTCGTGCAGGATGATCGGCACGTCGCCGCCGGGCCCGTTGAGATGCGGCTCGACGACTTGCAACGTAAAGGCCGCCGCGACGCCGGCGTCGAAGGCGTTGCCGCCGCGCTCCAGCATCGCCATGCCCACCGCGGTGGCGAGCCAGTGCGTGGAGGTGACGACGCCGAAGGTGCCGTCGATCTCGGGGCGGGTCGTGAAGGGATCGGGGTTGATGAAGCTCATGGCGCCCTTTGATCTATCTTATTAGTCGCCGTCATTGCGAGCGAAGCGAAGCAATCCAGGGTCCAGGTTGACGCCCCTGGATTGCTTCGTCGCTTCGCTCCTCGCAATGACGACCTCATTCAAATTCCGTCGTGCTGCTTCACGCCACCGATGCCGTCACAACGGCCGTGTCGGCCGGCTGGTTCACCGCATGACAGGCCACACCTCCGATCAGCTCCGGTGCCTTCTGCCGGCACAGATCGAACGCCAGGGGACAACGCGGGTTGAAGGTGCATCCCGCAGGCGGGTTGATCGGGTTCGGGATCTCGCCCTTGACCGGAATGCGCTGGCGGCCGGACATCGACAGGTCTGGGACGGCGCCGAGCAGCATCTTGGTGTAGGGCATGCGCGGATCGTTGAAGAGGGTGCGGCCGTCGGCGATCTCGACGATGCGGCCGAGATACATCACGCCGATGCGGCTCGCCATGTGACGCACGACCGCGAGATTGTGGCTGATGAACAGATAGGTCAGGCCGAACTTGTCCTGCAGATCGCGCATCAGATTGAGGATCTGCGCCTGTACGGAGACGTCGAGCGCCGAGGTCGGCTCGTCGCAGACGATGAACTCGGCCTCGGAGGCGAGCGCGCGCGCGATCGCGATGCGCTGGCGCTGGCCGCCGGAGAATTCGTGCGGGAATTTCTGGCCGTCGTCGGGATGCAGGCCGACCAGGGTCAGGAGCTCGCCGACACGGTCCTTGATCTGGCGTTCGCCCTCGATGATGTCGAAGGCACGGATCGGCTCGGCGATGATGCTGTCGACCCGGAAGCGCGGGTTGAGGCTGGCATAGGGATCCTGGAACACCATCTGGATGCGCCGGCGCAGCTTGCGCCGCACCTGCGCCTGGCGCGCTTCGCTCATCGACACGCCGTCGATGATAACCTCGCCCGACGTCGGCGCCAGCAGCCCGACCACCATGCGCGCGACCGTGGTCTTGCCCGAGCCGGATTCGCCCACCAGCGCGAAGGTCTCGCCCTTCCTGATGCCGAAGCTGACGCCATCGACCGCCTTCAGGAATTCCTGCGGCTGGCGCTCGATCACGCGGTTGAGCCAGGGCTTCGAGACGTCGAACACCCGGCGCAGATCCCTGACCTCGACGAAGTCGCTCATGCCGCGGTCTCCGTCGCGCGATCATACAGATGGCAGGCGACCGCCTGCGTGCCCTGGCGCAGTGGCTCCGGCCGGTCGACGCGGCAGCGGTCGAAGGCTGCGCTGCAGCGCGGATTGAACGAGCAGCCTGGCGGGATGGCCGACAGCCGCGGCATGGAGCCTGGGATCTGCACCAGCCGCTTCTCCTCGCCTGCGAGCGTGGGGATCGCGCCCATCAGGCCCTTGGCGTAGGGGTGCAGCGGGTTCTGGATCACCTCCTGCACCGGGCCGATCTCGGCGACGCGGCCGGCATACATCACCGCGACGCGGTCGCAGGTCTCGGCGATGACGCCCATGTCGTGGGTCACCAGCATCACGGCGGTGCCGTGGTCGCGGCCGAGCCGCTTGATCAGCGAGATGATCTGCGCCTGCACGGAGACGTCGAGCGCGGTGGTCGGCTCGTCGGCGATGATCAGCTCGGGCTCGGCGCACAGCGCGAGTGCGATCACGACGCGCTGGCGCATGCCGCCGGAGAATTCGTGCGGATAGCCGTCGATGCGCTTCTCGGGCGCGGGAATGCCCACCTCGGCGAGCAGGTCGATGGCGCGCTTGCGCGCCTGCTGGTCGGTGAGGTTGGTGTGGGTCCTGATGGTCTCGATGATCTGGTCGCCGACACGATACAGCGGATTGAGCGAGGTCAGCGGATCCTGGAAGATCATGCCGATGCGCTTGCCGCGCACCTTGCGCATCTCCTCCGGCGGCAGGTTGTCGATGCGCAGCCCGGAGAGCTGAATCTCGCCGCCGGAGATGCGGCCCGGAGGATCGATCAGGCCGATCACGGCAAGGCCGGTGACGGATTTGCCGGCGCCGGATTCGCCGACGACGCCGAGCACCTCGCCCTTGGCGATGTCGTAGGAGACGCCGTCGATCGCGCGCAGGGTGCCGCGCCGGGTCGCAAACTCGACCTGCAGATTGCGCACGGACAGAACGGGGGCGGTCATGAGCTCGAGCCTCGGAAGGACGCAATCACGCGGGTCATCGCAGTTTCGGGTTGAGGGCGTCGCGCAGCCAGTCGCCGAGCAGGTTGATCGCGAGGATCAGCCCGGCGAGCGCGATGCCGGGGAAGGCGACGATCCACCATTCGCCGGCGAACAGATAGTTGTTGCCGATCCGGATCAGGGTCCCGAGCGACGGCATCGTCTCCGGCATGCCCGAGCCGAGGAACGACAGGGTCGCCTCGGTGATGATCGCCAGCGCGAGGTTGATGGTGGCGATCACCAGCACGGGACCAGTGGTGTTGGGCAGCACGTGGCGCAGCATGATGACGGGCGCGGGCAGGCCGATCAGTTGTGCGGCGGCGACGTAGTCCTTGTTCTTCTCGACCAGCACAGAGCTGCGCACCGTGCGCGCATACTGCACCCAGAAGGAGAGGCCGATCGCCAGCACCAGCACGACCAGCATGCTGAGCCAGTCCAGCCGGTTGCCGGAGACGGACTTGGCGATGCCGTTGACCAAGAGCGCAATCAGGATCGGCGGAAAGGTCAGCTGGACGTCGGCGATGCGCATGATCACGGTGTCGACCCGGCCGCCGAAATAGCCCGCGATCAGGCCGAGGCCGATGCCGAGCGCACCGGAAAAGGCGACGCCGAGAATGCCGACCAGGAGCGAGATGCGCAGGCCGTAGAGGATGGCCGAGAGCACGTCACGGCCCTGCTCGTCGGTGCCCAGCAGGAACGGGCTCTGCCCGTCGGCGGTCCACAGCGGCGAGATGCGCGAGTTCAGGAGCTGCAACTGCGCCGGGTCGAACGGGTTCTGCGGCGACAGCAGCGGCGCGAAGATCGCCAGCAGGAAGAACAGCAGCGTGATCACGGCCGCGGCGACCGTCAGCTTCGAGCGGCGGAACGAGTAGAACAGGTCGCTCGCAAACGCACGCTTCAGCCAGCCGTCGGCGGCGCGCGGCGTCTCGACCGGCGTGGGGTGGGGGAGGGCTGCGTCGCTCATGATCAGGCCGGACGGCTGATGGTCGCGCGCAGGCGCGGATCGACCACGGTGTAGAGGATATCAACCACGAGATTGATGGTGACGAAGATCAGCGACACCATCATCAGGTAGGCCGCCATGATCGGGATATCGACGTTCTGCACGGCCTGCACGAACAGCAGGCCCATGCCCGGCCATTGGAACACCTGCTCGGTGATGATCGAGAACGCGATCACCGAACCGAACTGCAGGCCGACCACGGTGATCACCGGCACCAGCGTGTTGCGCAGCGCGTGGCCGAAATGGATCGCGCGCGTGGTCAGCCCGCGGGCACGGGCGAAGCGGATGTAGTCGGTGCGCAGCACCTCGAGCATCTCGGCGCGGACCAGCCGCATGATCAGGGTCATCTGGAACAGGCCGAGCGTGATCGAGGGCATGATCAATGCCTTCCAGCCGGAGACGGTGAATAGGCCCGATGTCCACCAGCCCAGCCTGACGGTATCGCCGCGGCCGAACGACGGCAGCCAGCCGAGCGTGACCGAGAACAGATAGATCAGCAGGATGCCGATCAGGAAGGTCGGCAGGGAGATGCCAATCAGCGACAGCATCTGGAACAGCTTGGCGAGCAGGGAGTCGCGGTGCAGCGCCGAGAACACGCCCATCAGGATGCCGAAGACCAGCGCCAGGATCGTCGCGCAGACCGCGAGCTCCAGGGTGGCGGGCATGCGCTCCTTGAGCAGATCGGAGACCGGCTGCCGGAACTGATAGGAGACGCCGAACTTGAACTGCGCCGCGTCGAACAGATAGCGACCGAACTGCACGATGAAGGGATCGTCGAGCCCGAGCGACTGGCGGATGCTGGCCCGTTCCGCGGCCGACGCGTCGATCGGCACCAGCTGGCTCACCGGATCTCCGGCGAAGCGGAACATGGCGAACGCGATGATTCCGACGGCGATCATGACGCCGATGGCCTGAATTGCTCGGCGAAGCGCGAAGGCGAGCATCTGATCCTTTCAGGTCCTTCGAGATGCGGCGGCGCGTAGCACCTGCCGCAGGAAATGAAAAGTCCCGAAAAGCAGTTCTGCTTTCCGGGACTCGTCGTCGCTTGTGGACTACTCGGTCTTGGTGGCGAGGAACAGCAGCACGGCGTTGTCGGCGCGCAGCGGAATCTTCACCTTCTTCGAGACGCCCCAGGCCACTGCCTGCTGATGCAGCGGGATGTAGCCGTAATCCTTGATGCCGATCTCGAACGCCTGCTTGATCAGTTGATTGCGCTTGGCGGTGTCGGTCTCGACCAGGACCTTGTCGGTCAGGGCGTCGAACTCCTTGTTGCAGTAATTGCCGAGATTGGCCTCGCCCCGGGTCGGGTCCTTGGCGTCGTCACGGCAGCCCATGATGTCGTGCATCACGTTGTGCGCGTCCATCGAGGAGGGCGTCCAGCCGAGCAGGAAGAACGAGGTGTTGTAGCCGCCGGGCTTAAGTACCTTGGCGAAGTACTGCGCCTTGGGCTGGGCGTTCAGGTTCACCTTGACCCCGATGCGGGCGAGCATGCCGACCACGGCCTGGCAGATCGCGGCGTCGTTGACGTAGCGGTCGTTCGGGCAGTCCATGCCGACCTCGAAGCCGTCGGGATAGCCGGCCTCGGTCAGGAGCTTCTTGGCCGCGTCCGGATCGTATTTCGGCCGCGTGAACTCCTTCGACAGCGGGAACAGCTCCGGCGCGATCATCAGCGCCGACGGCGTCGACAGGCCGCGCATGACGCGGGTCTTGATCAGCTCGACGTCGATCGCCTTGTAGAAGGCCTCGCGCACGCGGATGTCCTTGAACGGGTTCTTGCCCTTGACGTTCGAGTACAACAGCTCGTCGCGCGTCTCGTCCATGCCGAGGAAGATCGTGCGCAGCTCCGGTCCCTTCAGGACATGGGCGTTCGGGCTGGAATCGACGCGGCCGATATCCTGCACCGGGACCGGCTCGATGATGTCGACCTCGCCGGACAGCAGCGCCGCGACGCGCGTGGCGTCGGAAGCGATGGTGGTGAACACGATCTCCTTCAAATTGTGCTCGGGCTTGCCCCACCAGTTCGGATTGACCTTGAACACGGTCTTCACGCCGGGCTGATGGCTCTCGATGATGAAGGGGCCGGTGCCGTTCTCATGCAGCGCGGCGTAGCTCGGCGTGGTTGCCGACACCGGCGTCGGCGCGACCGAGTTGTTGTCCTCGCACCACTTCTTGCTCATGATGTACCACGTATCCCATTGCGAGATCAGGATGGGATTGGGGGCATCGAGCTTCACGTCGACGGTGTAGTCGTCGACCTTGATGAATTTTGCGTCCGGCGGAACGTTGGAGAGGAAGTTGGAGCCGGTGGCGCGGACGCGATCGGCGGAGAAGATCACGTCGTCGGCGGTGAAAGGTTCGCCATTGTGGAACTTGACGCCCTTGCGCAGATGGAAGCGCCAGCGGGTCGGCTCGGGCGTTTCCCAGCTCTCGGCCAGCGCGGGGATGATCTTCAGATCCTTGTCGCGCGCGGTCAGCCCCTCATAGACGTGAGCATGGTGCGCAATCGTGGTCGATTCCTTGAAGGTGTAGGGATCGAGCGATTTCAGGGTGCCCTGGTTGGCATAGCGCAGGGTCTGGGCCGAGGCCGGCATGACGGCGAGGCCGAATGCGACCGCTGCCGCGATGAGCAGGGATTTGCGTCCCGACATATGTCCAAATTCTCCGCGTTTGACGCTTGGTTTTTCGGCAGGCGCGATTGTGTCCGGCCTGCTTTGCTTCGAAGTTCGTGTTGTCTGCAGCGCCTCTTGCACGAACTTCAAGAAGCAACAAGACGCCGGGCGATATGCTTGCAAGTCTGATGCCGCGCCGGAATGAACTGATCCCGTTGGCTCTGGCCTGGCGGTGCGCCGTACGACCCGCGGCAGATCGATCCGAATATGTTGCCAGAGTTCAGCGGCGGCACACAAGTGCAGTTTGTTTAAGCCTAAACGATATGGTTATCCCCCGCGGCCGCTGTGCAGCGCACGCGAGCGGCGGCGTCCGGATTGGGCTGACGGCCCGCCGGATTGACCATGTCCCGGGAATTGCGCACCTGCAGCAACGCGCCGCTTGCTAGAGGGGGGCCGGCGCGGCGATACTGGACATCCCTGCCGCGGGTCCGGGATGGGCGTTCCTTGTGAAGGGAGCCCGGCCCGGGCCTGGCGTCGGGATGGTTCGAACAGCGGAGCGGACATGAAAGTCAATATCGAGATCGATTGCACACCGCTCGAAGCGCGGCAGTTTTTCGGACTTCCCGATGTCGGTCCGATGCAGGCCGCGGTCATGGACCGGCTGCAGAATCAGATGACGAGCAACATCGACAAGCTCACGCCCGAAGCCATCATGCAGAGCTGGTTCACGTTCGATCCTCGCCTGGCCGAACGGTTTCAGGACCTGATGCTGACCATGACAGGCCTCGGCGGCAGCCGTTCGAGCGACAAGAAGTCGGCCTGACGAGGCAAACGGCTGCTCGGATTTCGCTCGCGCGGAACTTCGAGGAGAAGCGGCGTGACGTCACGGCATGGAGCAGGCTCCACGCCGGAGCCGAAGACCGGTCGAAAAAGGCCGGCTGAACAGCTTCAGGGGAGGATGCATGACCGATCCGTCTTGGATGCCGGCGCTGCAGTTCGCGACCACCAACGGCATTCGCATGGGCTATTACGAAGCGGGGCCCGTCAGCGACAGGCCGCCGATGATCCTCTGTCACGGTTGGCCGGAGTTGGCCTTCTCGTGGCGGCATCAGATCAGGGCGCTGGCCGAGGCCGGCATCCGCGTCATCGCACCCGACCAGCGCGGCTATGGCGCGACCGACCGGCCGGAGCCGGTCGAGGCCTATGACCTCGAGCATCTCACCGCCGACCTCGTCGGCCTGCTCGATCATCTCAACATCGACAAGGCGATCTTCGTCGGACACGATTGGGGCGGCTTCGTCGTCTGGCAGATGCCGCTGCGATACCCCGATCGAGTCGCGGGCGTGGTCGGCATCAACACGCCGCATCTGCCGCGCGCGCCTGCCGATCCCATCGCCATCATGCGCAAGCGGTTCGGCGACATGATGTACATCGTGCAGTTCCAGGATCCCGCACGCGAGCCGGACCGCATCTTCGGCAGCCGCGTCGGGGAGACCTTCGATGCGTTCATGCGCAAGCCGCTGCCGCGCAGCGATGCGCCGCCGACGGAGCCGCCGGCCGGCGGGATCGCAGCGTCGCCGTCGCTCAATCTGGCGTTCCCGCAGATGATCGCGGCCTATGACGCCGCCAAGGACACGCGGCAGCCGATCCTGTCGGAGGCCGAGAAGCAGGTGTTCGTCGACACCTTCACGCGCACCGGCTTCACCGGCGGCATCAACTGGTATCGCAACATGACGCGCAACTGGCAGCGCGCCGAAGGGCTCGACCATACGGTGCGCGTGCCGTCGCTGATGATCATGGCGGAGAACGACGCCGTGCTGCCGCCCTCGGCCACGGACGGCATGGAGAAGCTTGTCCCGGACCTGGAGAAATATCTCGTCCGCGACAGCGGCCACTGGACGCAGCAGGAGCAGCCGGAGGAGGTGAGCGCCAAGCTGATCGAATGGCGGCGAAGAAGGTTCGGTTAGGGGCTTCCGGCGGTTCGTTTGAAGAACGGCTGAGACACAGACTCGCGTCGCGTGAGGCAATAGCGACCCTCAGCAACATGTGTCGTCCCGGACAAGCCTGTCGACGCAACGCGTCGGCAGGCGCCGATCCGGGACCCATAACCACAGGCCCGGATGGCTGAAGCGGGCTGGAGCCGCAGCCCGTCGCCATCACCAAAGCCGGTGGTTATGGGTCCCGGCGTTCGCCGGGACGACAGCTCGTTTCCGGGCGGCGGCGGTGACCACCGACTGCCATTCTACGCCGCCTGCGCATTCGCGCCGTGCGCGTGCGCGGCGATGGCGTCGATGATCTGCGGCCACATCGGCCGCGGGGTGGCGTGACCCATGCCGTCGATCATCAGGAGCTTGGCATTCGGAATCGACTCCGCGGTGTCCTTGCCGGCGGTGGGATGAACCAGCGGGTCGACCTTGCCGTGGATCACGAGTGTCGGCGCGGTCACCAGATGCAGCCGCGGCTTGCGGCTGCCGGAGGCCAGGATCGCGCGCAACTGACGTCCGACGCCGGCGGGATTGATGCCGCGCGCGAAGCAGCGTTCGGCGAGCGCCACGTCACTTGCCTCGTCCTCGGGGAAGGAGCCGACGCGCAGCGCCTTCCAGGTCCTCTGGAAGCGCCTGATGTACTCGTCCTTGGTCTTCGGTGGCGGCGCCATCAGCAGCATCGCGACCTCGCGCGTCGGCGGCGGGATGCGCGGATTGCCGGTCGTCGACATGATCGATGTCAGTGAGCGCACGCGATGCGGAAAGGAGATCGCGATCTCCTGCGCGATCATGCCGCCCATCGACGCGCCGACCAGATGCGCCGACTTGATGTCGAGTGCGTCCATCAGGCCGACCGTGTCCTTGGCCATGTCGAGCAGCTTGTAGGGCGCGGCGACGGGAATGTTGAAGAAGCGCAGCTTGAGCAGCTCGAACGGCGTCAGGCGGCGTCCGCCATGCAGCTTGCTCGACTGGCCGATGTCGCGGTTGTCGAAGCGGATCACGCGAAAGCCGCAGCTTGCGAGCTGTTCGCAGAACTCATCGTACCAGATGATCATCTGCCCGCCGAGGCCCATGATCAGCACGAGAGGAGGGGCCGCCGGGTCGCCGAAGATCTCGTAGCAGATGTCGATACCGTTGGCGCGCACGGTCTGCGGCGGCTGATGAGCATTTGCAGTCACGACGATCCCTCGTTCAAGGCCAACAGGCCATCTATGGCATGGTTCCGCCGACAGAGAGAAGCGGCCCCATGATCCTCCCGCATCGCAGCGATGACGTGCTATGATAGGTTGTGTTGAGTCTCCGCGTGGCCTGAAGGAGCGTGCCGATGGTGAACAAGTCCGGCGATCCGATCGCATTCTGGCAGCAGATGGTCGGTGAGATGCAGAAGAGCTTCACGGCCTTCACGCGATTGCGCCCGCTGGGCGCGGCCCGCTCATCCTCCGACGATCCTGCAACTGGTTCTGGAAACGGACAGAAGCCCATGGCCGATCTGATGGAAAACTACTTCGCCGGCATGAACGTGCCGAGCCGCGGTCAACTGACTGCGCTCAACGAGCGGCTGGCGTCGATCGAAGGCGAACTGGCGGAGACGCGGGCGCTGTTGAAGGAGCTGCTGGGCGCCGCGAAGGTGCCGCTGCCGGCATCGAAACCGCCGGTGGATCTCGCTCCCCAGTTGAATGAGATCAAGAGCTTGCTCGACGCGCTTCTCGCCGCATCCAAGGCGCAGCCGGTTGCGCCGGCTCCGGTCGACGTCACGCCTGAGCTCAACGAGATCAAGGCCTTGCTCAACGAGCTTGTTGCCACATCCAAAGCGCCGCCCCCCGGAACGAAGCCTGCCATCGATGTCACGCCCCAGTTGAGCGAGATCAAGGGGCTGCTCGACCAGATTCTGAAGGCGGCGCAGCCGTCCGGTCCTGCCCCGATGGCGTCCATCGAGGCGCAGCTGCGCGAGATCCGGGAGGTGCTCGACAGGGTGATGAAACCGTCGCCGCCGGCGGAACCAGAACCCGCGGCGGTCGAGACCGCGCCGGGAACGGCCGAGCCGGTCCGGCCCGGAAAGTCTCGCAACAAGAAGCATGGGGGCGGCCCTGATCGAGGCTCGCGCCAAGGCAATGATGCGCCGTCGGGCACTTGAGCGGGGACGGCCTTTCCCCCATCCTCCCTGGATGGTGCATTGCAACATTTTTGTTGCGATGCACTATGTATGCTGGTATAGCTGAGTCACTCCGGTTTCATAAGGGACGGAGCGAGCCATAGCTCAGAAGCATTGAGGATGGAGACAGCCATGACCACCGAGACCAATACCGTGTTCGACACCGTCAAGGATGCCTTTGCGCCGGTGACCGACGCGTTCAAGAACCTGCAGACGATGGAAGTGCCGGAGTCCGCGCGGGAGTTCGTCAAGAAGACCGCGTCGACCGCCAAGGAGCGCGCTGCGGAGGCCTTCGCTGGCTCCGAGAAGGTGACGTCGGCGATCGAAACCGCCGTGTTCGACGGCGTGACCGAGGCCGGCAAGATCAGCCGCAACATCCAGCAGGCGCTGTATCAGGACACCGAAGCGTTCTTCGACGGCCTGGACAAGCTGGCGTCCGCGAAGTCGATCAGCGAAGCCGTTCAGATCCAGGGTGAGCTGGCCCGTGCCCGTGGCGAGGCGCTCGTCGCCCGCGCCAAGTCGACCAGCGAGTATGTCGGCAAGCTCGTCACCGATGGTGCCAAGCTCGCGCAGGAGAACATGGCCAAGGCCTACAACAAGACCGCCTGATCGCCTTGCGCGTCAGTCGATCCATCTGCAAGGCCCGCTCCATGCGGGCCTTTTCTTTTGCGATCGGGCGAAACCGGCTAAAGCCTGCACCATGCCGCAGCCGCTGTCCCGCATCGTCCATGAGCTCAAGAGCGAGCCGTCGCGCACGGGCTCGCTGATCATCACCGTGTTCGGCGACGCCATCGTGCCGCGCGGCGGCAGCGTCTGGCTCGGCAGTCTGCTGGCCTTCTTCGAAGGGCTCGCGATCGACGGCAGCGTGGTGCGCACCGCGATGTCGCGGCTGACGGCGGAAGGCTGGTTCGAGCGGACGAAGAGCGGCCGCAACAGCTTCTATCGCCTGACCCGGCGCGGCGAGCAAACCTTTGCCGGCGCCACCCGCCACATCTACGATTCGCCGCCGGCGGAATGGAATGGCAGCTTCGAACTGCTGCTCATCGGCAGCGCTGATGACCGCGAGCAGGCGCGGATCGCGCTGCGCGACGCCGGCTTCGGCAGCCCGCTGCCGGGCGTGTTCGTGGCGCCCTCGAGCATCGCCGTGCCGGACGCGGTGGAGGGGGCGATCCGCCTGCAGGCCTCCGCAGGCTCGGATATGGCGCGGCGGCTGGTCGCCGAGAGCTGGGCACTGGAGCGGACTGCGGAAGCCTATCGCAAGTTCAGCGCCTCCTTTGCGCCGCTCAAGGCCAGCATCGAACGCGGCGAGCCGCTGTCCGACGGCCAGGCCTTCACCGCCCGGATCCTGCTGATCCATCACTACCGCCGCATCGTGCTGCGCGATCCCTTGCTGCCGGCCGAGCTGCTGCCTGGGAATTGGCCGGGACGACAAGCGCGTGTGCTCTGCGGCGACATCTACCGGCTGCTGCTGCCGGGTTCCGAGCGATGGCTCGACGCTCACGCGACCAATGAAGAGGGGCCTTTGCCTGCGGCCGGCGCGACGCTGCTGCGGCGGTTCGCCGATGCTCATGAGGTGGGCTGATATATTACAGAATTCGATTGCACGGATAAAATCTCGTTATATATTGGCGGCAACCAAGTCCTGGGAGGACGCCGCCGCATGTACACGCAGGCGCTCAATTCGCCCGAGGAGGGCAGCTTCGCCGAGGACGCCGGACGCGCCTCGCGCTTTCAGGCGCGCATCGATGCCGAGGAGCGCATCGAGCCGAACGACTGGATGCCGTCGGCCTATCGTAAGACGCTGGTCCGGCAGATTTCCCAGCACGCCCATTCCGAGATCGTCGGCATGCTGCCCGAGGGCAACTGGATCACGCGCGCGCCGAGCCTGCGCCGCAAGGCGGCGTTGCTCGCCAAGGTCCAGGACGAATGCGGCCATGGGCTGTATCTCTACGCCGCGGCCGAGACGCTTGGCGCCTCGCGCGAGGAACTGGTTGACGCGATGCTGGCCGGCAAGGCCAAGTACTCCTCGATCTTCAACTACCCGACCTTGACCTGGGCGGATATCGGCGTGATCGGCTGGCTGGTCGATGGCGCCGCGATCATGAACCAGATCCCGCTGTGCCGCTGCTCCTACGGCCCCTATGCGCGCGCGATGATCCGCGTCTGCAAGGAGGAATCGTTCCACCAGCGCCAGGGCTACGAGATCATGCTCACGCTCTGCCGCGGCACGCCCGAGCAGAAGGCGATGGCGCAGGATGCGTTGAACAGATGGTGGTGGCCGGTGCTGATGATGTTCGGCCCGCCGGATCAGGCCAGCCAGCACAGCGACGCCTCGACGAAGTGGAAGATCAAGCGCTTCTCCAATGACGAGCTGCGCCAGAAGTTCATCGATGCCACCGTGCCGCAGGCGCAGTATCTCGGCCTGACGATTCCCGATCCCGCGATGACGCAGGACGAGCAGGGCCACTGGCGGCACGGTCCGATCGACTGGAACGAGTTCAAGCAGGTGCTGGCCGGCAACGGCCCGTGCAACCGCGACCGTATGGCGGCGCGCCGCAAGGCGCATGCCGACGGCGCGTGGGTGCGCGAAGCCGCGGCCGCCTACGCCGAGAAGCGCGCGCAGCGCCGGATGGCGCAGGCCGCCGAATAGACAAGGGAGAGCGAGATGGCGACGCCGAACACGCCGTTGTGGGAGGTCTTCATCCGCAGCCGCAACGGGCTCGCGCACAAGCATTGCGGCTCGCTGCATGCGCCGGACGCGACCATGGCGCTGCAGGCCGCGCGCGACCTCTACACCCGCCGCGGCGAGGGCCTGTCGATCTGGGTGGTGCCGTCGAGCGCGATCACCGCGTCCGATCCCACCGACAAGGGCATGATGTTCGAGCCGGCGGAAACGAAGATCTATCGGCACCCGACCTTTTATGAAGTGCCCGAGGAAGTCGGACATATGTAGGTGCAACTCCTCATGGTGAGGAGGCGCGCAGCGCCGTCTCGAACCATGAGGCCCGATATCGCTTGTGGCCCATCCTCGAGACGCCCGCCTGCGGCGGGCTCCTGGAGGAGGTCAAATGCGTGGCTTCAGAGGCGAAACGTCATGACCGCCCCCTCGATCAATGTCTCCGAAACGCCGCTGGTGCTCTACACCTTGCGCCGCGCCGATGATGCGCTGATCCTCGGTCATCGCCTCTCCGAATGGTGCGGCCACGCGCCCATGCTCGAAGAGGACATGGCGCTGTCCAACATGGCGCTCGACCTGATCGGCCAGGCGCGCGAGCTCTATGGCTACGCGGCAAAGGTCGAGGGCCGCGACAATGACGAGGATAAGCTCGCTTATCTCCGGGACGTCAGGCAGTACCGCAACCTGCTGCTGGTCGAGCGTCCGAATGGCGATTTCGCGCACACGATGGTGCGGCAGCTGTTCTACGCGGCTTTCGCCGATCTGTATTGGCGCGGCATGATGGGCTCGACCGATGCGACGCTCGCCGCCATCGCGGCCAAGTCGGAGAAGGAATCCGCCTATCATCTGCGCCATGCCAGCGAGTGGGTGATCCGGCTCGGGGACGGCACCGACGAGAGCCACCGCCGCGCGCAGGCCGCGGTCGACGATCTCTGGGCGTACACCGGCGAGATGTTCAGCGTCGACGACTCCGAGCGCGGACTGATCGATGCCGGCATCGCGATCGACCCGACGATGCTGCTGCCGGAATGGCTGTCGATCGTCTCGCATGTCGCGCGCGAGGCGACCATCGTGCTGCCTGAGAACGACTGGATGCAGCAGGGCGGCCGCGACGGCCGCCACAGCGAGCATCTCGGCCATCTCCTCAGCGAGCTGCAATACATGCAGCGCAGCTTCCCCGGTGCGACGTGGTAGTCGCCGACACCAGTCCTGCCGAACTCCGCCAGCGCGCCTGGGAGGCGGCGGCGTCGGTGGCCGATCCGGAAATCCCGGTGCTGACGATCGACGATCTCGGCGTGCTGCGCGAGGTCGAGGTGGTCGGGGAACGGGTGGAGGTCGCGATCACGCCGACCTATTCCGGCTGCCCGGCGATGAACATGATCGCGCTGGAGATCGAGCTGGCGCTGGAGCGCGCCGGCTTCCGCGAGGCCAGCGTGCGCATTGTGCTGTCGCCGGCCTGGACCACGGACTGGATGAGCGAGGAAGGGCGACGCAAGCTGCGGGAGTACGGCATCGCGCCGCCGCCGCCGTCGAGTGGCCGGCGCGCGCTGTTTGGTGTGGCCGAGGTGGCGTGTCCGCAATGCGGGTCTGATGACACCGAGCAACTCGCCGAGTTCGGCTCGACCTCGTGCAAGGCGTTGTGGCGCTGCAGATCGTGCCGCGAGCCGTTCGATTACTTCAAGTGTCACTGATGCTAAAGCCGTCATCGCGAGCGCAGCGACGCGATCCAGGGCCACGCCCGGAGCCCTGGATTGCTTCGTCGCTTCGCTCCTCGCAATGACGTGAGGATGGGTTCGATGTCGACAACGCCGCGCTTTCACCGTCTCGCCATCCGTGACCTGCGCCGGGAGGCACCGGATGCGGTGTCGCTGACGTTTGCCATTCCAAACGAACTCGCGGACGACTATCGCTTCGCGCCCGGACAGTATCTCACGCTGAAGACGACGCTCGGCGGCGAGGAAGTCCGGCGCTCTTATTCGATCTGCTCCGGCCCCGATGACAACGAGATCCGCATCGCCGTGAAGCGCGTCGATGGCGGCGCGTTCTCGAGCTTCGTCACCGACGAATTGAAGCGCGGCGACGAGATCGACGTGATGACGCCGACCGGACGTTTTGGCGTGGCGCTGGATCCTGCGGCGGCGCGCACCCATGTCGGATTTGCCGCTGGCTCGGGCATCACGCCGATCCTGTCGATCGTGAAGGCCGTGCTGGCGCGCGAACCGGACAGCCGCTTCTTCCTGTTCTACGGCAACCGCACGACCGCCGGCATGCTGTTCCGCGAGCAACTGGAGGAGCTGAAGGATCGCTTCCTCGACCGCTTCTCGGTGTTCCACGTCATCTCCGGCGAGGAGCAGGATCTTCCGATCCTGCACGGTCGTCTCGACGGCGAAAAGGTGCGCATGCTCTTGCGCTCGCTGGTGCCGGCGGAGACGGTCGACCACGTTTTCATCTGCGGTCCGACCGGGATGAGCGAGGACATCGAGGCTGCCTGCCACATCCTCGGCATTGCCGACGAGCGCATCCACGTCGAGCGCTTCGTCTCCGGTGCGGGCGGCAAGCCGCGGCCGAGAGCTGTCGTGCCCGATACGGCGCCGCCCAAGGCGGTCGCCGCCCTGATCATCGACGGCAAGCGCCGCGAGGTCCCGGTCGCCGACGGCGAGGCCATCCTCGACGCCGCACTCCGCGCCGGCGTCGACCTGCCATTCGCCTGCAAGGGCGGCATGTGCTCCACCTGCCGCGCCAAGCTGGTCGAAGGCAAGGCCGAGATGGAGCTGAACTACTCGCTGGAGCCGTGGGAGCTCAAGGCCGGATTCGTGCTGACGTGCCAGGCCAAGCCGGTGACGGAGCGGGTGGTGGTGGATTACGATCATATGTGAGATGGCGATGTATGGAGCGGGACTCGTCGTTCGAGATGCGCCTTCGGCGCTCCTCACCATGAGGGGTGACAGCGCGGCGCACTCCCCAACTACCCCACCGGCCGCTTGTCCTTGATCCGTTTCGCCTTGCCGGCCGAGCGCTCCAGCGTGTCTGGTGCCACCACCTTCACCTTGGCGGTCAGGCCGATGGTGTTCTTGATGTGGATCGAGATCCGCTCGGCGTGCGCGCCGAGGCCGGTCTCGTCCCAGTGCTCCGGGCGCGACTCCGCGTAGATCGTCAGCTCGTCCATGCGGCCTTCGCGGGTCAGCTCCAGCATGAAATGGCCGCCGCACCATTCGGTCGACAGCAGGATCTCCTCGATCTGCGACGGAAACAGATTCACGCCGCGCAGGATGATCATGTCGTCGGAACGGCCCGTGACCTTCTCCATGCGGCGCATGCCCGGCCGCGCGGTGCCCGGCAGCAGCCGCGTCAGATCGCGGGTGCGATAGCGGATGACGGGAAAGGCCTCCTTGGTCAACGAGGTGAACACCAGCTCGCCGATCTCGCCGTCGGGCAGCACCTTGCCGGTGTCGGGATCGACGATCTCCGGATAGAAATGATCCTCCCAGATGTGCAGCCCGTCCTTGGTCTCCAGGCATTCCTGCGCCACACCCGGACCGATCACCTCGGACAGGCCGTAGATGTCGGTGGCGTCCATCGCGAACGCATCCTCGATCTCGGCGCGCATCGCATTGGTCCATGGCTCGGCGCCGAAGATGCCGATCTTGAGCGAGCTCTGCCGCGGGTCGAGCCCCTGGCGCTTGAACTCGTCGAGGATGGCCAGCATGTAGCTCGGCGTCACCGTGATGATGTCGGGCCTGAAATCATTGATCAACTGCACCTGCCGCTCGGTCATGCCGCCGGAGATCGGCACCACCGTGCAGCCGAGCTGCTCGGCGCCGTAATGGACGCCGAGACCGCCGGTGAACAGGCCGTAACCATAGGCATTGTGGATGATCATGCCGCTGCGGCCGCCGGCAGCGCGGATCGAGCGCGCCATGACGGTGGACCAGGTCGCGATATCGTTGCGGGTATAGCCGACCACGATCGGCTTGCCCGTCGTGCCCGACGAGGCATGCACCCGCACCAGTTGCTCGCGCGGCACTGCGAACATGTTGAACGGGTAATTGTCGCGCAGGTCCGTCTTGACCGTGAACGGAAACTTGGCGAGGTCGGCGAGCTCGCGGAAGTCGGAGGGATGCACGCCAGCCTTGTCGAAGGCGCGACGGTAATGGGCGACGTTGTCATAGGCGTGCGTCAGCGACCAGGCGAGGCGCCTGGTCTGCAGCGCCATGATCTCGTCGCGCGAGGCGCGCTCGGTCGCGTCCATCTCGGGCACGTAAGCGCCGGCCGATTGCAGCTTGGTCATGGTCAGATCCTCCGGCGGAGCGGCGATGGCAAGGAGCGGGTCAGCGGGCAGCCTCGGGTGCGCCGGACGGGACCAGCGTGCCGCCGATGCTGCGGGAATGGCCGCGAAACTCCGCGATCACGGTGTCTTCAGCGGTGACGCGAACGTCGTAGATGCCGGAGCGGCCGCTGCGCGACACCTCGCTGGCGCGGGCGGTCAGCACATCGCCGAGCTTGCCCGGCCGGATGAAGCTGATACTGCCCTGGGCCGCCACGGTGCGGTCATTGTGGGAGTTGCAGGCGAACGCGAACGCGGAATCGGCCAGCGTGAAGATGAAGCCGCCATGGGCGATGCCGTGGCCGTTGACCATGTGCGGCTGGATGGTCATGCGCAGCGTCGCGCAGCCCGGGCCGATTTCGATGATCTGCATGCCCAGGCCCTGGCTGGCGCGATCGTCCTGCCACATGGCGTCGGCGCAAGCGCGGGCGAGCGCGTCGGGGGAGAGCGGGGCCGCGCCACTCACCGGCGAGCCCCCGGCGGCGAACAGGCCAAGATCGGCGCATGAGGATGCGCTGGTGACACCACGGCATTCTCTCCCGTTGATGCTTGTTGGAACAAGCATTCTGAACTAGTTAAGCTCGATATCGTGGCGAATAATCCGCGCGCGTCAAGCGAAAGCGGTGCTTGCGCAGCCCGCGTGCCGCCGCCTCTTTTCCGCAACCAGAAGGACTCCTGCGCGTGCCGGAAGCTGCTGATGTCGCCGTCGTAACCGGTCTCGGTATCGGCCTGGTCTATGGCGTGGTGGGGCTGCTCAGCGGCTTCTGCATGATGAGCAGCCTGCGCGGCTGGTGGGCCGACGGCGACAGCCGCCTGGTGCGAAGTTACGCCCTGGCGATGGGCATCGCCATCATCGCCACACAGCTGCTCGCGGCCAACGGCGCCGTCGATCTCGGCAAGTCGATCTATCTGCAGCCGACCTTCTCGGTGCCGCTGATGTTCGCCGGCGGTGTCCTGTTCGGCTACGGCATGGTGCTCGCCAATGGCTGCGGCTCGCGCGCGCTGGTGCTGCTCGGCCGCGGCAATCTGCGCTCCTTCGTTGTCGTGACGGTGCTGGCGATCGCCGCCGAGATGACCTTGAAGGGCCTGATCGCGCCGCTGCGCATCGCGCTGATGCAGGGCTCGCAGACCACGGCGACCGCGACGTCGCTGCCGGCCGTGCTCTCGGTCGGTGGCCTGCATGGTGCAGCGGCGCGGCTGCTGTCGGCGCTCGCGCTCGGCGGCGCGCTGATCGTCTTCGCCTTTGCGCATGCGCCCTTCCGGCGCGCGCCCGGCCAGATGCTCGCGGGCCTCATCGTCGGCCTGCTGATCGCAGCCGGCTGGTTCGCGACCGGCTATCTCGGCGCGGACGATTTCAACCCCGTGCCGGTGGCGTCCCTGACCTTCGTCGCGCCGATCGCCGATGCCCTGCAATACATCATGCTGTCGACCGGCTCGACCGCGAATTTCGGCATCGCCACCGTGGCCGGGGTGCTCGCCGGCAGCCTCGTTACCGCCGTGGCGACGCGCCGCTTCAAGCTCGAGGGCTTTCATTCGCCGCAGCATATGCTGCGCTCGGCGGGCGGCGCCGCGCTGATGGGCATCGGCGGCGTGATGGCGCTGGGCTGCTCGGTCGGGCAGGGGCTCACGGGACTGTCGACCCTGGCGCTGCCCTCGTTCGTCGCCATCGCCGGCATCTTCATCGGCACGGCGGCCGGCCTGCGCGGAGCGTTGCGCGTCAGGCCGCTGAAGATCGAGCCGCAGGCGGCGCGTTGATCACTCCGCCGCGCGCGTGACGATGCGGATCTCCGACGTCAGCGTCCGGTGCACCGGGCATTTGTCGGCGATCTCCAACAGCTTCCTGCGCTGCTCCTCATCGAGCGCGCCGTCGAGGTGGATCTCGCGGTCGAGCTGATCGATCAGCCCGACCTTGGTCTCGCATTCCGCGCAATCTTCCGCATGGATCTTGCTGTGGCGCAGGGTGACCGTGATGCGGTCGAGCGGCAGGGATTTGCGGTCGGCATAGAGCCGCATCGTCATCGAGGTGCAGGCGCCGAGCGCCGCGAGCAGCAGGTCGTAGGGGCCCGGGCCGGTATCCTGGCCGCCGACGGAGAGCGGCTCGTCAGCGGTGAGATGATGCGGGCCGAGCGCGATGGCCTGCTGCAGCTTGCTCGACCTGGTCTCGCGCACGACCACGTCGCGCGGGCCATCCGCGGGCGCCGGCTCGGCGGCCTCCGGCGCGACGTAGCGGCCGGCCCAGCTCGCGATCACCTCGGCGATGTAGGCGGCGTCCTCCTTCCCGCTGATGAGATGATCGGCGTGATCGAGCGAGATGAAGCTCTTGGGATGCCTGGCGGCGACGAAGATCTTCGTTGCGTTGTCGATGCCGACGGTGTCGTCGAGGGGCGAGTGCATCACCAGCAGCGCCTTGTGCAGATGCTTGATCTTGTCGAGCAGGCGCTGCTCGGCGATGTCGTCGAGGAAGGAGCTGCTGATCCGGAACGGGCGCCCCGCGAGCGAGACCTCGGCCGAGCCGTCGCGGCGGATCGCCTCGAGTCGGTCCTTGAACAGCGCCGTCACATGGGCCGGATCCGACGGCGCCGCGATCGTCACCACCGCCTTCGCATCGGGGATGTCGCCGGCCGCGGCCAGCACGGCGGCGCCGCCGAGGCTGTGGCCGATCAGGATGGCCGGCGCCTGCCGCGTTTCACGCAGATGATTGGCGGCGCGGACGAGGTCGGCGACGTTGGAGGAGAACGTCGTGTTGGCGAAGTCGCCTTCGCTGGAGCCGAGGCCGGTGAAGTCGAACCGCAGCACGGCGATGCCATGCGCCGTCAGCGCCATGGCGATGCGCCGCGCGGCGTGGGTGTCCTTGCCGCAGGAGAAGCAATGCGCGAACAGCGCGTAAGCGCGCGGCGCGCCGCCGGGCAGATCGAGCGCGGCAGAAAGCTTGTCGCCGCTGGCGCCTTCAAACTGGAAACGTTCGGTCGGCATGATGTGGTCCCCATTTGTTGCGTCTTCACGGCCGCTCGAGGCGACGACACCGCATCGTCTCACATCGTCATACAACAGATATGGCCATACGCGCAGACATGATGGCGCATTCTCGCGGCCCGCACGGCCCGAGCTTTGCGGCTATTCGCCCTCTTGAAACGAGAGGGCGCAGGGAAGGCCGGGAGCCTGCCGCCCCCATGGCCCGCCTGCGGAAAAAATGCAGGCGGCAGAACCACAGGTTCGGCTGAGGACATCCCGGCCTTCCCTGCGCAATGGTTGGAACGGCTTATACGCGCTCTTGTGTGTTCGAAACCTGCCAGAATGTGCGAACGGGCGGTTCTGACCAACCGCCCGTCGC
>NZ_JBNPTK010000029.1:0-50426 GCF_051167615.1 Bradyrhizobium sp. HKCCYLS3013
GCAGCCGTCAAAACCATCGCGCGGGGAATGCCGGGATGTCTCGGCTGAACCTGTGGTTCCTGCCGCCTGCATTTTTTCCGCAGGCGGGCCATGGGTGCGGCCAGCGCCCGGAATTCCCCGTGCCCTCTTTTAAGGAGAGGGCATGACGAACAGCAAAGCTCGGACGCCAGGTGCGCCGCGAGAAGGTGAACACATGTCTCACCACCGTCATTGCGAGGAGCGAAGCGACGAAGCAATCCAGGACCGCACGCGCAGCCCTGGATTGCTTCGCTTCGCTCGAAATGACAGTGAGCATGCCGGTCGCACGTCGGCACTTGCGACGCTGGCGGGGAGGCGCACCACGCACTCCGCTGTCGTCCCGGACAAGCCTGCCGACGCGAAGCGGCGGCGGGCGCCGATCCGGGATCCATACGCCGTGCAGCCGATGGGGCGCGCGGAACGGGCCGCCTGCCCCTTCCAGACATCACGCGGTATGGGTCCCGGCTTTCGCCGGGACGACAGTGTTTGTTGGAGCTGCCGGTGGGACAGATCATTCATACACGCTGCGGCCGGTCGGGCCGCCAGCGGAGATGCGCGACGATGCGTAAGACCTCAGGCCAGTGCGCCGCGCACGACGTCGATGATGCGCCCTTGCGTCGCCTCGTCCAGATAGGCGTGCATCGGCAGGCTGATGACGTCAGCCGAGAGCTGCTCGCTGACCGGGAGGCCGCCGTCGGCGCTCGGGAAGATGCGGTAGGCGGTCTGCTGGTGCATCGACTTCGGATAGTAGATCGCGGTCGGGATGCCCTGCGCCTTCAGCGCGGCGGCGAAGGTGTCGCGGTCGACGCCCTTGGGCAGGCGGATGGTGTATTGCGCCCAGACCGAGGTGCAGCCGTCGACGAGGCGCGGCACCTTCACGACGTCGGCCAGCGCCGCCGTGTAGCGCTCGGCGACGACATTGCGCGCGGCGATCTCGTCCTCGAAAATCCTGAGCTTCTCGAGCAGCACCGCCGCCTGGATCGTATCGAGCCGCGCGGTGAGGCCGAGGCGGACGTTGTCGTATTTGTCGCTGCCGCCGCCATGGGCGCGCACGCTGCGCAGGCGCTCCAGGAGGCCTGCATCATCGGTGAGGATGGCGCCGCCGTCGCCGAAGCAGCCGAGCGGTTTTGCCGGATAGAAGCTGGTCGCTGTCGCGAGACCAAAGGTGCCGATGCGGCGGCCCTTGTAGCTGGCGCCAAAGCCCTGCGCGGCGTCGTCGAGCACGAACAGGCCCTCGTCCGCCGCGATCGCTGCGACCGAATCGTGGTCCGCGCTCTGGCCGAACAGATCCACCGGAATGACGGCCTTCGGCTTCAGGCCGAGCCGCTTCGCGGTGGCGATGCCGCGGCGGAGCGAGGCCGGATCGATGTTGAAGGTGTCCTCCAGCACGTCGACGAAGACGGGCGTGGCGCCGGTCAACGCCACGGCCTCGCCGGTGGCGCAGAAGGTGAAGGACGGGCACAGCACCGCGTCACCCGGGCCGATGCCCTGCGCCATCAGCACCATCAGCAGCGCGTCGGTGCCGCTGGAGCAGCTCACGGCGTATTTGGCACCGCAGAACTCGGCCAGCTCCTTCTCGAGCTGAATGATTTCGGGGCCGCCGAGGAACTGGCAATGCGCGAGCACGCGGGCGACGGCGTCGTCGAGCGACTTGCCGAGCCGCTGGCGCTGCGCGGCGGTGTCGATGAACGGAATGGGCTGATGACGCAGGTGCTGGTTCATGAGCTCTGACAAAGGTTCGGAAACGGAAATGAGGGTGAAGCGGAGGCCTGGGCGGCTAGCCGGCCACGGCGCGCCGCTTGGTGGCAGCCGCCTCGGCCGGACGATGGCTCGACGTCTCCAGGCACTGCGTGGCGATCGCCAGACTCGCGACGCCCTCGTCGCCGGTGACGGCCGGCGCCGTGCCCGAGCGCACCGCATGCAGGAAGGCGATCAGCTCGGCGCGCAGCGGCTCGTCATGGCCGACCGGGAGATGACGCATCGAGTAGCTGCCGTCCGGCTTGAAGCCGAAACATTCGGTGACCTGGCGGGTCAAGAGATCGCCCATGATGTATTTGCCGCGCGTCGCCACCGTGACGTTGCGCGCCTTGAACGGCGTCAGCCAGTTGGTGTTGATGTGGGCGAGCACGCCGGAGGCGGTGCGGAATTGCAGGAGCGCGATGTCCTCGCGCTCGGCCACCGCGCTCGACAGTTGCGGCTGCACCTCGATGATGTCGGATTCGGTGAACCACCGGATGAGATCGATGTCGTGCACGGCGAGATCGATGACGACGCCGACATTGGACATGCGCGGCGGGAACGGGCCGACGCGGGTGATCGCGATCGACAGGATGTCCTCGCCGGCGATCGCCTTCTTGATCGCGGCCACCGCCGGATTGAAGCGCTCGACATGGCCGATCATCAGGGTGACGCCGGCGCGATGCGCGGCCGAGACGATCTCCCTGCCCTCGTCCACCGTCGAGGCGATCGGCTTCTCGACCATCAGGTGAACCTTGCGCGCGATGCAGGCCAGCGCGAGCTCATGATGCAGATGCGTCGGAGCCGCAATGGTCACGGCGTCGACGCCCTCGGCGACGAGCTGGTCGAGGCTCTCGAAGGTCGGGCAGTTCGCAAGCTCGGTGACGCGGGTGCGATGCGCGGGCAGCGGATCGACCACGCCGACCAGATGCACATCGGGCAGTCCGGCGAGCACGCGGGCATGATTGCTGCCCATCACGCCGGCTCCGATCACGCCGACGCGCAGCGCCTGCCTCAGCTCGGCCTTGTGGCCCGCCCCCTTGGAACTCATGTCATCGACCCCATCAATGCCCCCGGCTTGCGACGTCACGGATTGGCCGCAACGGTTAACGAACTGCAAATCACCGGTCGAAGCTCTCCTAGCATGCCGCTCGAAGCGAGGCGAATGCGGAAAGCCTTTTCAGGACACGATTTGATTCAGAAAGTTACATCCGGCACGGACGAAAAACGCTGTCTTTTGAATGGCGTGCGCGATGCGCCTCAGGTGTGGCGGGCGCCCTGCTCACGCGTCACGACAGGTCGCGAAAGTAACGGTGGATGCGTCTTCACGCCTGCGTGTTGGCTACGGCAGGAGGTAACGCGATGGCCCGCGCCAGCGAAGGAGATCACGTCACAACGCGGGAGAACACCCATGCCCCTCAGCCTCGCCTCGTTCCGCCACGCCTCCGCCTTCGCCGTGCTGCTCGCATCGCTTGCCCCATGGTCGCCGTCGGCCGCCGCCACGGATCGGCCCGTCGTCATCGAGCTGTTCACCTCGCAGGGCTGCTCCTCCTGCCCGCCTGCAAATGCCTATCTGAACGAGCTGGTGCGGCAGCGCCGCGACGTGCTGCCGCTCGCCTTTCACGTCACCTATTGGGACCGGCTCGGCTGGAAGGATCCGTTCTCGCTGCCGGCCGCCACCGATCGCCAGGCCCGCTACGGCAGCCGCTTCGGCGACGGCTCCTACACGCCGGAGATCGTCGTCGACGGCACGACGAGCCATGTCGGCTCCAACCGGGCCGAGGTCGGACCCGCGATCGATCGCGCCAGAGGGGCGAGCGCGACGGCGGCGCGGCTCAAGCTCGCACGCAATGGCGACAGGCTCACGGTCGAGGTCGGCGGCGGTGAAGGACGCGGACGCCTGCTCCTGGTCGGCTTCGATCATCGGCATGAAACGTCGATCCGCCGCGGCGAGAATGGCGGCCGCACGCTGGAGGAGCTGAACGTGGTGCGCTCGGTGCGGACGCTGGCAGATTGGAGCGGCAGCGCGCTGCGCCTCACCGAGCCGATGCCGGAGGGCGAGGATGCCGCGGTGATTCTCGAAGCGGCGGACGGGCGCATCGTCGGCGCCGCGCGGCTGTAGCCGCCGAGGTCAGGAGGAGGCGCAATAGTGGTGCCAGAACCGGCGGTAGCCCTCCTCCACCTTGCGCGTGTAGGTCTCGACGTCGCCCGCCGCAGAGCCGGCAACCATCGTCGGCAGCTCCGCGCGCAGCTTCGCCAGTTCCGCGGGCTGCGCGGCATATCTGAGGGCGACGGCGATATAGCCGTCATCGTCCTTCGCTACGAACTCCGCGAGCCCGACCGCCGTGTTGATGGCGGCCGCTGCCCGCGCCGCCGCGCCGTGGCCGAGCCTGGCGATGACGGGCACGCCGGCCTGCAGCGACTCCCATGTGCTGACGCCGCCATTCTGCGGGAACGGATCGAGCGACATGTCGATCGCGGCGAACTGCGCGATGTGCTGATCGCGCGTCGACAGGCCGAGGCAGGTGATGCGCCCCTCGGCGATGCCGTGCGCCACGAACCGGGCCACGAGCCCATCGCGCAGCAAGGGCTCATCGAGCGCACCGTTCTTGATGACGATCCGCGAGTCCGGCAGCGCGCCCATCAGCCGCGACCACAGCGCGAGCGCGGGCTCGGAGATCTTGTCGATGCGGTTGAAGACGCCGAACGTAACGTAGCCGTTGCGCAGCATCGGCAGCGGCGTCGGCTGCCATCCCGGCAAGGGATCGGTGGTGATGACGGCCGGCAGGTCGTAGACCTGCTCGGCGAACAGAGGACGCGCGGCCTCGGGCACGGTCACCGGATCGGCGAAGAAGTAGTCGATGGTCGGAAGCCCCGTTCCGGTGCCGCTGCCCCACGCCGTGACCTGCACCGGCGCCGGCTTGCGCGCGAACACGGGCAGCCGGTTGCCGGCGGAATGGCCGGAGAGGTCGACGAGGATATCGACCTGATCAGCCTCGATGCGATCGCTCAGTTCCTCATCGGACATCTGCCAGGCGTCGACCCAGAGGTCGGCGGCGGAACGGCAGCGCTCGGTCATGCCATCCTGCAGCGGCGAGCAGGAGTAGCAGACGACCTTGAACGCCTGATGGTCGTGGTGGCGCAGGACGGGCAGGAACACCAGCGCAGCCGAGTGATTCCTGAAATCGGAGGAGACGTAGCCGATGGTCAGCCGCCGCTCCGGATCGCGGTCGCGGACCGGCGGCGGCCGGCGCACGATCTTGCTGCCGATCCTGGTCCACCATTCCCGGCGCGCCGCCTGGTGCTGAGCGAAGTCGGTGTCCGGCATGAAGTCGAGCAGGAAGATCTTGGCAGTGATCGCATCACCGAAATCCGGCTTGATCTCGAGCGCACCCTCGAAGTGCTGCAAGGCCGTTGCGAGATCGCCCTGCTTGCAGAAGCATTCGCCGAGCCAGGTCCAGGCGACCTCGGAGGCCGGATTGAGCTCCAGCACCTTGCGGCACGCGTCCATCGCCGGCGCGATATTGTCCTTGATGGCGCTGAGCTGCGCGAAGCCCAGCAACGCCACGTCCTGCCATGGATCGAGCGCCAGGGCGGCCTTGAAGTCGGCCATGGCCCGCTCGAACCGTCCGGCCTGCTGGTGCAGGCGGCCGCGCTGTGCCAGCACCTGCGCTGCATTGGGCTTGATTGCAAGCGCGGCATCGAACGCCGCGAGCGCCTCGTCGGAATGGCGCAGATTGATGCTGGCGAGGCCCTTGCCGAACATCGCCTCCATGTGGCGGGGATTGAGCGACAATGCGCGATCGAAGCTCGCATTGGCCTCCGCATTGCGGGCGAGCGGAAGCAGCGCCATGCCGCGATTGCAATAGGCGTCGGCATAGTCGGGCTTGAGCGCGATCGCCCGGTCATGGGCTGCGATCGCCTCCTCCGGCCGTCCCAGGCGCATCAGCGTGTTGCCGAGGCCCGTGAGCGCCACGAGCAGGTTCGGCTTCAGCGCAATCGCCCGCTCCTGGCATTTGCGCGCCTCCTCGAACCGCTTGCGGTTGAACAGCGCAAGGCCGAGATTGGAGAGCGCCTCGGCATTCCGCGGCTCGATCTCGACGGCCTTGATGAGCGCCTGCTCGGCCATCTCCATTTGTCCGCTGTCGAGCGCCGTCACGCCGAGCAGATGCAGCGCATCGAAATGATCGGGCAGCAGCGCCAGGATCTGGCCGCAGACCGCCTGCGCCTCGGCGCGACGGCCGCCGCGATAAGCGGCGACGGCCTGTTGCATCAGCGCATCGGCCTGCTTGCGATGCTTCTTCTGCAGCCTCGCATTCTGAAACGCGCGGGAACCGACGTCGCTTGCCAAAAGACGGCCTCCGGAGTGACGCGTAGATCGACAGAACAGGCGTACTGCGGACGGCGCTCAGCCGCCGGCGGCACAATAGCGGCGCCAGAACTGGCGATAGCCTTCCTCGACCTTGCGCGTGTAGGTCTCGACATTGCCGGCAGCGGAGTTGGCCACCCGCGCCGGCAGCTCGGCGCGGAGCCGAGCCAGCTCGGCCGGCTGGGCCGCGTGTCGCACGGCGATCGCGATGTAGCCCTCGTCGTCCTCGGCCACCCAGTCGTCGAGCCCGACCGCCTTGACGATCGCGCCGCCGGCCCGCGACGCCGCGCTGCTGCCGAGCTTGGCAACCACGGGCACGCCGGCCTGCAGCGATTCCCAGGTGCTGACGCCGCCATTCTGCGGGAACGGATCGAGCGAGATGTCGATGTTGGCGAACGCTGCGATGTGCTCATGGCGCATCGACGCGCCCAGACACGTAAGGCGGCTCTCGCCGACGCCGTGCGCGGCGAAGCGGGCGATCAGCGTGTCGCGCAGGAATGCATCCTCAAGCGCGCCGTTCTTGATCACGACGCGGGCGTCCGGCAGCGTCCGGAGCAGCGCCGACCACACCGTCAGCACCTCGTCGGAGATCTTGTCGACGCGGTTGAAGACACCGAAGGTGACGTAGCCGTTGCGCAACATCGGCAGCGGTGTCGGCTGCGCGTCCGGCAGAGGATCCGTGGTGATCAGTGCCGGCAGATCGTAGACCTGCTCGGCGAACAGCGGCCGTACTGCCGCCGGCACCGTCACCGGATCGGCGAAGAAGTAGTCCATGGTGGGCAGGCCGGTGCCGGTCGCATTGCCCCACGCGGTGACCTGGATCGGCGCGGGCTTGCGGGCGAACACGGTGAGCCGGTTGCCGGCCGAATGACCGGAGAGGTCGACGAGAATGTCGACCTGATCGGCCTGGATGCGATCGGCGAGTTCATCGTCGGACAACTGAGATGCCTCGATCCAGCCATCGGCCGCAGCCTTGCACTGCTCGGTGACGGAATCGACCAGCGGCGAGCACGAGTAGCAGATGACCTTGAACGCCGCGTGGTCGTGATGGCGCAGCACCGGAAGGAAGGTCAGCGCGGCCGAATGGCTGCGGAAGTCGGACGACACGTAGCCGACCGTGATGCGGCGATCCGGATCGCGGTCGATGGCGGCAAGCTGGCGCTGCGGGATATGCGCGCCGATCCGCTCCCACCATTCGCGGCGGACGGCCTGATGCAGGGCGACGTCGGCGCCGGGATAGAAATCGAGCGCGAAGATCTTCTTCATGATCGCATCCTCGAAATCCGGCTTGATCTCGAGGGCGCGATCGAAGTGCTGGATGGCGCCGGCCGTGTCGCCCTGCTTCGCGAGGCACGTGCCGAGCCAGATCAGCGCGACTTCCGACGCCGGATTCTGCTCCAGCACCCGCTTGCAGGCCAGCATCGCTGGCGCGATCCGCTCGGTGAGCACGCAGACATGCGCCTTGCCGAGCAGCGCCGCTTCGAGCCCGGGGTCGATCGCCAGCGCGGCATCGAAATCGGCCTCGGCCTCGGCGAACCGTCCCATCTGCACATAGAGCCGGCCACGCTGCGCGATGACGGCCGCCGTCCCCGGCTTCATGGCGAGCGCGGCGTTGAAGGCGGCGAGTGCCTGCTCGAGGTGCCGCAGATTGACGCTGACCAATCCCTTGCCGAAGGTCGCCTGCATGTGCCGCGGCGCCAGCGCCAGGGCGCGGTCGAAACTCTGTCGGGCCTCTTCGTTGCGCAGCAGGAGCAGTTGCGCCATGCCGCGATTGCAGTAGGCGTCGGCGAAGTCGGGCTTCAGCGCGATGGCGCGGTCATGCACCTCGATCGCCTGCGCGAACAGCTGCATGTTCATCAGGGTGTTGCCGAGGCTCGTCAGCGCCGTGGCGAAACTGGGCTTGAGCGCGACGGCGCGCTCCTGCACCGCGCGCGCCTCCTCGTAGCGCTTCATGCTGAACAGCGCGAGGCCGAGATTGGCAAGGGCTTCGGCATTGCGCGGCTCCACCGCGACGGCGCGGGTCAGGGCCTGCTCGGCGAGGTCGAGCCGGCCACTGTCGAGCGCCGAGGCGCCGAGAAGGTGAAGAGCGTCGAAATGATCGGGCACGAGGGCCAGCGCCTGACCGCAGATGGCCTGGGCATCGGCATGCCGGCCAGCCCGGTAGGCCTCGACGGCCTTCGGCAGCAGGCCGTCGGCCTGCTTGCGGTTCTTCTTCTGCAGGCGCGCGTTCTGGAACGCACGCGATCCGATCGTGCTTTGCAAGGAAGCTCTCCGGCGGACGACTCCGGGGCTGTCTAGCACGGCTCGCGTGATTCGCGGCGAGACCCCGCCCTACTCGCGGCGGTAATCGTCCTCGATGCGGATGATGTCGTCCTCGCCGAGATAGGACCCGGTCTGGACCTCGATCAGCTCCAAGAGGATCTTGCCCGGGTTCTCCAGCCGGTGCACCGCGCCCATCGGGATGTAGATCGATTCGTTCTCATGCACGGTCTGAACGGTCTCGTTCACCGTGACCCGCGCCGCGCCGCGCACCACGATCCAGTGCTCGGAGCGGTGATAGTGCTTCTGCAGCGACAGCCGCTGGCCGGGCTTGACGATGATGCGCTTGACCTGGTGGCGCTCGCCATTGTCGACCGACTGATAGCTGCCCCAGGGCCGGTGCACCTTGATGTGGGCCTCGGTCACCTCCGGCGCCACGGTCTTGAGCTTGGCGACCAGCCGCTTCAAGCCGTTGGCATCGCGCTGGCGCGACACCAGCACGGCATCCTGCGCCGCCACCACGACGAGATCGTCGACGCCTTCGAGCGCGACCAGCGCCTTGTCGGTGACGACGTTGCAATTGCGGGAATCCTCGAACACGGCGGTGCCGCGCGCGGCGTTGCCCTGCCCGTCCTTGTCGGACAATTCCCAGACCGCATGCCAGGAGCCGACGTCGGACCAGCCGCACGACACTGGGGCCACGGCCGCACGCTCGGTCTTCTCCATCACGGCATAGTCGATCGAGATCGGCTTGGCCGCGGCGAAGGCGTCGGAGTCGAGGATGATGAAGCTGAGGTCGCGGCCGGCCTTGGCAACGGAGTTGGTGACCGTCTGCACGCTGTCGGCATCGAACTTGCGGTATTCGTCGAGCAGGACCGACGCGCGGAACATGAAGTTGCCGCTGTTCCAGAGATAGCCCTCGCGAATGTAGCGCTCCGCGGTCGGCTGGTCCGGCTTCTCGACGAATTTCGCGACCGCCCGCACCTCCCCGGATACCGGCGCGCCAGGACTGATGTAGCCGTATTCGGTGGCCGCGCGCTCCGGATTGACGCCGAAGGTGACGATGCGGCCGGCCTCGGCGGCAGCGAGCCCCTGGCGGCACGCCGCGAGAAAAGCGGGGGTGTCACGAACGACGTGATCGGCCGCAAGCGCCAGCACGACAGCATCCTGATGGCGCGACTGGGCGAAGGCGGCTCCGGCGGCGATCGCCGGGCCTGAATCGCGTCGCATCGGCTCCAGCAGGACGTCGGCCTCGATGCCGATCTCGGCCAGTTGCTCCAGCACCATGAAGCGATAGGCCAAATTGGTGATGATGATCGGCCGCTCGAACAGATCGGCATCGGAGACGCGCAGCAGCGTATCCTGGAAGGTGGAACGGGCGCCGAACAGCGGCAGGAACTGCTTCGGCCTGACCTCGCGCGAGGCCGGCCACAGCCGGGTTCCGGCGCCGCCGCACATAATGAGAGGAATGATGCGTCCGGTCATGAAATCAATCCGTCAAATCCCGTGATACTCGCGGTACCATTTTGCAAAACGCCCAATGCCGTCGGCGATCGAGGTCGCCGGCCGGAAGCCGATGTCGCGCTCGAGGTCGCTGACATCGGCGTAGGTCGCCTCGACGTCGCCGGGCTGCATCGGCAGCATCTCCCTGATGGCTGGCCGCCCGAACTCCTTCTCCAGCAGCGTTATCACGTCCATCAGCTGTTCGGGATGATTGTTGCCGATATTGTAAATCCGCCATGGCGCCCGGCTGCTCGACGGATCGGGCCTGTTTCCGTCCCAATCCGGGTTTCCCTGTGGCGGCCGGCCGAGCAGGCGGACGATGGCCTGCACGATGTCGTCGACATAGGTAAAATCACGCCGCATGCGGCCGTGATTGAACAGCTTGACCGGCTGTCCGGCGAGGATGGCCTTGGCGAAGATGAACATCGCCATGTCGGGCCGCCCCCAGGGACCGTAGACCGTGAAGAAGCGCAGACCGGTCGCCGGCAGCCGGTACAGATGGCTGTAGGAATGCGCCATCAGCTCGTTGGCCTTCTTGCTCGCCGCATAGAGGCTGATCGGATGATCAACATTGTCCCTGACCGAGAACGGCAGCTTGGTGTTGGCGCCATAGACCGATGAGGACGAGGCGAACAGCAGATGCTCGCAGCCATGATGGCGGCAGCCTTCGAGGACGTTGATGAAGCCTTCGAGATTGGCGTCGACATAGGCGTGCGGATTTTCCAGCGAGTAGCGCACGCCGGCCTGGGCGGCGAGATGCACCACGGCTGGAAAGCGATGCTGAGCGAACAACGCCTTGATGCCGGCGCGGTCGACCAGATCGAGCTTGTGGAAGGTGAAGCCGGGCTGCCTCTTGAGAATGTCGAGACGCGCTTCCTTCAGCTTCGGATCGTAGTAGGCGTTGACGTTGTCGATGCCGATCACCTGGCGTCCGTCGGCGAGCAACCGCTGCGACAGGTGAAATCCGATGAACCCGGCGGCGCCGGTCACGAGGATGGGATGATCAGCCATGGTCGCTCCGTCAGGGTCGCCACAGTTCGATGGCGGCGGGTTTGCTCGCGCGGTCGAGCTTCATCTTCACGTCGAGCACGAGGCCGCTCTCCTCGCGCAGCAGGCCCTGTACGAGAGGCCAGCCTCCGGCGAGATATCGATCGTGCGACACGGCCAGCACGACCGCGTCGGCCGGACGCAGCGCCTCGATCGCCGTCAGGCCGATGCCGTACTCCTCATGCACGGCCGCAGCATCGGCCAGTGGATCGGCGACCTGCACCTCGACGCCGAACGACTGCAATTCGCTGATGATGTCGATCACGCGCGAATTGCGGATGTCCGGCACGTTCTCCTTGAACGTCATGCCGAGAATGGTGACGAGGCCACCCCGGCCCTTCCGCCGCAGCAAGCCGCGGATGCATTCGCGCGCGATGCGCCGGCCCATCTCGTCGTTGATGCGGCGGCCCGCCAGAATGACCTCGGGATGATAGCCCGCCTTCTCGGCGCGGTAGGTGAGGTAGTAGGGATCGACGCCGATGCAGTGACCGCCGACGAGGCCGGGCGTGAACGGCAGGAAGTTCCACTTGGTGGCGGCGGCGGCGAGCACGTCACCGGTATCGATCTCCAGTGCCTGGAAGATCAGCGACAGCTCGTTCATGAACGCGATGTTGAGGTCGCGCTGGGTGTTCTCGATCACCTTGGCCGCCTCGGCGACCTTGATCGACGGCGCGCGATGGATGCCAGCGGTGACGACCGAGCCGTAGACGGCGGCGACGATCGCGAGCGTCTGCGGATTCTGTGCCGAGACCACCTTGGTGATGGTCTCGAAGCGATGCGTCTTGTCACCGGGATTGATGCGCTCCGGCGAATAGCCGACGTTGAAATCCGTCCCCGCCTTCAGCCCCGAGCTGCTCTCCAGCAGCGGGACGCAGTCTTCCTCGACGGCGCCCGGGTATACGGTCGACTCGTAGACGACGATGTCGCCGCGCTTCAGAACGGCTCCCACCGTGCGCGTCGCGGCCAGCATGGCGCCGAGATCGGGCCGCCTTGCGTTGTCGATCGGGGTCGGAACGGTGACGATGAAAAAATCGGCAGTCGCGATATCATCCGGCTCGCTGGTGAAGCGCAGGCCCGGCCGGCGCAGATCGGCCGCATCGACCTCGCAGGTCCGGTCCCTTGCGTCCTTCAGCTCCGCGACCCGGACCGCATCGATATCGAACCCGATCGCCGGGCAGCCTGCCCGCGCGAACGCAGCCGCGACCGGCAGGCCGACATAGCCAAGGCCTATCACCGCAATCTTCCGGCCATGAGACATAAATTGATATTCCGGTCGTTTCGGAGGCCATTGACGCCACCCCTGCGACTGTTTAGCCACCGGGGCATCAGGACCGCAAGGGGCGGCTACGGCTCCCCCTGGACCCGGGGTCCAGCCTTGCCAGGACGGGAGTTGCGCGTATCGCACTCGGCTTGGAGCGTTTCAACCAAGAGCGAAGCCAGCCTGGCATGCGTGCGTTTTTGATTCTTCTCCTCCGGATCGTGGTGTCGCTGGCTCTGCTGTATCTCGCTCTGCGCGGGATCAACTTTGCGGCGATCCGTGAGCGGCTCAGCCAGATCAACATCGGCTGGATCGGACTGGCGGTGGCCATCACGCTGGTGCAGATCTTCATCGGTGCCCTGCGGTGGCGCGAGATCTCGGCGCTGTGCGGCGCGCCGCTGACGGACATGCAGGCGTTCCGCTACAACATGATCGGCGCCTTCTTCAATCAGACCCTGCCGTCCTCGATCGGCGGCGACGCCGTGCGTCTGTGGCTGATCGGGCGCACCGGCGCCGGCTGGCGCGCAGCCAGCTACTCGATCCTGACCGACCGCGCCGTCGGCTTCATTGCGCTGGCACTGATCATCGTCGCGAGCCTGCCGTGGAGCTATGGCATGATCGCCGACGAGCACGGGCGGCTGGCCCTGGTGCTGGTCGACGCGGCGGCGCTGGCCGCCGGCGTCGGCTTCCTCACCATCGGCTATCTGCCGGCCAAATGGATGAAGGCGTGGTGGCCGACGCGGCACGTCTATGCCTGCTCGGTGATCGCGAACAAGGTGATCTTCGGCCCAGGCACCGCTGCGAAGATCGCCGTGCTGTCGCTGTCGATCCATGTGCTGGCGGTCGTCATCGCCTGGTGCGCCGTGCGCTCCATCGCGGCGCCCGCCGCGTTCGAACAACTGTTCCTTCTGACCCCGCCGATCATGCTGATCACGATGCTGCCGATCTCGATCGCAGGCTGGGGCGTGCGCGAGGCGACGATGATGGTCGCGTTCGGCTATGCCGGCCTGGCGCCTGCCGACGGCACCGTCGTCTCGATCCTGTTCGGCGCGGTCTACTTCATCGTCGGCGGCATGGGTGGGCTGGTGTGGATCCTCAGCGCCGAAAAGGGCGCCGGCCGCCTGGCGGTTCCCGCTACGGTCGAAGACTGACCTGGATCATGATGCGCTTCCACGGAATCGCATCATGATCTCATCTCTTTGTTTGAGCATGATCTTTTCGGAAAACCGGTTTCCACTTTTCCGGATCATGCTCTAAGCGGCGCGCGCCCATTCGTCGTGCCAGGCCTGCGCCATCAGCACGTTCCACAGCCAATAGGAATGATTATGGCGGCGGCTGACGTGCTCGTCGAACATGCGCGTCACCCGCACCGGATCGAACAGACCCTGCCGCCTCAGCCGCTCCGGCGACAGCAGATCCGATGCCCAGGATTTCAACGGCCCGCGCAGCCACGCGTCGAGCGGAATGCTGAACCCCGTCTTCGGCCGATCGATCATCTCAGCCGGCACGTGGCGATACAGCACCTGCCGAACCAGCCATTTGCCGCGGCCGTCCCGCACCTTCATGCCGGAAGGCACCTTGGCCGAGAACTCGACGACGTCCTTGTCGAGGAACGGCACGCGCGTCTCCAGCGCCACGGCCATCGCCGCGCGATCGACCTTCTGCAGGATGTCGTCGCTGAGATAGCTGAGGGAGTCCGCCAGGGTCATGCGGTCGAGCGGATCGAGCTTCGCCGCAAGCTGCCGCATCTCGTTCCCCGCCCAACTCTCCCGCTCCGTGCCGCCCACCACCGTCCCGGCCGGATCCTGATCGACCGAGCACAGCGCCCGGTAGAGGCCATCAAAGCCATCGGCGGCGATGACGCGGCCGAGCTTGGCAACCTGATCGCCGGCGTGCCGAATCCTCAATCGGGCCGGCAACACCGGCTGCAGCGCCCTGAGGACCGTATCGGCCGGCTCCGGGGCAATCGCGCCGAGGACGGCACCGATCGCGCGCCGCACCGGCATCGGCACACGACCCAGGCGTGCCTGCAGCGTGCCGCCCCAGACATGCCTGTTGTAGCCGCCGAACAGCTCGTCGCCCGCGTCACCTGACAATGCGACGGTCACGTGCCGGCGCGCGAGCTGAGCGACCAGATGCGTCGGGATCTGCGAGGAGTCGGCGAACGGCTCGTCATAGATCCGCGGCAGCTTCGGTACCACGTCCATCGCGGTCCGCGCATCGACATACAGCTCGGTATGATCGGTACCGAGATGCAGGGCGACCCTGCGGGCATCCTCGGCCTCGTTGTAGCCGCCCTCGGCAAAACCGATGCTGAAGGTGCGGACCGGCTGGCCCGACTGCGCCTGCATCAAGGCCACGATGGTCGATGAATCGACGCCACCGGACAGGAACGCGCCGAGCGGCACGTCCGACAGGCACTGCCGCTTCACGGCGACCGACAGCAACTGCTCCAGCCGATCGACGGCCTCGCGCTCGTCGGCAATGCGATCGCCCTGGGCGGCAACAACGCGATCGCGCAGCGACCAATAGGATTGCGGCACCGGCCAACTGTCGGGAGCCGCATCCGCCGAGAAGCGCACGAACGACGCCGGGGGCAGCTTGCGGATGCCGGTCCAGATCGTGGCGGGCGCAGGCACGTAGGAATAGCGCATGAACGCCGTGAGCGCCGCGCGGTCGAGCGACGGCGCCCAGGACGGATGCGCCGCCAGCGCCTTGAGCTCGGAGCCGAACACCAGATCGGCGCCGCTCCAGCCGTAGAACAGCGGCTTCTCGCCGAAGCGGTCGCGCGCCAGGATCAACTGCCGGGTCTCGGCGTCCCACAACCCGAAGACGAACATGCCGATCAGGCGCTGAAGCGCCGGCTCGACGCCCCATCGGCTGATCGCGGCGAGCAGCGTTTCGGTGTCGGAATGACCACGCCAATTCGGTGCGGCGCCGTCGGCCTCTAGCTCGGCACGGACATCGAGATGGTTGTAGATCTCGCCGTTGAAGGTGACGGTGTAGCGTCCGCAGGCACTGTGCATCGGCTGCGCCCCGGCCTCGGAGAGATCGAGGATCGCCAGACGGCGATGTCCGAAGGCAAGTCCCCTCGCAGCACTGATCCAAGTGCCGGACGCATCGGGGCCGCGATGCGCCAACGCCGCCGTCATCCGTTCGACGATCCCGGCCAGTTGGGCCTCGTCGGCCCCGCCGGGGCGAAACAGGCCGGCTATGCCGCACATCGGGCCATCTCCGCCGCTTCGTCCCCCATTTGCATGGCTCAGTGCCCCTCACCGGTGTCGTGCAGCAACTCCGTCTCATGATGGGCCAGGAAACCGAGGCTTGGACGGCTGGTGCCGTAGTAATAGGGCAGCCCGAGCGCACGCCTCCAGCGCGACAGCAGCCGCGCGCCATCGTGACCAGCTTCGAATTCGGCCAACCGACCGTCGGCGATGGCCAGGACCTCGTCCGCGGTGTGGCGGATGTCGTCCGCCGAGTTGGTCTCCGGATGCGCACCGCTCCGGCCCAGCACGGCCGCGTCGAACACGCGCCAGCGCCAGGGCGACGTTGTCAGTTGGTGCTGCGTCAGCGCGGCGCCGTCTGCCAGTCTGACGGGCTTGAGGGCAAAACGGACGTCGCTGTTCCAAAGCTGGGCGTCGGTCGTGATCGCATTCACGATCGCACAGGGAATTCCGAAACTGACGGCGACATTCGTCAACCCGGACGTCGTCCCGATGAAGGCATGGGCATGGCGGATCAGGTGGATGTCCATCAGCTCCGATCTGAATTCGCTCAGTGCGTAGTCGATCGTGCGCGCCATCGGAGGAAGCCGCGGCGAGTTCGGACCGCCAAGCTTGACGACCCATCCGCCACGGGAGGTGACCAGACGAATGGCGTCCAGAGACGTCTCGATCGGCGCATTGCGGTGGGTCTGCCCTGTGCCCATGAACTCGAAATAATGCGCTGCGTCCCGGGTGTGCAGGCACACATACCAGTCGTCGGGCTTCATGCCGTACCTGGAACGGAACGCGTCGAAGCGAGCCGTTGCCGCTGCCGCCTCGCTCCGATCGTAGGCATCACGCAACGGATGCCCTCTTCCTTCGCGCTCCCATTGCTCGATGGCGATCGCACCCGCATCTTGCCAGGGAACGACCCGCCCATCCGGCAGCCTGAAGGCGTTGAAGTTCAACCCGCACCATCGCTGCAAGGACAGCAGTTCCTCACCCAGTCGCTCCGATACCGTTTCGCCGATCACCACGACCTTGCCGAAACTTTCAAACAGCTTGAAGAAGACCGCGTTGGCGATGCTATCGGGACGGACGACGATCACGGCTTCGCCTGACCACCAGCCCAGCGCTCGCATCCGAAACAGAATGTCGAGCATGCCCAGATGGCCGATCTGCGTCGCCCATTCCTCAGGAACGAGCCGCAACGTATCGAAGGTGACGCCGAGCCGGTCGAGCAGACGCTTCAACTCATCAGAAAGCGGTGGCGGCGATGCCCGCAGTTCCTGCTGCGCATCCAAGGCGCGCTCGTACAACCGAATTGCAATCTCGCCGCGACCGACATGCATCACACGCTGGCCCGTGAAGTTGCACAGGTCGAACAGCCGGCCTCGAGCGCCGCAGAGGAAGTCGAGGCTGTTCGGGACATAATACGGTGAATTCCGAGCCGCGATGTTCTGGTGGGGACGGAGAAAATGCAGGCTACTCCGACACGCCCAGAACATCGCGTCGAGCGCCGCCGCGTCATCCCCTCCGATCACGTCGACCATGGCCTTGTAGAAGGCGAGATCGACCATCGCTTCGAGCTGTTCGGGCTTCGCTCCCGCCGCGGCATCGCGCGCTTCCGAAAACTCGCCCAGCTCGAACAAGGATCGAACCAGCGCGTATCTGGTCTCCGCATCATCGAACGCCAAGGTTTCGCGGCCGACAGTCCCGGCCGCCTCGCGATAGGCGCCGATGCTGCTCAGGGCTTGAATCGAAGGGCCGGGGAAATATCGGCTGAGAGCCGTCGAAAAACGAAACTCCGGCCGAGCTGCAAGATGCGACGTCACATAGGGAAAATACGCCTGAGCCAGGCGCCGCCGGAGTGGAAGTCTCGCGGCGAAAGCGATGACCAGACCAAGGAACACCGCGCGTCTCGGCAGCAGGTTGAGGGTCGCTCCGACTATGACGAAGACCTGGTAGACAATCCGTCGGCGGCCGCCGCGCATCGGCCTTTGCTTTTGCAGTTTCATACGACCAAGTTCCACACAACCTTGAAATCCCGGATTCCGCGCGTTCGGATCAAGGCGGAGCCTGGACGACCGGCCGTTCAAGTCGCCTGCGCGCCAAGGATCACGTCTCGGGATGAGGACAGTACGCTCGCCGGGTCCAATGCGAGAATTCCCCGTGCAGACATCGCCGCCGCAAATGCCAACCAAGGATTGAGCCGATTGGATCGCAGCTATAACAGAGGTGCCGGGAATTTTCCAAGCCGAACCTGGGCATGAACGCAAGCAAAACTGGACGAAATGAGAATTCAGAATTCTAAGCCCCGGTGGCGATTAGTCTCGGGGAGCCCCACCTTGAGCGAGGGCCCTCGATGGCTCGGACGAAGCGTGTCGGACGAACCCGCGTGGAGCCGGCGGCTCCTTGGCTGGAATTCAGCAACATCGGCATCATTTGCCGTCGCCAGTTCCGACTGGAAATGCCCGTTTGAAAGCCGCCGTCTTGACGATCTCGCGAGCGAGATAGCTCGTAAAGACTTGCGCGCCGTGCCTGTCCAAATGGCCGCCGCCGTCGATCGTCGTCAGGCCATCGAATGGCGGCGCGATCAGTTCGATGTTCAATTCCTTCGCCAGTTCTGCCGCCTGCTGGACGCAGGACTGGCTGTGCGGGACCAGCGTGAGCACGACCTCTCCGCCGACCTCGTGGAGAAATCTCTTCGCATAGTCGACAATCGCGGGGGTCGTATGGCAGTCCGGATCACGGGCCGATAGCATCGGCTTGTTGCCGGTGGCAACATAGCCTGGATTGGCATCCAGCCCCATGTCGCCGTCCGTGATGTTGCGATAGAGGCCAGTGGGCGAAAAATGGCCATTCTGATAGGCTGCAACGAGGTCCTCGATGCGCCAATGCAGATTGCGGCCGACCACCGTCAGGTACCCCCGCATTCGGTTGCGCTGGACCGCGGCGACGGGCTGCTTCTGCGGACCAAGAGTGACGCTGAGATCGTTGCTGAAAAAGTGCACGAACTGATCGTCGGCATTGATGACCCACAGACGCGGACGGATTTTCCAGCGCTGGATCACGAGCCGCGAGAACTCCCCGCCGCGAATGCCCACGAAGGCCATGTTGTAGATCCCCAATCGAGCGAGCACCGGCGACTGCGCGAGCGTCTGCCGGTCGACCGCATAGCTGACGAAGGACGGGCCGAGAAAGACGATGTCGGCCTGCTTTGCGGCTTCGACCGATCCCCCCAGATTGCTGTAGAAGATATCCTGGTCCTGGATCTGCGGAATGCTGCGGCCGCCGAAATCACGATACCAGTTGGTGTCCCCTTCCCGTGGAATCTGCAGCAGCCCATCACGCAACGTCCACACGTCCGACGAAAAGAGCGACAGACCGAGCGAAAACGCCAGCGCGGCCGCCACGCCGACAATTCCGACTGCGATGAGATAGCGCTCGAATCCGCCCGGTTCAGCTGACTTTTCCGGTGCAGACCGGCCGACTGTCGACATGACGCAATTCCCGCTCGATAGGTTGTCTCGGTGGGTGTCGTGGCAGCTGCTTTTGGCTCCGACAACGAGAGTCTAGACACGACGTCAGCCGGTGGAACAGAGGGCTTTCCACTCCTCCCCAGCTTGCTTGCGCGCGAGAGCGCAGACCTATCGGGATGTCATCGGCATGGTCCATCGAGGGGTTTCTTGGCCGCGGCGGTCATCGGCGAGAGTGATTGCGCGAAACCCCATCATGGCGTCATTGGATTGGCGTCGTCGTCTAATTGAGCTGCCATAGCAGAAGAATCATTGATCGAAAAGTGTCCGCCCCATTCGAGAGGCTGGTCCACGTCGCTGTCGTCAGGGGGCGACATCCCCCGAAATTCGCATCGCGAGAGGTGCACCCAACTTGGCAGCGCCCTCAATCATTGATAAAGCAGCGCAATATGCAGCAACATCAAGAAACTTGTTATGCTCTTCACGCAGTTTGAGTTTCTGTTTCTGTTCCTGCCGGTGACCCTGGTCGGTTATTTTCTGCTGGCTCGCTTTTTCGCCGCCCCTGTCGTGCGCCTCAGCTGGCTCGCCGCGGCGTCGCTGACCTTCTACAGCTATTGGGACATTCACTTCCTCCCGGTCATCCTGGTCTCCATCGTCTTCAATTACACGATGGGTCTGCTGATTGCCGGACAGACCGGAAAGCTCCGAACCGGCCTGTTTTCCGCGGCCATCACGCTCAACCTGGCCGCGCTCGCGTTCTACAAATATACGAATTTCGGCATCCAGATCCTCAATGCGATCACCGCGTCGAAACACCCCTCGCTCGCGATCGTTCTCCCGCTCGGCATTTCGTTCTTCACCTTCACCCAGATCGCCTACCTCGCCGACGTCTATGGCGGTTATTCCGACGAACGAAGCTTCGTGAAATACGGCCTGTTCGTCACGTATTTCCCGCATCTGGTCGCCGGCCCGATCCTCCATCACCGCGAGATGATGCCGCAATTCGGCTCGGAGGAGAGCCGACGGATTTCCATCGAGAAGGTCGCGGTCGGCCTCACGATTCTGACCATTGGACTTTTCAAGAAGTCGTTCATCGCGGACGGGTTCGGCCTGATCGCGAATCCCGTGTTCCAGGCCGCCAATTCGAGCCACCTTCACCTGATGGACGCCTGGGGCGGCGCCCTCGCCTACTCGCTGCAGATCTATTTCGATTTCTCGGGCTACTCCGACATGGCGATCGGCATCTCGATCATGTTCGGGATCCGGCTGCCTTTCAACTTCGATTCCCCCTACAAGTCGCTGAGCATCGTCGAATTCTGGCGCCGTTGGCATATCTCACTGTCGCGCTTCCTGCGCGACTATCTCTACATCCCGCTTGGCGGCAACCGCTACGGCGAGCACCGGAGAAACGCCAACCTCTTCGCCACCATGCTGCTCGGCGGTCTCTGGCATGGCGCGGGTTTCACCTTCATCATCTGGGGCGCGCTGCACGGGCTGTTTCTGATCGTCAATCATCGCTGGAGCAAATTCGTCGCGCAGCGACCGGGCCTCACCCGCCTGTCGGCGACCGCCTGGTATACGGTGGCGGCGCTCTTGTTGACACAGTTCGTCGTGGTTCTGGCATGGGTTTTCTTCCGGGCCGACAATCCGAATGCCGCGGTCAGGCTCATCAAGGGAATGCTCGCCCTGTCCAACCCGGAGAAGATCACGGCAACGAACCTCGTCGATCCGCGCCTCATGATCGCGATCCTGGCAGGCTATGTTGCCTGTTTCACCCTGCCCAACGTGAACGCGATGTTCGAGCGTTGGAAGGTTGGGCTGGAAACCTATCACAACCCTCGTCCCTGGAGCATTCTGAACCTGAAGTGGCGGCCGTCCCTGCCGTGGGCCATCGGAACCTCCATCGCGCTCGTGGCGGCGGTCTTGATGAACATCATTGCCGGCGATACCTCCCAGTTCCTCTACTTCCAATTCTGAACTATCATCGCGTGCGCGGCAGCGCCTTGCGCTGATCTCAATGAGCATGGATTCAGACGATAGCTGCATGGATGATCACCCGCGGCCACCGCCTTCAGCGCAGTCGATAGATTGCACGCGGCGCTACGTCACGACGGTGCTGGCGACCTCCGCGTTGGCCGGTTACCTGCTTCCCACGGCTCTTTTTCAACTCGCCCGACCATTCGGCGCGACGAGAACGCTGCATGAACTAGCGGAATCGCAGCGAAAGAACCCAGAACAGATCGTGCTGCCCTTTGATCTGCGCTACAACGCAGCGTTCAAGCTGGCGAGGCTCGAGCACGAGCGTCCCGAAGTCATCTGGATCAGTTCGTCGCGAGCGGGTGCGTTTCGTGCAGCCCATTTTGCTCCGTACAGCTTCTACAATCTCTCGTTCACGGCTTGGACGACCGACCAGATGGTTGAACTGTTCGAGCGCGCCACACGGCAAGCACCTCCCCGAGTTGCCATTCTCTCACTGGATCATTTCCTGTTCGCGGAGCGGTGGGAAGAATGGTTCGCTCTTCCTAGAAAGATGCATTATGACTTTGCGCTTGCCTATGTGAGATCGAGCGTTTTGGATTTCGCGCGTACCGCAGCGCGGAATCCGACGCCGTTCCGGAACTACTCTAGCGCTCCGACGGCCTTCGTCGGCACCCAGTCCATCGTTCACGAAGAAGGCTTCCGCAGCGACGGGTCCTACGTCTATTCGCCGGCACATATCGCCGACGCGCGCTCACGCTATTTGAATGCCGAAACGCTCGCCGGGAGCCTTCCTCGCGCGCCGGGCGTGTCGCCGCGGCTGGAACAGCCGATTGCTCGCCTCGCCAAAATCGCAAAGTCTCGCGAGGTAAAGCTCATCGGCGTTCAATTGCCGTTCATTCGGGCCGGCGTTGATCTTCTTGATCGCGAACAGAGCGGTCCTCAGGGGTTCGGTGCTTGGCGAGAGTTCGCGAGCAAGGAGACCCGAGACTGGCTGCAGGAGATAGGAATCCGCTTCTTCGATCTGGCGCGTCTAACGCTGGAGCATGAAACGGTCAGTTTCGTGGACGCGTATCATCTGGCTGAGACCGGCGCCGCCCGGACGATGCTGCATCTACTGGACGACCCGGATTTTCGAGCCGAGTTTCCGAGAATCGACCCCGTAGAGATCCGGCGATCACTCGCTTCTTCAACGCAAACCTGAGCATCATACAACGTTCTTTGGGCACCGGCGGCTCAAGCGATCGTCGCAACACCAAGTTTTCACGGGGGCAGTCAGCGTCCGGATGTTGCTCGTTGGCAACCAAAATGGCCGCGCCTTGCGGGAGGAGACGGATTGGATACAAGACCGTGACCCGGTATATCGCGATAGTCATAACGCTGTTCGCTGCCGTGTTCGTGCCGCTCCTGGCGGCGCTGGAATGGGCCGGCTGGCGGCTGGGCGCCACGGTTCCGCTTTCAGTGATCGCAGCGGAGCAATCACGCAGCGACCGGCTCGTCTGGCTCGGGACGTTCAAGGACTATGCGGCTTACAAGCTGGAGCGAATCAGGCGAACTCGTCCTGAGATCTTGCTAGTAGGAAGCTCACGCTGTGGCCAGGCCCGCGAGCAGATGTTTCGTCCCTATCGCACCTACAATGCCTGCCTGACGGCTTGGCCTCTCGCGCAAATCGTGGATTTCGTCGATCGCGCGACCTCATCTACGAAACCTCGCGTCGTCGTCGTGGCGCTTGACTACTTCCTGTTCGACGATTCCCTTGCCGATGCCTGGAGAAAAGAACGCACGATGGATTTCGCGCAGGGGCTCGATGCGCACCGGCGAGAGTTGCACAGCGTTGTAGAGTTCTTGATCCGGACCGGCGGAAACTTCGAAGCAATCCGGTCCGCACTCTTTGTTCCGCAATTCGATCCTGTGGATAACAATAAACTGGTCGGACCAGAGGCAATTCGCGGGAAGTTCGGATTCCGCAACGACGGCTCGGTCATTGTGGCCCCACCCTATCGACGCGCGTCGGCCGAAACGATGTCCAATGGCGCTCAATACATCCTGTCGTTCTGGGGCACATCCCACCTCAGCGAACGGCAGTTCCTGGAAATCGACCGCTTGGTCCGACTGTCTCGCGAACGAGACTTCTCGGTGGTTGCGATCCAATATCCCTTCCTGGAAAGCGCGGCAGCCTTCCTCGATAACGATGAAGCCTACCGGCCCTATTCCGGGCACTGGCGCGAGATCAGGAGTCCACAGACCGTCGAAAGATTTGCGCAGCTTGGCATCCAGTTCTTCGATATGAGCCGCACCGAGATCTCGCGGGATTCCGGCAACTTCTTCGATCCTGCGCATCCCTCGGAAAGGGGCATGCTCAAGACCTACCTCGCCCTGCTGGACCGGCCCGAGTTTAGCAAGCTGTTTCCGCGGATCGACCGCAGCGCCTTGGCAGCCGATCTTGAAAAGGGACAGCACGAACAGTTCGATCTCTATCACTGAGGCATGCTGCGAGAGACTTGCGTCTCCGAGGCTTTTCCGCATAGCCCGCCCACCAGCGCGCCCCGCTGTTCGTCTTTTTTCGTCGGAGCATCCTCGGATCCATCCCCCGCCTGATTCGTGAGCACGGGCGTTCAGCATCGTCGTGAAAGGACGATGAGCACTCCGGAGCCGCGTTCCGATGCGACCGCACAACCGTAAGCTAACAGGACTGTTTGTGCTGCTGCGCACACCTGATAAAGAGACCATTGGAAATGATCGGCCGCAGGCCCCTCCATCGCTCCGATCGAGGGACTGTTCTTGTTTTTTTCGCAACGAAATCAATGTCGAGCATGAAAGATGCAGATCGGAACGGGATTCGCGGTGCAGATGTGCCGGGCGACAGCGACGCTTTGCATCGGAGTTCCTCGGCCGGCGAATGACACGGTGGCCGATTGTCCGACCTCAGCCCGATCGAGCCGGAGGCGAATTCCTTGGATCAGGTGATCGATATGAGTGAGATGGATCTGGCCTGTCAGACGGTTCGCGCCTCCTGTGACTCCGGGCAGACGATTGCGTTCGTGTCCGGCAATTTCAACGTCGTGCACCCCGGACATTTACGGCTTTTGAAGTTCGCTGCCGAGCAGGCCGACGTGCTGGTCGTGGGCGTCAATCCCGATTCGACGCCAGGCGTGACCCTGGCGCAGGACATGCGCCTCGAAAATGTGCGTTCCATCGCCTTTGTGCACCATGTCGTGCGCTTGGAAACGTCGGCGTCCGACTTCATCGCGCATCTGAAGCCGACCGTTGTCGTCAAGGGCAAGGAGTTCGAGGATCGCGCCAATCCAGAGCAGGAGGCCGTGGACGCCTATGGCGGACGGCTGATCTTCTCGTCCGGTGAATTGCGCTTTGCGTCGCTGTCGCTGCTGGAACGCGACGCCAACATCGACATCTCCACGGTCCGCAAGCCGCAGGAATTTCCAAGGCGCCACGGCTTCGAGATCGGGAATCTGAAGGACCTGCTCCGCAAGCTCTCCGGCATGCGAGTCGCCGTTATCGGCGACCTGATCGTCGACGAATATGTCACTTGCGATGCGGTCGGCATGTCCCAGGAAGATCCGACCATCGTCGTGACGCCGCTGATGACCCGTACCTTCGTCGGCGGCGCTGGCGCGGTTGCGGCCCATGCGCATGGCCTGGGCGCAGACGTGAAGTTCTTCACGCTGGTCGGCGACGATGAAGCGGCGCGGTTCGCCCGCAACACGCTGGAACAGCATGGGGTGAACTTCAACGCCTTCACCGACCAGAGCCGGCCGACCACGCGCAAGCAGCGTTTTCGCGCGCTCAACAAGACGCTGTTGCGCGTCAATCATCTGCGCCAGCACGCCTCCGATGCCGACCTTCAGCGGCAGATGCTGACCTCGGTCGAGCGCGCCTTGAAGACCTGCGATCTGCTGCTGTTCTCCTGCTTCAACTACGGCTGCCTGCCGCAGGATCTGGTCGACGCGATCGCCGACCGCGCCCGCGCCCAGGGCGTGATGATGGCGGCCGACAGCCAGGTGTCGTCGCAGACCGGCGACGTCTCGCGCTTCAAGGGCATGACCCTGCTGACGCCGACCGAACGCGAGGCCCGCGTCGCGCTGAACGACTTCATTTCCGGTCTCGCCGTCATCAGCGAGCGCCTGGTCGAACGGGCCCGCACCAAGAACCTCGTGATCACGCTCGGCGCTGAGGGCGCGCTGATCAATACCATGGCCGAGGGCATCTTCACCTCCGACCGCCTGCCGGCGTTCAATCCGTCGCCGAAGGACGTCTCCGGCGCCGGCGACAGCTTCTTCATGGCCTGCTCGATGGGCCTGCGCGCGGGCGCCGATATCTGGCAGGCCTCCTATCTCGGATCGCTGGCGGCCGCGCTCCAGGTTTCCCGCGTCGGCAACCTGCCGTTGACGACGGCGGAGCTGGTGCGGGAAATCGACGAGACCGGATTCAGCCAGGAGTAGGATGTCGACATGCGTGCCCTTCTGCTCGCGGCGGGGATCGGAAGCCGGCTGCGCCCGCTGACCAATACGACGCCGAAATGCCTGGTGCGTGTGCACGACCGACCCTTGCTGGACCATTGGCTCGACCTCGTCTTCGAAGGCGGCATCGAGCGGGCGTTGCTGAACACGCACTGGCTCGCCGAGCAGGTTCGCGCGCACGTCGCGCAGTCGCGCTGGCGCGACCGGATCGATCTCGTTCACGAAGATGAACTGCTCGGGACCGGCGGCACCGTGCTTGCGAACCGCACCTGGTTCGGCGACCAGCCGTTCCTCGTGGCCCATGCCGACAATCTGACCGATTTCGACGTCGCAGGGCTGCTCGCCGCCCATCGCAACCGCCCTGACGGCTGCATCATGACGATGCTCGCGTTCCGGACCGACGATCCGAGCTCGTGCGGGATTCTCGAGCTGGATGCTCAGCACAGGGTGATCGCCTTCCACGAGAAGGTCAAAAATCCGCCTGGGAACCTCGCCAATGGCGCGGTCTACGTCTTCGATCCCGCCGTCATCGCCGACATCGCCGCGCTGGGAAAGCCGATCGTCGATCTCTCCACCGAAATCATCCCCAACTATTTGGAACGCATTTTGTGCGTGGAAACCAGCGGTTATCATCGGGATATCGGTAACCCGGAAAGCTTGCGCCGGGCCCATTTGGAGTTTAATCACGAACCGCGCCGTGGCGGGGACGCTTGACGGGCGATTTTCGCCGCTGGGCTGGTCGCCTTCCCCCGCCAATTTGTATAAAGGTGCGCGCGACGCGCCAGCCGGCGACACGACAGGCGAGCCACGGGGATTGCTCAGATGAAGATATTCGTGACCGGAGCGTGCGGCTACAAGGGCAGCGTGCTCGTGCCGAAGCTCCTGAAGGCCGGCCACAAGGTCGTCGCATTCGACATCATGTGGTTCGGCAACTTCCTCGATCCGCATCCGGATCTCACCGTCGTCCAGGGCGACGTGCGCAATCCCGACGCCATCGACCTCACCGGCGTCGATGCCATCATTCATCTCTCCAGCGTCGCCAATGATCCCTGCGGTGATCTCGATCCCAAGCTGACCTGGGAGATCTCCTGCCTCGCCACGATGCAGCTCGCCGATCGCGCCTACCGCCACGGCATCAAGCGCTTCATCTACGCGTCCTCCGGCAGCGTCTACGGCGTCAAGGAAGAGGAGCAGGTCACCGAGGATCTCGAGCTGCTGCCGATCTCGGAGTACAACAAGACCAAGATGTGCGGCGAGCGCATCGTGCTGTCCTACAAGGACGACATGGTGGTGCAGATCGTGCGTCCCGCCACCGTGTGCGGCTACTCCCCGCGCCAGCGGCTCGACGTTTCCGTCAACATGCTGACGATGCAGGCGCTGATGAACGGCCGCATCACGGTGTTCGGCGGCGACCAGACCCGCCCGAACATTCATATCGACGACATCACCGATCTTTATCTGTTCCTGCTCGATCATCCTGAGCACACCGGTGTCTACAATGCCGGCTTCGAGAACATCTCGATCCTCGACATCGCCAATCTGGTCACCAAGCACGTGCCGGCCGAGGTCATCGTGACGCCCTCGAACGATCCGCGCAGCTATCGCGTCAACTCCGATCGCCTGCTGGCGACCGGCTTCCGCCCGAAGAAGACGGTGGAGGACGCGATCAAGGAAATCATCGGCATGTACTCGCAAGGCCAGCTCAAGAACGAGGACCGCTGGTACAATCTGAAATGGATGGAGAAGGAGGTCGTGAAATGAACGTCCTGGCCTTCAAGACCCCCGGCAGCCTGTTCGCCGACTACACCAGCCGCTTCAGCACCGTGCTGAAGGATTTCGACTGGGCCCCCGTCGAGAAGCTCGCCTATGATCTGCGCGACTGCTGGCAGACCGGCCGCCAGGTGTTCTTCTGCGGCAATGGCGGCAGCGGCGGCAACGCCAACCATCTCGCCAACGACTTCCTCTACGCGCTGTCGAAGACGCCCGGCTCCGGCCTGCGCGTGCACTCGCTGTCGTCGAACCCGTCGGTGATCACCTGCCTCGCCAACGACGAAGGCTATGACCAGGTGTTCTCGCTGCAGCTCGCGGTGCTCGCACGCAAGGGCGACGTGCTGATCACCTTCTCCGGCTCCGGCAACTCGCCGAACATCCTGAAGGCGCTCGAAGAGGGCAAGAAGCTCGGCATGACCAGCTATGCCGTACTCGGCTTCACCGGCGGCAAGGCCAAGGCGCTGGCCGACGTGCCGATCCATTTCGCGGTCGACGACATGCAGATCGCCGAGGACGCGCAGATGGTGATCGGCCACATGATCATGCAGTGGCTGTACGCCCAGCGCGGCGACATCATCACGACGCGCGAGGTCTGACGGGCAAGGACGATGGCTGCGAACGAAAAGTACCTGATCCTCGGCTCGAACTCCTTTTCGGGCGCAACCTTCGTCGACTTCCTGGCTGCCGCCGGTCACGACGTGATCGCGACCAGCCGCTCGGACGAGCCGCATGATGCGTTCCTGCCCTACAAATGGCAGAAGCGCCCAGGCAACGTGCGGTTCAAGCGCGTCGACCTCAACCACGATCTCGATGCGCTGAAGGCGCTGCTGGTGGCCGAGCGGCCGACCCATGTCGTGAACTTCGCGGCGCAGAGCATGGTCGGCGAGAGCTGGCTGTACCCGGACCACTGGATGATGACCAACGTCGTCTCCGCCGTCCGCCTGCACGACATCCTGCGCAACTATGACGGCCTCGATCGCTACGTTCATGTCACGACGCCGGAGGTCTATGGCTCGACCGAGGGCTGGGTGCGAGAGGACGCGCCGTTCAACCCGTCGACGCCCTATGCGGTGTCGCGCGCCGCCGGCGACATGAGCCTGCGGACCTATTTCGCCAACTACCAGTTCCCCGTGGTCTTCACCCGCGCGGCCAATGTCTACGGCCCGGGCCAGCAGCTCTACCGCATCGTGCCGCGCACCATCGTCGCCGCGATGACCGGGCAGAAGCTGCGGCTCGACGGCGGCGGAAAGTCGGTCCGCGTCTTCATCCACATGACCGACGTGTCGGACGCGACGGTCAAGATCGGCCGCAGCGGCAAGCTTGGCGAGACCTATCACATCTCCGGCTACGAGCTGGTGTCGATCCGCACGCTGGTCGAGATGATCCTCGCCCGGCTGGGCAAGAACTTCGAGGATTGCGTCGAGATCGGCCCCGAGCGGCCCGGCAAGGATACCGCCTACACGCTCGACAGCTTCAAGCTGCGCACCGAGCTCGGCTGGCGCGACACGTTCTCGCTGGAACAGGGCATCGACGACGTCATCGCCTGGGCGCGACGTTTCGAGGATGTCATGGCCAAGCTGCCGACCAAGTACGAACATAAACCCTGATCGAGACCCCTGCGCTTCCGAACGGAGGCGCGACTGGAGAGCACGATGAACGTGGCAGTCCGGAACACCGCGGCCAAGCCCGACGTGGCCGCCCTGAAGGCGCAGGCCGCGAAGCTGCGCGGCAAGATCATCGAGATGTCGCACAAGGCGCAGGCCGCGCATCTCGCCTCCTCGCTGTCCTGCGCCGATGCGATGACCGCCGCCTATTGGCACGTCCTGAACATCGACCCGAAGAACCCGACCGATCCGCTGCGCGACCGCTTCATCCTCTCGAAGGGCCACGCCGCCGCGGCGCTGTTCGCGACGCTTGCGATGAAGGGCTACTTCCCGATCGAGGAGCTCGACACCTATTGCCAGGACGGCGGCCGGCTCGCCGAGCATCCGCCGGCGAACCTGCTGCCCGGCGTCGAGGCCGCCACCGGCTCGCTCGGCCACGGCCTGCCGCTCGGCTGCGGCATGGCGCTGGCCGGCCGCATCAAGGGCGAGACCTACCGCGTGTTCGCGCTGCTGTCCGACGGCGAGAACAACGAGGGCTCGGTGTGGGAAGCGGCGATGTTCGCCGCCGCCCAGAAGCTGGAAAACGTCTGCGTCGTGGTCGACTACAACAAGTGGCAGGCCACCGCGCGCTCCAACGAGACCCTGATGCTGGCGCCGCTGCGCGACAAATGGGCCGCCTTCGGCTGGGACGCGCACGAGATCGACGGCCATGACGTCGGCGCGCTGGCGGAGGCCATGCAGAACATCCCGAACGGCTCCGGCAAGCCGGTGGCGCTGATCGCCCATACCGTCAAGGGCAAGGGCGTGTCGTTCATGGAGGACGACAACAACTGGCATTACCGCGCCCCCACCGCTGAGGAAGTCGTCAAGTCGTTCAAGGAGCTCGGCCTGTCATGAGAAATGCTTTCGCCGACGAGCTGACCAAGCTCGGCAATGAGGACAGCCGCGTCGTGATGCTCTCGGGCGACATCGGCAACCGCCTGTTCGACAAGTTCAAGGACAAGCATCCGAGCCGCTTCTTCAACTGCGGCGTCGCCGAGGCCAACATGATGGGCGTCGCCGCCGGCATGGCCATGAACGGCCTGCGCCCGGTCGCCTATACGATCACCCCGTTCGTGACGACGCGCTGCCTGGAGCAGATCCGCACCGACGTCTGCTATCACGAGGCGCCGGTGACGATCGTCGCGGTCGGCGCCGGCCTCGCCTATTCCGGCCTCGGTCCGACCCATCACGCCTGCGAGGACATCTCGTTCCTGCGCTCGATCCCGAACATGGTCGTGATCTGCCCGGGCGATGCCTTCGAGGTCCGCGGCGCGCTGCGCGCGGCGGTGCAGCAGGACCGTCCGGTCTACATCCGCATGGGCAAGAAGGGTGAGCCGGTCGTTCACAAGGGCCCCATCGCTGACTTCAAGATCGGCAAGGCGATCACGGTCGAGGAAGGCTCCGACGTCTGCCTGCTCTCGACCGGCAACATGCTGCCCGAGGCGATCGAGGCCGGCCACAGACTGAAGGAAAAGGGCATCTCCGCCGAGGTCGTGAGCTTCCACACCGTGAAGCCGCTGGATGAGGACAAGCTCAAGCAGGCGTTCAGCCGCTTCAAGCTGGTTGCGACCATCGAGGAGCATTCGCTGATCGGCGGCTTCGGCGCTGCCGTGTCGGAATGGCTCGTCGATTCAGAGACATCGGCGAAGAAATTCCTGCGCTTCGGCACCCCGGATGCCTTCTTCAAGAAATCCGGTGAACAGGAATATGCCCGCGAGGTGCTCGGCCTGACCGGCCACCAGATCGCGGACAAAATCATCCACGCCTTGAGCTGAGACATCACATGAAGACCCAAGCTGCCCTGCTGGTCCAGACCGGCCAACCGCTCGTGCTGGCCGAGATCGAGACCCCCGCCCTCAAGCCGGGCCAGGTGCTGGTCGAGATCGCCTATTCCGGCGCCTGCGGCACGCAGGTGATGGAGTGGCGCGGCGACAAGGGCGAGGACAAATGGGTGCCGCATTGCCTCGGCCACGAGGGCACCGGCACGGTGATCGAGACCGGCAGCGCCGTTACCAAGGTCAAGGTCGGTGACAAGGTCGTGCTGTCCTGGATCAAGGGCAGCGGCATCGAGGCCGGCGGCGCGGTCTATGACTGGGACGGCAAGAAGGTCAATGCCGGTGGCGTCACCACCTTCCAGCGCCATTCGGTCGTGAGCGAGAACCGCCTGACCCTGCTGCCGCCTGACCTGCCGATGGATGTGGCGGTGCTGCTCGGCTGCGCCGCGCCGACCGGCATGGGCGCGGTCTACAACGTGCTGAAGGTGCAGCCGGGCGATGCGGTTGCCGTGTTCGGCACCGGCGGCATCGGCCTGAACGCGCTGATGGCCGCGGCGCTGGCCGGAGCGATGCCGGTGATCGGCATCGACCCCAACCCGACCCGCCGCGCGCTCGCCCAGATCTACGGCGCCACGCATGTGATCGACGCGGCTTCCGACGTGCTGGCCGAGATCAAGAAGATCGTGCCGCAGGGCGTTGATCTCGCGGTCGAATCCTCCGGCATTCCGGGCGTCATGGATCAGGCCGTCAACGCCACCCGCCAGCAGGGCGGCCGCGCGGTCGTGATCGGCAATGCCAAGCATGGCGCGGCGCTGACGCTGAATCCGGGCGTGTTTAACCAGGGTAAGAGCCTGCTCGGCACCTGGGGTGGCGACAGCGTGCCCGATCGCGATTACGGACGCTATGGGCGCCTGCTGAGCTCCGGCCGCTTCCCGGTGCGGGACCTCTTGTCGAAGCCCTACAGCCTCGCCCAGGCCGACCAGGCGCTGCAGGATCTCGCCGCCGGCAAGGTCGGCCGTCCGCTGATCGACATGTCCTTGCGTTAAGTCCAGGTCATTTAAGTCCAAGCCATGCGGATCGGGATCGACTTCGACAACACGATCGCCTGCTATGACGGCGTGTTTCATGCGGCGGCCCTCGAGCGCGGCCTGATCCCGGCCGATCTCGGCCGCGACAAGAACAGCGTCCGCGACCATCTCAACGGCAGCGGGCGCAAGGACGACTTCACCGAGCTGCAGGGCTATGTCTACGGCGCCCGCATGGACCTAGTGTCGCCCTACCCCGGCTTCGCCGCGTTTGTCACGGCGGCCCGCGCCGCCGGCCATGACCTGTTCATCGTCAGTCATAAGACGAAGCACCCCATTCTCGGGCCCAAGCACGACATGCATGCCGCCGCGCGCGGCTTCCTGACCGATCGCGGCCTGATGGGCGAAGCGCCCGGACAGATCGCGCCTGACCGGGTGTTCTTCGAGCTGACCAAGGACGAGAAGGTCGCCCGGGCCCATGCGCTGGCCTGCGAGCTGTTCGTCGACGACCTGCCGGAGATCCTGGCCATGACCGGCTTCCCCGAGGGCATGCGCAAGGTGCTGTTCGATCCGGAGAACCAGTTCGCGGCCAAGGCCGTGCCGTACGAGCGCCGAGTCTCCTGGGCCGAGATCGCGGCGGATGTCGTCCGTGACCCCCACTGACGCCGGCGCGGATCGTGATGCCGCCCTGCTGGCGCTGGCGCAGCGCCTCACCGCGCAGGCCGGCAGAGCGAGCCCGACGGCGCTGACCCGGCTCGCCGGCGGCCGCAACAACCAAGTCTATCGTCTGGACACCGCCGAGGGCCCGCTGGTCCTCAAGCGCTACTTCACCGACGCCCGCGACACCCGCGACCGGCTGGGCGCCGAGTGGAGCTTCATCAGCCATGCCTGGTCCCACGGCGTCCGCGTCGTGCCGGAGCCCTTGGCCTGCGACCGCGCCGAGCAGGCGGGCCTCTACAGCTTCGTCGCAGGCCGCAAGCTGACCGCGGCAGAGCTCGCGCCCGCCCATGTCGATGCCGCGATCGACTTCGTGCTCGCGGTGAACGCCCCGCCCCGCCCCGCGCTGGCGCCAGGATCGGAAGCCTGCTTCTCCCTCGCCGAGCACCTCGCCACCGTCGAGCGCCGGGTGGCGCGACTGGCCACGCTCGATGCCGAGGTGCCGCATGTCGCCGACGCCCGGGCATTCGTGGCGGCGCGGCTGCAGCCGGCCTGGACCGAGGTGAAGGCAACCATTCTGCGCGGAGCGGCGGCCGAAGGGCTCGCCTTCGAGGCCGCCATCCCCGCCGATCAGGTCTGCCTGTCGCCATCCGATTTCGGCTTCCACAACGCGCTGATCGACGACCAGGACAAGCTCACCTTCCTCGACTTCGAATATGCCGGCCGCGACGACCCGGCCAAGCTGGTCTCCGATTTCTTCTGCCAGCCTGAAGTGCCGGTGCCGCTGCCGGTGCACGAGCATTTCATCGACCGGCTGACGGACGGCCTCGGGCTCGACGCCGCCAGCGTGGCGCGCTGCCGGTTGCTGATCGACGCCTACCAGGTCAAATGGACCTGCATCATCCTGAACGACTTCTTGCCGCTCGGCGCCACGCGTCGCGCCTTCGCCGACACCGGCGCCTGGGCGCAGCGCTGCGCTGCGCAGCTCGCCAAGGCCGAGGCACAGCTCAGCCTGATCGGCGCCACATCCGATTAACCGACACTCACACGCCCGGAGATATTCATGGCCTATCGCGAGTTCGTCAGTCTCGTCCACAAATCGACCAAGCGCGACTATCTCGCGCGCGTCACCCAGCGCGACAAGGCCGATGTCGCGGAGATGGCGATCAAGTTCGACTACGACTACTGGGACGGCAGCCGCGAGACCGGCTATGGCGGCTACAAATATGACGGCCGCTGGCGCAAGGTCGCCGACGCCATGATCGAGACGTACGGCATCAAGCCGGGCATGCGCGTGCTCGACGTCGGCTCCGGCAAGGGTTTCATCCTGCACGATTTCCGCGAGGCCATTCCGGACCTCGAGGTCGCCGGCATCGACATCTCGTCCTACGGCGTCGAGCACACGATGGAGAGCGTGAAGCCGTTCTGCCAGGTCGGCTCCGCCGCCAAGCTGCCCTACCCCGACAAGTATTTCGATCTCGTCATCTCGATCAACACGCTGCACAACCTCTACAACTACGATCTCGATGCCGCCTTGCGCGAGATGGAGCGCGTCAGCCGCGGCGCCAAATATCTCTGCGTCGAGGGCTACCGCAACGAGCGCGAGAAGGTGAACCTGATGTACTGGCAGCTCACCTGCCGCATCTTCCACACGCCCGAGGAATGGGCCTTCGAATTCAAGCGCTCCGGCTACACCGGCGACCACGAATTCATCTTCTTCGAATGAGTGTGCTTGCCATCTCTTTCTCACTCTAGGCACGACGGCATACGTGAGCGACTGGACTCAGGCCACTAGGCCCACCTAAGATTAAAATCAAACGCGCCTCAGCGTGAGTGAGGACAGATGCGAATGGCGAAGCCCGGAACGATTTTTCAGCGGTTGCTGACAAAGTGGAGAACCACCGATGCGGACAATGTGGGCACCGCGCTAGATATTGATCGCCTGCGAAGCGAACGTGATGGATATCGTGCTGCGTACGAAAATCTAACGCAGCAAGCAACACAGTGGCACCTCGACGCTGACGGCTATCGGGCTGCTTTTGAGAGTCTTCAGGTTGAGGCTACCGAGTGGCGGCAAACGGCGGACGGTTTGCGTGCTGCCTATCAAAGCCTGACGCAGCAAGCAACGCAATGGCACCTCGATACCGATGGTTATCGGAATGCCTTCCAGAGTTTGCAAGCTGAAGCTACGCTGTGGCGCGAAACATCGGATGGTTTTTGTGCTGCATACGAGACGTGCTGCGCCGAACGTTCCAGGGCGCTTGATGAGCGTGACCGACTCTTCCGCGGCCTCGAGAAGTTCCTGGGGCGAGCGACCGCATCCGGGCCGGGACCTGACGGCCACCAGATCTGCTTTTTGCATATCGGCAAGACGGCGGGCACCTCGCTTCAGCACGCGCTCTCGGACGCCTTCAAGGACGCGGTCATCTTCCACGAGGAGCTTACCAACTTTGACACGGTAACGCCGCTTGAGCTCGTGATCCACGATCTCGTTATTGGCCATTTCACATATCAGCACGTCGCAAAACTCAGGAAGGATCGCTTCCTATTGACCTTCTTGCGCGATCCGACCGAACGCGTTATCTCGGCCTATTATTTCTTGAGAAAGAAATCTCCGATATCCGACTACAGTCGCCGCGCGATCGAGGCTGCTCGAATAATGTCGTTCTCGGAATTTCTTCGATGTGAAGATCCGCAGGTCCGGATGATCACGGAAAATTTTCAGGCCAGAACGCTCGCCTTGGACTTTAGGCCACAATATCGGAAACAAATCGGAGATTTACAACGTGAGGCGGAACTTAATCTTTCCGAATTCCAGTTCGTCGGAATAGTGGAGCACTATCGACAGAGCGTCGAGGTTCTTTCCCGACTTCTTGGGAGAACTCTAATCGCCCGAGAACTCAACTTGAACATGGACCGTCCGTTGCAAAGAGACATCGCGCCTCAAGACCTTGAGCTGATCCGGCAACTGAACGTCGTCGATCAGGCTCTCTATACTGGCGCGAAGGACCGCTTCGAGCAGACATACATGTGTAGAGTGTAAGCGAATTACCTGTTACCAGGAACCTCCGCGTCATCTCCCGAACGCAAGAACGCATCTTCGTACTTCTTCAGGTAATACGAGCTGATTGTGCTGGCACCATAATAGTGCGGGATAGCAAGCTGCTTCTGCCAACGAACTACCAGCGCTGAAGGACAACGCGCCGGCGGACGTCCTGAAGCTAATGCTTCCACTTCTTCAACGACTGCGGAAATTTCATCGGACGTATTGTTGTACGGCTGAGCCCCGCGGCGCCGAAGGACGCCTGCATCAAACTGCCGCCAACGCCATGGACTCGAAGTGAGTTGCGCCTGCGTCAGCATTGTCCCGTCGTCGCGACGAATCGGTTTGGGCGCGAACCGCACCCCTCCTGTCCAAAGCTGCGCGTCAGTGGTGATGCAGTTGACAAGAGCGCATGGGACGCCGAAGCTGATCGCTACATTCGTTAGCCCGGACGTGGTGCCGATGAACAGTTTAGCGTGACGGATCAAGCAGATATCCATCAATTCGGAACGGAAGCGACTGCGTGCATAATCGATCACACGATCCATTGGCGGCAGCTTGGGTGAATTCGGACCGCCGAGTTTGATCACCCATCCACCTCTGTCCGTGATGAAATGGACTGCATCGAGGTATGATTCAATGGGAGAATTACGATGAGTCTGGCCGGAGCCCTCGACCTCGGAATAGTGCGCAGCGTCGCGCGTGTGCAGGCAGACATACCAATCGTCCGGCTTCATGCCAAAGGCTTCGCGCATCCGCTGGAAACTGTCTTGCACCTCCGCCCGCGACCCGAAAATCCGATCATACTCGTCACGCAGCGGATGGCCTCGGCCCTCCTTCTCCCATTGCACAACGGCTAACGCTCCCGCCTCCTGCCACGGCACCACATCGCCGCTGGGAAGTGGGAATACGTTGAAGCTCATTCCATACCACCGCTGCAGCGACAGGAGCTCTTCGCCTATCGTTTGGGAGACGGACTCTCCAATGACCACAACTTCCGCAAATCTCTCGAACAGACGAGAAAAAGGCTTGTTGGCAACGAGATTGCGCCGCACGACAAGGACCGGCCGTCCCGACCACCAGCCCAGGTCGCGCATTCGGAACAAGATGTCAAGCATCCCAAGATGACCGATTTGGCTCGTCCATTCCTCCGCAAGGATCCGCAGTTGATCCAGCGGGATTCCCAACCTGGTGAGCAGGGCAGCAAGTTCCGCCGACAAGATCGGCACGACATTGCCGCGCAGCTGCGACTGCGCAACAAGAGCTCTTTCGAAAAGACCGATTCCCAGTTCGCCACGCCCGACGTGGGTTAAACGTTGGCCGGTGTAGTTGCAGAGATCAAACAGCCTCCCCCGTGAGCCGCAAGCGGAGTCGAGCGGATTGGGAACGTAGTTCTGAGCCGGCCGTGCAGCCATGTTCTGGTGCGGACGCATGTAATCCGAGTAGCCACAGCCGGCTTTGCGGGCGGATGCAACGGCGGCCGCCTCGTCACCCGCTATCAAGTCAAGCCCTCCCTTCAGAAAGGCGAGATGGTGCTCCCGTTCAAGATCGACTTGTCCTGCCACCTTCGATAGCAGTCGATGCGCTTTCTCAAATTCTCCGTGCTCGAACAGTTCGCGCGCGGTCCAGCTTGCAAGGTCAGTGGAACGGAAACCTAGTTGACCCTGCATGACCAATTCGTAGGCTTCGCGACAGGCCCCGATACGCAGGAGAACTCGCGCGGCGACAATCGGAAATTGCCGCATCAACCGTCCGGAAAACCGACGGGCGGGACGCTTCGCCAGTAGCGATGTCACGTGGCCCTGATAGGCGCTCTGGAGCCGGCGACCGCCGCGAACCCTGCTCGCCTCGACAGCCACCATGACCAGAAATGCCGAACGAGCCGGGAACAGAGATAGAAGCTTAGCCGCTAGACCGACGCCGAAGAGAAGCCATCGCCGGGACTGCAGCCGTGACCACCGTGCTGCTCCCCCGTACGCTGCAACGAGAGTGAGCGGCTCGGACGGCACCTCCAAACTCTTGTGCCTGCGCATTGTCATCACAGTTGTCAGATCCCAAGAACAGCATTTAATTAGTCGCCCGACCTCACGATCACATATTTCTAGCCCGGTCGTCATTTGCGATCAGACGAGAGCATCTTAGATCGGAGGCAAGCCGATGGCGAACGGCGCTCGGCCCCTTGTTCTCAAAACTCAACCCAAGTCGATACAGTCTTACGTGACCGAGAACACTCTCTCCGTAGCTGAAAATCTTGTGGAAAATGGATCAATATATGGCCTAACGCACCTGCCGAGCTGGTGCACGATAGCATCCTATAACCACAATACGACACGGCGAAGTTGGTCATCGTTTGCGTCCAGCTCGGCAATGTATAGCGGCCGCCATCACAGCACGACGCGGACTTTAGGGAAAGTAGCAAAATAGTCGTTTACAGCCTTTAGTTGCCCCCCCTGCCCAAGAAGCGTCAGACCTGACGAAGAATGCGTAGAGGCGGCATAGCTGGTCCTGTTCTTGCTCCGTTCGGATTCCCGTTGTCATGTCCAAAGCTCCAGTTCCGCCTTGCTCTTACTTGCTCGATCAAGCTCCTACCAACGCCAAGCAATGAAGGGCCGGACGGATACGTGCGCCGCTTTAGCTCAATCCTCGATTGATGATCGCGATCATCGCCTGGATCCATTCCTTGAGAGGCAATAGGCCTGTCCAGTGGATAATCAATAGAACAACGGACCACACCGCGAGCCTCTCGAGCATCAACCGGCCAAGCCCGACTGCGCCCAAAACAAAGGCGACCCCCGCTGCCACCGAAGATTTCAGAAGTCCTGCGCCAAGCGCCGAAAGCACCGACAAGACTATAACACACACGCAAATGGTGCGAGCCGCCGAGCGGGCCGTCGATAGCATGCGCCGCAGTAGTTCGTCTTCGTCACTCATGCAGTCGCACCCCCAACTACCTGTCACCGGAACAACGAAGAAGAATCATGCCTTCGTCGGTTCAGCCAAACATCTCGCAAAGCTACTTCCATCTGCTGTCGCACAATTATTCGGCAGATGCCCTCGCGTTCAAGCTGGCCAAGTCTGCTCCGATGGTGCGCGTGGTATTCTTCGCCGAATGTTGCAGATTGCGTGCTTGTAAATTTGCTTAGAGTCGCGAGGGGCTCGTCCCGAGCCCAACGTAGAGGTCGAGCAGGGTGCTGTCACAGACTACGGCGGACGCAAGCGCAAGCTATTTTCCTCGCGCGCGGCGCACTAGATCGGCTGCATCGCGGAGCGGCTGCGTAATTTGCCATGAGCGAGATCGCTTGAGAGCTACCAACTCGCGCTCTGCAGCGAGCAGTTCGCTCAGGCGCTGCTTGGAGAACGAGACGCCACGAGCCCCGCCCTTGTAGCGCTCCAGCATCGCTGTGGCGACCTCGGAGTGAGCCGTAGCGATTTCAAGTGAAGCACGGAACGGCGCGTCCGACGTCTTGCGCAGCACGGCATGAATGTTCAGCGCTGGCACGCGGTTATTCTCGCCCAGAGGTGCGCCTTCACTGAGAAGCGAATCACCGCTCATGGACGGGATATCGAGCAAATCAATCTTGCTTTCACCTGCCGGCGTCATCGCCATCTGCTCGATGACATAGTCGTTGGCTTGAGCCATCTCGCGGAAGAACAGCGGCGTGTAGCAATAATAGCCGTGATCGAGATAGCCGCTGGCAGGCAGCTGGTGATAGATGACGCCACCGACCTTCAAGGCGTCGTGCATGAACTCGAAGCAATTCCACTGATTGAGAATATGCTCTGTCGTTCCAAAATTGAAGATGACATCATAGTGACTGAGCATCTCGCTCGGCACCGGATCGAAGTTTAGGTCCAGAATCGTCGTCTTGAGCCCCGGACAGACGTCGACCGAATTGTACTCGATGTTGGTCAGGTCGGTGATCTCCGAGAAGAGCATTGTCCGTTCGCCGGAGCGCGGAGTCGAGAAGTAGACGAGGCGTTTGAGCTCGGCTTCGACTGTCGCTTCCGGCACCGTTGCGCCGCCTTGGCGGTGAATGAATTCCCTGAGCTGTTCTTCTCGGACAAACAGAACATTCTGGGGGCCAATATCGAGTATCTTGTTTCGTTCTGACGTCAAAAAGCCCTTGCGCTGCAAATAGATCGGGCCATTTAAGTTCATACCCACGAACACTATCTCCTCGAATCAAAGGGCGGCGTATAGAAGCTTGCGCTAGAATCGGACCGCAGATAAAGAATGCCCTGTCACTCGTCGAAGGATGAATACCAGCAAAGCGCTCTGGACGCTAGCCTGCGGTGCTCAGCTATCGCCACGGTCACCGTCGAATGCCCTTCGACACTGAGAATAGTGCTCGCGTGTCGTTCGGCCAGCGAATTGGCAATGATTTCCGAATCTAGCACGGATGCCAAGATGGTCAGACCTCCACCTGCTCCGACATGCCGGCTCTGCGGACAGACGATGACAGAGCCGACGCTGGCACTGGGATCTATACCCGTCTGCAATCAATTCAGCCGGTCTCCCGGCCCCGTCGCTGACATCGATCTCACTATCGTCGAGTGTGACGCCTGCCAGCTCGTCCAGCTTGGTGAGGTCTCCCCGCCCCATCTATTGAGGCCCGAGGTGCCCTGGATTCGCTATCGCGAGCCTGAAGGTCATCTTGAGGCGCTGGTGGAGAGCTTGTTCTCGTTGCGACCGGACGCACAAAGCGCCATCGGTACTGGCCCGTTCGAGCGGCCTTTGCTGTCGCGGCTTGCCGCGCGGGGGCTTGTTTCGCGCGCTCTCGAACTCGAGCCCGGCGCGGCCGCTGGCCGCTACCCTTATCTGGAGACCTGGCAGGCCAGCCTGAATGAGCCGCATCTCTCAGCAAAGGCGGCGCAGCTTGGCACTTTCGACATCGTGTCCTGCCGCTACGTCGTCGAGCACACACCGGAACCGGTCGCCGCGCTGCAGGCCCTGAAGCGCCTGCTCAATCCCGACGGCCTGCTGGTTGTTGAAGTTCCCGATAGCAGCAAGTTTCTTGCCGCTCGCGACTATTGCTTTCTCTGGGAGGAGCACAGCTGCTATTTCGTCGAAGAAACGTTTCGGTGTCTCGCAGAGTTGAGTGGCTTCTGGACTCGGGCGTTGCTGCGCTATCCCGGCGTCCTCGAAGACGCTCTGGCGGTTGTTCTCGAAGCCACCGACGCCCCAGTACCGGCCATTCTGGCGCGCGGCCCCTCTCGTATGTTCGAAGCCTATCGGGACGGCTTTGCGTCAACCCGGGAAGCCCTTCGCGCGAAGCTCGCGGCCCTGGCCGGTCCCGACCGCGATCGGATCGCGCTGTTCGGCATCGGCCATCACGCCATCATGTTCGTCAACGCCTTCGGCCTGGCCGACCTGATCGCGGTGGCCGTCGACGATGATGCCGACAAGGCCGGGTTTTTCCCGCCCGGCTTCCGTACACCTGTGGTAGGCTCCGAGCGGCTGCTCGACGACGAACGGATCAGGCTGTGCCTGTTTGCGATCGCGCCGCATATCGAGGCCAAGGTGCGTGAAAAGCTTGCGCCGCTCGCTGCCAGGGGCGTGGAATTCCGCTCGATCTACGCCGCGCTCGACAATTCGATCATGAGGGATCAAGCATGACGCTCGTCCAGAAATCCCCCGAGGTCTTCCTGGCCGAGGGCCCCATTTCATCGGTGGGCGCTGCCGAGATCAACACCCTGAAAGCCGCGGTGAAGGCCAGCCCGAAGCGGCGGGCCCGCATCAACGCCCATCCGGACGGCGATGACAGCCTGCATGAAATGATCATCGCGATCGATTCCAGCTCCTACATCCGTCCGCACAAGCACCCGGGCAAGAGCGAGGCCTTCCACATCATCGAGGGCGAGGTCGATATCGTGGTGTTCGACGACGACGGCCAGATCGAGCGTGTCGTCGAACTGGGGCCGCCGGGCGGTGCGCGGCCGTTCTACTACCGGATGTCGAACGCGTTCTTCCACACCCTGATCATCCGCAGCGACCTCCTGATCGTGCACGAGATCACCAACGGCCCGTTCCGCCCCGGCGCCAGCGTGTTCGCCGACTTCGCGCCCGAGGACAGCGACACCGCCAAGGCCGCAGCCTACCAGGCTGATCTCGTCCGGCGTGTCGCCGCACGGCAAGGCGTCGCGGCATGACCGACCATGCGGTCGTGGTCGGCGGCACCCGCGGCCTCGGCCGCGTGGTCGTCGAACGCTTCCTGGCGCGCGGCTGCGCCGTCAGCGTCGTGTCACGGCAGCGCCCGGCCGATTTTCCCGATCAGCCCGGCCTGAAGCATTTTTCCGCCGATCTCGAGCGCAGCGAGAGCTTTGCCGGGCTCTGGCGCGAGATCGCCGAGGCCTCCGGCCCGGTCCGCTACCTCGTCCTGAGCCAGCGCTTTCGCGGCCAGGGCGATCCCTGGGCCGGCGAGATCCAGGTCGGCCTGACCGCCTCGCGCGACCTGATCGAGGGCTTTTCCGGCCATTTTGCTGGCGATGGCGACCGCGCCATCGGCGTGGTCAGCTCGGTCTACGCCGAATTCGTCGGCTCCTCGCAGCCGGTCGGCTACCACGCCGTGAAGGGCGGCCTCAATGCGATGGTCCGGCATTACGCCGCAACGCTCGGCCGGCGCGGCATCCGCGTGAACGCGATCATGCCGCTGACCTACCTGAAGCGCGAATCGCGCATCTTCTATGAACAGAACGAGAAGCTGATGGAGACCTACCGGAAGCTGGTCCCGCTGGGCCGGCTCGGGACGGCCGAGGAATGCGCCGACGCCCTCGACTTCCTCTGCAGCCCGCGCGCGTCGTTCATCAACGGGCAGAGCCTGTTCCTGGATGGCGGAGTGTCCACAGTCTGGCAAGAAGAGGTCGCCAAGAGCTTCGCCGGCCTGTAAAACCCGCCGCAAATTCCTCTTCGGCCGACCATCCCGCCTGCGGGATCGCCAACCCAGGATCGACACCTCATGCAGCACGTCAAGCACAAGACCGATTGCCGCCTGTGCGGCTCGACCTCGCTCGATCACGTGCTGCCGATCAGGCCTTCGGCGATCGGCGACGCATTCGTGACGGCCGACCGGCTGAGCGAGAAGCAGGATCTCTACCCGCTCGACTGCTATCTCTGCCTCGACTGCGGCCATTTGCAGAATCTCGACGTCGTCGATCCCGACATCCTGTTTCGCGACTACACCTATCGCACCTCGGTCTCGCTCGGCCTCGTCGAGCACTTCAAGCGCTATGCGCAATCGGTGGTGTCCTCGCTCGGCATCCCCAAGGGCAGTCTGGTCGCCGAGATGGGCAGCAACGACGGCTCGCTGCTCAAGGCATTCAAGAACGAGGGCATGCGCGTGCAGGGCATCGACCCAGCCCGCGACATCGCGGCGACCGCCACCAAGGAAGGCGTGCCGACGATCCCGGATTTCTTCACCAGCGCGCTGGCGGCCCGCATCAAGGCTGAACAGGGCGAGGCCAAGCTGTTCTGCGCCAACAACGTGTTCGCGCATATCGACAACATGTCCGACGTCGTGAAGGGCATCCGTCTGCTGCTCGCCGACGACGGCGCCTTTGTGTTCGAGGTCTCCTACATCGTCGACATGATCGACAACATGGTGTTCGACACGATCTACCATGAGCACGTCTCGCATCACGCGCTGATCCCGCTCGAGACCTTCCTGAACCGGCACGACATGACGCTGTTCCACGTCGAACGCACCGGCACCAAGGGCGGCTCGATCCGAGCTTTTGCGCAGCCGAAATCGACCGGCAAGCGGCCGCGCTCGGCGGAGCTGTCGAAACTGATCGCCGAGGAGGAGCGGCGCGGGGTGACCAAGCCGCAGATCTACCGCGACTGGTTCGTCGCCATCGAAAACTGCAAGCGCCGGGTGCTCGCCACGCTCGACCAGGCCATCGCCGCGGGCAAGCTGGTCGCGGCCTACGGCGCCTCGACCACCACCACCACCCTGCTCTACCATTTCGAGCTGGAGAGCCGGATCAAGTTCATCGTCGACGACAACCAGCTCAAGCACGGCCGCTTCAGCCCGGGCGCCCACATCCCTGTGCTGCCGTCCAGCGAGCTCGCGACGCGCAAGCCCGACATCGTCGTGATTCTCGCCTGGATCTATGCGGAGCCGATCCTGAAGCGCAACCAGGCTTACCTGGACGCCGGCGGCCGCTTCCTGGTGCCGCTGCCGGAGCCGCGGATCGTCGACGCCTCGGGCTCGGTCGCGATCTGAGCCCGCGGCGGCGGCCTCAAGCTGACCGGTTGACAGTGCCCGCGTAACATGGTCCAGCAAGCCCCGGCGATTGGCCCCCGGGCGTGACGGACGTCCAACCGCTTTCGGCTGGTAAGCCAAATACTTACGGCTCTCGCGAGGTAGAAGGATGACCACCCTGACCGATGGACAGGTCGAGCGGTTCGTGGTTGCGGATCGGCGCCGCATCTCCTGGGCGCGCTGCCGCGAGGACATCGCGCCGTTCATCACCCGTCACGTCACCTGGCGTGCGCTCGCGGCCGGTGACATCCGATCGAAATACCGCCGCACCATGCTGGGCCCGTGGTGGATCACGGCCACCAATGCGATCACCGCACTGATCATGGGCACGGTGGCCGGCCGCTTCCTCGGCGCCGACATGAAGACCTACCTGCCCCACTTCATGGTCAGCATGACCATCTGGAGCTTCATCTCGTCCTCGCTCAGCGAAGCCTGCTACACGATGATCAATGCAGGCGGCATGATCAAGGCCGTCGACATGCCGATCCTGATCCATGTCATGCGCATGGTTCAGCGCAACCTGATCATCTTCCTGCACAACATCGCGGTGATCCCGTTCATCTGGCTCGTCTATCCATGGTCGGTCGGATTCGGAATGGTGCTCGCCATCCTCGGCCTGATGATCGTCTACGTCTTCGTCGTCAGCGCCTCGGTGATCGTCTCGATGATCTGCGTGCGCTATCGCGACGTGCCGCCCGTCATGGCGGCGGTGCTGCAGCTCCTGTTCTTCATCTCTCCGATCATCTGGGAGCCGTCGAGCATCCGCGGCGGCGAGTTGATCGTCACGCTCAATCCGATCGCCTATCTGCTGGCGGTCACGCGTGGTCCGCTGATGGGCGACGTTCCCGGCCTTGCGACCTGGGCCGGCGCCATTGGATCGGTCGCGGTCCTGACCGCGGCCATGATCTATATCTACACGCGCTATCGGTCGCGCGTCGTGTATTGGGCCTGACATCATGGCCGGAGACCTCTGGATCCGCCTCGAATGACTCTCATTGAAGCCAAGCAAATCGGTATCGAATTTCCCGTCGCACCCCCGAACGCACGATCATTCCGGCATCTGGCGATCAAGGCGGCCTCACGCGTCGGCGGCCGGGTCTCGAAGAGCGACGGCTCGTTCCAGTTCGTCCAGGCGCTCGATGACATCAGCTTCACCCTGAAGCAGGGCGACCGGCTCGGCCTGCTCGGCCACAACGGCGCCGGCAAGACCACGCTGATCCGCGTGCTCGCCGGCATCTACGAGCCGACGAGCGGATCGCTGCGGACCGTGGGGCGGAACGTTCCGATGTTCGACATCGGTCTCGGCATGGACGAAGAGGCTTCGGGCTACGAGAACATCCGCACCCGCGGCCTCATCCTCGGGCTCTCGCCCGAGGAGATCGAGCAGCGCGTGCCGGAGATCGCCGAATTCGCCGAGCTCGGCGACTATCTGGAGCTGCCGATCCGGACCTATTCCTCCGGCATGCTGCTGCGCCTGGTGTTCTCGATCGCCGCCTCGATTCACGGCGACATCATCCTGATGGACGAGTGGATCGCGGTCGGTGACGCGCAGTTCCGCAAGAAGACCCACGGCCGGCTGCAGGAGATCACGAACCGCTCGGGAATCGTCGTGCTCGCCTCGCATGATCACGGCCTGCTGCGCGACACCTGCAATCTCGGGCTCTATCTTGATGGCGGCCGCGTGAGGGCCTTCGGCGCCCTGGACGACGTTGTCAAGGAACTCCCGAAGCCGTGAGAGACAGGCATCGGGGATGATGTGCCATGACGTTCACTGAGCCATGACTACGACGACCCGCCCAGCAACCTTGCCGACCGTCACGCTGGTCGTCCCAAACTTCAACCATGCCCGCTACCTGCCCGAGTCGCTCGGCAGCATCGCCAGCCAGACCCGCCTCCCAGACCGCGTCGTCATCATCGACGACTGCTCGACGGATGACAGCATCGCGGTCATTTCGCGCTTCGTGGCGGACCGGCCGAGCTGGCGGCTGATCCGCCACGAGACCAACCAGGGCGTCGTGCGCGGTCAGAACGAGGCGCTGGCGCTCGCGGACACCGAATGGATCGGCTTTCTCGGGGCCGACGACGCGCTGCATCCGACCTATCTCGAAAAGACGATGGCGCAGGCCGCCAGCCATCCCGAAGCCGGCCTGGTCTTCGCTTGCTGCGAGATCATCGGTCCTCAGGGGCCGTCCGCAAGGCGGATGCTGCGGCCGATGATGCTGCCCGCGTCGACCTCGGCGATGCTGGCGCCGGCCGACATTCGCGAGGCGCTGCGCTTTGGCGACAACTACTTCTCGGGGACCACATCGCTGTATCGCCGCACCGCCTTGCAGGCGCTCGGCGGATTCGACGTCCAGCTCGGCTCGTTCTCCGATGCCTTTCTCGCCCGGCGGCTGGCCTTGACCTATGGCTGCTGCTTCATCGCCGAGGCGCTCGGCTACTGGCGCATCCACGGCCAGAACTATTCGACGGCGACGGCGACCGATCCGGCTTCGCTCAACGCCAAGCTCGCCGACATCGGCGCGCTGATTGCGCAGAGCAAGTTGTTCCCCGAAGGCTATGGCGATCTATTCGCCCGGCGCAATCGCTTCGGCGCGGCGCGGATGGTGCTCGGCGGTGAAACGATGCCGTCGGCCAAGGCTGCGCGCGTATCCGCCTTGCTGGATGGCAACGCGCTCGACACGCACCTGCTTCGGGTGATGCTGAGCTTCGGGGCCGTCGGCCGCCTGGCCGCGCTGGCTTGGGTCACGCTCCGGACGCGGCCGATGTCGCTGACGCGCCTGCTTGCCCAGACCGCCGCCCGGCGCGCGATCTTGTCCGCCACCTCCGGCTATCGCGCGCCATGACGGCCCGCGCCCCCTTCGGCTCTCTCCGTCGCCGCCTCGGCGCCAAGGCTGTTCCTGCGCCGACTCGCGCCGTGCCGGCCGAGCAACCGTCGCCGCAGACGCCGCGAGGCCGCTGGTCGCCGCGGACGTGGCTGACGGCATCCGCGTTTCGCCTCTATGCGTTCCTGAGTGCGCGGCGCCGGCAATTGCTGCCGCTGACCACCCGCGCCGCGAACATCGTCGACAGCAGGCTGATCGTCGCGCCGGCCGGTGCGACGCTGCTCCGGCTGATGGACCGGCAATTGGCAAAGGGATCGCGCCTCGGCCGTTTGCTGGCGCTGACGGCCTCGACCACGCTGGCCGCGGCAGCGCAGATTCACCTCGCCGCCAGCCGCAAGCCGAGCGCGCTGCGTGCGGTGCGGATCTTGAACCTGATCTTCCGCAGCAATGTGCGCGCCAGAGCCGGTGTGGGCGCGCAGGCCTATTTCACGACGCTGGCACTGTGCAGCGCCTATGACCGCATCGTGCGCGAGGTGCCGCGGCCGGAGACGATCGACAGCTTCGCGATCAATTTCGCGGCCGGCGTCGCCCACATGTATCGCGGCAATCTTCCAGTCGCGGCGCATTTCCTGACGGCGGCCTCGGGCGACGGCAACGCGCTGCGCAAGCTCGGCGCCGTCCATGCCCTGGCCGGCGACCACGTTCAGGCCGCCGCGTGCTTCAAGGCGTCGGTCGCGCGCGATCCCCGCTCGGTGATGGCGCACCAGAACTATGCCGGCGGCTACGATCCATCGACCTATACGCCGAGCACCTGGGAGCTGGAGCATGCCGGCGAGCTCCTGATCTACGACAATTTGATCCAGCTCGGCGAGAACTTCTATCACCAGGGGCGCTACGAGGACACGTTCCGCAGCTATCAGGCCGCACTCGACCACCAGGATTCCTTGGCAGCCAAATGGTCGATTCCCGACGCGCTGATCGCGCGCATTGCCGGCGCCGGCAGCATCTTCGATCCCGCGCTCCCGGTCCGGCTGCTCGGCTACGAATGGGTGACGCTGATCGGCCACGTCGGCTTCATCGACTGCCATTTGCGCATGGCCGCGCTCGGCATGCTGCCGCGCGCCAACTACGTGCTGCTTGCCCCGGCAAGCAAGGTTGTCAACCAGCCATTCCTCAGGCTGTTCGATCAGCATGTCACGATCATCGAAGACCCCGCTCTCGTCGACGATCTGCTGCCCTATCAGCGGCTGGTCGGCGACCAGTTCATCGCCGTCCGGGGCAAGGACGGCATCGCCGAGCCGTGGGCTCACGCAGCGTCGCGCGCGCAGGTCGCCTGGGCCGAACAGCAGCGGCTGCCGATCGTGAAGGTCCCGTCGGAGCTGATGCAAACCGCAACGGCCAGGCTGCGTGCCGCCGGTGTCACCGCCGACTGGTTCGTCGCGATGCACATCCGCGAGGGCGGCTATCACGGCGATGGACCCGGCACCACGCGCCAGCATCGCTCCGCCAATGTCGGCGACTACCTCGACGCCATCGCCGCGATCACCGCACGCGGCGGCGCCGTGGTCAGGCTCGGCGATCGCAGCATGACGCCGCTGCGCGGCATGGCAGGCGTCTTCGACTACGCCCACAGCGACATCAAGTCGGCGGAGATGGACCTCTATCTTTGCGCTGCCGCCCGCCTGTTCGTCGGCACGACATCGGGCCTGACCACGGCCGTGCAGGCGCTGGGAACGCCGATGCTGCTCGTCAACTGCATCTCCAACGACTGCCAGTTCTGGCATGAGCGCACCGACTTCACCTTGCGCCCGGTCTATGACCGGCGCGCGCGGCGCTACCTCTCGCTGCGCGAGACCTATCGCCAGCCGCTGCAGGCACTGCTGATCGACACCGCCGTGCTGGCGCGCCACGGGCTCGAAATCCACCCGAATACCGCGCAGGACATCACGGCAGCCGTCCGCTACAAGCTCGATTGCCTGGACGGGATCGGCCGGCCCCTGCGTGAGGGCGGGCCACAGCTCGATCGCTATCGCGCCGCGCTCAGCGGCAACCCCTATAATTTCGGTGCTGCACTACCGGTCCCTGCGTTCCTGGACCGCCTGCCCGAGTTGCTGGATTGAACGCGTAAGCGAACCTCGGTTCGATGAACGCCCGCGACAGCCATCGCCGGTCGTTTTCCGGGGCTTCGGAACGCCCATTAACCTCCGAGCAAGATCGTTGCCCTGTAACTTGGGACGGTCACGATTCGACTCGGCAGCGTGTCGATACGGTCGAGCCATGCGCCCTCACGCGATGAGCCGGAACTGAGGCAATGCCTGGAGCATCCAACTTACAGTCGGTCACGACTTCACCTCCATACGACGCGGGGGTACCCCCGCCGTCGAATCCCGTGGAGCTGCCCGACGAGGCGGTCGAGGCCCAGCTCGCGCAGGGCGACTTCGGCGGGATTGGCGCGGTCACCGCGGTGAGCGCCGGCGGACTGACGATCAATCTGCTGTTCGACACCGCGGCGATGAATGCCCCCGCGAGCTTCCGGGCCGGCATTCAGCAGGCCGCCGCGATCCTCACCTCGATGATCTCGGACCGCATCACCGTCAACATCAAGATCGACTATAGCGGCGTCGGCGGCGGCGCGGCAGCCGGTCCTGACGGCGGCCAGTGGATGGGCTATTCGAGCGTCAGGTCCAACCTGATCAACTATGCCAGCCCAGGCGACACCACCTTCAATGCCCTGCCGGCGGGATCCAGCATCCAGGGACAGTCCTACGTCGCGGTGTGGAATTCGCAGCTCAAGCTGTGGGGCGGGCTCGGCGCCAACGATGCGACCACCGACGACGGCAGCGCGACCTTCGCCACCGACATCAATTCGAACCTGCTGGTCGGCGTGGCGCTGCACGAGCTGACGCACGCCTTCGGCCGCGTGCCCTACGGACCGCAGCCCGACGTCTTCGATCTGTTCCGCTTCTCCAGCCCCGGCGTGCGGCTGATGACCGGCGGCGCGACGGCGGGGACCGCCTATTTCTCCCTCGATGGCGGCTATACCAAGCTCGCCGATTACGGCCAATCCTCGGACCCCAGCGACTTCCTGAACAGCGGCGTGCAGGGCGGCAACGATCCGTTCAACGAGTTCTACACCTACAGCACGCTGCAGACGCTGACGGCCGTGGACCTCAAGCAGATGGACGCGCTCGGCTTTCATCTGGTCGGCGCGTCACCAGTCAGCATTGAAGCCTACGGCTCAACTGCTCTGGCTCAGGTGGGTCTCAACTACTACTTCATGCCCGTCGGAGGCAGCCTCGGACCTGAGCTCAAATACGGCGGCTCGCCGATCGTCGCCGGAAACGTCGGCGGCTGGATTCCGATCGGGGTCGAGGCAACCGGCGGCGGCTATGAACTCGCATGGAAGCTGCCCGGCAGCAATCTCTATTCCGTCTGGACCACCGACGCGAGCGGCAACTACAACGGCAATCTCGTTGGCAGCGCCCCAGGCACTGATCTCACGCTGCAGTCGCTCGAAGCCAGCTTCCACCAGGACCTGAACGGCGACGGCACGATCGGAATCCCCACTACGACTCTCGAGGCCTACGGCTCAACTGCTCTGGCCCAGGTAGATCTCAACTACTACTTCATGCCCGTTGGAGGCAGCCTCGGACCTGAGCTCAAATACAGCGGCTCGCCGATCGTCGCCGGAAACGTCGGCGGCTGGATTCCGATCGGGGTCGAGGCAACCGGCGGCGGCTATGAACTCGCATGGAAGCTGCCCGGCAGCAATCTCTATTCCGTCTGGACCACCGACGCGAGCGGCAACTACAACGGCAATCTCGTTGGCAGCGCCCCAGGCACTGATCTCACGCTGCAGTCGCTCGAAGCCAGCTTCCACCAGGACCTGAACGGCGACGGCACGATTGGAATCCCCACCACGACTCTCGAGGCCTACGGCTCAACTGCTCTGGCTCAGGTGGGTCTCAACTACTACTTCATGCCCGCTGGAGGCAGCCTCGGACCTGAACTCAAATACAGCGGCTCGCCGATCGTCGCCGGAAACGTCGGCGGCTGGATTCCGATCGGGGTCGAGGCAACCGGCGGCGGCTATGAA
>NZ_JBNPTK010000030.1:0-48802 GCF_051167615.1 Bradyrhizobium sp. HKCCYLS3013
ATCCAGCGACGGGCGGTTGGTCAGAACCGCCCGTTCGCACATTCTGGCAGGTTTCGAACACACAAGAGCACGTATAAGCCGTCCAACCGTTGCGCAGGGAAGGCCGGAGTCGTCCGGCTGAGCCTGTGGTTCCTGCCCCGTGCACTTCTTCACGCACGGGGGCCGCGGGTATCAGCGGATACCCGGTCTTCCCTGCGCCCTCTCCTCTCGAGAGGGACATCGTCCTGATATCACCCGGGCGCGCAACGCGCCGCGGGATCGCGACCGCATATCCGGCTGTTTGACATTCACATCAGAACAATCCGTTCAGCGAGATGGGCGCGAGCTCTCACTTGCCATCGTCGAGATGGACCAGCACCGCCGCATTGGCGATGATGATGGCGTCGCTGCCGGCCTCGGCCGGAATCTCCAGCCCGCCCTTCACGGCGGTGACGGTGACCGTGCCATAGGGCAGCTCCTTGGCGACGGCCGCGGTGTCCACCGCCTCGGGGTTCGGCACGCCGATGGTGACGTCGACGAACATGTCCTGCGGCGTCTTGCCGACCATGCGGAAGAAGCCCAGGCTGGAATGACGGATCGCATCGGACACCGCCCGCCTGGCCGCCTTGGTGGCGTCGCGGCCGTGGACGTCGACGCCCATTCCCATCTCGGTGATACAGCGGATGCGCGCCATGACGTGTTCCCTCGTCTCGCTTTGCCGGCCTGGCACGACCATAGCCAACGACGCAGCCGGCGCAAGCCGGTGCAGATCGACGACGATCTCCGCATCAAAACGGTCATCCATTGCGGGCGTATATCGTACATGATGACGCTCAGAACTGACGCTGAGAAAGCCCGTGAGATGGTCTCGGGCCGCGGGCATCGGGCTTGCGCGCCTGCCGCAACTGCCGCCGCCGAGATGACCCGTCATGATGCCGGCGAACCGCGCAACGTCACACCGCGCAGTAGCGATCCTGGATGTCCTTGTCGGCCAGCAGCGCCGCGGCGCTGCTCTCATGCACGACCTCGCCCTGGTCAATGATGACGGCGCGATCGGCGAGCCGCAGCGCCCATTCGACATTCTGCTCCACCAGCAGCAAGGTCTTGCCCTGGTCGCGCAGCCGGCGAAACAGCACGCCCATCTCCTCGACGAGCACCGGCATGATGCCTTCGGAGGGCTCGTCGAGCAGCACCATGCGCGGCCGCGCGATCAAGGCGCGCGCGATCGCCAGCATCTGCTGCTCGCCGCCCGACAGCGTGACGCCCTCCTGGTCCAGCCGCTCGTTCAATCGCGGAAAGGTCTCGGCGATCTCGGCGAATGCCACGCGCTCGTCGATGTCGGCCTTGGCGGCGACCAGCCCAAGCCGCAGATTCTCGCGCACGGACAGGCCCGGCACGATGCGACGCTCCTCCGGCACATAGGCAAGGCCGAGATGGAAGCGCTTGTGCGCGGCCAGCGGCAGCAGGTCCTGGCCGGCGAAGCGCACGCTGCCCGAGGCCTTCGGCATCAGCCCCATGACGGTACGCAAGGTCGTGGTCTTGCCGGCGCCGTTGCGGCCGACCAGCGCCACCACCTCACCCTCGTTCACGCGCAGCGAGATGCCGTGCAGCACGTGGCTGGCGCCGTACCAGGCCTGGACATTGTCGAGCTCGAGCAACGCGGTCTCAGCCATAGCCCTCACTCTGTCCCAGATAGACCCGGCGCACGTCCGGATTGGATCGGATGTCCTCAGGACGACCATCGGCGAGCAGCCGGCCGTGATGCAGCACCAGCACCCGCTGGCTCAAGCCGAGCACCATCTTCATCTTGTGCTCGACCAGCAGCACCGTGCGCTTCTCCGCGAGCCGCTCCAGCAGCGCCACCATCTCCTTGGTCTCTTCCGGCCCCATGCCCGCGGTCGGCTCGTCGAGCAGCAGAAGCTCCGGCTCGGAGACCAGCGCAATCGCGATCTCCAGCGCGCGCTGCTGGCCATGGGCGAGATACTTGGCGAGCTCGCAGCGCCGGCCGATCAGGCCGACCGCCATCAAGGCTGCATCGGCGCGTTCGCCGAGTTCGGCAAGATCGGCGCGCTTGCGCCAGATGTCGTAGCTCACGCGCATGGCCTGCGCGGCGACCCGGACATTCTCGTGGACCGACAAATCGGGAAAGATGTTGGTGATCTGGTACGAGCGCGAGATGCCCTGATGCACGAAGCGATGCTGCGGCAGGCCGTTCAGCTCGCGGCCCTTGAACCGCAACGTGCCGCTGCTCGGCGACAGCGTGCCGGAGAGAATGTTGAAGAAGGTGCTCTTGCCGGCCCCGTTCGGGCCGATGATCGAGGTCAGCTCGCCGGCCGCGAACGCGACCGAGATGCCTTCCAGCGCGACGAAGGCGCCGAAACGACGGCCGATCCCGTCGGCGCGCAGCAGCTCGGTGCTCATCGGCGTTGCCTCGCGATCGGCAGCACATCGAGGAACGTGCCCCAGATGCCCTTGGGCAGGAACAGCACGAACACGACGAAGATGGCGCCGACGACGATCTGCCAATGCGGCGTCCACAGCGAGACGACGTCCTCCAGGATCAGGAAGGTGGCGGCGCCGACGAACGGCCCGAAGAAGCTGCGTGCGCCACCGAGCAGCACCATCATCACGATCATGCCGGAGGTCTGGTAGTGCAGGATGTCGAGCGGAACGATGGACAGATGCAGCGCCGACATGCAGCCGCCGACGGCGGAGATCGCGCCCGACAGCATGAACACGATCAGCTTGCAGCGCTCGACGTCGTAGCCGCAGGCCCGCGCGCGCTGCTCGTTCTCCCTGATCGCCTCGATCACGGCGCCGAACGGCGAGTTGAGAATGCGCGACTGCACCCAGATCGCGATCGCCGCGAGCACCATCAGCACGTAATATTTGTTCACGGGATCGAGGAAGTTGATCTGCGCGCCGAACAGGCCGATGTGCTCGACCGTGAAGCCGCGCAGCCCGTTCTCGCCGCCGGTGAAGGAGGAGGCCTGCAGCGCGACGTAGTAGACGAGTTGCGCCAGCGCGAGCGTGACCATGGAGAAATAGATGCCGCGGGTGCGCGTCGAGATCGTGCCGATCAACGCGGCGAGCAAGGTGCTCGCGCCGACCGCCAGCGGCACCGCGACGAACCATGGCAGGCCCCAGCGGCCGATGGCGATGCCGGTCAGATACGCGCCGGTGCCGAAGAAGGCGGCGTGGCCGAACGACAGCAGCCCGGTGTAGCCGAACAGCAGATTGTAGCCCATCACCACGACGCCGTAGATCAGGACGTTCACGGCGAGCGCCTTCGACGGCAGCAGCCAGGGCAGCAGCGCCAGCGCAATGAGCGAAACCAGCACGCGGTGATCCGCGAGAACCGCGACGAGACGCTGCGCCTGAGGAAGCGGCGGTGCTTCGCCGGTCGACTGCACCGTCATCACGCTCTCCCCTTGAGGCCGAACAGACCCTGCGGCCGCACCAGCAGCACGGCCGCCATCAGCGCGAACATCACGATCGTCGCCATCTCGGGCGCGAACAGCGCGACCATGCTGATGCAGATCCCCACCATCAGCCCGGCGACGACAGCACCGACGATCGAGCCAAGGCCGCCGATCACGGTGACGACGAAGGCTTCCGCCAGCACCAGCGTTCCCATCTCCGGATTGACGCTGCGCATGGGTCCCGCCAGCACGCCGCCGAGCGCGGCGAGACCGACGCCAAGGCCGAAGATCGCGAGCCACACCTTGCCGATGTCGACCCCGAGCACCCGCATGATCAGCGGATCACGCGCGCCGGCCCGGACGATCAGACCGACCCGGGTCTTCTCCAGCATCAGCCAGAGCACCAGCAGCACGACGGCCACCAGCGCGATCACGAACAGACGATATTTGGGAAAGAAGCCGACACCGAGATCGACGACGCCGACCAACTGCGACGGGGTCGGGAACGGAATGCCATCGCTGCCGAATACGATGCGCACGCCCTCGACCAGGATGTAGCTGAGACCGAAAGTGAGCAGCAGGGGATCATCGATCGAGCGGCCATACAGGCGACGGACCAGGACGTATTCGATCAGCATGCCGAATGCGCCGACCAGAATTGGCGCGAGCAGCAAGCCCCACCAGAAGCTGCCGGTCAGCGACGCCACATACAGGCCGGCATAGGCCCCGATCATGAACAACGCGCCGTGGGCGAAATTGACGACACCCAGCATGCCGAACACGATGGTGAGACCGAGCGCAGTGATGACCAGCACCGCCCCAAGGGCGATGCCGGAAAACAGCTGCATGATGATCAGCGAGAGGTCCATGCGATCGGGATCAGGTGGGATGACCCAGTTCGCTGCAGCTTCGCAGCATCTCGTCCGCCCCGGGATCGCTGGCTACGATCGCGAACAGGTCGTTCTCGTTGGCCATCGCCGACTTCTTCTTGGACTCCAGCACCAGCACCGACTGCACCGACTGGTGGTCGCATTTGCGGTAGTGCTGCGGGCCCTTGGTCAGGTCGTATTGCAGTCCTTCCAGTGCCGCGACGACCTTGTCGGTGTCGGTGCCGCCGGCGGCCTGCATCGCCTGCAGCAGCGAGCCGACGCCCGAGTAGCCATAGGCGCCGTAATCGGTCGGGATCGCGCCGCCATTGGCGGCCCGGAACGCCTTGTTGAACTCGGCCGCGGTCTTGTTCTGGGTCTCGAGACCCCAATAATAGTTGGCTCCGCCGACCACGCCCTCGAACACGTCAGGCCCGACGGCGAGACGCTGGTTGTGCAGGATCACCGGCACCACGATCTTCATCTGCTGCTTGATGCCGAAGTCGACCGCCTGCTTGATCGCGTTGGCCTGGTCGCGGCCGAAATTGCTGATGCACAGCACGTCCGGGCGCAGCGACATCAGCCGCGGCATGAAGGTCGAATAGTCGGCCGCACCGAACGGATGCAGGATCTCGCCGACGCTCTCGGCGCCAACAGCGGCCTGCGCCCGCTTGAAGCCGCGCAGCATCTCATGGCCGTAGGCATAGTCGGCCACGAGATGCGCGACCTTCATGCCCTTCTTGATGGTCTGGCGGGCCACGGCCGCCGTGGTCATGTGCGGGTTCAGCGCCTCGTGGAAGGTGTATTTGCTGAAATCCTTGGCCTCGTTGATGGTGTCGGACTGGCTGATCGACACGTAGATCACGCCGCGGGCGCGCGTCACCTCGTTGACGGCGAGCTGGACGGCGCTGGAGAGCGCGCCGACGACGGCGTGCACCTTGTCCTTCTCGATCAGCTCCAGCGTCCGCGTCGCGGCCTCGCCGGCGTTGAGCTTGTCATCGCGCACCAGGAGCTCGACCTTGCGGCCGGCGATGCCCCCCTTGTCGTTGACCAGCTTCACGGCGAGCTCGGCGCACTTGACCTGGTCACGGGCCTCGGCGGCGAACGGGCCGGTCAGCGGCGTCGGAAAGCCGATGCGGATGGTGTCATCGGCGGCGCGTCCCAGGCGCGGCATCGCGAGCGTGGCGACGCCGGCCGACATCCCCATCAGCGCCGTGCGGCGGGATATTCCTGTGCGTCGCAGCCTCGTCTCGTAGCTTGGCATGATCTCCTCCCTCATTCGTTTTTCTTAGAACCGGTTGAGCGCCTTGAGCACGCGCGCGGGCGTGATCGGGATGGTGTTGATGGTCGCGCCGAAGGGCATCAGCGCATCATTGACCGCATTCAGCACGCAGGCCGAGGCAGCGGCGGTGCCGGCCTCGCCGCAGCCCTTTGCGCCGAGAATGGTGTCCGCCGTCGGCGTCTCGACGTGATCGATGGTGATGTCCGGCATCTCCATCGCCATCGGCACCAGATAGTCGGCCAGCGATCCGTTGAGCAATTGGCCGGTCTCACCGTAACGGCATTCCTCGAACAGCGCCGCGCCCAGACCCTGAACGACACCGCCGCGCAACTGCTCGTCGACCAGCATCGGATTGACGATGCGGCCGCAGTCCTCGACGACATAGTGCTTCAGCAGCCTGATGAAGCCGGTCTCGACATCGACTTCGAGATAGCAGCCTTGAATGCCGTTGGTGAAGGCGAAGGGGTAGCCCTGCGGCGCGAAATGATGGCTGACCGTCAGTTGCGCCTGGGTGCCCGGCGGCAAGGTGTCGGAGCGGAAATAGGCGATGCGCGCGATCTCGGCGACCGGCAGACGCGGCTGCCCCGTCGCGGCACTGACGATCTGGCCATCGACGACGTCGAGCGCGGCGGGCTGCTCCTGCAGCACCAGCGCGGCAATCTCCAGAATGTTTGCCTTGAGCTTCCGCGCGGCCTGCAGTGCCGTCTCGCCACCGATGCCCGCGCCGCGGCAGGCCCAGGTCGCACCACCATGCGGCGTGACCTCGGTATCGCCGGTGATGATCTTGACGTGCTCCTGGGCGAGGCCGAGCTGCTCGGCGACGATCTGGCTGATGATCGCCTCGGTGCCCTGCCCCTGCTCCGTCACGGAGATCGCGCAGCGCACCTCGCCCGACGGCGTCAGGCTGACGGTCGCGCCATCCTGCGACGAGATGCGCGCGCCGCCGACGCCGTAGAAGGCCGGACTGGGGTTCGTAATCTCGACGAAGGTCGCGATGCCGATGCCGCGATGGATACCGCGCCGGCGCAGCTCGGCCTGCTCGGCCCGTAGCGCGTCGTAGTCCATGATCTCGCGCAGCCGCCGCAGGCAGACTTCGTGCGACAGCGCCTCGAACTTGTAGCCGGTCGGCGAAGCCGTCGGATAGGCATTGTCGGCAATCACGTTCCTGGCGCGCATCGCGAATGGATCGAGCCCGACGCGGGCAGCGGCGAGATCCACCATGCGCTCGGTGACCGCGCAGGCGATGGGATGTCCGACCGCGCGATACTGGCTGGTCTGCACCTTGTTCTGGAATACGACCTCGAGCGCGGCGCGATAGGACTTGAAGTCATAGGGCGCACCGATCAGGCGGATGACCTGGTTGCCTTCGACGACGCTGGTGCGCGGATAGGTCGAGAACGCGCCGATCGCCGTGGCATCGTGGACATCCATGGCGAGGATCTTGCCGTCGGTACCAACGGCCATGCGCGCGTGGACATGGTGATCGCGGGCATGAATATCCGAGACGAAGGACTCGATGCGATCGGCGACGTATTTGACCGGGCGCCCGAGCAGGATCGACAATCCGACGACCGCCATGTCCTCGTGATAGACATGCAGCTTCATGCCGAACGAGCCGCCGATATCCGGCGCGATCACGCGCACGCTGGCTTCCGGGATGCCGTAATGGCGGGAGTACAGATCCTGGAACTGATAAGGCGTCTGCGTCGCATGGTGCACCGTCAGCGCACCGCCCTCGGGATCATAGTCCGCGACGATGGCGCGCGGCTCGAGCGTCACCGGCGTATGACGGCCGAAGCTGAATTCCTGCTCGATCACGTGCGCGGCTGCCGCGAAGGCCTCGTCGACGCCGCCGCTGTCGAGCTGCGTGCGGAAGCAGACGTTGGACGCGGAAGCCGGATTGACCCGCGGTGTCCCCGGCTGGCGCGCGGCGTCGAGATCGACCACCGCCGGCAGCTCCTCGTAACCGACCGAGATCAGCTCCAGCGCATCCTCCGCGATCGCCCTGCTCTCGGCAACCACGGCAATCACGGCCTGGCCGGCCCAGACGACGCGATCGAGTGGCAACGGCAGCTGCGGCTCGGACGTCATGCCCTTGAAATGATCGAGTGTTCCGGTCCATGGCGTACAGATCTTCGCCAGATCAGCGCCGGTCGCGACCAGATGAACGCCCGCAAACGCCCGCGCCGCATCGACGTCGATGCCGGTGATGCGCGCATGAGCATACGGGCTGCGCAGGAAGGCGGCGTACAGCATGCGCGGCAGGCGAATGTCGGTCACGTAGCGCCCGCGTCCGGCGAGCAGCCGCTTCGCATTCGGACGCGGGACGGAGCGGCCGATATAGGAATTTGGACGGTCGAGCGAGGTCAGCGGCACGGTCATGACGACGAGCCCTCCGCGCCCTGCGATGGCGTTGCCGCCCGTTCCGCGGCGACCGCGGCAATGGCGTCAACGATCGCTTCGTATCCGGTGCAGCGGCAGAAATTGCCCGAGAGCGCGTCGCGGATGCTCTCGCGACTCGGCCGTGCCGAATGGGTCAACAGCTCATGAGCGGTGATCAGCATGCCCGGCGTGCAGAACCCGCATTGCAGCGCATTGCGCCGATGAAACTCGGCTTGCAGGTCGGCGATCACGCCGCTCTCCGAGAGCCCCTCGATGGTCTCGATGCGCGCACCATCGGCCTGCACGGCAAACATCAGGCAACCATGCACGGCAGCGCCGTCGAGCTGAACCAGACAGGCGCCGCAGGCGCCCATCTCGCAACCGGCATGCGTGCCGGTCAATTCGAGCTGCTGGCGAAGACAATCCACCAGCGTGTCGCGGGGCGCGACGTCACACGCGACCTTGCGGCCGTTGACGATGAGGCGAATACGGACCTGCTCCTCGGTCTCGACGTCGACCGGCGCGCTCATGCGGCTTCTCCGATCCGTCCCAGCAGCCGGCCGAGCAGAACGCGCGCCAGATGCAGGCGCATCGCCGCCGGAACGTCGTCGCTGTCAGCAGGCGCGAGATCCTCGTCGAGCGCGGCCTGCGCGGCCGCAATCCGTGTAGCATCGATCCGGCTGCCGGTGAGGGCTGCCTCCGCATGTCTCGCACGGGTCGGGACATTGCCGACCGAGAAGAACGCGATGCGGAGGCGCTCGATCAGATCGCCCCGGCAGGTCGCGAGCAGACCGCAACCGACCAGTGCATAGTCGCCGCGCCGGCGGGCCAGCTCATCGAACGCGATGCGCTGACCGGCTTTGAAGAGAGGAACATGAACCGCAACGAGGAGCTCGCCGGGCGCGATCGCAGTCTCAAAAAGGTCGGTGAAGAAGTCGTCGGCCTTGACGCGGCGCAGGCCGGACGCGCCGGCAATCTCGATCTCGGCGTCGAGCGCCAGCACCATCGCCGGAAATTCGGAGGCCGGGTCGGCCAGCGCGACGCTGCCGCCAAAGGTCCCGCGATTGCGGATGGCAGGATGCGCGACGAACGGCGCCGTGGCACGCAACAGCGGGGCAAACTCGGCAATCAAGGGATCGGTCAGCATCTCGCAGTGCCGGGTCAAGGCGCCGATCCGCAACCATTCGCCGTCCCGCGTGATGCCGCGCAGCTCTGCAATGTGGTTGATATCGATCAGAGTTCGCGGGGCCTGGAGACGCAACGCCAGCGCCGGAACCAGGCTCTGGCCACCGGCAATGAATCGCGCATCGTCGCCGGCGCTCGCATGAGCTTCGAGCGCCTCGCCGATCGTGTGTGCACGAAAATAGCTGAAAGCCCTCGCTTTCATCCGTTTCCTCGCCGCCAGGGCTCGCCAGCCCGAAATTCCAGATTTGTAACCATCTGGTCTCAAAAGAATTGCACGCGGCGGCAGTGCGGTCAACCAGAAACGAACGATTGGTCACAAATCTGCTTTCGGGTATCAGACAGGCTTGTCGCCACAATCGATTGAGACCATGGCCAGGACTCCGAAGACAGCGAGCGTTGAGACGAAGGGCCGCATTGGTGGACGCCCGCGCAAAACCGACGGCCGCCCACAGGCGAGGCGCCGCAACATGCGCGCTGCCGACCGCGAGCGCCTGATCGTGGATGAAGCGATCCGCTTTTTCGCCGAGCGCGGCTTCGAAGGCCAGACGCGGGAGCTCGCCAAGCGCATGGGCATCGCGCATTCGGTGATCTACCGGCACTTCCCCAGCAAGGAAGCCCTCATCGAACGCGTCTATCAGGAGGTCTATCTGAGCCGCTGGTCGCAGGACTGGGGCCCGCTGATCCGCGATCGCAGCCATCCGCTCAAGGCGCGACTGACCGGCTTCTATCTCGACTACGTGGCGCGCGTGTTCGAATACAACTGGGTGCGGATCTTCGTGTTCTCCGGCATGAAGTCGTTCGGCATCACCGGCCGCTATCTCGACCTCGTCCGGCGCGAGATCATCGAGCCTGCCGCGATCGAGCTGCGGCATGAACTGCACCTCCCGGACACCGCGACCCGCCCCCTCGGCAGCCGCGAGGCGGAGATGTTCTGGGGACTGCACGGACGCATCTTCTATCTCGCGATCCGAAAGTTCATCTACGAAACACCCGTTCCATCCGATCTCGAGCAGACCGTCCGTGATGCGATCGACCTCTTCATGGACGGCGCCAGACTGGCACTCCCGCGACTGCTGCACGACGATCAGGCCGGACCATTACGATGATCCGGCCCGTCGTCGACGACCGTCACGCCGTCCGGCCGCGCCCGCCCTTGATCTTCGCGGCGACGAGATACGATAGCGGCATGGCGACGACGAATCCGACCAGCGCCGCCAACGGCAGGTCTTTCATCGGACTCGCGACCAGCCCCTGCACCGTCAACAATGCCGTCACCGCACTGCCTGCCAGCACCGTGCCCAGCATGACCCAGATGAGAATTGCGACCTTGAACATCTGTCCTTCTCCGCCAGTAGGAAAGCTTTCGATCCCTTGACGCGAGAATGCTCTGCCTGCGGCCTCCAGGCGGCATTGATTTGGAACAACCGGACTCAGCAATCGAGGGAGGAGCGACCGCTCCTCCCTCGATCAGTCCCGATGAGCCGACGGACTGTCGGCGATGCCTCGCGGTCGGCGATCGAACGACACTGCTCTATCGTGTCGCTGGAACGAAGTGATCGCGTTTGCTGACCGACGTCCCGGTCGCCGGATCCGTGATCTTGATCTCGATGTCCACCGGCGCGGAGGGAAGGTCGGCCCCCTTGGCCTCGATCGACATGCGGATCTCGCGAGTCTGATCCTGGCCCACATCGATCACCATGCGACCGTCCTGCTCGCGCGTCTCGCCGGCCACCGTCACCTTGGCGTTCGGAAGCCCCACGACGTCCAGCACGAAGTCGCGCGGCCCGCGCTTGTTGAGCAGGCGGACCGTGTAGTCGTTACGGACGCCGCCATCCGACAACTGCACGAACAGCGGGTTACGTTCATGCAGCACGTTGATGCCCATCGTGCCGCGCGTCGCCAGCGAGTACAGCATGATCCCGCCGACGATCGCGATGAAGCTCGCATAGATGATCGTGCGCGGCCGGATGATCCGGTAGATCTCGGGCTTGCCTTCCTTGCGGCGCTGGACGTTGATGTCGGTGTCGTAGCCGATCAGGCCGGTCGGACGGCCGATCTGGGTCATCACGCTGTCGCAGGCATCGATGCACAGGCTGCACTGGATGCAGCCGAGCTGGATGCCGTGGCGGATGTCGACGCCGGTCGGGCAGACGTTGACGCATTGGTGGCAGTCGATGCAGTCCCCGGCGGGTGCGCCCTGCAGCCGTGCGGCTTCCGCCTTCTTGACCGACATGCGCGGTTCGCCGCGGTCGCCCTTGTAGGTGACGTTGAGCGCCCATTCGTCGGTCAGCGCCGCCTGGATGCGCGGCCACGGGCACATATAGATGCAGACCTGCTCGCGGGCATGACCGGCGAACACGTAGGTCGTCGCCGTCAGGATGCCGATCCAGAGATAGGCGGTGAACGGCGCCTGGAAGGTAGCAAGGTCCTTCACCAGGGTCGGCGCATCATCGAAATACAGCACCCAGGCGCCGCCGGTCCACCAGCCGATCATGATCCAGAGGAAGTGCTTGAGCGCGGCCTGGCGGATATGGGTGAGGGTCCAGCCGCGCTTGTCGCTGAGCATGCGCTCGCGGCGGTCGCCCTCGGCCCAGCGCTCGACGGCGTAGAACAGGTCGGTCCACACCGTCTGCGGACAGAGGTAGCCGCACCACAGCCGGCCGGCGACCGCGTTCATCAGGAACAGGGCGACCGCCGCAATGATGAGCAGGCCGGTGAAGTAGTAGACCTCCTGCGGCCACAGCTCGATGAAGAAGAAGTAGAACCGGCGGTGCGGGAAATCAACCAGCACCGCCTGGTTCGGCATGCCGGGCCCGCGATCCCAGCGGACGAAGGGCAGCAGGTAGTAAATGCCGAGCGTGATGCACAGGATCGTCCACTTGATGCGCCGGAAGCGGCCGTGCACGGCCGCCGGATAGACCTTGTCGCGCGCCTTGTAGAGCGGCCCGACGATATAGGTGTCGTCCGAGTCAGCCATGATATCCCCGCTCCATCTTGCCGTCCTTCCGACCGATTCAGGAGAACGCGTTGCCGCTCTTGAGCCCCAGCTTCTTGAAGACGATCGCTGCCGGGCAGAAGCCCGTGAACGAGGCCTGGATCATGTTCACGCCAGCAAAGGCTGCCAGCAAGAACCAGTAGGGACTGACGTACCAACCCAGCGCCAGACTGAGCAGGACGACGATCCCTGCGAAGGTGAGAACCGCTTTGTCAACGTTCATGACATATTCCTTCATAGTTGCATTTGAGCGTAATCAAGTGACCGTCCGGCGGTACGGCTAGTGCCGCAGGCCGGACAGTGCCCAGGCGACGATTCGTTGCGAGTCCATCGCACCCGAGATCCGCGCCAGCTCCCGCCCCTGCTGCAACAGCAGCATGGTCGGAATTCCGGAGATGCCGAACCGTGCCGACACCTCCGGCGCCTCGTCCGAGTTCAGCTTCAAGAGTTGCACACGCGGCTCCAGCTCCTGGGCCGCACGCGCGAACATCGGCGCCATCGCACGGCATGGACCGCACCACGGCGCCCAGACGTCGACGAGCAGCGGCAAGCTGCTATGCGCGACATGGCGTTCGAACGCGGCCTGGTCGACCTCGATCGGATGGCCGCTGAACAGCGGCGTATGGCACTTGCCGCATTTCCCCTGCGTCGGCGCCCGGTCCGCGGGCAGACGGTTGATCTGCCCGCAATGGCCGCACACGATCTGCAAACCGTTGCTCATGTCCCGGTCCTGACTTCCTTGATCTTGGCGATGTTGAGCCGGTCGAGCAGGAACTTCTCGTAGAACGGCTCGGGCGTCCCGCGCCTCATCTTGCGCAGGAAGTACTTCTCGAAGGCGACCTTGGCGTAATGCACCCACTCTCCCTTCGACGACCAGTTGACGTTGCGCGGCGGGATCTGCGGCTGGGCCAGAAAGGCGACGCCGGAATCACCGAAATCGGCAAGACAGATCGCGTTCCAGGTCGGTTCGGCTTTTGGCTCCTGGCCGCGCAGCAGCGCCCCGATGTTCAAGGCCGTCGCCGTCACCATCGATTCGATCATGAAGCCGGTCTTGGGCACGCCGACCGGCACCGGCGTCGGCCCGATCGGCGGGATCGCAACGCAGACGCCGATGGCAAACACGTTGGGGAAGGTCGGATTACGCTGATGCTTGTCGACGACGACGAAGCCGCGGGGATTGGTGAGCTTGTCGATGCCGCGGACGGCTCCCACGCCGCGAAAGGCGGGCAGCATCATCGAATAGGCAAACGGCAGCTCGTGCGTCTTGCGGACGGTGCCGTCGTCGGCGACCTCCTCCACGAACATGCGGCCATCCTCGACCTTGGTGACGCGCGCGCTGGTAATCCACTTGATGTGCTTTTCGCGCATCTCGCTTTCCAGCAGGCCCTTGGTGTCGCCGACGCCGTCGAGGCCGAGATGGCCGATATAGGGCTCGGAGGTCACGAAGGTCATCGGCACCTGGTCGCGCATCTTGCGCCGGCGCAGCTCGGTTTCCAGGATGAAGAGGAATTCGTAAGCGGGGCCGAAGCAGGAGGCGCCCTGTACCGCACCGACGATCACTGGCCCGGGTTTCTCGGCGAGCCTGTCAAAGGCCGCCTTGGCATGAGCGGCGTGGTCGACGTGGCACACGGATTGTGTATGCCCATCGGGTCCAAGCCCCGGGATTTCGTCGAAGGCGAGTTCGGGACCGGTGGCGACGACGAGATAATCGTATGCCACCATGCCGCCATCCGTCAGCTCGACCTGGTTCTCGGCCGGATGCACGCGCTTGGCGCCCTGCGTCAGCAGCCGGATGCCCTTGCGCTGCATGACGTCAACCAGATCGATCTCGATCTCGTCGCGCTTGCGCCAGCCCACGGCCACCCATGGGTTGGATGGCACGAAATGATAGGAGGACCCCTGCGAGACAACGGTCACGCGATCCTCCCTCCTCAGTTGCGGCAACATTTCATAAGCCATCAGCGAGCCGCTCAGCCCCGCCCCGATCACCACGATTTCCGCCATTGGGATCCTCCATCCGCACTTGATTCATTCTTGCTTCATGTCACCGCGGCGCCGCCGCCGGCCTTGACTATATATTCGAATATCTGTATATACGCAACTATGAAAATTGATGCTGACATCATGGAAGCGGCGGCGGACCAGGCCAGCGACCTCCTGAAGGCGCTGTCGAACCGCCATCGCCTCCTGATCATCTGCCAGCTGGTCGACGACGAGCGGTCGGTTGGAGAACTGGCCGAGTTTCTCGGCCTGCGCGATTCGACCGTGTCGCAGCACCTGGCGCTCCTGCGTAAGGACGGCCTGGTCACCGCCAGGCGCGAGGGGCAGACGATCTACTATTCGATCACAAGCGATCCGGCCCGCGAGGTCCTCAAGACGCTCTATCAGGTGTACTGCGGGCCGAGACCGCGACCGAGACTATGAGGATGCCGGACCGGCATCTTGACCAATATCAAACGGGAACCCCCATCCAGGTGAGATGTCTGCAGCCGACCGCGGACGGCTCGCCCAATCTCACAAATCGAATCAAACCAGACAGGAATAGGCGGATGCGCAGATTATCGGTCCTGAGCTTGGTCGCCGCGATGGCGTGGCAGGCAGCGCCGGCCCTTGCGGAGACGCTGACGGTGGCGCCGCGGCAGGTCGCCGACGAGAAGGCGGTGTTCGCGACGGTGGAGAGCATCAGCGTGGTCCCTGCCCGCGGCCGCATCGGCGGCACCATCGTGCAGCTTTCGGTGCGCGAAGGCGACCCGGTCAAGCGCGGCCAGCCCATCGCCTTGATCGGCGACGACAAACTGGCCCTGCAGATCAAATCGCTCGACGCCCAGATCGAAGCGCTGCAGGCCCAGGCCAATCAGGCGCAGATCGACTTCACCCGCACCGAGGGGCTCGTCGAGCGCGGCACCCTGCCCCGGGTCAAGCTCGACGAGACGCGCACCGCGCTGAACGTCGCCGAGAATTCGCTGCGGGCCAAGACCGCCGAGCGCGCGGTGGTCAACCAGCAGATGAGCGAAGGCCAGGTGCTGGCGCCCGATGACGGCCGCGTTTTGAAGAAGCTGGTTGCAGTCGGATCGGTGGTGCTGCCCGGCGATCCAGTGGTCACGGTGGCGCAGCAGAACTTCAAGCTGCGACTGCGCGTGCCCGAGCGCCACGCTCTCTTTCTCAAGGCCGGCGACAAGGTCCGGGTCGACGGCGCCGAGTTCGGCGACAGCTCCGACAAATGGGGCGTGATCGACCTCGTCTATCCGCAGATCGAGGAAGGCCGGGTCGTGGCGGACGCGATCGTCTCGGGTCTCGGCCAGTATTTCGTCGGCGACCGGCTGCGGGTCTGGATCTCCGGCGGCCAGCGCGACGCCTTCGTGATTCCGTCCCGCTACGTTACGACCCGGTTCGGCATCGACTATGTCCAGTTACAGCAAGGGACGCAGAAGGTGAGCGTTCCGGTGCAGCGCGGACGCGCTCTGCCGAGCGCCGATCTCCCCGATGGACTTGAAATCCTGTCCGGCCTGCGCGCCGGCGACCAGTTGGTGCAGCCGTGAAACTCGGACTCTCAGGCAAGCTTACCCAGGCGACCATCGCCTCGCCGCTGACGCCGCTGTTTCTGCTCGCGGCGCTCGTGGTCGGCCTCATCGCCGTCGTCGTGATTCCGCGCGAGGAAGAGCCGCAGATCAGCGTGCCGATGGTCGACATCCGTGTCAACGCCGACGGCCTGCGTGCGCCCGATGGCGTCGAGCTCGTGACCAAGCCGCTGGAGACCATCGTCAAGGCGATCGATGGCGTCGAACACGTCTACAGCCAGACCGAGGACGACCGTGTCATGGTCACCGCGCGGTTCCTGGTGGGGACCAAGTTCGAGGACGCGATCCTGCGCGTCCACGAGAAGCTGCGCGCCAACCTCGACCGCATCCCCGTCGGCATTCCCGAGCCGCTGATCGTCGGCCGCGGCATCAACGACGTCGCCGTCACAGTGCTGACGCTGTCGCCGAAGCCGGAGGCCGCCGGGCGCTGGTCCGACAAGGACCTCTACGAGCTCGCCGACAAGCTGCGGGCGGAGCTGACCAAGGTCGACAATATCGGCCTGACCTATATCTCCGGCGGCGGCGCCCAGCAGATCCGGGTCGAGCCCGATCCGGAAAAGCTGTCGCTGTTCGGCGTGACCCTGCAGCAGCTCGTCGCCAAGGTGAAGGACGCGAACCGCTCGTTCCTGGCCGGAGACGTTCGCGACGGCGGCATCGTGCGCAATGTCGCCGCGGGCCAGACGCTCACGGGCATCCCGGATATCGGCCTGCTCCTGATCTCGACGCGCGATGGTCGTCCCGTCTATGTGCGCGACGTCGCCACCGTGGTCATCGGCCCCAATCTCGCCGAGCACCGCGTCTGGGACGACGCCCGCAACGACAAGGGCGACTGGCACCGGGTGCCGGCGGTAAGTCTTGCGCTCGCCAAGCGCGCCGGCGCCAATGCCGTGGTGGTGTCGCACGACATCGCGCAGCGCCTCGAAGGGCTGAAGGCCAGTCTCATTCCGAGCGACGTCGCCGTCACGGTGACGCGCGACTACGGCGAGACCGCCAATGAGAAGGCCAACGAGCTGCTGTTCCATCTTGGCCTCGCCACGATCTCGATCGTCGTGCTGATTGCGGTCGCCATCGGCTGGCGCGAGGCCCTCGTCACTTTCGTGGTGATTCCGACCACGATCCTGCTGACGATGTTCGCCGCCAATCTGATGGGCTACACGATCAACCGGGTCAGCCTGTTTGCGCTGATCTTCTCGATCGGCATCCTGGTCGACGACGCCATCGTCGTGGTCGAGAACATCGCGCGCCATTGGGGCATGCATGACGGCCGGCCGCGCCTGCAGGCCACCATCGAGGCCGTCGCCGAAGTCGGCAATCCGACCGTTGTCGCGACCCTGACCGTGGTCGCCGCCCTGCTGCCGATGCTGTTCGTGTCGGGACTGATGGGTCCCTACATGGCGCCGATCCCGGCCAACGCCTCGGCGGCGATGCTGTTCTCGTTCTTCGTCGCCATGGTGGTGGCGCCGTGGCTGATGCTGCGGCTGGCGCCGAGGTCGACCAGCGCCTCTGCGGACTCTCATGACGCGCATGGCGAAGGCCGTCTCGGACGCATCTATCGCAGCGTCGCGCGCCCGATCGTCGCCAGCAAGCGCTCCGCCTGGATCTTCCTGCTCGGCGTCGGCATCGCCACCCTGCTGTCGATGACCCTGTTCGCGACCAAGTCCGTCACCGTCAAGCTGCTGCCGTTCGACAACAAGTCGGAGATCGCGGTGATGGTCGACCTGCCCGAAGGCGCGAGCCTGGAGGATACCGAGCGCACGCTGTTCGCGGCCGCCGACATCGCGCATGGGCTGCCGGAGATCACGACCGTGCAGAGCTATGCCGGCACGGCAGCGCCGTTCAACTTCAACGGTCTCGTGAGGCACTACTATCTGCGGGAGCGGCCCGAACTCGGCGAGCTACAGGTCAATCTCGCCGCGCGCGGCGACCGCAAGCGCGCGAGCCACGACATCGCGCTCGAGTTGCGGCAGCGGCTGAAGAGCATCCCTGTGCCTGCCGGCACCAGCATCAAGGTGGTCGAAGTGCCGCCCGGGCCGCCGGTGCTCGCGACCCTGCTCGCCGAGATCTACGGTCCGGACGCGGCGACCCGGCGCGCCGTCACCACCGAACTCAAGAAGGTCTTCGCCGACGTTCCCTTCATCGTCGATATCGACGATTCCATCGGCCAGCGCCGGCCGCGGCTGCGGCTGTCGATCGACCAGGACAGTCTCGAGTTCTTCGGTGTCGAGCAGCGAGACGTCTACGACACGATCCAGACGCTGTTCGGCGGCGTCTCGGTCGGCTACTCGCATCGCGGCGAAGACCGCAATCCGATCGAGATCGCCGTGCGTCTGCCGAAGCACGACAAGAGCTGGAGTCAGGCCCTGGCATCGACGCCGGTGCCCGCCAACACGTTGCCCGGCAGCAAGACTGTCGTCGAACTCGGCCAGGTGGTGAAGGCCACCATGGAAGAGGGGTCGCCGATGATCTTCCGCCGCGACGGCCGCTTTGCCGACATGGTGATGGCAGAACTCGCCGGCCGGTTCGAGGCGCCGCTCTACGGAATGCTCGCGGTCGCCGACCGGATCGACGCCCATGACTGGGGCAAGCTGCCGAAGCCGGTGATCGGCTTCCACGGCCAGCCGGCGGACGAGTCCCGTCCGACGCTGCTGTGGGATGGCGAATGGGAGATCACCTACGTGACCTTCCGCGACATGGGCGCCGCATTCGGCGCGGCCATCCTCGGCATCTACGTTCTGGTCGTGGCGCAGTTCAAGAGCTTCCGGCTCCCGCTGGTGATCCTGACGCCGATCCCGCTGACACTGATCGGCATCCTGCTCGGCCACTGGTTGCTGGGCGCGCCGTTCACCGCGACGTCGATGATCGGCTTCATTGCGCTGGCCGGCATCATCGTCCGCAACTCGATCCTGCTGGTCGACTTCATCCGCCACAGCGGCGGCGAGGGCAAGACCCTGCGCGACGTCGTGTTGGAGGCCGGCGCCGTGCGCTTCAAGCCGATCCTGCTGACGGCGCTGGCGGCGATGATCGGTGCTGCGACGATCCTGCTCGATCCGATCTTCCAGGGTCTGGCGATCTCGCTGCTGTTCGGTCTGGCCTCCTCCACCCTGCTCACCGTGCTCGTGATCCCCGCGATCTACATCGCGCTGCGCGAGCCCGGCAAACCCACCACGAAGATGTCGTAGGAGCTATCATGACCAAACTGTACAGCGAGATCTGCAAGGACATCTCGGGTAACCTGAAGACGCTGCGCAAGGACATTCCGGACGTGATGCAGGGCTTCTCTGCATTGGCGAGGGCCGCCGCCGCTGATGGCGCGCTCGACAAGAAGACCAAAGAGCTGATCGCGCTGGCGATCGGGGTCGCCGTCCGGTGCGACGGCTGCATCGGCTTCCACGCGGAGGCGCTCGTCCGTCTCGGTGCAAGCCGGCAGGAGGTCGAGGAGACGCTCGGCATGGCGATCTACATGGGCGGCGGACCGTCGTTGATGTATGCCGCCGATGCGATTGCGGCGTTCGAGCAATTCCAGCAACAGGCAGCCGCCGCCTGAGCGCAGGTTCAGTCGCAGATATCGAGAATGGCCAGCATGTAGATGCGGATCATGTCGAGATAGTCGGGAATGTCGACGCGCTCGTCCGGCATCGTGTTGTAGCGGCCGCCCGGCCCGCAGACGATGCCCTCCATGCCGCCATACGTATAGAGATGGCCGGCATCGGTGCCGTAGAAGCAGCTCGGCGCCACCGGGCCGGTCGGCTGGGAGGCGCCACGCACGACGCGATAGGCATTGTTGACGGCACGGACGATCGGGCTGTCCGGCGCGACCTCGAACGGCGGCATGGTCGGCACGCCGGCGCGGTCCTCCGACATCAGATGGGCCTTCAGGCCGGGAAAACGCCCCTCCAGCGCATCGAGCTCGCGCCGCATGTCCGCGAGCGCGCCCTGCTCGGTCTGCCCTGGAGCGTAACGGCCGGAGCCCTTGATGCGGACGAAATCCGCGACCTGCGGCGTGCGCCATTCGTGCAACTCACGACCGAGCGCGCCGTGCACGACGCCGACATGGACGCGGTTGATGGCCTCATGTGCCGGCGAACGCGCGCCGGAGAACCGCATCGCGTTGAGACGCGGAATGAGATCGCAGGCGGCGGTGATCGCGTCCACCGCCTCCTCGCGCTTCGACAGATGCCGCGTGTTGCCGACGAGCTCGATGATGAACATGAAGGCCGCGGCATGCATCGTCATCGCCTTGAGGTCGGTCGGCTCCGAATTGATGAAATAGTCGGCGCGCAGCCCCTGCTCTAGCAGCGAATAGGTGCCGACTCCACCCTGCAGCTCGCCGACCACATAGGTCAGGATGACATCGCCCCGCAGCTTCACGCCGGCCTCGATCAGCGTCTTGACCGCGCAGAAATAGGCGGCGTCGCCGGCCTTCATATTTGACACGCCGATGCCGTAGATGAAGTCGTCGTCAACCTTCCCCGCCCAGGGATCGACGGTCCAGCCCTCGGTCACCGGATTTGTATCGACATGGCCGTTGAAGAGCAGGCTCTTGCCGCCGCCGGTGCCGTGCCAGCGGCCGACCGCGTTGACCCGGCCCTCGGCCCCGAACGGAGCGAGGGCGGCATCCAGGCCGATCGCGCTCATCTGTTCGGCCATGAAGGCCGCGAGCTGCTTCTCGCCCTCGGTCTTCGAATAGCTCTTGTGCTGTACCATGCGCGACAGCAGCGCGAGCGAGGCGGGAATATCGATGCGGGCGAGCAGGTCGTTGCGGTCCATCGGGTCAATCCTTGCGGTCAGCCAACCGGCGCTGGCGAGGCCGCCATCAGCTCGCGGGTGTAAGGGTGAACGTCTTCGGCGCCGAAAGCATCAACGGCGCGGCTGTCGACGAGCTGGCCATGACGCATCACGACGATGCGGTGCGCGATCCGCCGGATCAGATTGAGGTCGTGGGTAATGAACAGATAGGCCGCGCCGGTCTCGGCGCGCAACGCCAGCAGCAGCTCGATGATCCGGGCCTGGACGGAGACGTCGAGCGGCGCCGTGATCTCGTCGCAGATCACGAGCCGCGGCCGTGCCGCAAACGCGCGCGCGATCGCGACGCGCTGCTTCTCGCCACCGGAGAGCTGGTGCGGCCAGCGCATCGCATAGGAGGCCGGCAGTCGCACCTGCTCCAGGAGCCGCGGCACGGCGGCGACGTCGCCGCCATAGAGTTTCAGGGGACGCGACAGGATCTCACCGATCCGATGGCGCGGATTGAGCGAGGAATCCGGGTGCTGGAACACGATCTGAACATCGCGACGATAGGCCCGGTTCATGTCGCCAGCCCCGCGCAGCGTCCGGCCGTCGAAGCTGATCGTGCCGTCGAAGCGGGCGAGCCCGGTGAGGGCGCGAGCGACTGACGACTTTCCCGAACCGGATTCACCGACGAGGCCGACGATTTCGCCGGCGCGGACGTGGACGTCGACGGCCTTGGTCGCCGGCGGCGGCGCCGCACGGAACAGCCCGCCTCGGCCGTAGTGAACCTCAATGCCGCGTGCGTCGAGCACCAGGGCCGCGCCCGGCTGATCGTTCACGAGCCGCCGTTCCGGACGCGGCACCGCGGCGATGAGCGCCTTGGTGTAGTCGTGCCGCGGCGTGCGGAAGATATCGGACGCGGGCGCCTGCTCGACGATGCGGCCGTGTTGGATGACTGCGACGCGATCGGCGACGCGGGTCATCATCGCGAGATCGTGCGAGATGTAGAGCGCAGCGACACCGGTCTCCGCCCGCAACCGCGCAAACAGCTCGATGATGCGGGCGCCGGTGATGACGTCGAGCGCCGTCGTGGGCTCATCGAACAGGATGACATCGGGCCGGCAGCCGAAGGCCGTCGCGATGATCACACGCTGCTTCTCTCCGCCCGAGATCTCGTGCGGATAGCGCCGCAGCACCGCCGCGGGATTGCGGAGCTCGACATGGCCGAGCAGATCGATCGCGAGATCCCTGGCGGCCCGCGCATTCAAATCGCGATGACGCATCAGCGCCTCGGAGATCTGACGGCCGATGGTCAAGGTCGGATTGAGCGCTGTCGACGGGTCTTGGAACACCATGCCGATGCGGCGGCCACGGACCGCGGTCAGTCGCTTCGGGCTGAGGGACCGCAGGTCGAGGTCGCCCAGACGCAGCGAACCCGAGACTTCCAGGGCATTGGCCGGCAGATGCCGCATCAACGCCCAGGCCAGCGAGCTCTTGCCGGAGCCGGATTCGCCGACGAGGCCGAGCACCTCGCCGGGCGCGATCTCGAGTGACACGTCGCGCAGCACCTCGACGGCGCCCGCCGAGGTGACATAGTCCAGCCCGTAGTCGGTGATGGCGAGCGCCGGCCTCATCGATCGTCCCGCGGATTCAGCGCGTCGCGCAGGGCATCGCCGACGAGATTGAAGGCGATCGCCGACAGCGCGATCGCGGCCGAGGGCGCGATCAGGAGCCATGGCGCCCGGTGCATGTATTGGCGCGCATCGGCGACCATGAGCCCCCATTCCGAGGCCGGCGGCTGCGCACCCAGGCCAAGGAAGCTGAGCGTCGCGAACAGCATCACCGCGAATGACACGCGGATGGTGGCCTCGATGATGATCGGGCCCATCACGTTCGGAAGCATCTCGCGGAAGATGATCTGCGAGGCCGCCTCGCCGCGCGCGATGGCAGCCTTGACGTAGTCCTGATTGCGTACCGCAAGCGCCACGGAGCGCGTGACCCGCGCCATGCCCGGCGCAAACGCAAAGGCAATCGCGATCACCGCGTTGATAGCCCCATTGCCCAGCGTGCTGACCAGCAGCAGCGCCATCAGAAGACCCGGAATGGCCATCACCGCATCGTTGGTGCGCATGATGAATTCGTCGGCCTTGCCGCCGAGATAGGCCGATGCGACGCCGATCACGGCGCCCATCGCGCTGCCGGCGAGCGTCGCCGCCAGCGCCATCGGAACGGTGGCGCGCGCTCCGGACAACAGGCGGCTCAGCACGTCGCGGCCGAACTGGTCGGCCCCCAGCCAGTTCTGCCATCCGGGGGCGCGGAAGCGGCCGAGAAAATCCATCTTCTCCGCCCCATAGGGCGCGAGCCACGGGCCGAGGATGCAGACGATCGCGAGCGCAACGAGCAGCGTCACGCTGATCGCGCCCTGCGGCTTGCGGATCATGCGGCCGAGCAGCTCAATCATAGCTGATCCGCCTGTCGAGCAGCGCGTAGACGACGTCCGCCAGCGTGTTGGTGATGGCATAGGTGACCGCCATGATCATCGCGCCGGCCTGGATCGACGGCAGATCGCGGGTGGTGATGGCGATCATCAATGCGCGGCCGATGCCGGGAATGGCGAAGATCTCCTCGATGACGATGATGCCGCCTAGGAGATAGCCGACGTCGAGCGCGACGATGGTGATGACCGGCAGCAGCGCGTTGCGCATCACGTGCCGCACCAGCACCGTCCGCTCGGGCAGGCCTTTCAGCCGCGCCGCGCGGACGTAGTCGGACTGCAGCACGTCCAGCGTCTCCGACCGCATCATGCGCATCACATGCGCGACGAGAATGACCGACACCGTCAGGACCGGAAGGATCAGGTGGCGGAGCGCCAGCCCGGTATCCTCCAGCGGCGACACGTAGCCGGTCGCCGGCAGCCATGGCAGGATGTCGGTCAGCAGCAGCGCGAGCACGGTTGCGGTGACGAACTCCGGCAGGGAGACCCCGAGATAGGCGACCACGCTGGCGGCCGTATCCGCCGGCCGCCCCCTGCGGAGCGCCGCGAAGATTCCGAGCGGGACCGCGATCAGAAGGGTGACGACGAGTGCGACGGCTGCCAGCAGCAGCGAGCGCGACAGCGCCGTCAGCATCTCCGGCGCGACCGGCAGGCCGGTGCGCATGGAGACGCCGAAATTGCCGATGGCCGCGTGCGCGACCCAATGCGCGAATTGCAGCCAGACCGGGTCGTCGAGCCCGAGCCGGCCGCGAACGGCGGCCAGCGCCTCCGGCGAGGCGTTCTCGCCAAGCAGCGTCTGCGCGGCATCAGCCGGCAGCGCCTGCGTGATGGCGAACACCAGCACGCTGACGATGACGACCGTGTAGGCCATCAGGAGCAGCCGCCGCAGCAGCCAGGCGAATGACACCGCTCGGATCCCGCCTCAGCTGCGCTTGGGCGCGCCTGCGCCGAGCGAGACGAGATCGAGCCGGAACACCGACCCGCGCGGATGCAGCTGGTATCCTTCCACATAGGCGCGCTGCGCCGCCAGGATGTCGAAGAAGACCGGAATCACCGACGGCACCTCCTCGCTCATCATCGTCTGGGCCCGCGCATAGAGCGCGGCGCGATTGGCATCGTCGGTCTCGCTGCGCGCCGCGTTGACGATCTCGTCGAAGCGCGCATTGTTCCAGCGCGTCTCATTCCAGGCCGCATCCGAAGTGTAGAGCAGCTTGAAGATCGCGTCGGCGGTCGACTGCATGTTGTAGAAGCCGACGTAGAAATTGCCCTTCTTCCAGACCTGGTCGAGATAAGTTGCGTGCGGCATCGTCTGAACGTTGATACGGAAGCCCGCGGGCGCCGCCATCTCACGGATCGCAACACCGAGCTGCGTGCGCGTGTCCGGCTTGTCGGACGCCACCATCGTCAGGTCGATCCCGGAGGGATAGCCGGCATCGGCGAGCAGTTGCTTGGCCTTGGCGATATCGGGCTTCTTCAGTTTGCTGTCCTGATAGAAGCGGTAGGCGGGGCTCAGCGGCGTATCGTTGCCGGGCGTGCCATAGCCGCCGGCCACGAAGCCGGCCATGGCCTCGCGATCGATAGTCAGCGCCAGCGCCTGGCGCACGCGAACGTCGTTGAAGGGCTTCTGGTCGCAGCCCATGTTGACGTTCAGAAACTGCCCCGAGGGAATCCGCACCGCCTTGACACCACTGGCCTTGCCGAGCCGGTCATATTCGCCGGGCGTGGTCGACAACATGAGATCGATGTCGCCCGAAATCAGAGCCGACGCCTCAGCCGTACGGTCGGGATAGACGAGGATCTCGACGCGATCGAGTAAAGGTCGCGCGGGATCGTAATAGGCCGGGTTGCGCTCGACGACGATCTTGCGGTCCGGCTCGTAGGACACGAGCTTGAACGGCCCCGACCCATTCGGCTTGGTGGCAAGGCTGGCAAGATCAGCGGCAACGACCTTCGCAGGCACGATGCGCGCATTGTTGTAGGCGAGCGCGACCGGAAAATCGGCGAAGGCAACCGACAACGTGAACCGAACGGTCGACGGATCGACGGCGACGACGTCCTTGATCGGGCCGACATTGGTGCGCGCCGGTGACGCGGTCTTCGGATCGAGGATTGCCTTGAAGGTCGAAACGACATCCTCCGCCGTCAGCGGCGAGCCGTCGTGGAAGCTGAGATTGGGCCGCAGCTTGAACGTCCACTCGGTGAGCCCCGCGCCGGCCTGCCAGGACAAGGCGAGGTCCGGCTCGACCGACATGTCCGGCTTCAACCGGGTCAGGTTGGAATAGAGCAGCTCGGTGATGAGGTATTCCGGATTGACACGCGCGAGCAGCGGATGAATGACCGCCGCGCCCTGATCGACCGAGATCCGCAACACGCCGCCGCGCTTCGGCGCCTCGGCGGAGAGAGAGACTTGCGGCAGAGCACCAAGCACGAGCGCGGAGCCGGCAAGAAAATGGCGACGGGTCACGGACGGCATCAGGCGAAGTCCTTTTCAGGCGTGATGGCTTCGGGAGAGAGCTCGGGACGGAACTCGGCTGCAAGATAGGCGAGCACCGACTTTGCCAATGCGACGATGTCGGCGAGCGTCGTGGATTCGCCCGGCGCATGAATGCGGCTATCGGGCTTTCCCAGGCCCGTGAGCAGCACCTCCTGCACGCCCGTGGCCTGCTGCACCCAGCCGAAATCGGAGCAACCGGACGCCCCCCAGCGCGCGAAGTCTTCCGCCGCGTAGCCGAAGCCGGCCGACAGCGCCTGCTGCCAGCGCGGCCAATGCGGCCCGCCGGGATCGGATGTCGGCATCAGATGGCCGGTGAGGATGATCTCGACGTCGAGGACATCGGCGGCCCGCCGGATCGCCGCCTCGATCTCGCGGCGTGCGGTGGCGAAGTCCTCCTCGGGCGCATAGCGGCGGCATACGAGAATCTCGACCAGCGAAGGGATCTGTCCGCCGCACTGGCCACCATGAATGGCTGAGATGTCCAGGCTCCCCGCGAGAGGTCCGGCTGCCTGCGGCGGTGGCGGCAATGCCGACGTCCGCTGCGCGATGACCGGTTTGAGGGCCGCGAGCGCATTGAGGATCGGCAGCGCCGCCTCGATCGCGTTGGCGCCGGCGCGGCGCTGCTCGCCGGCATGCGCCGGCTTGCCGTGAACCCGCACCGTGAGCGTGAACAGGCCGAAGCAGCCGGCCCAGATCCGCGGCACGGCGCTGCCGTTGAAGTTGAGGATGTGACCTTCGAGACGGCCCTGCTCGGCAAGGTAACGCACGCCGGGATAAAGCCCTGCCTCCTCGTCGGTGCACAGCAACAACATCGGATCATAGGCCAGCGGCAGTCCGGTCTGCTGCGCGCCGCGGAGCGCGAGCAGCGCCGCCGCGATCGATCCCTTCATGTCGGCTGCGCCGAGTCCGATCAGACGATCACCGTCACGGCCCAGTTGCAGCGGATCGGTGGCCCAGCCTGGCGCAGGCGGCACCGTATCGACGTGGAAATAGAGCCCGAGCACCGGTTTGCCGGAGCGACGCCGTGCGACCAGATTGGTGCGCGATCCATGCGCCGCCGGTGCGCGCCACAGCTCCTCCGGAACGATCACGCGCTCGCAATCCAGCGCCAGCGGCGAAGCAAGCTGTTCCATCACGTCGGCAAAGGCATCGTAGCCGGCCCCCGGCGGAAAGCTGGTGTCGACCGCCACCATCTTCCGCAGGTCCTCGACCGCCGTCTCGGCCATGGCGTCGATCGCGGCAAAAGCGCCGGCCAGACTGCGCGCGCCCCGGTCCGCTGGAATGCCCTCAGAAATCATTTGCGGTCTGCTCAATCCTATATTCTATATAGAAATAGAATTCACGACGCGGCATTTGTCAATTCCATGAAAAAGGCAGCTGTGGCCAGCAAAGCGGCAGACGGGGTCGGCGCGGGTCCGGGCGCCCTTCCGGTGCCGCTCTACGAGCATGTCAAGCGCCAGATCGCCGAGGCGATCCTGATCGGCGACATGCCGCCCGGCACGGTGCTGCCCGGCGAGGTCGCGCTCGCCAATCAATATGGCGTCGCCGTCGGCACCATCCGCCGCGCGCTGGCCGATCTCACCGCGGGCGGCATGCTGATGCGCCGGCGCAAGACCGGCACGGTGGTGACGGGCCGCGCGTCGCAGCATGGGCTCAGTTTCTTCTTCCAGTACTTCCGCCTGCTCGGCGCGGACGGCAGCCTGCTGCACTCGGAGGCCGAGGTGCTGTCGGTGACGACACGCGCCGCCGAACGGGACGATGCGGCGCTGTTCGCGGTGGCCGATGGCGAGCCGCTGCTGCATCTTCATCGCATCCGCCGCGTCGCCGGCGCGCCGGTGCTGCATTCGCGGATCTCGATGGTCGGGAGCCGCGTGCCGGGATTTGCGCGCGAGCCGAAGAAGGTCCCTGCCCTGATCTACCGCCATCTGCTCGAGGCCTATGGCATCCGGATCGCCGCGGTGCGCGAGAAGGTGACAGCCGAGGTCGCCACCAAGGAGGACCGCAAGCTGCTCGGCCTGCCCTCTCCGAGCGCCGTGCTCGTGATCGACGAGGAAGCCTACGACCAGACCGGCGCGCTGGCGATCCTCAGCCAGCACCGCGCCACGACGGCGCAGCACTACTACTCGAACGAGATCCGCTGAGCACGCATCGCGTCAGCAGCCCCAGCGCAGCGCCGCGGTGTGCACCGGCGCGTCCCACAGCGCCAGCGACGCATCATCGAGCGCGGTCACGGTGAGCGAGCAGCCGGCCATGTCGAGCGACGTGACGTAGGAACCGACCAGCCCGCGCGCGATGGCGAGCCCGCGCCCTTCCAGGATGCGCCGCGCCGCATGGGCCATCACGTACAACTCCATCGCCGGCGTGGCCCCGAAGCCGTTGACCAGCAGCAGGCACGGCGTTCCCGGCTTCGCTGCGAGATCGGTTAGGATCGCGCCCATCATCTCCTCGGCGATGGCGTCCGCGGAGGCCAGCTTGACCCGGCGGCGGCCGGGCTCGCCATGGATGCCGACGCCCATCTCCATCTCGTCCTCGCCGAGCGTGAAGGTCGGCCTGCCGGCGGCCGGCACCGTGCAGGACGTCAGCGCCACGCCCATCGATCGGGTGCGCCTGTTGACGTCGTCACCGAGCGCCTTCAGCGCGTCGAGATGGCGGCCCTGCTCGGCCGCGGCGCCGAGCATCTTCTCCACGACCAGCGTACCGGCAACGCCGCGGCGGCCGGTCGAATAGGTCGAGGTCTCGACCGCGACGTCGTCGTCGGTGATCACGGTCGCGACCTTGCCCTCCATCATCTCCGCGGCCATCGCGAAATTCATCACGTCGCCTTCGTAGTTCTTGACGATGAACAGCGCGCCCGCGCCGGTGTCCACGGCCTGCGCGGCCGCGAGCATCTGGTCCGGTGTCGGCGAGGTGAAGACCTGGCCTGGACAGGCGGCATCGAGCATGCCCGGCCCGACGAAGCCGGCATGCAGCGGCTCGTGGCCGGAGCCGCCGCCGGAGATCAATGCAACCTTGCCCGGCTTGAGGCTCTTGCGGCGTACGAACTTGTTTTCCTCACCAAGCGTGACGATGTCGCCATGCACCGCGGCAAATCCCTGCAGGCTCTCGGTCAGCACGTCGTCGACGGCGTTGATCAGCTTCTTCATGGCTTCCCTCCCGGCTCGGATTCGTCCTGGTTTTCGTTGGCTGAGATCAGCGCGGTGATGCCGCGCGCGACGCCGGTGATGATGCGGTCGGCATGGGCGTTGAGCGCGGGGTCGCCAAAGTCCGGCAGCTCGACCACCAGACGCCGCATCGGCCGCTGCGCCTCGGCCTCGTCCAGCCGGCCCGGATGCGCGGCGCGGTAGGCGGTCAGAAACGCCTGCTGCTCATGCGGCGAGAAGTGACAGATGTGGAAGATGGTCTCGAGATGCTGCAGCGGGATCGGCGTCGCATAGGCCGGATTGACGATCTGCGAGATGAAGCTGCGGTTCTTGCCGATTGCCTCCGCCAGCCGCTGCCGCGTGCCGGAGGGACGGCTGTCGATGACCGCGCGCAGGATCGCCTTGTACTCGGCAAGCGGGCTTGCGGCCCCCGATGCATCCTGGTCACTCATGCGCCCTCTTCCGCCACCTTGGCGAGGTCAAGCTCGCGGATCGCCGCCTTCACCAGCGGCAGCAGGCCCGGCGCGACCGACAGCGCGCGCACGCCGACCCCAAGCAGCGCCGAAATCGCTCTGACATCACCGGCGGCGTCGCCGCAGATCGAGACGTCCACGCCCCGCGCCCGACCGGCGCGCACCACATGGGCAATCATCGCCAGCACCCCCGGATGCAGGACGTCGGCATAGTCGGCGACCTCGGCGCCGTCGCGCGAGGCAGCGGTCGCGTATTGCGTCAGGTCGTTGGTGCCGATCGAGAAGAAGTCCGCAACGAAGTCATGCGCTGCCAGCGCAGCGGCCGGCACCTCGACCATCATTCCGAAGGCCGGCGCGGCGAACGCGACGTTGGCGCCGGCCAATTCGGCGAGCACGGCGCGGAGATGGTCACGGGCCACGTCCAGTTCCGCTGCATTGGTCACCATCGGCAACATCACCTTGAGCGGTCCGAGCGCAGCGGCGCGGGCCAGCGCGCGCAATTGGACGCGGAAGATCTCGGGATGACGCAAGGACAGGCGGAGGCCACGCAGGCCAAGAAACGGGTTGCTCTCGCCATCGATTGTGTAGCCCGGAATCGGCTTGTCGCCGCCGGCGTCGAGCGTGCGGATCGTAACCGGCCGGCCTTCGGCCCAGCGCACGAGCTCGGCATAGGCGTGATACTGCGCCTCTTCGTCGTGAAGCAGATTGCCGGTGAGAAACTCGGTGCGTGCCAGACCGACGCCGTCGCAGGCTGCGGCCGGAAGCAGCGTCATGTCTGCAGGGCCGGAGATGTTGAGGAGCACCGAGACGACGGTGCCGTCGCGCGTCAGCGCCGGTTCGTGCTGCCGCGCCCTTGCCTCCGCCCTGCGGCGCGAGACCGTCTCGTCCTCCGCCCGCGCGGCGGCGACAATGTGCGCGCTGGGATCGACGATGACGACACCGCGACCGCCATCGACCAGCAGATCCCCTGCCAGCGTCTCCCAATCGCGGCCGAGCCCGACCACCATCGGCACGCCGCGGCCGCGCGCCAGCATCGCGACGTGACTGGTCGGGCTGCCCTCGCCGAGCGCGATGCCGCCGCCGCTGGTCCAATCGATGGCGAGGAACGTCGATGGCGCCAGATCATGCGCGACGACGATCGCCCCTTTCGGTACTTCGCCGTTCTGCGGCAGGCCAAGCAAGTGCCGCAGCACGCGGTCCCGGATGTCGCCGAGGTCGCCGGCGCGAGCACGAAAATACTCGTCGTCAGCGGACTCGTAGCCCGCGATCTCCTCCGCCATCGCCGCGCGCCAGGCCTCATCCGCAGCGACACCGCCCTCGATCTGAACGTAAGCCGCCTCCGTCAGCGCATCGTCTTCGAGCAGCGCGAGCTGAAAGCCGATTAGCTCGGCCGCGTCTCCCTCGAGCCTGCCGATCAGCTCGGCCACGGCCTCGCGTGCATGCGCGACCGCTGTGGCGAGCGCTGCATGCTCCTCGGCGATCGCCCCTTTCCTCCGGCTTGCACCCTCCAGCGCACGCAGGATCGCGGCCGGCCCAATGGCCAACCCGTCCGATGCCCCACGCCCGAAAACGCGCCGCTCCATCATCACTCCTCGTCGAACTTGCGGTCGACCAGATCAACGAGCGCCGCGATGGCCGCCTCGGCATCGGTTCCGTTGGCGCGAAGGAACAGCGTCTCACCCTTGGCCGCCTTGACGCGCATGATCTTCACCGGGCTCTTGGCATCGGTCCAGGGCCCGTCGGCGGCGATCGCGACCTCGATGCTCGACGCAAAGCGCTTCGCGAGCTGGGTCAGTTTGACCGAGGGCCGCGCATGCAGCCCGACCTCGTTGGTCAGCAGCGCATGCGCCTTCGCTTCCTGCATGCCGATCTCTCCACCGTCAGCCATCGTCGTTCCTGCTCATCCGCCCATCAGCTCTTCGGCGGTCGCGCGCACCGCATCGAGCGGCGAGCCGCCGGAGGCCTCCGTCGCCGCCATCACGGCGCCTTCGACCAGCGGCGCATTGCAGATCACGATGCGCTCGCGCCGCTCCTCCGGCATCATCTCCACCGCCATCTCGCTGTTGGTCTCGGCGCCGCCAAGATCGACCAGGATCGCAACGCCCGACTCCGACCACGCCCTGTCGATCGCGCCCATGATGGCGCCGACATCGGTGCCGAGCCCGCCATCGGCATTGCCGCCGACCGCTGCGAGCGGCACGCTGTCGCCGACCATCTGCCGGACCATGTCGGCCGCGCCCTCCGCCACCTTGGCGGAATGCGACACGATGACGATGCCGACATTCTTCTGCTCATTCATGCTCGGGCCTCATTGAAGACGCTGCAGATCGCCTGCACCAGCAGGCTGGACGAGCGCGCGCCGGGATCCATGTGCCCGATCGAACGCTCGCCGAGAAACGAGGCGCGGCCGCGGATCGCCAGCATCGGCACCGTCGCATCGGCAGCTTCAGCGGCGATCGCGGGCAGCCGGGAACCGAGATCGTCGCCACCGGCCGCAAAAGCCGCCTGCACGGGGATCAAGACGTCGAGCATGGTCTTCTGACCTGCTTCCGACTTGCCCCGTGCCTTGACGTCCGCGATGGCGCGACCGAGCGCCGCCGCCGCGTCGGCGGCAGAGGGCTCTGATGGCAGCGCCTTGCCAAGTCCCATCGCCAGCGTGCCGTAGAGCGGACCGGACGCGCCGCCGACCTTCATCACCAGCGCCATGCCGACCGCCTTCAGGGCCTCCGGAAGGGGCTTGGCGGAAATGTTGTCCGCATCGGCGAGCACGGCCTCGAAGCCACGCTTCATATTGAGGCCGTGATCGCCGTCGCCGATCGCCGAATCCAGCGCGGTCAGCTCCTCGGCATGGGCGATCATGGCATCCGCCATCGCCACGATCAGCTTACGCTTGAACGCCTGGTCCATTGTCTATCTCACCCGCTGGCCCGCCCGGTCGAACAGCAGCGGCCGGGTGAACTCGATAGCGACGGAGTCGCCGACTTTCAATTCCGTATCGGGCTCCACCAGGCTGACGATGGTCTGGTCCTGCAGCGTGATATGCAGATGATTCTGATCGCCGAGATGCTCGATCCATTTCACCCGCGCGTCTGCACGGGTCTCGGCGCGCCGGACCGTCATGTGCTCGGTGCGCGCGCCGATCGTCGCGACGTCGCCCGGCATTGCGAGATCCGGGAACAGCCGACGCGGCAGAAGATTGATGCCGGGGCTGCCGAGCCGGGTCGCCACATAGGTATTGTCCGGATCCTCATAGACCTCCCGCGGGCTGCCGACCTGCACCAGACGGCCCTGGTCGATCACGCCGATGCGGTTGGCGAGCGTCATCGCCTCGATCTGGTCGTGGGTGACGTAGAGCATGGTGGCGCCGAGATCCTGCTGGATGCGCTTGAGCTCGATACGCAGCTCCGAACGCAGCTTGGCGTCGAGCGAGGACAGCGGCTCGTCGAGCAATGCAATCGCAGGCCGGCGCACCAGGGCACGGCCGATCGCCACGCGCTGCATCTGGCCGCCCGAGAGCTGAGTGGCGCGATTGCCGAGCTTGTCCTCGATCCGCAGCATCCCCGCGACGTCACGGACGATGCGCTTGATCTCGGCCTCCGCAATCTTGCGCACCGGCGAGCGCAGTGGAAAAGCCAGATTGTCGTACACCGACAGATGCGGATAGAGCGAATATTGCTGGAACACGAAGGTGACGTCGCGCGCGGCCGGCGTCGCCTTGGTCTGGTCGACGCCACCGATGGTGATGCTGCCGCGATCCGGCTGCTCGAGGCCCGCTACCAGGCGCAGCGTCGTGGTCTTGCCGGCACCGGTCGGCCCGAGCAGCACCACGAGCTCGCCATCACGGATGGTCAGCGACAAATCCCGCACCGCCGGCTTTGGGCCGAACGACTTGCTGACGACGTTGAGCCGCGTCTCAGCCATGATGTCGTCCTCCTCTCACCGGCTGTTCATACAGCGCCGTGCGGACCGCACGGCCCGTGGCGGCGTCGAACAGCGACAGCCGGTCGGCGCGGAAGCTGAGCCCGACCGGCTCCGCACGCGCCACGCGGAGCGCCGCGGGCGCGCGTGCCTTGACGGTGCCGTGCGCCGTCGTGACGGTGATGATCTGGGTGGTGCCGAGATATTCGGTGCCAAACACCTCGCCGCGCAGCCCGCCTTCGGCGCTGAGCGTCACCTGCTCCGGCCGCACGCCGAGAACCAGCTCGTCGCTCCCGGCATCCTCGCGCAGCTCGGGCACGCCGATCTCGGCACCGTCGATGCGCACGCAGTTCGTGCCGGCGCCAAGTCGGCTTGCGAAGCGGATGAAGTTCATCGCCGGCGAGCCGATGAAGTCCGCAACGAACATGGTGGCGGGACGGTCATAGATCTCCTGCGGCGTTCCGAGCTGCTCCACGACGCCGCGATTCATCACGGCGATCTTGTCGGCCATCGACATCGCCTCGAGCTGGTCGTGCGTGACGAACACGGTGGTGGCCTTGAGCCGGTCGTGCAAGGCGCGCAGCTCGCCGCACATGATGTGCCGGAACTCCGCATCGAGCGCGCCGAGCGGCTCGTCCATCAGGAACGCCTTGGGCTCGCGGACGATGGCGCGGCCGAGCGCGACGCGCTGGCGATCGCCGCTCGACAACCCGCTGACCGGACGGTCGATCAGATGGTCGATGCGCAGGATGCGCGCGGCTTCCTCGACCCGCCGCCGGATCTCCGCCTTGGGCACGCCCATCGAGACCAAGGGAAAGGCGATGTTGCTGCGCACGTTCATATGCGGGTAGAGCGCGAACAGCTGGAACACCATGGCGATGTCGCGTTCACGCGCACGGCGGAAGGTGACGTCCTCGCCGCCAAGCCTGATCGTGCCCGAGGTCGGCAGCTCCAGGCCTGCGATCATGCGCAAGGTGGTGGTCTTGCCGCAGCCAGACGGACCGAGCAGGCAGAAGAACTCACCATCGGCGATCGTGAAGCTGGTGCCACGCACGGCGGCGAAGCCGCCGAACTCCTTGAACAGATTCTCGATCCGGATCTCGGCCATGGCGTCAGTCCGGAAACTTGGAGACGATGGTGAACATCACGACACCGGCGAGCGTGGTGATGAAGGAATAGGTGTAGAGCACCAACGCGAACGGCTGCAGCAGCATCAGCACGCCGGCGGCAATCAGGATCGTCGCCAACGTCTCCATCGGGCCGCGCCGAAGCGCCCGTGGCCAGCGCGTAGCCGCGACATCGGCAGGCCTATTTCGTATCGACCGGCTCATTTGCGCACCGCTCCGAAGGTGATGCCGCGCAACAGGTGCTTCCTCAGCAGCACCGTGAACACGACGATCGGGATCAGGAACAGCGTGGTGCCGGCAGCGACCGCCGGCCAGTCCTGGCCGCCCTCGCCGATGATGATCGGAATGAAGGGCGGCGCGGTCTGCGCCGTGCCCGAGGTCAGAAGCACCGCGAAGGCATATTCGTTCCAGGCGAAGATCAGGCAGAAGATCGCGGTGGCGACGATGCCGGTGGTGGCCTGCGGCAGCACGACCTTGAAGAAGGCCTGCAGGCGGGTGTAGCCGTCGACCATCGCCGCCTCCTCGTATTCGCGCGGGATCTCGTCCATGAATCCCTTGAGCAGCCAGACCGCGAGCGAGATGTTGACGGACGTATAGAGCAGGATCATGCCGAGCCGCGTGTCGGACAGGCCGAGCTCGCGATACATCAGGTAGATCGGGATCGCGACCGCGATCGGCGGCATCATCCTTGTCGACAGGATGAAGAACAGGAGATCATCCTTCAGCGGCACCTTGAAGCGCGAGAACGCATAGGCCGCGAGCGTGCCGAGCACGACCGACAGCGCGGTCGAGCCGAATGCGATCACCAGCGAGTTCACGTAGCGCGGGATGTAGTTCGATGGACCCGCGACCACCATGTTGCGGCCGCGCGAGATGCGGTCGCACAGATTGGCGGCCGGCGGCAGCTTGGCCATGTATTCCGGGGTCTGCCGCGTCCGGGTCGTGAACAGGTTGCAATAGCCCTCCAGGCTCGGCTCGGCGACGAGCTTCGGCGGATAGGCGATCGCATCCGACGGCGATTTGAATCCGGTCATGAAGATCCACAGCAGCGGCACCAGGGTGATCAGCGCATAGGCGATCACCACGGTCGCCGCGATCCGCTTGGTCAGCGGCGAGGGATCGACAACGGAATGGGCGGTTGCGAGACCGGTCATCGGCTTTTCACCCGGTTGAGCGCCTTGACGTAGATGTTGGCGAGGCCGAACACGGTGACGAACAGGATGATCGCGAAGGCCGAGGAATAGCCGGTGCGCCACTTCTCGAACGCCTCCCGCTTGAGCGTGATCGAGGCGACCTCGGTGGTCGAGCCGGGTCCGCCGCCGGTCAGGAGGTTGACCATGTCGAACATCTTGAAGTTCTCGATGCCGCGGAACAGCACCGCCAGCATGATGAAGGGCAGCGCCATCGGCAGGGTGATCGACCAGAACTGCCGCCACGGCGAGGCGCGGTCGACCTCGGCTGCTTCGTAGATGTAGTCGGGAATCGAGCGCAGACCGGCAAGGCAGATCAGCATCACGTAGGGCGTCCACATCCAGGTGTCGACGATGACGATGGCCCACGGCGCGAGCGGCACTTGCGCCAGCATCTGGAAAGACGATGCCGGCGCGCCGGTCGCGGCAGCGATGACGTAGTTGAAGAGCCCGATCTGCGGCTGGTACAGGAACGTCCAGAAATTGCCGACCACGGCCGGCGACAGCATCATCGGCAGCAGAATCAAGGTGGTCCACAGGCCGTGGCCACGGAACTTCTTGTCGATCAGCCAAGCCAGCGTGAAACCGAGCACGGTCTGGATCAGGATGGTCCAGAACACGAAGCGCGCGGTCACCGTCATCGCCGCCCAGACGTCCGGATCGGTCAGGATCGACTGGTAGTTGGCGAGCCCGACATCGAGCACCGTGGCATTGGGCCGGTTGGCGCGATAGTTGGTGAACGACAGCCGGACGGTCCAGATCAGCGGGAAGATGTTGATCGCGAGCAGCAGCAGCATGGTCGGCGTGATGAACAGCCAGGCGATGGCCCGCTCGGAGAGGCCACGCACGCGCCCCGCCACGACGGGCGGCGTCACCAGGGCGGCGCGGTCGACGAGGCTGCTCAGTCCGGTCTGGTCGGTCATGCGAGGGGCTGCTTCACTGGCTGCTTCTGGCTGGTGGTGAAACTGGCTGGTCCGCCCGGCAAGCCGAGGCTCGCCGGAGGGATCGTCGTGGCGCATCCCGCTTGCACGCGAGACGCTGCTTCCATCAGAGCTTGCCGTCCTCCTTGAACACCTTGGTCCAGTCGGCGATCAGCCCGTCGAGCGCGCCCTTGGCGGTGCCCTGGTCGGCGACGACATAGTCATGGACGCGCTTCTGCATCGCGAGCAGGAGCTGGGCGTAGGACGGCTCGGCCCAGAAATCGACCACCTGGTCCATCGCCACCAGGAAGTCGGCGGCGAACGGCGCGGTGTTCTTGAAGTTGGGATCGTTGAGCACGCCCTTGTGGCAGCTGTAGCCGCCGAGCGCCCACCACTTCTTCTGAGTGTCGAGCGAGGCGAACCACTTGATGTATTCGAGCGCCTCGGCGCGGTTTGGCGAATAGGCCACCACCGAGATGCCCTGCCCGCCGAGCTGCGAGCCCTTCTCCTTCTGCGCCGGATTGACGAAGAAGCCGATCTTGTCGCCGCCGACATTGGGATCCTTGTAGAGGCCCGGGAAGAAGGCGAACCAGTTCATCTGCAGCGCGACCTGGCCGGACTTGAAGGCATCCAGGCCCTCCTGCATGTAGCCGTTGGAATAGCCGGGCGGCGTGCAGCACTTGTACAGCGCCTTGTAGAATTCGAGGCCCTTCACCGCGTCGTCGGAGTTGACGAAGCCCTGCATGTCATAGGGCTTCTTCGGGTTCTGATACTTGAAGCCGAACGGATAGAGCGCGTTGGTGACGCCCATGGTGATGCCTTCCGAGCCGCGCTCGGTGAAGATCGCCGCGCCGTAAACGGTCTTGCCGTCGATCACCCGCTTCTGGAAGAACTCGGCGATGTCCTTCAGCTCTTCCTGCGTTTTCGGCACCCCGAGCTCGCGGCCGAACTTCTTCTTGAACTCCTCGCGGATCTCCGGCCGCGCGAACCAGTCCTTGCGGTAGGTCCAGCCGTTGGCGTCGCCCATCGCCGGCAGCGCCCAGTAGTTCGGCGAGCCCTTCGGCCACTCGGCGTAGCCGGCGACGGTGGCGGGCATGAAGTCGGAGATCTTGATGCCTTCCTTGTCGAAGAACTCGTTGAGCTTGACGTATTGGCCGTTCTCGGCGGCGCCGCCGATCCACTGGGAGTCGCCGATCATCAGATCGCACAGCTTGCCCTTGGAATTGAGCTCGTTGAGCATGCGGTCGGCGAAGTTCGGCCACGGCACGAACTCGAACTTCATGTTGACGCCGGTCTTGGCGGTGAAGTCCTTGGACAGCTCGACCAGCGCGTTGGCCGGATCCCAGGCGGCCCAGCACAAGGTGATCGTCTTTCCCTCGGCGCGTGCCGGCGCGGACGCGCCGAGCACTGTCGCGGCGGCGACCGTCGCCGTCAGTGCAAATGTCTGCAGCAACTTCATCTGGCACTCCCTCCCTGTTGGCGCCGCCCCTGCCTTTGCGCTGATGACGGCGGTGTGTGGCCCGCGGCGAGAGGCGCCGTCACAACGACAACGCGAGCCGCAAGCGTTTCCTCATGGTCCCGGATCGACTGTCCGAGTTAAGTATTTTGTTTAGTAGATTGCGGATGACTAAACATGTCAAGCGCATTTCCTCGCAATTCGCAGCGCATCATGTTTAGCGACTGCGGTAAGCAGCTCATCCGATGAAGATTTCCTGAGATCGCGCCCCCACAGCTTTCCGGCGCGGCGGCAACGACAACGGCCCACCCCAACCCCAGGCTGCGTTCTCGCCATCAGGCCTGCGCGAGCGTCACGCCGCAGCTCACCCGGCCGTCAGCGATAAAGAAGCGTCCGGCGAGACGAGCAACGGCGGCCGGCCAGTCCTCTTTCATGACACGCGCCTCGAACGTGCCCGCCGGCCATGCGATCGCGAGCTCGACCTCCTGGAAATCCAGGAAGCCGCGCGTGATCGGGTACTGGCATTTGTAGTAGGCTTCCTTGGCGCTGAAGATCACGATCGGCAGCATCGGCTGCAGCGCATCGGGCTGGGCGCGAAGCCATCGCCGCTCGGCCGGCGTGAGCACGAGATCGCGCATCGACGGATCGAGTTCGCGCAGGTCCTCGACATCCAGTCCAAGCGACGGGACATCCCTGCTTCGGGCCACGGCAACAGCGCAGTAGGCGGCGCAATGCGAGATGCTTCCCGCATAGCCCGGCGGCCACACGGGCGCGCGATCCGGCGTCGGAACGAGCGCGACCGGCGAAGCTCCGAGCGACGCCAGCGCCCTGCGCGCCAGGATCCGCGCGGTCGCGAACTCGGCGCGCCGCTTGGCGACCGCGGCCTGGATATGCGCGCGCTCTTCGGGAAACAGCTCATCCTCCGCCAGCGAGAGGCTCGATGCCGCAACCACGACCGGACCGTCAAACAGCTCTGCAATCGCCTTCATCGCCAACTCTGCACGCGCGCTGCCTCTCTTGCGGACCGGCCCTGACCAACACGGATCGGCTGGCCGCCACTCTACACGACGCGGCTGCTCCGAAACCGATCTCGAACGATTCCACATGACATCGCGATCTCGCGGCGTGTTTCGCCCGAGCTTTGCTTCCGTTCGTCCTCCTCTCCAGCGAGAAGAGGCGCAAGGAAGGCCGGGAGCCTGCCGCCCCCATGGCCCCCGTGCGGAAAGAATGCACGGGGCAGGAACCACAGGTTCGGCTGGGACATCCCGGCCTTCCCTGCGCGATGGTTTGACGGCTTATACGTGATCTCCCCGGGGACCGGCTTGATTGCCCCCGTCGCCGACGGATCATCATGACCGCCGACTTGGCGCCAGCTTCGGGGCGCCAGGACCACACGATTTCGCCGTCGCATCGTTCCGTTCGTCCGCGCAATCGAGATCACGCTGCGGACCGACACGCCCATCGCATCCCCGGCTCGACGTTCGTGACGATCGCGAAACGTCCCTCTTCAGCGAGCCGGGATGCGCGGAAATGTGGAGGTGATTTGCCCGACGGTGCAAGTGATAAGTGCGCGACAAACTGGCACGACGGGCAGTTTGGACATGACACGCATGCGGCAACTGCCCGTCGGGTGCAGGACCTTGATCGCCGAGGCAGCGGCGCGCCGCGCGGGCCCGACTCGGATCAGGCCGGCCGCCGGCCGCCGCCCAGCAGGAACAGCGCCGGCAGCATCAGCACGGGGCTGAGAATGGCCGACAGAAACACGCAGCCCCAGAAGCCCATGCGGGAGTCGCGGCCGAAATAGCCACTCAACAGGCACAGCAGCACATAGATGATGATGACGAAGGCAGACATCAGGCGATGCTCCTCATGCTGGCGAAAACGGGGGGCGGCGCGGAGCTAGCGGGCATTCTGCACCGGAGCCGCGGGAATGGGGGATCCCTGCCGTACCGGCGCCGGCGGCGACCCGAGGGGAGTCATGCGGGCCTGTCCTGGCAGATCGACGCCGCTCGGATTCTCCAGGACGTCCCGCGGCGGCTGTTGGATCTTGGGGAAGCTGAGCTTGGTGCTGTCGAAGTCCATGATCGAGGGGTTCGGCGCTGTGGCGCTGCCTGACGAGATATCCGAGCCCAGGATGAGCGGCATCTGATTGGCGCCGCCGCCGACCACGACGACCTTGCTGTTGTTGGAGCGGGCGAGGTCCAGCGTTGCCTGGATGCCGGTCCAGGTCAGCACGTCCTTCGACAGCGACCGCGACACCGTCGCATAGTAGTTCTCCAGGCCGATGGCCTCGATGCGCTGGCGCTCGGCCTCCGAGCGGGCCCGTGCAAGGATGAACTCATAGGATGCGGCGTACTGCTCCTGCGTCAGCTTGTCCTCGATCGCCTTTCGCATCCCGTCGGGAAGCATCACCCGGGTCACGACCATGTCGTCATAGAGCAGGATCGTGCTCTTGGGCTCGCCGCGCAGGGCATCCAGCATCTGGCCGGTCAGGAGCTCGCTGTCGAGCGTGTAGAGGCGATGGCTGTCGAACTTGCCGATCACGCGCCTGATGACGCCGAGTGCCACCGGCATGACCAGGCGATTGACGTAGTCGGTGCCGACCTCCTTCAGGAGCCGGGGCGCGGAGTTGGCATCGACGTGGAAGATGAGGTTGGCCTTGACGTCGACGCGCAGGCCTTCGAGGCTGAGCGCCTCGACGTCGAGCGCCAGCGACTGGACGCGCGTCTCGAACAGATACATCCTGTTCCAGGGCAGCTTGAGCGCCAGCCCCTCGCGATAGACGTCGTTGATGACGGTGCCGCCGCCGAGCAGGCTGTAGAGCACACCGACATGGCCTGCGGGAACCACGACGATCACGGTCCGCCACAGCAACAGGACCAGCAGGCCGGCGAAGGCGATGGTGCCGACGACATAGGCTTCGATGCGATCGCGCAGTCTGCCGCGCGTCGGCCTGAGCGGAGACGGCGAGTTGCGAAGGCTGCGATCGGGATAGGCCACGCTCATGTCAAAGCCTCGGCTTGCTCGAGCCGGCCGTCCCGCATCGTGAGAACGCGATCGCCCATCGAGAAATAGCGATCATCGTGGCTGATGACGATAACGGCCTTGCCGCGAGCCCGCAAGTCGGGAAGGATTTCGGTATAGAAGCGGTGCCGGAACGACGGATCCTGATCGGCGCCGACCTCGTCCAACAGGTAGATCGGCCGGTCCTCGAGCAAGGCGACGATCAGCGCCAGCCGCTTGCGCTGTCCGGTCGACAGATCGAGCTGGGTGAAGCCGCCGTCGCGAAACGCCGTCTTCTCGGCCAGTCCGAAGTCGGCCACCATGGCATTCACCTTGGCCGGATCAATCGTGCGCGCGCCGTAGAAGCGATCGAACAAATGGAAGTCGGCGAAGACGCAGGAGAACAACTGGCGATATTTGCCGCGCAGGGCATGGTCCACCGGCTCGCCGTCCCACAGGATGACACCGCCCGCCGGGTCATAGAGGCCGGTGAGCAGGCGCATCAGGGTCGACTTGCCGCTGCCATTGCCGCCGATCAGGTAGGTGATCTGCCCGGGTCGAACGACGAGGTCGCACGGCCCGAGCGTGAAGCTGGGCTTGCCGTCGCGGCCGGTGTGCGAATAGGTGATCGCGCGCAGCTCGACCCGCTCGAACACCTGATGCGCGGCATCGGGTGACGGCTCGGGCTCGCGCGCGGCGGCCAGCAGCCGCTTCTCCATGTCGAGCAGATGCTCCATCGACAGGTTGGCGCGTGCCAGCACCGCGGCCGAGCGCAGCACGTTGTCGAGCGACGACAGCATGAACAGCACAGTGTAGAGAACCTGGAGAACCGTGCGGTGCTCCTTGATGTAGTCCGGCAGGATGAAGACCACGGCGGCGAGCAGGCTGTAGAAGCCGATATAGGAGATGCTCATGCCGGAGGCGATGTGGTCCATCGCGATCGTGTTCTTGACGTCGATCTGCTCCGAGGCCGGCAGCAGATGATCCTGCTCCAGGTCGTAACCGCGCGCGGCGTTCTGACGCACCTCTTTGAAGCCGTGCAGCAGATGGCCCATCAGGTCGAGGAACCGCGTCTCCTGCGCGCTCGCGGCGACCAGGGCCGCCCGCGAGCCACGCTGGCTGTAGCGGTAGAAATACACGGTCACGACGAAGGCGAAGACCAGCAGCATGATCGCGAACAGCGACAGATAGGCGATGTAGGCGCCGAGCAGCAGGAACGTCATCGCCGAGATGATCCCGGTGACGATCTGCGGCGCGGCGTCGGAGATCAGGATGGTCTCGCGCGCGACCACGTCATAGATCCGGTCGACGCCGGTGTGCTCCAGCGCCTCGAGCTCGATCCGCCGGACCAGCAGCACGTAGTTGTCACGGATCTGGCGCAGGATGGCCTCGCTGAGGGCCGTGACCATGCGCATGGAGTAGCGGTGCGAGCCGATCACGAGCGCCGCCAGGACCAGGAACAGCAGCACCATCTCCAGCGCCGGCCCGTCGCTCGACTCCGGCGCGGTGGCCGTGTTGGTGACGACCATCAGCGCGCCCATGGCGAAGCTGGTCAGCACCATGCCTGCGATCAGGCGAAAGCGGATGGGACCCGCGGATGCGAGGACGAAGCGTATCAGGTCCAAGGTTCAAACCGCCTTCTGTCCACGCTGAAATCCCTCAAGGCCCCGATGCCGACGGCGGGCGCAGCACTCCGCCACAAAACAGCGCCGGCGATCACGACGAAGCTCGTCCGGCACATCGGGCAACATCGAATCCTGCTGCAACGTGTTTGATCACAACCAGCGTCCAGGGCAAAGAGGGCACGGCAAGGCTGACAAATAAACCAATCGGACAACATGCAACCTGATCGAACCGCGCCTCAGGACGGCGCGGCGACGAAGCGGTCGGCCAGCAGCTCCGACAGCACCGCCTCAGGACGATCGGACAAATAGAAGTGCCCGCCCGGAAAATCGCAGCGGCGAACGGGCCGGAGTGAGACACGATCCCATCCTGCGATCCGCTCATCCGCCGTCTGCGGGTCATCGCGTCCGCGCATGACGGTGAGATCGATGTCGAGCGGATCGGGCGATGGAATGCGATAGCCGAGCACGGCCGCGAAATCGGCGCGCAGCGCCGGCGCGATCAGCTCGCGCAATTCCGCGACCTCCATCACGGCCGGCGGAATGCCGCCGTAGCGGCGATCGACGGCGATCAGAAACTCATCATCGGCCAGCGTCATGAAACCGGTATCTTGCATTGCAAGATCGGGGGATTCCCGGCCGGAGACCGCCAGACGGAGCTCGGGCGCATATTCCGCACGGCGAAGTCCCCGAGCCGCTTCGAGCGCCAGCAGCGCGCCCATGCTGTGGCCGAACAGCACGGTCGGCAGATCCGGCCTGGCGAGCAGCGCGCGGACGACTTCCTCGGCGGACTCCACGATGTCGCGACGCGGCTCCTCGCCAAGGCGCGTCTCCCGACCTGGAAGCTGGACCGCCAGCACCTCGACATCGGGCGGCGCCAGATCGGGCCAACGCCGATAGAATGACGCGCCGCCTCCTGCCGGCCCGAAGCAGACCAGCCGGCGGCGGGCCGCAGGTCTCGGCTTGAAACAAAGAAGCCACTCATCAGCAAACGAATGCTGCCAGCGATCAGGCATCGATCAACCCACTTCAAATTTGTCGCATATTATCATGACAGGCCGATGCTGCCGCACCTCCAGATGCGGCCGCGCCGACGATGCTCACAGGACAATCGAGGGGATTCCCATGAATCCGCACCTCATTGTGCATTGCCCGCACCTCTCAGCCCCCTGCGGCGTTGCTACGTCCTGATAAGTCTAAGCTTCTTTTGATCGGTCTCTCGACATCCGTATCAATCACCTGGGCATTATCTGGTGACAGTCCGCGAGAAGCGAGCGGACGGCCCTTCCAAGGGAGGTGGAAGGATGGTACCTTTCAACTAATAATTGGGAATCAATCATCATGACAAATTTGGCTGCTAGCGACCAAGCTGTTTCCCCCGCCCCCGTGTCCCCCGAGCATCACAAACAGGCGCTGGCGATCGTCAAGCGCAACGCCGGGTTTGGTGCCATCACCGGACTCATCCCTTTGCCTTTGCTCGACGTTTTCGCGCTGACAGGTATTCAGATCAAGATGATCAGCGAGCTCGCCGAGGTCTATGAAATTCCGTTCAACGAGAACGCCGTGAAGTCGTACGTGGCCGCCTTGATTGGCGGCATCGTGCCGGTCAGCCCGCTGTCCGGCGTCGCGATCCGCGCGGCCCGCTACGTTCCGTTCATCGGTCCACTGCTCGGCATCGCCGTCGTGCCGGCATTCGCCTCGGCGCTCACCTGGGCCATCGGCCGGGTCTTCGTCAATCATTTCGAAAAGGGCGGAGATCTGTTGTCGGTCGATCTCGAGACGATGAAGGAGCAGGTCAAGCGCGGATTGACCCGCAAGGGTACGACCGCCGAGACGGCGACCGCTTAAGCCGCTTGCACACGGCCGCCTGCTGCGGCCGCTGATCTGCATCACCCGTACCGCGCGGTTCAGGGAACGCCGTTCTATGCCCTTGGTGTCGACATGGTGAATGTATTCGACGACGAGAACACCGTCTTCGTCGTGCTGGTCAACGACGAGGAGCAGTATTCGCTCTGGCCGCAATTCAAGGACATCCCGACTGGATGGCGGCAGACCGGACCGACGGGCGGCAAAGCGGAATGCCTCGCGTTCATCGAGGGTGCCTGGACCGACATGCGGCCGCTCAGTCTCCGCCGCCAGCGAGATGCCGCCGACCCGTCTGCAGCGTGACGCATCGTGAACGATCGATGGGATCCATCCCGCGCAGAATCGGAGCGCCTGCCGGCTGAGGACAGCCCGATCGAGACTCCGGCCGCCGGCAACGGCGACGAACTCCAGCGCAAGCGGCAACTCGCGGCCGAGCTGTTGCGCCGACGCGGGACCGAGGCGGCTCATCATCCCCTGTCGTATGGGCAGCAGGCGCTGTGGTTCCTGCATCAGCTGGATGCCACCAGCACCGCCTATCACGTCGCATTTCCCATCCGGCTTCGCGGTGCGGTCGATGTCGCAGCGCTGCGGCAGGCCATGCAGGATGTGATCGAGCGCCACCCTGCCCTGCGCGCCACCTTCGCCTGGCGTGGCGGGACGCCGATCCAGACCGTCTCGCCGCGCGCGGCCGAGCTGCGCCACGTGCAGGTCGCAGACCCGGCTGAGCTCGATCGGGCGGTGCAGGACGCCTACGAAGAACCGTTCGACTTCGAGCGCGGCCCGCTGTTCCGGGCGGTGCTCATCAGCCGCGGACGCGAGGATCACGTCCTGCTGCCGCTGGCTCATCACATCGTCATCGATGGCCAGTCGATCGTCATCCTGCTCGACGAAATCGGACGCAGCTATCAGGCACGGGCCCGCGGCGAGGTCCCTCAGCTCCCTCGCGTGGAGCGCAGCTATGCGGATTTCGTGCGCTGGCAGCGCACGATGCTCAGCGGGGCGCGCGGCGAGCAGCTGTGGTCGTACTGGCAGTGGCTGCTGTCCGGCGAGCTTCCCGTGCTCGACCTGCCGCTCGATCATCCGCGGCCGGCGCAGCGCCGCCAGCGCGGCGAGCAGATCGACCTCGCCATCGCGCCGGAGCTGCTTGTACGGCTCAAGGCGCTGGCGCGACGCCACGAGACCACGCTGTCCGTCGTGCTGCTCGCCGCCTACAGCCTGCTGCTGCACCGGTTGAGCGGGCAGGACGACATCCTGCTGGGCGCGGTGGTGGCCGGGCGCACCCAGCCGGCCTTCGATCCGACGGTGGGCTATTTCGTCAACACGGTCGTGCATCGCACCCGCCTGGTGGACGGCCAGAGCCTCGCCGCCTTTCTCGACGCCACGAGACGGGCGGCCGCCGAAGCGGCGGAGCATCAGGACTACCCATTCGCGGTGCTCGCTCAGCGGCTGCAGACGCAGCGCGATCCGGCGCGGACCCCTGTCTACGAGGCTTGCTTCAACTTCCTGCAGCTGCGCGGACAGCATGCCGTCCAAGGGCTCATCGCGCCGGTGGCGGATGACGGCTGGAGCACGTGGGGCGGGCTGGCAGCGCGCGTCTACCAGTTTCCGCAGCAGCTCGGGCAGTTCGATTTCGTGCTCGAGCTGTATGAGGCGAACGAGGCGCTGTTCGGCAATTTCAAGTTCAATCCGGATCTGTTTGCCCGGACGACGGTTGCGCATTGGGCCGGCGCGTTCGAGATGCTGCTGCGCGGGCTCGCCGATGACCCCGCAATCCCGGCGGCACGGCTGGCGCTGGCCGCCCCCGATCTGGCGCGGGCCGATGGTCCCGGCGCGCCCCCCTGTCTCACGGCGGTCGCGCCGCGCGAAACGCTTGCCACGCGGTTCGCGGCCGAGGTCCGCCGCATCCCCGACGCGATTGCCATTCGCACCGACGACCATACGCTCACCTATCGCGATCTCGACCGCCGCGCCAACGCGCTCGCGCACGACCTGATCGCGGCCGGGGTCCGGCCGCAGGACCCGATCGCGCTGCTGTTCGCCTGCTCATCCGAATTCGTCATTGCCGTGCTGGCGGTGCTGAAGGCCGGCGCGACCTATGTTCCGCTGGAGCCGGGCCAGCCGAGGGATCGGCGCGATTTCATCCTGCGCGAGACCGGCGCCCGCTTTGCCCTGGCCGCGCCCGCGCTCGTGGCCGAGCTTGCCGGCCATGGCGGCCTCGGCATTCTTTCACCTCGTCCCGACGCCTTCGATGATCGGGATCCCGGCGTCGCCGGCGCGGCCGATGATCTTGCCTATGTCATGTTCACGTCGGGCTCGACCGGCCATCCCAAAGGCGTCGGCATCAGCCATCGCAACATCCTCTCGCTCGCGGACGACCCGGTCTGGCACGACGACGGACCGCAGACGATCCTGCTGCATTCCAATCCCGCCTTCGATGCCAGCACCTTCGAGCTGTTCGTGCCGCTGCTCCACGGCCACACGATCGCGATCGGACCAACCGGCGCATTCGACGCGCGCCGGCTGGCCACGGCCATCCGTCAGCATGGCGTCACGCGCCTGTTCCTGACCTATCAACTGTTCGCAGCGATCGCGGAGGAGCATCCCGACTGCTTCGACGGGGTGCACGAGGTGCTGACGGGTGGCGAGACCGTGTCGCCGGATGTCGTGCGCCGCGTGCTCGAATACAGCCGCACGGTGGTCTCCAACGCGTATGGTCCGACGGAGACCACGACCTTCGTCACGCGGCATGCTCTGTCTGACGTGGCCGCGATCACGTCACCCCTTCCGCTCGGGCGCACTCTTGCCAATCGCTCCGTCGTCATTCTCGATGACGCCCTCAATCCGCTGCCGCCGGGCGTCGTGGGCGAAGTCTATGTCGCGGGCGCGGGCTTGGCACGGGGCTACATCAATCGTCCCGGATTGACGGCGGAGCGCTTCATCGCCGATCCATTCGGACCGCCGGGCACCCGGCTGTACCGCACCGGCGATCGCGCCCGCTGGCGCGCCGACGGCACGCTCGAGTTCCTGGGACGCGCCGACCATCAGGTCAAGATCCGCGGCTTCCGCATCGAGCCCGGCGAGGTCGAGAGCGCGCTGCGCCGTCACGACGGCGTCGCTGCTACCGCCGTGGTGCCGCAGGAGCATCCGCAAGGGCGGCACCTCGTCGCCTATGTGGTCGGCCGCGACGGCGTTGCGCCGTCCGTCGCAGAGCTGCGCAGCCATCTCGGCAGCCTGCTGCCGGATTACATGGTGCCTTCGCTGTTCGTCACGCTCGATGCGCTGCCGCTCACCCCCAACGGCAAGCTCGACCGCAAGGCGCTGCCCGAGCCCGATCTCGCTGCTGCGTCCGAGACACCCCATCGCGCGCCACGCTCCGCCACCGAGCAGGCGCTTGCCGCGATCTGGGCCGAGCTGCTCGGCCACGACGAGATCGGCATCGACGACAATTTCTTCGCCCTCGGCGGCCATTCGCTGCTTGCCACCCGCCTCGTCTCCCGCCTGCGCAGCCAGTTCGGCCGCGAGCTGCCGCTGCGCCGGCTGTTCGAGCAGCCGACCATCGCCCGCCTCGCTTCCTGCCTCGACGGCGAGGCCGGCGATCAGGCCACCGCCTTCGTCGCCGTGCCGCGGCCGGCCGACCTGCCGCTGTCCGCCGCCCAGACCCGGCTCTGGTTCCTGGATCAGCTCGAAGGCGGCTCAGCCGCCTATCTCATTCCCTTCGCGCTCGACCTCGACGGCGCGCTCGATCCACAAGCGCTCGATCGCGCGCTGACGGCCCTGGTCGCACGCCATGAGAGCCTGCGCAGCACGGTCGAGCTCAAGGCCGATCGTCCGGTGCAGATCATCCGCCCGGCCGGCGCCTTCCGCCTGCTGCATGACGACCTCTCCGATCTCTCGCCCGCCGACCGCGACGCCGCGCTCGCCGCAAGACTCGATGGCCTGGTGCAGCACCGCTTCGACCTGTCGCGCGACCTGCCGCTGCATGCGGTGCTGGTGCGGCTCGCTCCCGAGCGCCACGTGCTCGCGGTGGTCATCCATCACATCGCCTTCGACGGCTGGTCGTCCGGCATCTTCTTCGGCGAGCTGGCGCGGCTGTATGCGGCCGCCCGCAACGGCACGGTTGCGAGCCTGCCCGAGCTGTCGGTGCACTATGCCGACTACGCACTGTGGCATCGCCAGCTGCTCGCCGATCCCAACGGTCCGATTCCGCGCGAGCTCGCCTACTGGCGCACGGCGCTCGCCGATGCGCCGGCGCGGCTCGAGCTGCCGCTCGACCTGCCGCGGCCGGCGACGCCGCACCATCCCGCGGGCTTCGTGCATCTGCACCACGGGGCCGACGAGGTCGCAGCCTGGGAGGCGCTCGCGCGACGCCATGGCGTCACCCTGTTCATGGTGCTGCACGCCGCCTTCGCCACCGTGCTGGCGCGCTGGAGCGGCAGCGACGACATCAGCATCGGCACCCCCATCGCCAACCGCACCCGCCGCGAGTTCGAAGGCCTGATCGGCTTCTTCGTCAACACGCTGGTGCTGCGGCTGCGCCTCAGTGATGATCCGACATTGGCCGAGCTGCTCGCGCGCGTGCGCGAGACCGATCTCGCCGCCTTCGCGCATCAGACCCTGCCGTTCGAGCAGCTGGTCGAGGAGCTGCAGCCAGCGCGCCAGCTCGGCATCAGCCCGCTGTTCCAGGC
>NZ_JBNPTK010000031.1:0-41375 GCF_051167615.1 Bradyrhizobium sp. HKCCYLS3013
TCGGAGACATGGTTGACACCTCAAAATTGGCTCGATTCGTCAAGCAAAGGGGCGAGCGATGCCGTGGCGAGAGGTGTCTGTCATGGACCAGCGACGAGAGTTTGTGATGCTTGCCAAGCAGGAGGGAGCCAACCGGCGGCAGCTGTGTCGGCGGTTCGGCATCAGCCCCCAGACCGGCTACAAATGGATCGAGCGGTCTGACGCCGGCGATACGACGCTGGCGGACCGGTCGCGGCGGCCGCATCGAAGTCCGGAGCGCACCGCAGCTGCGACTGAGCAGCAGATTGTCGCGTTGCGCGATGCTCACCCGGCCTGGGGCGCGCGCAAGCTCGCGCATCGTCTCGATCGCGATGGGCAAGCTGTCCCGGCGATCTCCACCGTGCATAACATCCTGCGCCGCTACGATCGGGTGACGGAGCCTGGCGGCACGCCCGGGCAGCCCTACACGCGGTTCGAGAAGGATGCGCCCAATCAGCTGTGGCAGATGGACTTCAAGGGACACAGTGCGCTGGAGAACGGTGTGTCTTGTCATCCGCTCACCGCGCTGGACGATCACTCGCGCTTTTCCTTGTGCCTGGCGGCCTGCGACAATGAGCGCGGCTCTACGGTCAAAGGACATTTGGAGACGACGTTCCGCCGCTATGGACTGCCGGATGCGATGTTCGTCGACAACGGTGGCCCCTGGGGCTTTACTCTCGAAGACCCCTGGACCGCGTTGACGGTCTGGCTGCTGAAGCTCGGCGTTCGAACGATCCATAGCCGGCCCTATCATCCCCAGAGCCGCGGCAAGAACGAACGCTTCCACCGCAGCCTGAAGGCCGAGGTCTTTGCCTTCAAGCGTTACAGGGACCTTCCCGATGTCCAGCGGGCACTCGACGAATGGCGAGCCGTCTACAATCTCGACCGCCCCCATGAGGCTCTCGACTTCAATGTGCCGGCAAGCCGCTATCGGCCCAGCCAACGCACCATGCCGGATCGCCTTCCGACGGTGGACTACGACGAGGGGGAGATCGTCCGTTCCGTGTCGAGCACGAAGGCCTATGTCAGTTTCGAGGGACGGCTCTGGAAAGTCCCTCAAGCCTTTCGCGGTGAGCGACTCGCTATTCGTCCACTCAGACAAGACGGAAAATTCGGAGTTTTCTTTGCCGCTCATCAGATCGCAGCGATCGATTTGCGTGACCCCAAAAGTGTCAACCATGTCCCCGAACAGGTGTAAGCTATGTCTCCGGGCTAAACACTTCGCTCGCAATGACGGCGTGGCAGGTCCTGCGTCCATATCCGCACGGCTCATGACATGACCTCGCGTTCTCGCGACCTTGGGCGTCCGAGTTGTACGGTCATTTGGCTCCCTCCGAACAGACGAAGGGCGCAGGGAATGCCGGGTGAGGGCCTCACCCATGGCCCGCCTGCAGAAAAAAATGCAGGCGGCAGGTACCACAGGCAAAGCCGAACACTCCGGCATTCCCTGCGCGACGGTCTTTAACGCTTATACGCAGTCTCCCTGGTGCGCCGGGCTTGTTGGCCACCATGCCGCGACAATGCTTGCGCATTGCGCGGGTGATACCAGCGTCGGGGTATCAGGACCCTGCGACTTCACGTCCGCAAGTTGCCGTTCGTCCGCGCGCAAGCACGCTGCGACATCTCGCGGCCATCGCTCCCCGCCTCGCGTGTCGTGACGATCGCGCGCAACGCCCCTTCGTGTGAGGCGGGATGCGCGGAAACATCGTCCTGATTTGCCCGACGGTGCAAGGCCACGTGCTGCGGCATTTCAACACGACGGGCAGTTTCGTCATGACGCGCATGCGCAATCTGCCCGTCGGGCGCACTCATGGCTCCGACGGCTGCATGTCCTGCTCTGCCGCGCGCCAAGCTTCGAGCGCGCGGGCGTACAGCAACAGGCCCTCGCGCACCGTGCGCTGCTCGGCTTTCGACAGCGACGACAGGGCGCCGCGAACCTGCTGGCGGCCGAAGGCGTGCAGCGCCGCCAGCGTTTTCCGTCCCTTGGTTGTGAGGCAGAGCGGCTTGATGCGGGCGTCGCCGGCATCGATCGTCTCCTGCAACTCGCCGCTGTCGATCAGCTTGCGGACCATGCGGCTGATGCTGGATTTCTCCAGATGCAGGATCGTGCCGAGCTGCATCGCCGTCAGCGGGCCGCGCAGGCCGATCTCCAGGATGGTGTGAACCGCCGACGGCGGAAGGTCGGTGGCGGCCAGCGTCGCTTCCATGAAGCCGAGCTCGCGCACCATCAGGCGCGCGGCGGCGCGGATGTCGTCGACGAGCGTAAGATCCGGGTCGGGCATCTTGACTCCTGCCATATAGTTGTATCATACAACAAATAGACGATGCAACGTGGCATCGACGACGCCGTACAGCGGAGGGTCGGAGATGAGTGATACGCAGCTCACGGCCGGGGCAAGCGCGCCCGCGGCGTCGCGGATGCAGGGGCAGGTCTGCCTCGTCACCGGGGGCGGCTCCGGCATCGGCCGGGCCGCCGCCTTGAAGCTCGCCGCCGGCGGCGCAGAGGCAGTCGTCGTCGCCGGACGGCGCGAGGCCGAGCTGGCCGATACGGCGGCACGATGCCGGGCGCTCGGGGCCGAGGCGCTCGCGGTGAAGGCCGACGTCACGCGCGAGGACGACGTCGCGAACCTCGTGCAGGCCGTGCTGGATCGCTATGGCCGGCTGGATGCGGCGTTCAACAATGCCGGATTCCAGGAGCGCCGGGCGCCGATCGAGCAGCAGGGCGACGGCGTCTATGCGGACGTGTTCGACGCCAATGTGCGCTCGGTGTTCCTGTGCCTGCGCGCGCAGTTGCCGGTCATGTATGCGCAGGGCCGCGGCCGCATCGTGATCAACGCCTCCGTGAGCGGCGTGCGCAATCCGAATGCGGGGCTTGCGCTCTATTCGGCGTCGAAGGCCGCCGTGATTTCGCTGACGCGATCGGCCGCGATGGAGGCGGCGCCGCGCGGCGTCCGGATCAACGCGATCGCGCCCGGACGCGTCGTCACCGACATGATGCTGCGCGCCGGTGTCGGCGACATCGCGACCGTCGCCGCCGGCCTGCCGCTGCGGCGGATGGGGCAGCCCGAGGACATCGCCGAGGCCGTGCTGTGGCTATTGTCGGACGCGTCGTCCTATGTCGTCGGCCACGTCCTGGCGGCCGATGGCGGCTTCCTCGCGTCCTGAATCCGAGAGGCGTCGGCCGTCGCCGACGACGCAGCGCCCGCGATCGCCGCAGCCGTCTCGGACCCTTGATTGTCGTCGAAAGAGGATCATGCCGAGGTCCGAATTTCGCCGGCTTCCGCGCAGCGATCGTCTTCGTTTCAACTAATTAGTTTGGTCTCCGAACGCCAAGACACCGCTGCGCGGCTTCGCGGCGACTCATTGCGAACAGCTCTCAATCTCGCCTGAAATCATCCCGGCTCGGCAAAACTTCCGCCGACGTTTTCCGGCTATCTGCCAGGCAAGGGGAGCTCGTCGCGTGCATGCGCTGCGTATTCATTGCGACGGCGCCCTGACCTGACGTCGTCGCGTGATATTGGCATACCCCGGCATTGCTTTGCAGGCTCATTCACCACACAAGACCGGCGCGTTCGCGGTGCGGACCAAGCGGCTCATGGTGACGCGATCCCACCGCGGGGTCACGCTCGCGCTCGTCGAGGTGCTGCTGTTGACCGTGATGGTGGTGGACGGCGCGTCCGCGCAGCAGACCATCAAGGCCAAGCCGACGGACGTCGTTCCGGGACGCGCCGACCGGCTGTTCTTCCGTCACGTGACGGCGCGCAGCATCTACTACAACGTTCCGCGGATCACCAACGACAGCCGGACGCTGATGATGCGCCAGGACCCGCGTGGCGTCAGCGCATTGCTGCGTCCGGTGCGCGAGGCCGGTGCGCCGTCGCTGGCCGCGCCGGGCAAGCGCGACGCGGCGGTCGGCAGCTTCGGATTCGCCGCGTTTCAGCCCGCCCGTGGCGCGCGCGTCGCCACGGCCGAGCCGGCGGGAGACGCTCAACGCGCCGCGCCGCAACCCGCCGCACGGCAGATCGCAGCAAAGCCAGCCGCCGAGGCGCCGCCGGCCAAGCCGGACGAGACCGTGGCAGCCGCCCAGCCCGCGGCCGTGCTGCGCAACCGCGACGTTCTTCCCGATCGCAATCTGAACACGGTGAAACCGCAACCGGTGACCGCCGATGCGAAGCCCTACGATCCGACGGGTGTGACGGTCGGGTCGTTCCTGGTGAAGCCCGCCGTCGAGATCCAGGCCGGCTACGACACCAATCCGACCCGGCGAAACGGCGGGCAGGGTTCACCGGTCGCCATCGTGGCGACGGAGGTCGCGGTCCGCTCGCAATGGGAGCGGCATCAGCTCAACGCCGATTTCCGCGGCGCCTACACCGAGGACACCAACGTCCGTTCGCTCAGCCATCCGACCTTCGAGGCGCGGGCGCAAGGGCGCTATGACGTCACCGAGGGCACCGCGATCACCGGCGAGGCGCGTTTCGTCAACGATGCATTGGCGCTGCCGGGCGCGCTCAAGCTGCCCCGCGCCACGACGTTCGGCGGCAGCGCCGGCGTGCTGCAGAAGATCGGTCCCGCCGAGATCGCATTCAAGGGATCGGCCGACCGCGTCGTGTTCAACGACGCGCTGATCTTAGCCAACGTGCCGCTGCGGACGCAGGACCGCAACTACACCCAGCCGGGCGCGCAGGTCCGCATCACCTATGCGCTGACGCCGAACATCTCGCCGTTTGTCGACATGAGTTTCGATCGGCGCAACCACGATCTGCAGGTCGACTTCAACGGCCAGCGCCGCGATTCCAGCGGCATCACCGCGCGCGGCGGCGCCGTCGTCAACGTGGGAACGCTGACCGGCGAAGCCTCGGTCGGCTATCTCACGCGCCGCATGGACTCGCCGCTGATGCCGAACATCAACGGCGTGATCGCGGATGCGACGCTCGCCTGGGCCGCGACCGACGCCACCACCTTCGTGCTGGTGGCGCGCTCGCAGGCCTCCGAGACGCCGGCGATGAACGTCTCGGGCATCCTGTCGCGCGACGTGATCCTGCAGATGGATCATCAGTTCGAGCCGTGGCTGATCGGAACGCTGCGCGGCGGCTACGGCCAGGATCAGTTCGTCGGCATCGGCCGCGTCGACCAGCGCATGTTCGTTGCCGCGGGCGGCACCTACAAGATGAACCGCAATGTTCAGCTCAAGAGCGAGGTCCGCACCGAATGGACCCGCTCCAACATCGCGCTGAACAACTTCATGGCGGTGGTCGGCGTCGTCGGCGTGCGATTCCAATATTGAGCTGGCAACAGGGCGGGTGGACGACAGTCGCCGCGTGCACCTCGGCCCGTCGTTCCGCGCGAGCCGCGCGACAGCGAGGGCACGAACGCGAACCCGCGCATCCGACGCGGCGACGTCTGTCCGACCGGATTTGTGGCCGATGCGCGCGGTCTGCATCGCCGTCGAGGGCGGGCTGGCCCGTCTCGCGCAAAAAAAGAAAGGCCCCGCAGGGGACGGGGCCTCGAGGCAATGCATGCCTGACGGGTGGGGTGACCGGGGAGTCTCACGCGGCGGGATGAGGTCAGGTCGCCGACGCGTGCGCCATCCCCGGTCGGTTCGGCATGCGGCTGGTGATGGTCTTGTTATCGTTATCGGTGTCCGCGCCGCCCGGCGTAACCCGGGCGGCGGCGCGGAGCGGTCTTACTGTTCGAGCGCGGCCAGCGCGGCGTTGCCGATCTGCTGCGCCTCGGCCCAGGCGGCCTGGGTGGCCTGCTGGGCGGCGGTGTAGCCGGCCTGGATCTGCTGCTGAGCCGTGGCCCGCAGCGCCTGCTCCTGCTGCTCGCCGGTCTCGCGGGCCTGGGTCAGGGCCTGGTTGTCGGCGTTCAGCGTCGCGTTGGCCTGGTTGAAGGCGTTGGCGGTGGTCTGCGCCTTGGCCTGGGCGGCCGCCAGCGCAGCCTGGTTGGCCGCATTGTTGGCGCGCTCGAGGACCTCGGCGGCCTCCTGTGCGTCCTGCTTGGCCTGTTGCGCAGCCTGGCGCGCCTGCTCCAGGGCCTGCCGGTCGGCGTTCACCTTCTGCTCGGCCGCTTCGACGGTCGCATCGATCGTGCCGATCTTCTGGTTCAGCGCAGCCTCGACCGTCTTCTGGTTCTGGGTCGCGGCCGCCTGCGCGGCCTGGGTCTTCTGCTGGGCCACCGCGCGTGCCTGCTCGCCGGTCTTCAACGCCGCCTGCAGCGCAGCCTGCTCGGCGGCTTCCTGGGCCGCCTGGTTCTGCTGGTTGTTGTTATTGTTGTTGTTGCCGCCGTTGCCGGCCGCCGCTCCGCCATTGTTGGCATTGCCGCCATTGTTGGCGTTGCCGGCCGCCTGGCCGGCCTGCTGGGCCGCCTTGCCGGCGGCCTCGGCCGTCTCGCGCGCGGTGTCCTTGGCGGCGTTGGCGGCTTCCTTGGCCTCGTTGGAGACGTCGATGTCCTTGTCGAGCTTCTGGAACGCGGCCTGCAGCGCGGCCGAGGCCGCGCTCAGCTTCGCGGCGTTCGCGGTGGCCGCGGCCTGGTTGGCGGCTGTCGGGTTCTTTTCAGCCTGTTCCTGCGCCTCGATCGCGGCGCCCTTCGCGTTCTGCTCGGCCTGACGGGCGACGTCGATCGCCTTGCGGTCGGCAGCGACCTGCGCCTCGGCGGCGGCCGCGGTCTGCGCCGCTGCTGCGGCGGCGGCATTGGCCTTGGCGACGGCATCGGTGCTGCTCGACGCTGCAGCGGCCGCCTTGGCCGGCGTCGCTGTGGCTGCCGGCGCCGCGGTGGCCTTGGCGAGCGCGACAGTGGTCGTGGCCGCCGCGGCCGGCTTGGCGGCGGTGGTGGTCGTGCTCGTGGTGGTCGCGGCGGCGGTCTTGGCCGTGCCGGTCGTCGTCGTTGCCGCGGTGGCGGCAGCAGCGGGCTTGGCAGCGGTGCTGGCGGCGGCGACAGGCTTGGCGGCCGTGCTGGTCGTCGCAGCCGAAGTGGTGGTGGCAGCAACCGGCTTGGCGGTGGTGCTGGTCGTCATGGCCGCGGCCGTCGTCGTTGCAGCCGCAGTCTTGGCGGCACTGCTCGCCGCGGTCGCCGCAGCGGCGGTCGCAGCCTTGGCGGCGGCGCTGGCCGCGGCCTTCGCAGCGGCGTTGGCTGCAGCCTTCGCAGCCGCGTCGGCCGCCGCCTTCGCAGCAGCCTGCTGCGCAGCCTTGGCGGCGGCCTGCTGCGCGGCCTTGGCGGCGGCAGCGGCCGCGGCCTTGGCAGCGGCATCCTGGGCAGCCTTGGCGGCTGCCTGGGCCGCGGCCTTTGCCGCCGCATCCTGCGCCGCCTTCGCGGCGGCGTTGGTGGTGGCCGATGTGGCAAGGGCGGTGGTCATCGCCTGCGCATGGGCCTGATGCGGCAGCGCCGTCACCGCCAGAGCGGACATCAGGGCCAGCACGCTGACATGGCGATAGAGATCGGTCCTCGACGCCGCGGTTTGAAGATTCTTCTTATCCGCCATCAGCTCAACTCCCTTGGTACGCTGGATTGGATGATGGAACCTTTTGAAAATGATTTTGGCTTGCAGAATGGTCGGACCTTGCAAGCAGCAAGGCGTCTGCCTGCAAGCTGACGGCAGGATTTCGCGATGTTTGCGGCAAGCCGGCCGCGGCGAGATGGCGCGGGGGAGCAGAAAGCTTTGGAAACAATTGGTTGCGCTCGACACCGCCGGTTGCACGGTTGCGGCGGGCCGATGAGCATTTCGCGGCGAGCCATGCTGCCGCCATTGAAGATGCGACGCATTGTCGCATATGGCGTGGTTGACAGAACGTCCGCTGTACGAACGCGGGCTCAGCCCTTCTGGGCGTAGAGCAGCGGCACCGCGGCGTCGACCATCACCTCGATGAGGCTCGTGCCGGCATGGGAGAGGCCTCGCGCCAGCGCACTTTCGAGCTCGGCGGCATGGCTCACGCGCACCGCGTCGCAGCCCATGCCCTCGGCGAGCTTGACGAAGTCGAGGCCGGGCAGCTCGAGCCCGGGCACGTTGCGCACCTGCATGACCTGGCTGAACGAGCGCATCGCGCCATAGCCGGAATTGTTGATGACCACGACCGTCAGCGGCAGCCGGCGCTGCGCTGATGTCCACAGCGCCTGCAGCGAATACATCGCCGAGCCGTCGCCGATCAGGCACACCGTGCGGCCGGTGCTACGGCCCAGCGCCATGCCGACCGCCGCCGGCAGGCTGTAGCCGAGCCCGCCGCTCGCCATCGTGTAGAACGAATCCGCGCCCGGCATCGGCATGTACTTGTGCATCACCGGCCGGTGCGAGGGAATCTCCTCGACCACGGCGCTGCCCGCCGGAAGCGCCTGCGCCAGCGTATGCAGGAGATAGTCGACCGGGATCGGATCAGATGGCCTTGGCGCGTCGGGCAGCACGCGGCCCTTCGGCGCGGTGCGCCTGGTCTCCGGCAGCAGCTCCAGCAGCAGCGACAATGCGGGGCGCATCGTCGCGATGATGCTGGTGCCGATCGGCGGCACGGCCGCGCCCTCGGCATCGTCGGTGATCTGATAGAGCGTGGCGGCGCCGTCGAAAATCGCGGCATGGCCCTCGACATGGAAGGTGAACACCGGCGCGCCGATCACGACGACGAGGTCGTGCGGCTTCAGGGCGTCGGACAATTGACCGGGCGAGGCGTGCAGGAAGCCCTGGAACTGCGGATGGCGCTCGGGGAACGCGCAGCGCGCCGAGAACGGGCTGACCCAGACTGCGGCCCTGGCCTTCTCGGCGACCGCGACCACCAGATCGACGCAGCCGGCGCGATCGATGCCGGGGCCGACCACGAGCGCCGGGTTCTTCGCCGCGGCGAGCGCGCCCACCAGTTCGTCCATCGCGGCGCGATCGGGGCCGAGCTCGCGGCTGACCTTGCGCGCCGCGACCGGCTGCGCCGGATGCATCCAGTCGTCGATCGGGATCGAGACGAAGGTCGGCCCGCAGGGCGGCTGCATCGCGGTGTAATAGGCGCGGGCGATCGCGCCCGGCACATCCTCGGGCCGCGCCGGCTCGACGCTGTACTTGACGTAGGGCCGCGGGAATTCGGACGGGCGCTCGGCATAGAGGAACGCCTGCAGCGGCAGGATCGAGCGCGCCTGCTGGCCGGCGGTGATGACGAGCGGCGTCTGGTTGCGGTGCGCGGTGTAGATGTTGCCGAGCGCGTTGCCGACGCCGGCCGCCGAATGCAGATTGACGAAGCCGGCATTGCGCGTCGCCTGCGCGTAGCCATCGGCCATGCCGACCACGCTCGCCTCCTGCAGGCCGAGCACGTAGTCGATGTCCTCGGGCCAGTCGCTGAGGAACGGCAGCTCGGTCGAGCCGGGATTGCCGAACACCTTCTTGATGCCGAAGGCGCGCAGCAGCGCGAAGGTGGCCTGCTTGACGGTCACGGGCTTGGTTGTTGTTTTGGTTGTTCTTGCCAAAGGCGTTTCCTCGAGTTGCCGTCATTGCGAGGAGCGAAGCGACGAAGCAATCCAGAGTCCCGGGTGCGGCCCTGGATTGCTTCGCTTCGCTCGCAATGACGATAGCCTATCTCACCACGTCGCGGTGCCCTTCATGGTCGGCTGCCGCTCGGCGTTGGCCGTCCACAGCTCGAGGCCGCCATCTTTGTCGTTGGCGTTGACCGAGAACTCGCTGCCTTCGAACAACGGCTGCACGCCGCGGTAGGTGAACCTGGCCGGCGGCTTGCCCTTCAGCCTGGCGGCGAACTCGACCAGCAGCGCGGCCTGCAGCGGGCCGTGAAAGATCAGCCCCGGATAACCCTCGACCCTGGTGACGTAGTCGCGGTCGTAGTGGATGCGGTGGCCGTTGAAGGTCAGCGCGGAATAGCGAAACAGCAGCACCGCATCGGACACGCGCGTCTCGCTGTGCTGCGCGACCGGCGGAGGCGGCGGCGCTTTTGCCGGCGCAGCCGGCGCGCCGCCCATGTCGCGATAGACGATGTCCTGGCGCTCGCGGATCGCGACCCCGCGCGACGTCGATACGACATGTTCCACCGACACGAAGCAGAGCTGGCCGGTCGAGCCGCTCTTCAGGGTGACGTCGGTGATCGTCGAAACACGCGTCGCGACATCGCCGACGCGCAGGGGATCGACGAACTGCACCTCGCCGCCGGCCCACATCCGCCGTGGCAGCGGCACCGGCGGCAGGAAGCCGCCGCGCGTCGGATGGCCGTCGGGGCCGAGCTGATCGTGCGGAAACACCGGTTGGCCCAAACACCAGTGCACTGTGTAGGGCGCGATGTCGCCGGTCGTCGGTTCGCCGATGTCCAGGAACAGCGTCGCGCGCAGGCCCTTGGTGAGCTGCGGGGTGACGAGGTCGGTCGCCTCGGCGCTGCGGCCGATCCATTGCCGGAGGTGATCGAGATCGAGCGTGTCCGTCATGATCATCCCTTTCGCTGATGGGGCGAGGCGGCCTCGCCGATCGCGGGCACGGCGCCGTAACGCCTGTCGTCGCCGACCACGATCGCCGCCGGTGCGGGATAGCTGACGACGCCGTTTGGCGTGTCGACCTCGATCCGCCGCAGATGCGGGTGGACCGCGAGATCCGACATGCTGTTGACCTCGGCAAAGGCGATGTCGGCGCTCGCGAGCTTGCCCAGCAGCTCATCGCGCGACAGCGCCGCGAAGCGCTCGGCGACGATGCCGTCGGTGACGCTGCGATTGCGCACGCGCGCGACCATGTTGGCGAAGCGCGGATCGTCGGGCAGGGCAGGCTGGTCCAGCACCTTGGCACACAGCGTCTTCCACTCGCGCTCGCTCTGGATCGAGATCAGGATGTCCTTGCCGTCCTTCGAGGTGAACACGCCATAGGGCGCGATCGAGGGATGGGCGAGGCCGATGCGCTTCGGCGCATTGCCGGCTTCCGCGTTGAGCAGCGGCACCGTGAGCCAGTCGGCCATCACGTCGAACATCGAGATCCTGATATCGGCGCCGTCGCCGGTGCGGCCGCGCTTGATCAGCGCCTCCAGGATCGCGGCATGCGCCGTCGCGCCGGTGGCGACGTCGACGATCGACATGCCGACGCGCGACGGACCATCCGGCCCGCCGGTGATCGAGGCGAGCCCGCTCTCGGCCTGGATCAGCAGGTCATAGGCCTTGCGGTCGGCGTAGGGACCGGTGTCGCCGTAACCGGTGATGGTGCAGCAGATCAGCTTCGGATAGTCCTTGCGCAGCCGCTCGCGGGCGAAGCCCATTCTGTCCATCGAGCCGGGCTTGAGGTTCTGCAGCAGCACGTCGGCGCCGGCGATCAGCTTCTCGAGCTCGGCGCGGCCTTCCGGCTTGGCGAGATCGACGACGCGCGAATCCTTGCCGCGGTTGAGCCAGACGAAGTAGCTGCTCTGCCCCTTGGCGGCGGCGTCATAGCCACGGGCGAAATCGCCCTCGGGCCGCTCGATCTTGATGACATGAGCGCCGGCATCGGCCAGCCGCGACGAGCAGAACGGCGCGGCCACCGCCTGCTCGACGGCGACGACAGTGATTCCCTCAAGCGGCAGCATGGCGTGAACTCACGAAATGGGGCCTCATGGTTCGAGACGCGCCGCAAGGGCGGCGCTCCTCACCATGAGGGGCTAAAGATTTCGTCGCATACAAGATCCTCATCCTGAGGAGCCCGCCGCAGGCGGGCGTCTCGAAGGATGGCCGCGGGCGATTGTTCCGACCGTGCATATCAGTACGAACGCGGCATGCCGAGCACGTGCTCGGCGACGTAGGAGAGGATGAGGTTGGTCGAGATCGGCGCCACCTGATACAGCCGCGTTTCGCGGAACTTGCGTTCGACGTCGTATTCCTCGGCGAAGCCGAAGCCGCCATGGGTCTGGATGCAGGCATTGGCCGCCTCGAACGAGGCGTCGGCCGCGAGCATCTTGGCCATGTTGGCTTCGGCGCCGCAATCCTGCCCGGCCTCGTATTTGCGGGTGGCTTCCTTGACCATCAGCTCGGCGGCCCGCATCGACGCATAGGCCTTGGCGATCGGGAACTGGATGCCTTGATTCTGGCCGATCGGGCGGCCGAACACGACGCGCTCCTTGGCGTAGGCGGTGGCTTTGGCGATGAACCATTTGGCGTCGCCGACGCATTCGGCCGCGATCAGGATGCGCTCGGCATTCATGCCGGAGAGGATGTAGCGGAAGCCCTTGCCTTCCTCGCCGATCAGGTTCTCCGCCGGCACGCGCATGTCGGTGAAGAAGACTTCCGTGGTGGCGTGGTTCATCATCGTCCGGATCGGGCGGATGGTGAGCCCGGCCTTCTTGGCCTCGCGCATGTCGACGATGAAGACGGAGAGACCCTCGGTGCGCTTCTGCACCTGGTCCTTTGGCGTGGTGCGCGCGAGCAGGATCATCAGGTCGGAATATTCGGCGCGGCTGGTCCAGATCTTCTGGCCGTTGACGATGTAGCTGTCGCCGTCGCGCTTCGCGACCGTCTTCAGCGAGGTCGTGTCGGTGCCCGAGGTCGGCTCGGTGACGCCGAACGCCTGCAGCCGCAATTCGCCGCTGGCGACCTTGGGCAGCCATTTGGACTTCTGCTCGGCCGAGCCGTGCCGCAGCACCGTGCCCATCGTGTACATCTGGGCATGACAGCCGCCGCCATTGCAGCCGGCGCGCTGGATCTCCTCGAGGATCGCCGCCGCCGCCGACAGCTTCAATCCGGCGCCGCCATACTCCTCGGGGATCAGCACGGAGAGATAGCCGGCCTGCGTCAGCGCATCGACGAAGGCGGAAGGATAGGCCATCTCGCGATCGAGCTTGCGCCAGTATTCGCCGGGGAACTGCGCGCACAGCTTGGCCACTGCGTCGCGGATGTCGGCGTAATCGTCGTGCTGATGCTGGTCTGTCATGTGTTGCTCCGCGGGCCGCCGTGACGCGGCCTGGGCTCTCTCCCTGGACTTGTTCCTGATAGCCTATGACCAAGCGGGTCACGCTTGGCAAGCTTGGAATGCCAGCGTTGCAGCCGAGCAGCCTTGCCGGAGCGACAGAGCAGGCGGCCTGCGGCTGCGTTCTAGCTGACGGGAAATCCGAGATGACCGCGGAAACGGTTCTTGAGGAAGACACCGTCGCGTGCGGGCAGCGCGCGGTCGACGTGATCGGTCGAGATCGCGACGCGGGCGAAATGCGGCCCGGACAGATCTTGCAGCTTCGGCCGGAAGGCATCGAGCGCCGCGCTGTCCTCGATGGTGCTGACCGAGGGAAAGCCGGCTCCGGTCGCGATCAGTTCGAGATTTGCGCCGAGCCCGGAATGGCTCATCTGCATCCCGGTCTCGCCGAAATGGGCGTTGTCGAGCACGACGATCGCAAGATTGCGCGGCCTCTTCGCAGCCAATGTCGCGAGGCTGCCGAGCCCCATCAACTGCTCGCCGTCACCGGTGATGACGACGACCGGGCGCGATGGCTGCGCCAGGGCGAGACCCAGGCCGATCATGGCTGCGCCGCCCATCGCGCCCCAGAGATAGAAGTTGGTGTCGTGATCGCCCGCGGCGAACACGTCGTAGGACGCTGAACCGAGGCCGCTGACGACCAGCAGGTCGCCACGGTCCTGCAGCAGCGCCTTGACGGCGGTGCGGCGGTCGAGCGGTGCTCTCATCACTTCACCTCCGTCCACTTCTTGGCGCCGATCATGCGCTGGGAGATCAGCACCGCGATCGGCTGATCGCTGTCATAGGCAAGCTTGGCGGCGGCCGCCGCCATCTCGCCGGCGTCCTCGGGATGCTCGAGCCGGAACACGGTGACGCCCATGATCTCGAAGGCGGCCTGCGTGGCCTTTCCCATCGGCACCTGCCACGGATTGAACTCGGCCCATTCGCCGCGCATGGTCACGAAAGTGAGGAACGGGAAGCGGCAGCTCTGAAGCAGCGAGAGCATGTTGACGCAATTGCCGACGCCGCTCGATTGCATCAGCAGCACCGCGCGCTGGCCGCCGAGCCAGGCGCCGGCGGACAGCGCGACGCCTTCCTCTTCGGTGGTCAGGACCGTGGTGGCGATCGCGGGATCGTCATGCGCAAGGCCGATCAGACGGGAATGGCCGGCGTCCGGGACGTAGCAGAGTTGCCGGACGTCGGCGGCCTTCAGCGCCTCGTAGATGGCAAGCGGCCAGTCGGGGCCTGTTGTCGGCGGGTCGGATACTGCCATGACGACTTTCGGTAAATGAGCACCCGCAAAGGGTGCGAGGAATGATCTGGTCAAAGCACGCGTTGCGCCTCATCACATGAGGTCATCATGTCTCCCCGTGATTTTATGGGCAACCCCACGCTTGTGCTTGCGATCGTGCTGGCTATTGTTCCCGTGTTTGATCTCACATGACATCTCAAGGGAATGATTTGATGAAACTGCTTGGTTTTTTCCTGGTATCGACCGCGCTCTTCGCTTCCAGCGTTGCAAACGCCAGAGAGCGCAACGACAGTCCTCACTCTCAAGCCTGCATGGCAAAGAACGGCTTCTCCCTCGACATGTGGCGTGCCCATCGTGCCGGGACCGACGCGCAGGTTCTGAAATACATCATGTGTCGCGATCGGGTATCGAAGGCCCAAGCGCTCGAGATTGGGCGGGCTGACGGCAATTTCAGTCGCGGCTTCTAACTCGAATCGCGCCGCCGGGTTGCGACGACGGGCGATCGAACAGGTGGGGGGCCTCAGGCGTGGCCCTCACCCCGGAATCCTCACAGGCAGCGACTCGTAACCTCGCACGAAGCTGGAATAGACCCGCTTCGGCTCGCCCACGACCTCGATTCGGTCGAAGCGCTTGAGGATCTCCTGCCAGACGATGCGCAGTTGCAGCTCGGCCAGCCGCATGCCGACGCAGCGGTGGATGCCGAAGCCGAAGGAGAGGTGGATGCGCGGCCGCTTGCGGTCGATGATGAAGGCGTCGGGGTTCTCGATCACCTCCTCGTCGCGATTGCCCGAGACGTACCACATCACGACGCGATCACCCTTCCTGATTGTCTTCCCGCCGAGCTCGGTATCGACCAGCGCCGTGCGCCGCATATGGGCGAGCGGCGTCTGCCAGCGGATCACCTCGGGCACCATGGTCTCGATCAGCGCCGGATTGTCACGCAGCTTCTGATACTCGGCCGGGTTCTCGTTCAGCGCCAGCACCGAGGCGGTCATCGTATTGCGGGTGGTGTCGTTGCCGCCGACGATGAGCAGGATCAGATTGCCCATCAGATTGTCCGGCGTCATGTGGCGCGTCGCCTCGCTATGCGCCATCATCGAGATCAGGTCGCGGCCGGGCTCGGCCTGGCGTTGCTTCCACATCCGGCCGAAGGTCTCGGCGCATTCGGCGAGCTCGCGGCGGCGCTCCTCCTCCGACGAGACGATGCCGCTCTTGGGCAGCGCGGTCGAGACATCCGACCAGCGCGTCAGCTTGCGGCGCTCCTCGAACGGGAAGTCGAACAGGGTCGCCAGCATCTGCGTCGTCAGCTCGATCGAGACCTTCTCGACCCAGTTGAAGGTCTCGTTGCGCGGCAACGAATCCAGCACCTTCGCCGAGCGCTGCCGGATCAGCACCGCCATCTCGTCGAGATGCTCCGGCGTGAACATCGGCTGCACCGTCTTGCGCTGCTCGCCATGGCGAGGCTCGTCCATCGCGATGAAGCTCGGCCATTCGTAGCCGGGCGGCACGTCGCGGATCATGATCCCGCCATTGCTGACGTCCGAGGAGAAGAGCGCGTGGCTGGTGTCGACATGCATGATGTCGTGATAGCGCGTCACCGACCAATAGGGCTCGATCGGCGCCTTGGTGCAGTAGTGCACCGGCGCCTCCTTGCGCAGCCGCTCGAACCACGGCCAGATCGTGTCGCTCTGGAACAGCCTGGGCGCGCCGGGATGGAAGTCCTCGATCGGGGTGGAGTAGGCCTCCAGCCGCGCCTCGCGCAGCAGATCGGCATGGTCGGAACGAAGCGCGGCCTGAGCGGTCATGGGGTGGTCCTTTTGTTGAACTCATCACCGCGCCACTTGAGGATCGGCAGGCGCGGTGCTCATGAATGCGCCCTCTCCCCTTGTGGGAGAGGGCATGTAGGACAGTTCTGCGAATTCGGTCGGGTGAGGGGTATCTCTCCACGAGCGTCGCTCGCGGGGAGATACCCCTCACCCGACCGCGTGCGCGGATGGGCCGGTGATGCCCTCTCTCCCACCCTGGCGAAGCTTCGCTTCGCCTTAGGGGAGAGGGCACTGTATCGCGCAGCGTGCTGAGCGGCCTCGGCCTGAATTCGTGAAGCATGCTCACCCGACGAAGCAATTCCTGCCGCCCCCGAATTCGCGATCGATTCGCCCTCAAATACAACTTACGCCGCAATCGTGACCGGCAATGTCTCATATCCCTTCACGAAGCTGGAATAGACGCGCTTGGGCTCGTCCATCACGTCGATATGATCGAAGCGTTTCAGGATCTCCTCCCAGATGATCTTGAGTTGCAGCTCGGCCAGTCGCAGGCCGACGCAGCGGTGGATGCCGAAGCCGAACGACAGATGCTGTCGCGGACGGGCGCGGTCGATGATGAAGTCGTAGGGGCGCTCGATGGCGGCCTCGTCGCGGTTGCCCGAGACGTACCACATCACCACCTTGTCGCCCTTCCTGATCTGCTTGCCGCGGAACTCGATGTCCTCCAGCGCGGTGCGGCGCATGTGGGCGAGCGGGGTCTGCCAGCGGATGACCTCGGGCACGAAGCTGTCGATCAGCGCAGGGTTGTCCTTGAGCTTGCGGTACTGATCAGGGTTCTGACTGAGCGCATAGATGCTGCCGGACATGGTGTTGCGCGTGGTGTCGTTGCCGCCGACGATCAGCAGCACGAGGTTGCCGAGGAAGTTCTTCGGGTCCATGTTCCGCGTCGCCTCGCTGTGGGCCATCATCGACAGCAGGTCGCTCTTCGGCGGCTGGCTGGCGCGCTCCTGCCAAAGCCGACCGAAATAGCGCGCGCAGTCCATCAGCTCCGCCTGCCGCTCGTCCTCGGTCGCTACCAGCCCGTCGGGGCCGGGAATCGTGGTGGCGATATCCGACCAGCGCGTCAGCTTGCGGCGGTCTTCCCAGGGGAAGTCGAACAGCACCGCCAGCATCTGCGTGGTCAGCTCGATCGAGACGCGATCGACCCAGTCGAACACCTCGCCGACAGGCAAATTGTCCAAACATTCGGCGGAGCGCTTGCGGATGTTGATCGCGAGCTCGTCGAGATGCGTCGGCGTGAACATCGGCGCCACGGTCTTGCGCTGCGCGGCGTGGCGCGGCGGGTCCATCGCGATGAAGCTCTCGCGGCGGAGATCCGGATCGACGTCGCGAATGGTGATGCCGCCGAGCGCGGACGCCGAGGAGAACACCGCGTGATTGGTCTCGATCTCCATGATGTCGTCGTAGCGGGTGATCGACCAGTAGGGGCCGAACATCGATTCCTTGCAGTAGTGCACCGGATCCTCACGGCGCAGCCGGTCGAAATAGGGCCAGTGCGTGTCGGTGCGGAATAACTCCGGATGACCGGGGTCGAATTCGGCGAGCGGCAGCGATGCGGCGCGGCCGGCGGCAGCGTCGATGACGCGCTCGCCCTTCGCGGCGTGACGATGTGCCTCGGCCGTCGTGCTGGTCCCGTGCATGGACGTCTCCCTGATGGCCGGATTCGCGCTGTCCGGCGATGCTTGGCGCGATTACATCCTGCCCGGGAGCGCGGGGCAAGCGCCGAGTTTGACGGGGGCTGACCCGTCAAGTCTTGCGTTGCAAGGCTGGTGTTCGGCCGGACGTCGGGCGTGACAAGCGCCACGCCACGGAATATGGCTTTGAGCTATTGTTGCAAAGCAGAAGACTAGCAGGAGGCCGCCCCATGATCGCCAACGCGCAGCGCATGTTCAATTTCGATCTCGGCGAGACCGCGGACGCGATCCGCGAGACGGTGGCGAGCTTTTCGCAGGAGCAGATCGCGCCGCGCGCCGCCGAGATCGACCGCTCCAACCAGTTTCCACGCGACCTCTGGCCGCGGATCGGCGAGCTCGGCCTGCACGGCATCACGGTCGAGGAGGAGTATGGCGGCGCCGGCCTCGGCTATCTCGAGCACTGCATCGCCATGGAGGAGATCTCGCGTGCCTCGGCCTCGGTCGGCCTGTCCTACGGCGCCCACTCCAATCTCTGCGTCAACCAGATCCGCCGCAACGGCAACGAGGCGCAGAAGCGCAAATATCTGCCCAAGCTGATCTCGGGCGAGCATGTCGGCTCGCTGGCGATGTCCGAGCCGCAGGCCGGCTCCGACGTGGTGTCGATGAAGACGCGCGCCGAAAAGAAAGGCGATCGCTTCGTCCTCAACGGCAACAAGATGTGGATCACCAACGGTCCGGTCGCGGAGACGCTCGTGGTCTATGCCAAGACCGATCCGCAAGGCGGCCCGCGCGGCATCACCGCGTTCATCATCGAGAAGGGCATGAAGGGCTTCTCGACCGCGCAGAAGCTCGACAAGCTCGGCATGCGCGGCTCCGACACCTGCGAGCTGGTGTTCGAGGATTGCGAGGTGCCGGAGGAGAACGTGCTGGGGCAGGTCGGCCGCGGCGTCAACGTGCTGATGTCGGGCCTCGACTACGAGCGCGCAGTGCTCGCGGCGGGTCCGCTCGGCATCATGCAGGCCTGCATGGACACGGTGCTGCCCTATGTGCACGAGCGCAAGCAGTTCGGCCAGCCGATCGGCACTTTCCAGCTCGTCCAGGGCAAGGTGGCCGACATGTATACGACGATGAACGCCGCGCGCGCCTATGTCTATGTAGTGGCCAAGGCCTGCGATCGCGGCGAGACCACGCGCGAGGACGCGGCGGGCGCCATTCTGTTCGCCGCCGAGAAGGCGACGCAATGTGCGCTGGACGCGATCCAGCTGCTCGGCGGCAACGGCTACATCAACGACTATGCGACCGGGCGGCTGCTGCGCGATGCCAAGCTGTACGAGATCGGCGCCGGCACCAGCGAGATCCGCCGCATGCTGATCGGGCGGGAATTGTTCGAGAAGACGTCCTGAGGCGCCGACCGAACGGTTGGCGTATGCGGGACATGCGTTCGCCAACCGGCCAGTTGCAGATATTTTAATCATCCCCACCCAGGCCGGTGTTTTTTTCCGGCCGACTTAAGTAGAAAATGCGTCGAACCTCGGAGTCGTCCCGGCGACGAACCATCGAGGCATATTGTAGATCTTTTTGCGTGTGTCGGAGGCCTGAGCCGTGAACCAGATGAGTTACGTTCCGGAGCAGCCGCCGCCGCTTCCGCCTCTCACCGCCACCTTCTCGGGGGCGCGTGGCGAGTTCTTCCGGCTGGTCAGCCGCGGGGCGGCCATCGAACTGATCACACTGGGCTTCTACCGCTTCTGGCTCGCGACCGACATCCGCCGGCATCTCTGGGTCAACACGGCTGTCGATGGTGATGCCGCCGAATATACCGGGCGCGGCAAGGAGCTCCTGATCGGCTTCCTGTTCGCGATGGCGATCCTCGTCCCGATCTATCTCGCCTATTTCCTCATCGGCGTCGAGGCCGAGCGCTACCAGGGCTTCGCCAGCGTGCCGCTGGTGATCGCCTTCTACGCCTTCGGCCAGTTCGCCATCTTCCGCGCGCGCCGCTACCGGCTGACGCGCACGGTCTGGCGCGGCATCCGGTTCTGGATGACGGGTTCGGGCTGGGCCTATGCCGGCCGCGCCATGCTGTGGACTTTGTTGGCGGTGGTCACGCTGGGGCTGGCCTGGCCGTGGCGCGCCGCCGCGCTCGAGCGCTACAAGATGCGGCATTCGCATTACGGTGATCTCAGCGGCGATTTCGAGGGACGCGGCTGGGAGTTCTTCAAGCGCGCCTGGTATCTGTGGCTGGTCGCGCCGTTTGCACTGCTGCTGTTTCCGCTGTTTCCATTCGTCTATGCGCAGTTCAAAGCGATCGAGTGGCGATGGTGGCTGTCGGGCATTCGCTTCGGCGGCGTGCGGCTGGAATCGGACCTGCCGAACAATGCCTTCTACGGTCTCTACTGGAAGGTGATCGGCTGGTGGTTCCTGCTGTCGATCGCCTCCGGCGCCTATTTCAGCGGCGTCGCCGCGCTGATGATCAAGCTGCTGGGGCCGGGAAGCGACGGCCTGCCTCAGGTGCAGGCGCTGTCCGACAATGTGCCGATGCTGGTGCTGGTCGGATTGGGCTACATCGCCTGGATCCTGGCGCTCAACGTCGTGATGCGGCTCTATCTGGTGCGCGACATGTGGGCGAAGGTGCTGCAGTCGGTTCACGTGCATGGCATCGAGGCCATGGCCAATGTCGCTGCCAAGGGCGATTTGGCCAGCGCGCTCGGCGAAGGGTTTGCCGATGGACTCGACGTCGCCGGATTCTGATCCCGGGCCGGCGGGCGCTGCTGCGCCAGCCAACGCCACGCCGGTCGAGCCGGCTGCTCCGCTCGGCGGCCCCGCGGTCTATTTCGACGGACTATCCAACCGGCGGCAGACGGTCACGATCGGCCTCGCCAATCAGCTGGTGATGCGCAGCGCCGACAATTTCGTCTCCTGGCCCTATGAGGACATCCGCCGTGTCGATGCGCCGAGCGGCACGCTGCGCGTGAGCTGCCTGTCGGCGTCGCCACTGGCGCGGCTGGAGATCCGCGACGCGGCGCTGTCGGCCGAACTGATCGCGCGTTGCGGCCACATCGACCAGAACAGGATGACCCGCGGCGCCATCGCGCGCATCGTCGGCTGGTCGCTGGCGGCCGCGGCCTCCATCGTCGCCGTCGTGCTGGTGGTGATTCCGTTCGCCTCCGACCGCCTGACGCCGCTGGTGCCGCCGACCATGGAGCGGCATCTCGGCGAGGCCGCCGTGGTGCAGATCCAGACCGTGTTCGGCGACAAGCTCTGCACCGAGGCGGCCGGGCAGGCCGCCTTCGCCAAGCTGGTGACGGCGCTGCGCCGCCCTGCCGGCCTCGACGACGGCATCGCGTCGCAGGTGCTGGACACGCCGATCCCCAACGCCTTCGCGCTGCCGGGCGGGCGGTTCTTCCTGTTCAGGGGGCTGCTCGACAAGGCCAACGACCCCGACGAGGTCGCCGGCGTGCTGGCGCATGAGCTCGGCCACCTCAAGCATCGCGACAACCTGCGGCAGCTGATCCACAATGGCGGCAGCTCGTTCCTGATCGGCCTGCTGTTCGGCGACGTCACCGGTGCGGGCGCGGCGGTCTTCGCCTCGCGGGCCATGATCAACGCGTCCTATTCGCGCGAGGCGGAGGCGGCCGCGGACGGCTTCGCGATCGAGGTGATGCACAAGCTCGGACGGCCGACGCGCCCGATGGGCGAATTGCTGTTCCGCATCACCGGCAAGGAGGACGGCAAGCGCCCGTCGCTGTGGGCCAGCCATCCGCTCAGCGAGGACCGTCTCGCCCGCATGCGCGCCGAAGACCGGCCGCCGAGCGGCCCGCCGCTGCTGAGCGCGGAAGAATGGCGGGCGTTGAAGGGGATTTGCAAGTAGCGGAGTTGCCGCCGCCGCTACTGAGTTGCCGGGTCCGTTTCGGCAAAACCGGTGTCGTCCCGGCGAACGCCGGGATCCATAACCACCGAGTTTGATTGTTGGAAGAAGGTCTCGCCCAGCGTGCTTCATCGCAGGGCCGCGGCGTATGGGTCCCGGCGTTCGCCGGGACGACACCAGAGTTTGACGCGCGATAGGAACCTCAACTAAGGGCCAAGACCCCCCGCGAACTCAACCCCTCTCACTCCGCCAGATTGTTGGTCTTCCTCACCCAGGCCCGCACATCCGTCAGCACGTCCGGCAGCACGGCCTTGACCTCGGCAAGCGTCATGCCGGCCTTGACGCGCGGGTCGTACAGCATGTTGAGGATGTACTGGTCGTAGACGTCGAAATAGCCCATCGAGACGTTGTCGTTGAACATCGTCCAGGGCACGCTCGCGGTGTCGTTGATAGGCCCGAGCGACTGCAGCAGCTCCTCATAGGCGCAATCGAGGAAGACGAAATCGCCGTTGTCGACGGTGAGGATGACGTCGGAACGCTCGATCTCGAACGCCTCGTTCTTGCGGAAGCCGGACAGGCATTGCGGATCCAGCGAGGTCTTGATCTCGCGCGCGCGCTCGCTGCCATAGGCCTGGCTGATGGTGTGGTAGAGGTCGCGGTCGCGCACCAGCTTGACGCGGACATTGGCGTCGCCGTCGGTCTCGGTCATCGCGATGTCGAGGTTGCGGATGCGGGCGGCGATGTCGCTGACGACCTTGGCGAGCTGCGCCTTGCGGTCGGCGCGGCGGCCATCGGCGAACACCCGCACCGGCGCGCTGTACTTGCGGATGCGGTCGACCCGGCCCGCCAAGTGATACTCGGCGCCGAACGCGGTCTTGAAGAAGCCGTCGGTGATCTCGGCGTCGGTGAAGCTCTTCTTCTCGACGCGCTGGCGGGCGGCGATCGCCGGGATCTCGGCGGCGGACGCCGGCAGCGGCATGGTCACGAGCGCAGCCAGCGCGGCCACCACCGCGCTCCGCACGGGGCGCCAGGAGCGGGGCCGCTCCTGGCGAGGATGCGCGCTGGGACGTTGCTTCATCGTCGCGGCCGCGTGCGGCGCTCAGTTCTTGACGATCACGGTGGTGCCGACCGAAACGCGGTCATAGAGGTCGGCGACGTCGTCATTGGTCATGCGGAAGCAGCCCGACGATACCGCCTGGCCGATCGTCTCGGGCTCGTTCGAGCCGTGGATTCGGTACAGCGTGGAGCCGAGATACATCGCGCGCGCGCCGAGCGGGTTCTCGATGCCGCCGGCCATGTGGCGCGGCAGGTCGGGCCGGCGCCGCAGCATCTGCGACGGCGGGGTCCAGGCTGGCCATTCCTTCTTGGCGGTGATGCGGTGCACGCCGCTCCAGCGGAACCCGTCGCGGCCGACGCCGATGCCGTAGCGCAGCGCCTGGCCGCCGGGCAGGACCAGATAGAGCCGGCGCTCGCTGGTGTTCACGATGATGGTGCCCGGCGCATATTGGCTCTGGAACATCACGGTCTCGCGCGGGATCGGGCTGACGGCGCCCTGGTAGAAGTTCGGCCCGCCGCCGAAGATGTCCCTGGTGTCGAACATTTCCGCCCGCGCCATTCCGGCGCTTGCCACCGACGCCACCGCAGCAATTCCCAAAGCCAAACAGCGCTTCATTTCCATCCCCTGGCAAATATCAATTCCGTTCGCAGACAGGCCATAAACGGTTGCACTTCGCAACCCACGGCGGCGTGAGGCCGGTATGTGGCGACGGTCCGTGACCCAAATCCCACGGAAAATCGCCCGCGTCCTGGACCAACATCCTGTTAGCCAAGCCCGCGCATGAGCACCGTGGCGATGGCAGCAATGCGGCCAGCCCCTTTGACGCCGCGGGCGAACAATGATTGATCTGCCCAGCATTGCAAATGGCGCGCGGAATCAGCAGGAGAATAGGATGAACGGTGCGGAAAGCCTGGTGCGGACCCTGGTCGCGGGGGGCGTTGACGTCTGCTTTACCAATCCGGGCACGTCCGAGATGCACTTCGTCGCCGCGCTCGACCGTGTCGAGGGCATGCGCTGCGTGCTCGGCCTGTTCGAGGGCGTGGTCACCGGCGCCGCCGACGGCTATTTCCGCATGAAGGGCACGCCGGCCTCGACGCTTCTCCATCTCGGCCCCGGGCTCGCCAACGGCCTCGCCAATCTGCACAACGCCAAGAAGGCGCGCTCCGGCATCGTCAACATCGTCGGCCAGCACGCCACCTACCACATCGGCTTCAACGCGCCGCTGACCTCGGACATCGAGGGCCTGGCGCGGCCGATGTCGGACTGGGTGCGGACCTCGCCGAGCGCCAAGGCCGTGGCCGCCGACGGCGCCGCGGCGATCGCCGCCGCCAAGAGCGCGCCGCCGCAGATCGCGACCCTGATCCTGCCCGCCGACACCGCCTGGAACGAGGCCGACGGCATCGCCCAGGTTCCGGCGGAGACGCAGCGCCCGAGCTACTCGGCCGATGCGGTCGAGAAGGCCGCCAAGATCCTGCATGCCCACGGTCCCGAGACCCTGGTGCTGATGACCGCGGGCGCGCTGACCGAGCAGGCGCTGACCTTCGCTCAGCAGATCGCCGGCAAGACCGGCTGCCGCGTGATGGGCCAGACCTATCACCCGCGCATGGCGCGCGGCGCCGGCCGGTTCTCGATCGACCGCATTCCCTACGTGATCGAGCAGGCGCTGCCGATCCTGAAGAACTACAAGCACATCGTGCTGGTCGAGGCCAACGACCCCGTCGCCTTCTTCGCCTATCCGAACAAGCCGAGCATGCTGAAGGCCGAGGGCACCGAGGTCCACCGCATGACGGCGTGGGGCGAGAACTCGGCCGCCGCGCTCGAGGCGCTCGCCGGCCATCTCGGCGCCAAGGCCGCGGACGTCAAGCCGCAGCCGCTCGCCGAGCTGATCAAGCCCACCGGGGCGCTCAACCACGCCACCATCGCGCAGGCGATCGCCTATGCGATTCCGGAGAACGCGATCGTGGTCGACGAATCCATCACCACGGGTCGCGGCTTCTTCCCGCCGACGGCGGCCGCCAAGCCGCATGACTGGCTGCAGAACATGGGCGGCTCGATCGGCTTCTCGACCCCCGTGGCGACCGGCGCCGCGGTGGCCTGCCCGGATCGCAAGGTGATGTGCCTCGTCGGCGACGGCAGCGCCATGTACACGATCCAGTCGCTGTGGACCCAGGCGCGCGAGAACCTCAACGTCGTCACGGTGGTGTTCGCCAACAGGATCTATCAGATCCTGCGCGGCGAGTTCGACGGCGTCGGCGCCGGCGAGCCGGGCCAGCGCGCCCAGGACATGCTCAAGATCGACCGCCCGACGCTCGACTTCGTCGCCATGGCCAAGGGCATGGGCGTTCCCGGCCGCGCCGTCACCTCGGCCGACGAGTTCAATGCCGCGCTGGCCGAGGCGAACGCCGAATACGGTCCGCGCCTGATCGAAGTGCAGATGTAGGTTCCTCCGCCCGCAACCCGGCGGCCGCAAATCGGCCGCCGGTTGATGGCAGCGTCATGTCAGCATTTATGTGGTTGGCGACTCAGCACGATCGCGTGTTGATGGTGACGTCTCCATCGTTTGTTTTGTTTGGGCGGCATGCACAGCGAATTGAACCGGCTGATCTCCGCGTTGCAGGAGTTCTATGCGCGCGAGCGTTTCATCCTCGACCGCGATCTCGGTGAGCGCGCTTTGACGCACCGGCTCTCGGTGCATCTGGAGCGCAACTTCCTCGGCTGGGACGTCGATTGCGACTACAACCGGCTCGGCGACCGCGCCATGCTGCTCCCGCGCGGCACCATCGTCTCGACCGACGACGAGCTGGGAAAATCGATCTACCCCGACATCGTCGTGCACAAGCGCGCCGTGCCCGACAATCTGCTGGCGATCGAGGTCCGCAAGGCCGGCAACCACCAGCCATTGGCGCACGACCGCCACAAGCTGATGGCGCTGACCGACCCGCATCTGTGGTTTGCCTATTGGATCGGCGTGCTGGTGATTCTCGACCGCCGCCACGTGATCACGCCGGAGGTCTATGTCGGGGCCCGAATCGACCCGGTACTGTCGGCCTGGTTCGCGGGGCGATTGCAGCAGATGGGGCTGGCGGCCGCATAGACACGTCAGATCACGGGCGCTGAGACCCGCATCGTGAGAGGCGCCGCCAGCGGCGCGTCCATGAGGCGCGGGAAGAAGAGATCAGACGCGATTGCGCTCTCCAGACGGGACCGGGACCGACCGGTCCGAGCCACTGGCAGCGCCGGGCGTGCCCCTTGAGGCACGCCCGCGCTGGATCTACTTCGACATGCCGTCGCCGGACGTCTTCTTGGCCGACTTCTTCTTCGTCTTGCTCATCTTCATGGTGTCGCCCCCGCCCATGGCGTCGCCGCTCTTCGCCGACTGGCCGGTGGTCGTCATCGGCTTCTCCGTGGACTGGGCAAGAGCGGCCGACGAGACGAACGCGAGGGCGGCGGTGGCGATGATCAGTTTACGCATGCGGAAAACCTCCGTGGGTTGGAAACGCGCCGGACCATAGGCGAATTCGACCCGCGGCGTTCTGACGCAGGAATCAGGAAAACGTGAGAGTTTCGCCCCGCAAAAGCCGACTTGACCGGCGGCACGGGCAGCGGCGAGGGCGTTCTGTGACGATTGTGCCGGGCGCAGGGAGCCCATGCGCGGGTGAGCGAGGCCAATTTGGCCGAGTGCATCTACGCAGCAGCCTCCACCTGCGGCTGCGGGCTCGCATCGCGATGCGGTGGCCTCGTGGCGTCATGGGAATGAATGTCATGCCAAAAGGTTTAGCGCCCGGTTCTCTCTTCCAAGGAGATCGCGAGGTTCGCGCACCGCGCTCTCGCTGACGCTCAGGCGGAGCGCCGTGACATGGCGGTGCCGACGCTCGCGCCCTTGCGGACGGCGCAGTCTCGCCAGCCCGAAGCGGCCATGGCGCTGCTATGGATCGTCGATCAGTTCTGCCTGCAGCGCGACGTCGCAGCCGAGATCCCGGCCGAGGTTGCTCGAGCCCACGATCAGGCATCGGCATTCTCGCCAAGCTCGGGCGCTGCCTCGAGGCCTTCCGGATCAGCTATCAACGGTCATCAGCCAAACTAACCGAACGAGAACACCCTGCGAGCCCTGTTGAAGTTGGTTTGCAGCTCATGACGATCAGCCTTGAGCCAGCTCAAGGCTGCGCCGCCTAATCAGTCCAGGATTGCGTCGATGTCGTCGTGAGAGAAGCCCGCATGCGAAATCTCAAGCGAGCATTTTGGGGGACCCTGACGGTTCTCTCGCTGCTGTGGCTGGTTGCGGAACCAGATCCATTTGGACCGGGCGCCTTCTTTCCACTCCGTGAAAGGATGGTGCAGCTGAGTGGCGTCCTGGCAATCGGTTGCATGAGCATGGCGATGATCCTCGCATTGCGACCGCGCTGGCCGGAGGCATGGCTGGGCGGCCTCGACAAGATGTACCGCCTGCACAAATGGTTCGGCATCGCGGCCCTTGTGACCGCCATCGTCCACTGGCTCTGGGCCAACGGTCCGAAATGGGCGGTCGGCTGGGGTCTGCTGGCGCGGCCGGAGCGTGGGGCAAGGCCGCCCATCGCGAATCCCGTCGAGTCTCTGTTTGCGAGCCTGCATGGATCGGCCGAGGGGCTCGGCGAGTGGGCCTTTTACGGCACGGTGGTGCTGATTGCCTTGGCGCTCGTTCAGTCCTTCCCGTATCGGCTGTTCTACAAGACACATCGGCTTCTCGCCCTGGCGTACCTGGTGTTGGTCTTTCATGCGGTCACGCTGACAAAGTTCAGCTACTGGATGTCGCCGCTCGGCTTGACCATGGCGGCGATGCTTGCCTGCGGGACGTGGGCGGCCGCGATTACGCTGCTGCAACGCGTCGGCGCCGGGCGGCAGGTCAAAGGCAGGATCACGTCGCTCAAATACTATCCCGGCGTCAGAGCCATGGAGACCGAAATCGAGGTGTCCCATGGCTGGCCCGGGCACAAGCCGGGCCAGTTCGCCTTTGCCACGTCGGACGTCTCCGAGGGCGCCCATCCCTACACAATTGCGTCCGGCTGGAACGCTGAGGACCCCAGGATCACCTTCATCACCAAGGAGCTCGGGGACCATACGAGCCAGTTGCGGGAGAAGCTCCATGTCGGGCAGGAGGTGAAGGTCGAAGGCCCCTATGGCTGCTTCACCTTCGACGACGATTGCACACACCAGATCTGGATCGGCGGTGGCATCGGTATCACGCCTTTTGTCGCCCGCATGAAAGAGCTGGCCATGCGGTGGGGGAGCCCCGATTGCCCTGTCGCGACGGTGGACTTGTTTCACACCACGGCGGATGTCGACGAGGAGGCATTGGGAAAGCTCGCTGCGGACGCGCGTTCAGCCAATGTCCGCCTGCACGTTCTCATCGACGCCCGCGACGGACGGCTGACGGGCGATCGTGTTCGCCGGGCAGTGCCGGACTGGCAAAACGCAAGCATCTGGTTCTGCGGTCCGACCGCCTTCGGCGAGGCTCTCAGGCGCGATTTCGGCGCGCAAGACTTTCCTATCAGAGAGCGGTTCCACCAGGAGCTCTTCGCGATGCGCTGACGGAGAGGGGTGCGCTCAGGGCATGTCCTTGCGCAATTGGACCCGCTGCGAACGTGCTGCTGCTCGGGCTTTGCCCCCCGGCGCGCCTCCGCCTCAGATCATCAGTTCGTGCAGGCCCAGCCAACCCGTATAGGTCCCCACCAGCACGATCAGAGCAGCCGAGAGATAGGGCGCCCGGTGCGCGAAGCGGCTGAAGCCGGACCAGTGGCGTTCGACATGCCGAAGGCTGAGTGCGGCGAGCACGCCGGCGGACACCATGGTGATGGCCAGGCCGATGCCGAAGCAGAGCACCAGGACGAAGCCGAGGCTGAACTGCTTCAGTTGAATGCACAACAGCAGGACCGTGATGGCAGCGGGGCAAGGGATCAGGCCGCCGCTCAGTCCGAACAGGACGATCTGTGCGGTCGTGACGGTACGGCCGGCGAAGCGCCGTCGAATGTCGTCGGCGTGGGCGCGCGCATGGGCATCGTCCTCGTCGCCGAGGTCCATGTGATCGTGCGTGTGCTCCTCGAACAGAATCTCCACGGACTCGCCGGCAAGCGTGATGCGTGCCTTGAACGCGTGCGGCTCCGGGATCTCCTCGACGCTCTCCAAGGCGTCGCCGCTGGCCCGGAAACTGAACTGCTGCTCTTGGCCGTCTCCACGAACGGTCGTGACGTGGAGCGTGTCGGCGGGTGGGAGTGCGCCGGTCTCGTTCCGGATCCGCCAACGCGGCGGCACGCCATCTTCGAAGATCTCGACCGACAGCGCGTGGCCGGCAAGCGCGACCGATCGCGGCGCGTCGTGATGGTGATGATGGTCATGGTCATGGTGTCCACTCTGGTCCCGCCAGGTGCGCCAGACCATCCAGGCCGCGATGCCGATGATGATGACGGCCGAGATCAGTTGCAGGACGGCTTCGCTGCGCTCGCCCGAAAGCTCCTGGCCGAAGTGAAGGCCGGCGAGCGCGACCACCCATACGATCGCGGTGTGGGAGATGGTCGCCGAGAGGCCGAGCAGCACGGCCTGAAGGACGGTGCCACGGATCGCGACGATGAAGGCGGCCATCATGGTCTTGGAATGACCGGGCTCCAGGCCATGCAGCGCACCCAGGGCAATCGCGCTGGGCACGAACAGCCACGCATGCGCGCTGCCTTGCTGGAGCAGTTGGGACAGATCGGTCATGCCAGTCTCACTTCAGATAGGTCCGCACGACCTCGATGAGGTCGGCGGCACCCTTGGCCTTGTCGGGATCGCTTTCGTGGGCGGGGTCGACGACATGGTGCCGGATGTGATCCTCCAGCAGCTCGGTGGTCAGGCCTCCGATGGCGCCCCGGACCGACGCGACCAGCATGAGCACGTCGGCGCAGCCGAGCTCCGCCTCGAGCGCGCGCTCCACCGCGTCGATCTGGCCCTTGATGCGCCGGACGCGCGCGAGAAGCTTGGACTTGTGCTTGATGGTATGCGACATCGAGATAATATAGGGGGGTACCCTATATCAGTCAACTTCACATGTCGACCGCAGACGTCGAATGCGACGCTCGCGGCGTATCCGCTTGTCGATCGGCCCTCGGCGGCTAATGGCCCCGCTGCATCCGCATGGAGCTCATTCGCCCGCCCCGCATCCGCATCGGCGTCATGCCGAGATTGGGCGCGAGCAGTTCGTCGGCCGCCTTTCGCTGCTCGTCGGAAAAGGTTGCGACGAGGTCGCTCAGGGTGGTCTTGATCGCTCGCGTGGCGTCGAGGCGAGCCGATAGCGATTTTTCCTGTGCGGTCAGCTGGTCGAGCACCGTCTCCGAGCCGGACTGCGACATCATCGCAATCCTGAGATCACCGAGCGTCTTCGCACGCGCGCGAAACGCGTCGGCGAAACCGTTCCATGCCGGCATCTGGGCGTCCGTGATCTTGAGCTCCGCCCGCAGGAACGCGATCCGTCCCTCCACATGATCGAGCACCTCCATGCCGCCCATGCCATCGTCGGACGGCCGCGTCATGCCGGACATCATCGGCATCATGTTGGACATCGGCATGCTGTCCATCATCTTAATCATGCCGCCGCCCATCATGGTCTGTGACGAGCTCGCCCCGCTGGTCGATTTGCCGGCATCAGTTGCTGGCGCTTCCTTCTGATCAGGATGATGGGCCGAATGGTCAGTGGAGGATTGAGCAAAGGCGGGATGCGCCAAGGCCGAAAACGCCAACAGAAAAGCCAGGGGCAATTTTTGCATGACCAAGTCCTCCTTCAGGGGCGATCAACAATGGCCGGACGTGGGCCATTCAGGTTGATCCACATCAACGACCGGCGGGCTCAGGGGTGACGATCGTTCGTCTTCAGCGCCGGTACGGCTAGTCGCTGACCATGATCGGGCGCCTTCGCCGCGACCACCGGAGCTCCTGTCGCGAAATGTTTCATCGTCTCTCCTCTCGCTGTCGGTGGATCAAGCTGCCCTTTGCACGCCCTGCGACCCGCTCGAGGCGTCCGCCGTCGTCCCTGTCCTGGTCGACAGGCTGCGTCCCTTGACCAAGCCGAAGATGGCCGGAATCACGATCAGGGTGAGAAGGGTCGACGAAATCATGCCGCCGATCATCGGCACGGCGATGCGCTGCATGATCTCAGAGCCCGTGCCGGTGCTCCACATGATCGGCAACAGGCCCGCCATGATGGCGACGACCGTCATCATCTTCGGGCGGACGCGTTCGACCGCGCCCTCCATGATCGCGTCCTGGAGATCCTGCCGGTTCAGGGGGCGACCTTCGGCATCGCGCCTCGCCTTCACCGCAGCCAGCGCGTGATCGAGATAGATCAGCATCACCACGCCGGTCTCTGCGGCGACGCCGGCAAGCGCGATGAAGCCGACGGCGACGGCGACCGACAGATTGAAGCCGAGCCACCACATCATCCAGATGCCACCGACGAGCGCGAAGGGCAGTGACAGCATCACGATCAGGGTCTCGGTCATGGCCCTGAAGTTCAAGTACAGCAGCAGGAAGATGATGGTGAGCGTCACCGGAATGACGATCTTGAGCCGGGCCGCCGCGCGCTGCAGATACTCATACTGCCCGCTCCAGAGCACGTAGGTGCCGGCCGGAAACCGGATGCTCTCGGCGACGGCACGCTGCGCGTCCGCGACGTAGCTGCCGATGTCGCGGTCACGGATGTCGACATAGATGTATGTCGCGAGCTGTCCGTTCTCGGTCCGGATCGACGTGGGACCCCTGGCCGGCTCGACCTTCGCGACCTCGCCGAGCGGCACGGCGCCGCCGGACGGCATCGGCACCAGCACCTCGCTGGCGATGGCCTTCGGATTGTCGCGGAGATCGCGCGGATAGCGCATGTTCACGCTGAAGCGCTGGCGGCCCTCGACGGTCGTGGTGATCGTCTGGCCGCCGAGGGCCGCTGCGATCGTATCCTGAACGTCCTGGACCAGGAGGCCGTAGCGGGCGAGAGCCTCGCGATCGGGCGTGATCTCGAGGTAATAGCCGCCGATGCCGCGCTCGGCATAGGCCGAGGAGGTTCCGGGAACGGTCTTGATCACCCGCTCGATCTGCTTGGCCAGACGATCGATCTCGGCGAGGTCCGTGCCCATCACCTTGACGCCGATCGGCGTGCGGATGCCGGTCGAGAGCATGTCGATGCGCGCCTTGATCGGCATCGTCCAGGCGTTGGAGACGCCAGGGAATTGCAGCGCCTTGTCCATCTCGGCAACGAGGCCGTCGATGGTGACGCCGGGACGCCACTGCTCCCTCGGCTTGAGGTTGACGACCGTCTCGAACATCTCGGTCGGCGCAGGGTCGGTGGCGGTCGCCGCGCGTCCGGCCTTGCCATAAACCGAGGCGACCTCCGGGAACGACTTGATGATCCGGTCCTGCATCTGCATCAGCTCTGCCGCCTTGGTCACGGAGATGCCGGGCAGGGTGGTCGGCATGTAGAGCAGCGTGCCCTCGTTCAGGCTCGGCATGAACTCGGTGCCGAGCTGGCGCGCCGGCCAGATGGAGACGGCAAGAACGACCATGGCTGCGAGGATCACGAGCGTTTTCGCTTGCAGCACGCCCTTGATGACCGGGCGGTAGATCCAGATCAGGAAGCGGTTGATGATGTTGCGATGCTCGGGAATGATCCTGCCGCGGACGAAGATCACCATCAGCGCCGGCACCAGCGTCACCGAGAGCAGCGCCGCTGCCGCCATCGAGAACGTCTTGGTGAAGGCGAGCGGGCTGAACAGGCGGCCTTCCTGCGACTCCAGCGTGAAGATCGGCATGAACGACACGGTGATGATCAGCAGGCTGAAGAACAGGGCGGGGCCGACCTCCGCGGCCGCGTCGATCAGGATATGGACGCGTGATGCGTCGGGCGCGGCGCGCTCCAGATGCTTGTGTGCGTTCTCGATCATGACGATCGCGGCATCCACCATGGCGCCGATCGCAATTGCGATGCCCCCCAGGCTCATGATGTTCGAGCCAAGTCCGAGCAGCTTCATTGCGCCGAACGCCATCAGCACGCCGACCGGCAACATCAGGATCGCGACCAGGGCGCTGCGCACGTGCAGCAGAAACACGATGCAGACGAAGGCAACGACGATGCTCTCCTCAAGCAGCGTGTGCTTGAGCGTGCCGATCGCGGCATAGATCAGATTCGAGCGGTCATAGACCGGAACGATCTCGACCGATTTGGGCAGACTGCTCGCGATGTCCTTGAAGCGTTTCTTGACGTTCTCGATCACGTCGAGCGCATTGACGCCGAAGCGCTGCAGCACGATGCCGCTGGCGACCTCGCCCTCGCCATTGAGCTCGGCAATGCCCCGCCGCTCGTCGGGCCCGAGCTCGACATTGGCGACGTCGCGCAGCAGCACGGGCGTGCCGCCGGAGCTTTTGAGCACGATGTTGCCGAGATCGTTGATGCTCTTCAGATAGCCCTTGCCGCGGATGACATATTCGAACTCGGACAGCTCGACGGTGCGGCCGCCGACATCGGCGTTGCTGGCACGGATCGCGTCGCGGATCTTCTGCAAGGAGATGCCACGGTCGCGCATGCGCTGCGGATCGAGCACCACATTGTACTGCTTGACAAAGCCGCCGATGCTCGCGACCTCGGCGACACCCTCGGCCTTGGCGAGCGCGAACTTCAGGTTCCAGTCCTGGATCGTGCGAGTGTCGGCGAGATTCAGCTCCTTCGACATGACGGCGTATTGATAGACCCAGCCGACGCCGGTCGCGTCCGGCCCGATCGTCGGCGTGACCCCCGCCGGAAGCCGCGAGGCGGCGCCGTTCAGGAACTCCATCACGCGCGAGCGCGCCCAGTAGATGTCGGTGCCGTCCTCGAAGATGACGTAGACGAACGACACGCCGAAGAACGAGAAGCCGCGCACGACCTTCGATTTCGGCACTGTCAGCATCGCCGTAGTCAAGGGATAGGTGACCTGGTCCTCGATCACCTGCGGCGCCTGACCGGGATACTCGGTGTAGACGATGACCTGGGTGTCGGACAGATCGGGAATCGCGTCGAGCGGCAGATGAATGAGCGCGTAGAAGCCTGCCGCCGCCGCGAAGCCGGTGCCGAACAGGACCAGCAGCAGGTTGCGCGCTGACCACGCGATGATGCGGGCGATCATTTGTGCTCTCCCATGGCGGCATGATCGGCGTCGGCGGGCTGCGGCTCGCTGGCGTCCGCAAAACTCTTCAGCGCGGCCTTCAGGTTGCTTTCGGCATCGATCAGGAAGTTGGCGGCGGTGACGACCGCCTCGCCATCCGACAGGCCGTCGCGCACCTCGACATGGCCGGCGCCGCGGCGGCCGAGCTTCACGGCGCGCGGCTCGTAGCGGCCGTCGCCCTTGTCGATCAGCACCGCCTGGCGGCTGCCGGTGTCGAGCACGGCATCGGCCGGCACGGCCAGCACCGGCGCCGCGGCGGCCGTGTCGATCTCGGCATCGACATACATGTCCGGCAGCAGCGCGAGGTCGTGGTTGGTGAGCTCGATCCGCACCCGCACGGTACGCGTGTCCTTGTTCACCTGGGGATAGATCACCGCGATGGATCCGGCGAAGGTCCGGCCCGGGAAGCTGCGCGCGCGGATGGTCACGGGCTGACCCACCGCGATGTTGCCGAGGTCGCGTTCGGCCACGTCGACGAGCGCCCACACCACGGATATGTCGGCGATCCGGAACAGCACGTCGCCCGGATTGGCGCGCATGCCTTCGATCGCGTTGCGCTCGAGCACGATGCCGTCGCGGGGCGCCGACCATTGCACCGTGACCGGTGCGATGCGCGACTTCTCCATGGCGGTGATCACCGGCTCCGGGACATCGAGATTGGTCAGGCGCTGGCGCGAGCCGCGTCCGTAGACTGCATTGCCGCCGACGAGGTTCGAGTTGATCGTCGAGAGATATTCGGCTGCGGCGGCAGCGATCGCCGAACTGTAGATCTCCATCAGCGGCTGGCCGGCCTTCACGCGCGTGCCCGTGGTGACGTCGGTGACCTTCTGTACGAAGCTCTCCGCCCGCATCGCGATCACCGAGACGCGCCGCTCGTCGAGCTGGATCGTACCCGGCGCCTTGACCGCGATGCGAAGCGTGCGCCGTTCGACTGGCGCGGATCTCACGCCCGTTCGCTGGATCCTGCCGGGCGACAGCTTGACCACGCCATCCTCGGCATCGTCCCCTTCGTACACGGGCACGTAGTCCATCCCCATCGGGTCCTTCTTCGGGGAAGGGGACGTGTCCGGCAGGCCCATCGGATTGCGGTAGTAGAGAATCCGGCGCGAGGAGTCGGCCTGCTGCTTCGGCTTGGCCGGCTCCGGCGCGGCCTGATCGTCGTCGTAGACCGGCAGGTAGTCCCGCCCGCGATCGTCTTTCCTGGGGCCCGCCGACCAGGCAGGGGCGCCGCTGGGATCGCGGTAGTACAGCGGCATTCGCTCTGCCGCCGCCGCGGCGTGATGGGTGCGAAGCGACGGGAGCGAGCTCTCGATCGACCAGAGACCGGCCACACTAATTCCGGCGCCGAGTGTGACGGTCGCGAGCAGGCGAAAAATGGTCATGGCATCACCGTGAGGCGCGCTGGCGCGCGCTATCCATTGGAAGGGTGGGGCGCTCGCGGGGAGCGCCCCGCAGGCTCACTTCGTCGCCTTGACGACGACCTTGCCGGTGACCGTCTCGGGCTCGCCCTGCACCTTCGCGGAGAGTGTGACCTGGTAGCGCCCGGCCATCGGCAGGTCGGTCTTGAAGGCGTAGACGCCGGGCTCCTTGGAGGGCAGCGGCGCCACGTCCGACACCATGTCGGCCATCCCGTCCGGCGCCATGTCGACGCGGGTCTTGAAAACGACCGCGTCCGTCACGGCCTTGCCGGTCTGCTTATGGGTGAGACGAACGGCGACCGTGACGTCGTCGCCCTTCTTCATCTCCGCCGTGACGGGCTCGAAGCTGTAGTCGGCGGCGCCGGCGACGGCGGCCGATGCGGCGAGCGAAAGGGTGGCGGCAAGCGCCGCGGTGCTGATTCCGGAAAGCATGGTCCTGTCCTCATGAATGGATCTCGGCCGTGGCGCCCGCGGCGCGCACGTCAGTCATCGGCGCGCATGCACGGCGCGCGTCGGCTCGTGCGAGATCAGATTCGAGGAGGTCGGAACGGAGGGCTGCCGCTGTGAAGAGCAGCGACCTGATCGGCGGGAATGGCGATCGTGGTCGCGCTCACGGCGAGGGGCGCGAAGGCAACGGCCCTGACATCGCCGAGCGCAACCGTCCCGCCCGCGCAGCAGAAACCCATGCCGCACTTGTAGGTGTGCGAAGGCGAGCCGGTGCCCTTCATGTCGTCGGGACAGCATTCGTCCATCGACATGCCGGCCCCGTCGTCCATCTGCAGGCTCGTCTGCATCTCGTCCGACGACGCCATCGCAGCCGCCGATGCGCCGATCGGCAGCATCGCCACGGACAGGGCAATCGCGAACGCCAGGATGGTACGGACGAGCCGCATCGAGATGGAGTTACCTTTCCGGTCGCAGAGCGAGACAGCTAACATAGGACAGGCGCCGACGCAGTCGTTGATCCCGCTCAATCCTGCGTGACCATCGCGTCGCCCGAGGCATGGCGACAGGCCAGACCAGCCCAAGGGGGCGCATGAACGGAAAAGGATGGCGACGGCAAATGGTGGGCGCACAAGGGATCGAACCTTGGACCTCTCCCGTGTGAAGGGAACGCTCTCCCGCTGAGCTATGCGCCCGGTTGCCGGTGGCGGTCGTGGCTGTGAGCCAGCGAGGCGCCCGAAGCAGTCCGTCGGAGCCCGCGATTTACGAAGCGCGGGCAGGGGGTGTCAAGGATTTGCGGCGGAGATGGCGAGGAAAACTGCTGGAGCGCGCCGGGCTGTCCTCGATTGGGGCCGAAACCGGCTCCATGGCGTGCCGGCTTCCATGCTGAACGGAGGAGCAGATCCGCGGCACTCCGCGCCCCGCTTGCCCGTTCTCAGGCCCCGATCTGCCTTGCCCGCGAGGCGTGCGACTGCAGCGCGCGGATGCGGTCGGCCAGGGTGCCGCCCTGGGGCACGCCGCCGGCCGCAGCAGCCGGCGCCGCGGCGACCCCATTGGCGTTGGCGGGCTTGGCGGGGGCCGGTTCGGCGGCCAGCATGGCCTCGATCGTCGAGTTCGGGCCCTCGATCTGCATCGCGAGCTTGGCGACCTCGGCGGCGATGTCGTTGATGCGCTCGCGCAGCAGCGCGTTCTCCATCCGCTCCTGGGCCCAGGTGCTCTCGGCCTGCTGCTGGATGGCGTTCATCTCGCGCTGCAGCTTGGTGCGCTCGTCGCGGGCGGCCTGCAGCTGCTGTTCGAGGGTGGCCTTCTCGGATTTGAGCCGCTCGAACGCGGCCGACTTGCCGCTGCCCATGCCGGCCAGCTCCTCGCGCAGCTCCTTCAAGGCGCGGTCGGCGGCCACGTTGGCCTCGCGCAACTGGTTGTTCTCGAAGTCGCGCTCGGCGAGCAGCTTGCCCTGGGTCGACAGCCTGCCCTCGAGGTCGGCGACGCGCGTCGCCAGCATCTCGGCTTCCTTGACCTGGACGATCAGCTGGCGGTCGAGCTCGGTGACGCGCTGGCTGAGATTCTCGACCCGCGCGCGGGCGTCGTTGAGCGCCTTGGTCGCGGTGTCGGATTCGTCGCGCTCCAGCGCGAGGCGGGCCTGGGTCGCGGAGAATTCCTTCTCGGCGTCGGCCACGCGGCTGCGCAGCTCCTCGACCTGGGTCCTGACCGAGACCAGCTCGACCTGGCGGCTGTCGGCCAGCAGCGCCTTGTCGTTGAGCTCGGCGGTGAGGCGGACCTGCTCGGCCTGCTTCTCCTTCAGCGCCTGCTCGGCGGCGCGCAGCGCCTCGGTCTTGGCGGCGAATTCTTCCTCGGTGGCGCGGAGCTGGTCCTTGAGCGCCTTCTCGCGCGCCTCGAGGGCGAAGATCGCGGCGTTCTTCTCGCCGAGCTCGATCTTCATGCGGTTGATGGCGTCGGTCTTCTTGCCGAGGTCGGCGAGCTGGCCGGTGGCCTTGTTCTTGAGCGCGTCGACGCTCATCTCCAGCCGCCGCGCCGACATCGCGAACTCCGCGCGCAGCTGGTCCTTGTCGGCCTGGATCTCGGCCATCGACAGCGGCGTCGCCGCCTCGAGCCGTCGCGTCGTCAGCCGCACCGCACGATTGTGCACCAGCGGCACGACCATGAGGGCACAGAGCATGGCGATCAGAAAACCGATCGCAAAATACATGATCGGCTCGACCATGACGCACAACTCCCGATCCGAAATGATTAACGGAATCACAATGCACGGCGGGCTGATTCATTGCCAGCCCAATGCCGTGTTAACCTTGATCCGTCACGGGAGAATGTGTCCTGGCGGTATCAGCCAGCGCCGTCAGAACGGGTTCCAGGTCGCGCTCGGCGTGAACTTGAGGTAGCCGACATTGGCGCCGAGCCGCAGGCCGATGCCGGACCTGATCGGCACCAGCACGATGTTGTTGGCGGTCAGCGCCGTCATGCCGAAGCCGCCGACGATGTAGGCCGAGCCGTCGATGCCGACGAAGCGCTGATAGATCGCGCTGGTGGCCGGCAGATTGTAGACCAAGGTCATGGTGCGGGCGCCGTCGCCGCCCCAGTCGAAGCCCAGCGAGGGGCCCTGCCAATAGACGCGGAGGTCGCCGGCGTTCTTGGTGTAGAGCGTGCCTTCGCCGTAACGGAGACCGGCGACGAAGGCCCCGGCACCTTCCTCACCCAGGATGTAGCCATTCGGCAGGCCCCATTGGCTGACGGCGCGCTCGATCACCGAGGCGAGGCCACGCGAGACGTTGCCGAAGAAGCGGTGGCCGGCATTGACCAGCTCGTCCGGATTGAAGCTGTCCGGGCTGGGCGCAGGGCGCGGCGGCGGTGCGGGCTGCTGATACGGCGGCGCGGCCTGGTAGGGCGGCGCGGCAGGCGGGGGCGCCTGCTGCGCGGCGACCGACGCGGTCATGGCCAGCACGGCCGCGAGCGTCGTGGCGGCAAGGCGGGATGCGAAACTCATCGATGGAAATCCCCTGCTATCGGCTGCCCGAGCCTCGCCTTAACCTGACGCCAACCACATCGGGCGATTGTCGGGCGAGGGGCGATGCCCCTGCGACTCCCATGTTATCGGCACCAACTATGACCGCACAACGGCAACAACCGCCCCAGACCGGGTCAAAGTCGCTGTTTCGCCTTGTAATTGCCGCCATCACGCTCGCCGCGCTGCCGCCGGTCGGCGCGCCGGCGGCCACGACGCAGCGCATCATCTCCGACCGCTTCAGCGGGCTGGCGATCGACGGCTTCGATCCTGTTTCCTATTTCGTGGATGGCAAGGCCATGCCGGGGCTGCCGGATTTCGAGGCGTCCCAGGGCGGGGTGGTCTGGCGGTTTCGCAACGAGGGCAATCGCGCTTCGTTCCTGGCCCATCCGGAGGTCTACGGCCCGCAATTCGGCGGCTACGACCCGACCGACGTGGCCCGCGGCGTGACGGTGGCCGGCAACCCGCGCTTCTTCGTCGTGGTCGAGGAACGGCTGTTCCTGTTCAACCGTGAGGCGAGCCGCGACGCTTTCGCGGCCGACCCGGGCCGCTATCTGCCGCGTGCGGAGGCCCGTTGGCCGGAGCTCGAGGAGAACCTGGCCGAATAGCGCGCGCGGCAGGGCTGTCTCACACCTTCACCGCAGCCGGGTCGCCCCAGGCGATGAAGGACGGCACGATGAAGCCGTCGGGGCGCTCGCCATAGCGCAACGGCGCGCCGGTCTCGCTGGTGACGGTGCCGCCGGCGGCTACGACCACGGCATGGCCTGCCGCCACGTCCCATTCCGAGGTCGGGCCGAGCCGCGGATAGATGTCGGCCAGACCTTCGGCGAGCCGGCCGAACTTCACGGCCGAGCCGAGCGGCAGGCGCACGGCGCCAGGACGCGCGGCAATGAAGGCTTCGGTGCGGGCATCGCCATGCGACCGGCTGACCGCTGCGACCCATGCCGCGCCTTGCGGCGGCATCGGCCGGGTGCGGATCGGCTCGGCGGCCGCCAGACCCGCCTCGGTGAACGACAGCCGCTCGGCGCCACGGCCGACCAGGCCGCGCCAGATCTGGCCGATGGCCGGCGCGCAGACGATGCCGAGCAGCGGGCTGCCGCCGGTGACCAGCGCCAGATTGACCGTGAACTCGCCGCGCCCGGCGACGAACTCCTTGGTGCCGTCGAGCGGATCGATCAGGAAGAAGCTGCCCTTGAACGGTCCTGCGCTGGCTCCGACCCGCTCCTCCGACAGCGCGGGAATCGCCGGCGCCAGCCGGGCCAGCCCCTCGGCAATGACCCGGTCGGCGGCAAGATCGGCCTCGGTGACCGGCGAGCCGTCGGACTTGTCGGTGACGGCCATGGCGCGGCGGTTGACGGCGAGGATCGCGTGGGCCGCCTCGACGACGAGCTCCGTCAGGGGCGCCATCAGCGCCGCGGCGGCCTCGACCTCGACGGTTCCTGCAGTCGGTGCCGTCGTCATTGCGCGGTGCTCCTTCCGGCCGTTCCGTACGCAGCTTGCATCATCATATCCCTGTTCTGGCGTCCGGCGCATCCGGGTACGGCCGTTCGCATGGTCGTTGAGCCGCGGCTGCCGGGAAGACCGCTACGTACTTTCCCGTGTCCCGCCCTCAGTCCGGTGGCGGTCCCTGCTTTCGCAGTGTATCAAGCGTTAACGCAAGCATGATTCGCCCAGGTTCGCGGATTTCAGGAACATCGAATGTCCGGCACGTCCTCTCCCGAGATCGCCAATCCGATTCCCGCTCCCGATACGCTCGAACTTGCCGCTCTGCTCTGCTCGAAGGTCTGCCACGACCTGATTAGTCCGGTCGGCGCCATCGTCAACGGGCTCGAGGTGCTCGACGACAATCCGAAGCCGGAGGATCGCGACTTCGCGCTGGAGCTGATCCGCAAGAGCGCCAAGACGGCGTCGGCCCGGCTGCAATTCTGCCGCCTCGCCTTTGGTGCGGCGGGCTCGGCGGGCGCGCAGATCGATCTCGGCGACGCCCAGACCATGGCGCGCGGCCACATCGAGGACGCCAAGACCTCGATCACCTGGAATCTGCCGCGGCTGCTGTTGCCCAAGAACCGGGTCAAGCTGCTGCTCAACATGATGGTGGTGGCGCAGCAGACGATCCCGCGCGGCGGCATGCTGACCGTCGACCCGATCGGCGATGGCGAGACCATGAGCTTCCGCGTCGCCGCCACCGGGCTCAATGCCCGGCTGCCGCAGAACATCGTCAATCTGCTCGGTGGCGACCTGCAATCGACCATCGATGCCCACGCGGTGCAGCCCTACTACACCCGTCTGCTCGCCGATGCCTGCGGCCTCAAGGTGACGCTCACCGCCGACGGCAATGCGATGGTCGTGCAGGCGGCCTGATCGGGCGGACGTCCTGCCGCGCCGGTGCTGCGACCTCTTGTCGTGGGACAGGCGCAAGAATCCGTTCACCACGGTTAATCAAGCCTTGCCGATGTGTCCGAATTCGTCCGGATGCATCTTATCTCTTTGTTGAGTCCGTTCATTTGCGCTTACTCAACTAATATTAAACGCTTTGCACCGAAACTGGCCACGGTTTGAAGGGCGCGTCATGTCGCGTTCCGTTGCGTGCGAAGGCCAGTTTCATGGATGACCTGTTGCGTGAGTTCCTGACGGAGACCAGCGAGAGCCTGGATACCGTCGACAATCAATTGGTGCGGTTCGAGCAGGAGCCGAACAACGCCAAGATCCTCGATAACATCTTCCGGCTGGTGCACACGATCAAGGGGACCTGCGGTTTCCTCGGCCTGCCGCGGCTCGAGGCGCTGGCGCATGCCGCCGA
>NZ_JBNPTK010000032.1:0-40723 GCF_051167615.1 Bradyrhizobium sp. HKCCYLS3013
GCTCAAGACCGCAGAAGAATCCACGCCATGCACCATGTCCAGTCTGTCTGAACCGGACAGCCGTGGGACAAGCCCGGCCATGACGACAATGAGGATTGTACGATTGCGCTCCGGCTCGGTGCGCAGCGTCGGCCGATCGTGTCGGACCATCCGTGGTCACGCATTGAACGACTGCGTTCAACTTCGGATCTCCTTTCGCGACACACCTTCTCAGCCTCGCGGCGCCATCGGCGTCCGAGCTTTGCTGATCTTTCGCCCTCTCGAAAGCAGAGGGCGCAGGGAAGGCCGGGCGCTGGCCGCGCCCGTGGCCCGCCTGCAGAAAAAAAGCAGGCGGCAGTCACCACAGGTCTGGCCGAACACGCCCGGCCCTCCCTGCGCGATGGTTTTGACGGCTGCTCCGAGCTCTCCCCGGGGACCGGCGTTCTTGCCCCCGTCATCCGCAACATCGTCGTCACGGACTTGGCATCAGCACCGGGATGCCAGGACCACACGGCTTGACCGTGCGCACCGGATCGTTCGTCCGCGAGACCTAAGCCCGCTGCGACCCGACGCGCCCACCGCATCCCGCGCCCCACGTTCGTGACGATCGCGAAGCGCCCCTCATGGCGGGCACGGGATGGCGCGACGTGTATCATGATTTCGGGGAAAAAGAAATAAGATTCGACGGGCTGTGAATTTGTCGATCTGAATCGATAGCTGAACAGGACTGGAGTTCCGAGGACTCTTGGAGCCAGCGAACGCGCGCGGTCCTTGATCGCGCTCAAGCTGCGAGCAGCCGGTGGCTCTGCCGAGACGCGCTGGTGGGTTTGATCCGAGCATCGGCTGACGGCAAACGGCCGTCGCTGGGGACAACGGAGGCAGACGTAGAGGAGGAATAACTGACCGAGGTCCACAGGACTGGGTGCACAAGGGGACATGAAAATGTCAGCGGGGTTTGAGCTTACGTCACCATTTCGGGTTTGATCGCCAAAAAATTGCAGATTAATGAGTTTGCTCGCGCCGGAAGTATTTGGGCGCGTGCGGAAGAGAGCGGGTCGTTATGCATTCACCAGCCGAGGTGCGCCACGCCAGGGACGCCGTCCATGGGCCTCTCTACCGGCCAGACATAGACGGATTGAGAGCTGTCGCCGTTCTCTCCGTGGTCGCCTTTCACGCCTTCCCTGGCACGCTCCGAAGCGGCTTTGTCGGTGTCGACATCTTCTTCGTGATATCGGGCTTCCTTATCACATCAATTATTCTCGGCGGGCTGGAAAGTGGCACATTCAGCTTTCAGGTCTTCTACGCCCGGCGGATCAAACGGATATTTCCCGCGCTCGCGCTCGTGCTAACCGCATCGTTAGCAGCGGGCGCGCTTCTGCTACTGCCAGACGATTTCCGTCTGCTCGGTAAGCATGTGGCCGCTGGCGCGGGCTTTGTTTCCAACTTTGCTCTGTGGCAGGAAGCCAACTATTTCGACGTCGCGGCAGACACCAAAATCCTTCTGCATCTCTGGTCGCTTGGCATCGAGGAGCAGTTCTATCTCCTGTGGCCGGCGCTGATCTGGATTGCCTGGCGGCTGCGCCTGAACCTGTTCACGGTTTTTGTCGCAATGTTTGCAGCTTCATTTATCTACAACATCAAGGCTACGCCATCGAACCCCGTCGCCGCATTCTATTCTCCGGGAGCCCGCTTCTGGGAGCTGTCGACGGGCAGCATTCTGGCCTATCTGGCATTTTCAACGCCACGGGCGGCGGTCTGGGTCGAAAATGGCCTCGCGACGGTCATAGCGTCCGTTCTCTTCGAGCGCGGGGGGGGGGAACGAGAAGAAGATTTATCGCGACTTTGTTTCGGTGGCGGCTATCGCGCTGATTGCTGCGTCCGTCCTCGTGATCACGCGCCGGCAGGAGTTCCCAGGCTGGTGGGCGCTAATGCCGGTCCTCGGAAGTTACCTGGTCATCCTCGCCGGGCCGGGAGCTTGGCTCAACCGGGTGCTCCTCTCAAATCCGGTCATGGTCTGGATCGGTCTGATCAGCTATCCATTGTATCTGTGGCACTGGCCGCTGCTGACTTTTGTGCGCATCCACTATGGAGCCTCGCCGCCCCCGCAAGCCGTCATCACGTTGTTGGTCGGTGCGTCAGTCGGGCTTGCGTGGGGCACCTATCAGTTTCTCGAGAAGCCCATCCGGTCTGGCGAGCTGCGAGTCTGGATGGTGCCAGGGCTAGCAATGGCGATGATCGCCATCGGCGCATTTGGGCTCCTCGATGTCGCGATGCAGGGTTTCCCGGGCCGGATCAACGACGAGGACAAGCGTGAATATGCGGCGTATTTTTATGGCGGGTCGCCGCTGATCCAGGCCGAGGCTCAGGATATCATGCAGAACCGCTGTAACTTTTACGCCTGGGATAGTCCGGTCCCCACGCTCGCGCCAAGAAAGGCCATCGATCCCAGTTGCTATATGCGGCACTCCGACAAGAGTGTGCTCATTATCGGAGATTCCAATGCTGCGGACCTATATTACGGGCTCAATGAAGTTCTTCCGAAAGATGTGTCGGTGTTGCTGATCCACAGTTCTGGCTGCCAAGTCAGTCCAATTATCGAGCACATCATAGAGACTCACCACTGCAACATGGCTAACTACTTTGCGCTGCGTCGGATTGCGATCGATCCGCCCGATGTTCTGTTGCTTTCATCGAACAACTCGTTCGACATCGAGTACATCCGCAAGTTTTCGATGATGGTGAAGGGGTATGGCGTCAAGAAGGTGCTCGTGCTTGGTCAGCGACCGCATTGGAAGCGCTTTCTGCACAAGATCATTCTGGATGAGTATTGGAAGTCGACCCCGCGGTATATACCGGGTCACCTCGATGACGAGTTGATGTCGTTCACCAAAAAGTTTCAATCGCAGCTGAAGCGCGACGAGCCCTTCGACTTCGTGGACGAAATGCAAGCGTTCTGTAGCGCAGAGGGGTGCCTTGCTTTCCTCGGTGATAACCGTCGCGAAGGGCTGATCACGGCTGATACGGTTCACCTCCGCCCATTCGCCTCGGTCTGGTTGGCGCGCCAACAGCTAGCCCCCCTGATTTTGAGGTCTTTGGGTAGTCAGTAAGCTGAGTCGTACACTTTTCCGTTCTGCGTCATCAGTGGCACGCCGTCGGGCGTACCCGGGATGAAGCAGCCGAACTTCACGAGCAGGCCGTTGCCTCCGACAATGGATGGGCCCACCTTGCGATAGCCATCCCTCCTGGGGCAATTACCGATACGTAGCTGTTCGCTCCCGATGACCATAAACAATCGGTTGATGCTCGGCATGTCGCCCGACTCGTCCGCTATCGGCTCTATGCTGGCGCATCCTTGAGAGCTGCAGCCTAGCGTAAACCGCCCTCCGCCTTGCTCCATGCGCCAGACGATATCGAAATGACCGGCGACTTGGATTCCGCCATTGAAGGACGAGCCTGCCGTTGGACCGTCAAACGAAATAGCGATATCCTTGTCGCCAGATCCGTGAAAGACGAGCTTTCCTGAGCCGTCGAAAACTCCGTTGTTGTGTGCGAGCATTTGCGGTGTATTCGGGTTGTTGTCCCTATTGCAGTGCATCTCGATCTGCCCCTGCGGCCCAAATTGATCCGCCCATAGAAACAGCTCCCCATTGTCGCCTGCCGTAATGCACGTCGCTGCATGCACCAGCTTTATCGTTCCGTTTCCGTTCGGAGATAGCGCGATCAAATTGCTGCCCAGGGGCTGCCCACTAATGGCAACCGCGTCATCTTTGAAGGTTTGGCCGATGGTCGGCGCGATCGTTACGAGCGATTGGCGGGTGTCGAGGTCCTGCTGGATCAGCTGAACGGCGGTGGCGAGATACTTCACTGGCCTGCTGATGCCGTCGTTGCCATCATCGCCGTCATTATCGACGAGGATCTTCAAACTTCCATTCGGAACTTTGTATCGACCGGGCTTGTGCGTCGAAATCCAACGACCTTTGTAGCTTGTTATTCCGACCGACTGGTTTGGATAAAGCCGTGGGTTGATGTCTTGTGGGAAGTCGATCAAGAGCTTGCCGGCCTCGGACTCTTCGTTGACGAGAACGATATCGCATCCATCTTCGATGCCAGTCGCCGCGGGAAGAGTAATTCGTATGTTTCCTCCGAACGCAATAATGTTCTGGTCGCACGCAAGCGGAAGGGGGCCGCTCCGACCGATAGTCCCTATAGGGCGTGACTGCGCGTTGAGGAGCGTGCCCGTAAGCACAATCAAGACGAAAAGAAATCGCCCCACCAAACCAAATCCAATCGGGAAATTTCAAATCTAGGATCAACTAACTTTCTAGGCTTTGTCTGGTAAGGTTCAACCATGGGCTGTGTCAACTGCCGCGATCTGCGTTTGGGTCGCCGACTTCGCTTCAACTCGGTCAAACCCGCCGTTTTTCGAGCCAGTTCCTCCTCCGGCCCTCTCAAGATCGTAGTCGTCGAGTGGGACCCCCGCTAAAGTACGGAGTGGCCGAACGCTAAAGAAACCGCCCCACAAACCCCAGCGCCGTTTCCGCCACCTCGCGCCAGCCGCTGTCGATTGTCAGCGAGTGGCCGCGTTGCGGGAATTGGGCGAATTCGGTGACGGCGTGCTGGTTGCGCTTCTGCCGATCGTAGGCGGCGCGGGCGACCGAGGGCGGCACGGTGTGGTCGTGCTCGCCGGAGATGATCAGCAGCGGGCCGCGTTCGACGGCCTCGCTGTCGACGTGGGCCTCGGTCCAGGGATTGAGGTTGGCGGCCGCGGCCTGGAAGATCGGTCGGCCCGGGGCAGGCGCCTGGTAGGTTTCGTATAATGCGTCGCTCTCGGCTTCCGGCACGGAGTTCGCAAACGCGTAGCGGAATTGTTCGGGGGTAAGACTGACGTTGCGGTTGGCATTGAGCGGGTTCTGCAGGACCGGCCAGGCGGAGCGCAGCGCCGAGACGGGCAGCGGCAGCACGCCGCGGAATGGCGCCGGATCGATCGCGACCGTCGCCGCCGACAGCCCGCGGCCGGCGAGGATCTGCGCGATCAGGCCGCCGAAGGAATGGCCGAGCACGGCGGGGCGCCGGTCGAGCGCGCCCGCGATCGCGGCGAAGTGCGCCGCCACCTCGCCGATCGTTTCGGGCGCTGCGGCGCCGCCCATCTCCGCCGGCCAGCCGGGCGCCAGCGTGGCGTAGCCTGCCGCGTTGAACAACTCGGCCCAGCGGTCCCACGAGCTGGGCTTCAGCCACAGGCCGTGGATGAAGATGACCGCAGGCTTTTGCGCGGCGTTGGCCGCGCCGATCGCATCATCGAGAGCGTGGGTCGACATGATCGGCGCCTTCTGCTGCGTTGGATCAGTTGCGCGAGGATCAGCGCGACGACGGCGTGGCGGCCGGCTGCCCGTTGAGGAAGGCGTCGATCGCAGCGACCGTCGCGGTGGGCTGCTCTTCCATCAGCCAATGGCCGGAGCCTTCGATGACCTGCTCCTGCACGTTGTTCGCGCCGGCCCGCGCCACCACCGCCATGGTCGGGCCGAAGGACGCCGCGCCGCCGATCGCCAGCACCGGCATCGTCAGCTTGCCATGCGCCGCGAGCCAGGCGCGGTTGTCGATGGCGTCCTGATCGAAGGCGGCGAACTGGCTGAAGCCGGCATGCATCCGCCCGGGCCCGGCATAGAGCTCCGCGTAGTGGACGCGCGCGGCCTCCGGGAAATGCGCAGGGTTGGCGGAGAACTCGTTCCAGAAGCGGTCGAGATAGATGCGCTCGCGCCCCGCCACCAGGCGCTCCATGTCGGGGCCGCCGAAGCGGAAGTGCCACAGCAGCGGGTTCTTGAGGATCTCCTCCCACGGGCCGATGCCCGGCACCGGCGCATCCATCAGCACCAGCTTGGTCACGCGGTCGGAATGCCGCGCTGCCAGCGCATAGGCGACCATGTTGCCGATGTCGTGCGCCACGACCTCGGCGGTGCGCGCGCCCAGCGCGTCCATGACGCCGGTGATGTCCTCGGCCTGGTTGGCCTTCTCGAAACCCTTGTCGGCGCGGGCGGAGAGGCCGAGGCCGCGCAAATCGGGCACGATCACGGTGTGGTTCTCGGCGAGCTTGGCGGCGAGCGGCACCCACATGTCGCCGGTGTCGCCATAGCCGTGCAGCAGCACCACCGCGGGTCCTGTGCCGCCGACGCGGACGTGGAGCGTGGTGCCGTTGGCCGGGATCTCCTGGATGCGGAAGCTCTTCGGGAAATGGCCCGGCGCCTCGGTCGCGTCGGCGAGGGCGGCGCTGGTCAGCATCGTGAGTGCGGTGGCGGCAAGGGCGGTGTTTCGCAGCAGGCGGGGCAGGGTCATGACGGTCTCCGTAGGTTGCATCGTGGTGATGCACGCAAAGCTAGACGAACCCCAATCGCGGTATTAGAGGGTAGTGACGCCAAGGATTTTTGATCTGGACGCAAAGATGGTACTGGCCAGCGCGGACCGCGCCCGGGATCTCGAGGTGTTCTGCGCGGTCGCCGACAGCGGCAGCTTCTCGGCCGCGGGCCGGGGCCTCGGGCTGACGCCGTCGGCCGTCAGCCGCACGCTCGACCGCATCGAGGCGCGGCTCGGCGCGCGGCTGCTGCTGCGGTCCACGCGCGTGCTCACGCTGACCGCCGAGGGCCTGGCCTATCTCGCGGCCGCCCGCCGCATTCTCGCCGATCTCGACGAGGCCGAGCAGGCGATCGCGGATCAGGGCGCGCCGCGCGGGCGCATCCGGGTCAGCGCCGCGCTGTCGCACGGCCGCATCTGCATCGTGCCGTTGCTCGGCGAGTTCGTGCGGCGCTATCCGAACATCCTCGTCGACATCAATCTCAGCGACGGCCTCGTCGATGTGGCGGCGGGCCAGGCCGACGTCGCCATTCGCGGCGGTCCGCTGGCCGACAGCGCGCTCACCGCGCGGCGCCTCGGCGCCAATGGCCGCACCATCGTCGCCTCGCCGGACTATCTGGCGCGCTGGGGCGTGCCGCAGACTCCGGAAGACCTCACCAACCACAACTGCCTGAACTTCAGCTTCCGCCGCGCCGAGCCGGTGTGGCCGTTCCGCCGCGACGGCGTCAACTATGCGCTGAAGCTGCGCGGCGCCGTCGAAGCCAACAGCGGCGACACGCTCAGCCAGCTCGCGCTCGATGGCGTCGGCATCGCCCGCGTCGGCGATTTCAGCCTCGGCAACGCGATCGCAGAGGGACGGCTGGTGCCGCTGCTCGAGGCGTTCAATCCCGGCGACAGGGAAGTCTTCCACGCCGTGTTCGTCGGCGGTCCCAACATGCCCGCGCGCGTCCGCGTGTTCGTGGACTATCTCGTGGAGCGGATGGGCGCGAGGGGAGAACCTTAGTTCTTGCCTCAAAGGATGTTCTGCGACCCTCGCAAGCGACAGCGGCCGGGGTTTGCGCCCGGCCGCCGCGCCATGTTCGAGGATGCTCCGTCAACAGACGCTGTCAGATGCAGTGCGCGACGGCATGGATCGTCTGGGAGGCTTCCTTACCCAGCCGTCTGCAGGGTGAGCGCGACCTTCGGGAAGTCGATGTCGGTGTGCGCGGCGTTGTTGACGTAGTTCGTCAGCACGTTGATCGCGACGTTCGCGATGATCTCGATCAGCCGGCCGTCGTCGAGACCCGCCGCGCGCGCCGTGGCGAGGTCGGCGTCGGCGACCTGTCCCTTGGTGTCGACGACGCGGCGCGCGAGGCGGGCGACGGCTGCGTCGATGGCGTCATCAGCGGTGCCTTCGCGAGCCTTGCGGAGGCCGTCCGGGCTGAGGCCAGCGCCCTTGCCCATCAGCGAATGGGCCGAGAGACAATATTCGCAGCCATTGGCCTGGGCGACCGCGAGCGCGACGATCTCGCGTTGCCTCGCGGTGAGCGCGCCCTTGGCGAGTGCATCGGAGAAGGCGATGTAGCCGTTCAGCGCGGCGCCCGACTGCGCGAGCGTCGAGAACAGGTTCGGCGTCATGCCGATCTTGGCCTTCACGGCGGACAGCGTGGCGACGACGCCGGCATCGGCGCTGACGGTGTCGACGGGAGCAATGCGGGGCATGGGAACATCCTTGGTGTGAGGTGCGGGCTTGCACGCCCCCTCCATGCCGGACTATGTGTGGCTTTAGGTGCCAGAAACATTGCAGATCGTCCCATGGACCCTTTTGCCGCGCTGTTTGCCCATGTCACGCCGCGGGCTCGGACCTTCTTCTCCGGCAACCTTTGCAACACCGTGGAATTCGGACCGGAGGGCCATCTGCACCTGTTCAAGGCCGGCGTGCTGACCCTGACCCAGCCGGGCGCAGACGACTTGAAACTGCACGAGCCGACCCTGATGTTCTTTCCGCGCGGACGGACGCATCGCTTCGTCGTCGATCCCGAGCGTGGTGCCGATCTCGTTTGCGCGACCGTCGAGCTCGGCGGCGCCGAGGGCAATCCGATCGGTGAGGGACTGCCCGAGCTCGTGGTGCTGCCGCTCGCCGGGCATCCGACGCTCACGCCGGTCTGCGACCTGCTGGTCGCCGAGGGGTTTGCCGATGGCGGCGGTCGGCAGGCGGCGCTGGACCGGCTGTTCGACTATCTGCTGATCCTGATCGTCCGCGACGTCGTCGCCAGCGGCGCGGTCGAGAGCGGCGTGCTCGCCGGGCTCGCTGACCCGCGCCTGGCGAAGGCGCTGACCGCGATCCATGACGCGCCGGGCCGGGCGTGGAGCCTCGAGGATCTCGCCGATATCGCCGGCATGTCGCGCACGCGCTTCGCCGATCTGTTCCGGGCGCGCGTCGGCCGAACGCCGATCGACTATCTGACGGCTTGGCGCATGACGCTGGCGCGGCAGCTGCTTGCCAAGGGCAAGTCCGTCAAGAGCGTCGCTTCGCAGGTCGGCTACGACAGCGCCGCGGCGTTCTCGCGTGTGTTCAGCCGGGTGTCGGGGCGCCCACCGCGGGAGGTGCGGTAGCCCGAGCGGCCGTTTCGCCGGCCGGCGTTCCTACTCCGCCGCCACCATCTGCTGGATCCGCCACTGTCCCAACAACGCCCGCAGCGACGCCGGCTTCAGCGGCTTGTTGAGCACGGCGACGTTGTCGTCGCGGGCAGCGGCGCGGACGTGGGGGCTGCGGTCGGCGGTGATCAGGATCGCGGGCAGTGCCTCGTTGAAGCGGCGGCGGATGTCGCGGATGGCGGCGATGCCGTTGCCGCGGTCGAGATGGTAGTCGACGAGCAGGCCGGTGACGGCGCCGTCGCGCGCCGCGATCGCCTCCATCGCGGACTCCGGATCAGGCACGGCGATCACCTCGGCGTCCCACGCCGTCAGCAGGGTCTTCATGCCGTCGAGGATCGCCGGATCGTTCTCGATGCAGACGATCAGCGCGCCGGCAATCGGCGTCGTCGCCAGCGGCGTCGCGCTGGTGACGGCGGCGGTGTGGTTGATCGCTTTCGCAATCGGCACCGTGACCGAGAACACCGAGCCGCGGCCGGGCCGCGAGTCCAGCGCGATGCCGTGATTGAGCACGCGGGCGATGCGCTCGACGATCGACAGCCCCAGGCCGAGGCCGCGGGCGATCCGCGCGCCCTGCTCGAGGCGGTGAAATTCCTTGAAGATCTCGCCGCGCTTCACCGGGGGGATGCCGACGCCGGTATCGTAGACGCCGATCTGCAGCGACTGGCCGTGGCGGCGGCAGCCGACCAGCACGCGGCCCTTGGGCGTGTACTTGATGGCGTTGGAGATGAAGTTCTGCAGCAGCCGGCGCAGCAGCAGGCGGTCGGACTCGACCGGCAGCGACGACGGCACGAACACCAGCTCCAGACCCTTGGCGCGCGCGGCGGGCGCGAACTCGATCTCCAGCGAGCGCATCAAATCGGCCATCTTGAAGCTCGACACCGAGGGCGTCATCGCGCCGGCATCGAGCCGGGAGATGTCGAGCAGCGCGCCGAGGATCTCCTCGATCGCTTCCAGCGAGTCGTCGATGTTCTCGACCAGGCGCGAATCCTCGCCGGCCGTCTGCCGCTCGACGAGGCTCGTCACGTAGAGCCGCGCCGCGTTCAGCGGCTGCAGGATGTCGTGGCTGGCCGCCGCAAGGAAGCGCGTCTTGGAGATGTTGGCGTCCTCGGCGGCGCTCTTGGCCAGCGCCAGCTCCGAGTTCAGCCGCGTCAGCTCCTCGGTGCGGTCGCGGACGCGTTTTTCCAGCGTCGCATTGGCGCGCTCCAGTGCCTCGGCGGCCTCGAACGAGGGCGTGACGTCGGTGAAGGTGATGACGAGGCCGCCACCCGGCATGCGGTTGGTGCGGACCTCGATCACCATGTGGCGGTCGGCGAGGCGTTCCAGATAAGGCTCGCCCTCGGTGGTGTAGGCGGCGAGCCGGCGCGCCAGCAGCGCCTCGCCGTCCTCATAGGTGGGCGCGCCGATCGTGCTCATGAATTCGAGGATTTCCTTCAGCGGGCTGCCGATCTGCACCAGATCCGGCGGCAGCCCGAGCAGGTCGACGAACTGGCCGTTGGAGCAGATCAATTGCAGATCGGCGTCGAACACCGCGATGCCCTGACGCACATGGTTCAGCGCGGTCTGCAGGATCTCGCGGTTGAAATGCAGCGCGGCATGGGAATCGTCGAGCAGCTTGAGCGCGGCCTTGGCCGACACCGTGCGCTTGCGCAGGAGCAGCGACATCACCAGGCGCGACGACGCCGCGCCGATCGAGGAGGCGATCAGATGCTCGGCATGGCGCAGCAGCTCGAAATCGGCCGGCGCGGCCGGATCGAGCGGCAGGTTGCGCTGGGCGGCGAAGGCCTCGAACGAGGCGCGGGCGCGGCCGGGGCCGAGATATTGGCCGACCGTGCTCTGGATGTCCTGCACCGTCACGGTCGAGCGCCAGCGGCGGAAGCTCGGCGCGCTCGGCGTCAGCTCGGCCGGCACGAAGATGTCGGCCTGCAACAGCTCGATCGACGACGGCTGCCGCGCCAGCGACAGCACGATGTAGGTCAGCAGATTGAGCGACAGGCTCCACAGCACGCCATGCAGCAGCGGCGGCAGGTCGGTGCCGAGCAGCGCCTGCGGCCTGAGCGCCTCGAGCCCGAACGGGCCGTGCTGAAGAAACAGGATGCCCGCGGTCGAGGTGTCGAGGAAGCTCGGGATGAACAGCGTGTAGAGCCAGACGGCGAAGCCGACCAGCATGCCGCCCATCGCGCCGCGCGCGGTCGCGCGCCGCCAGAACAGGCCGCCGAAGAAGCTCGGCGCGAGCTGCGCGATGGCGGCGAACGACAGCAGGCCGATCGCGGCGAGCTGGGTGTTACCGAGCGCGCGATAGTAGAAATAGGCCATCACCATGATGGCGAAGATCGCGATGCGGCGGGTGCCGAGCAGGAAGCCGGCGAAGTCGCGGCCGATCTCGCGCTGCTCCTGCTGGCGCTGCAGCACCAGCGGCACGACGATGTCGTTGCAGACCATGATCGACAGCGCGACGCATTCGACGATCACCATCGCGGTCGCCGCCGACAATCCGCCGACGAAGACCAGCACCGACAGCCATTGCGAATTGGCCTCGATCGGCAGCGCCAGCACATACATGTCGCTGTCGACGGCGCCGAACGGGAAGGTGATGAGGCCGGCGAGCGCGATCGGGATCACGAACAGATTGATCGCGACGAGATAGAGCGGAAACAGCCAGCGCGCGCGCGACACCTCGGCATCGTCGGCGTTCTCGACCACGCTGACATGGAACTGGCGCGGCAGCAGCATCGCGGCGCAGAACGACAGCAGGGTCATGGTCAGGAAGCTGCCGATGCCCGGCACGTATTCCAGCGCGCGCTCGGCCTCCGGCGATTTCATCGCACGCTCGATCAGCTCGACCGGCGAGAACATAACGAAGGTGACGAAGGCGCCGGCGGCGATGAAGGCGACCAGCTTGATGATCGATTCGGTCGCGACCGCCAGCATCAGGCCGTGCTGGTGCTCGGTGGCGTCGGTCTGGCGGGTGCCGAACAGCACCGCGAAGATCGCCATCGCCAAGGTCACCATCAGCGCCATGTCGCCGACGATCGGGATATGGGCGAAGGCGCGGTCGTCGACCATGATGGTCTCGAGCGACGATGCCACCGCCTTGAGCTGCAGCGCGATGTAGGGCACCGAGCCGATGATCGCGATCAGCGCCACGGTCGCCGCCACCGCCTGGCTCTTGCCGTAGCGGGCGCCGATCAGGTCGGCGACCGAGGTGATGTTCTGCGACTTGGCAAGGCGGATGACTCGGCGCAGCAGCGGCGTGCAGGCGCCGACCATCAGGATCGGCCCGAGATAGATCGCGAGGAAGTCGACGCTGTTGCGCGAGGCGAAGCCGACCGAGCCGAAGAAGGTCCAGGACGTGCAGTAGATGGCGAGCGACAGCGGGTAGATCAGCCCGGCCAGCGGTGACGGCCGCCGTTCACCGGCCCGGTTGCCGCGGCTGGCGACCAGGAACAGGAACCCGATATAGCCGAACGCGGCCAGGATCACGCCCCAGTCGTGCAGCATGGTGTTTACGCGAACTCCTCGATCGCTCCGCCCCGGGAATTGGCCGCGAGTTTAGCGCTTTGGGGGAGGCGGGGCGATAGCTATCCCTCCGGCGCGCGGGGAATGACGAGGGCGTCCTTAAGCGCGATCGGTCTTGCTTCCCGCAGCGCCGGCGTGGTCCGTCTCACCTTCGTTCACCGCCCCAGTCGATGAGAGCCGACGTCCTCGCGGCCCGGCCGGTCTGCTCCCCTCCCCGCAAGGGGGAGGGGAGCGCACCGCCGTCGCGGGAACGTGCGCGGGCTCACCACAGCAAATCGAATAACTACTCCGCCGCCAGCGGCTTCTCGTGCAGCGCGAGTCCCAGGCGTTCCCAGACCTGCAGCAGGGCCTCGGCCAGGCGGTCGATCAGGCCGTCGTCGTGGTAGGGCGAGGGCGTGATGCGCAGGCGCTCGGTGCCCTTGGCGACCGTGGGGTAGTTGATCGGCTGGATGTAGATGCCGTGCTCTTCCAGCAGCAGGTCGGAGGCCTGCTTGCACTTCTCGGGATCGCCGACGAACAGCGGCACGATGTGGGTGTCGTTGGTCATCACCGGCAGGCCGGCGGCGTGGAGGACCGCCTTCACCCGCGCGGCGCGGTCCTGGTGGCGTTCACGCTCCCAGCTCGACGATTTCAGGTGCTTGATCGCAGCCGTGGCGGCCGAGCAGATTGGCGGCGGCAGCGCGGTCGTGAAGATGAAGCCCGGCGCGTAGGAGCGCACGGCATCGATGATCTCGCCCTTGGCGGCGATGTAGCCGCCGAGGCAGCCGAACGCCTTGGCCAGCGTGCCTTCGAGGATGTCGATGCGGTGCATGACGCCGTCGCGCTCGGCGATGCCGCCGCCGCGCGGGCCGTACATGCCGACCGCATGCACCTCGTCGACATAGGTCATCGCGTTGTAGCGCTCGGCGAGATCGCAGATCTCAGCCAGCGGTGCGACGTCGCCGTCCATCGAATACAGGCTCTCGCAGGCGATCAGCTTCGGCCGGTTCGGGCCCGCGGCGATCAGCAGCTGCTCGAGATGGGCGAGATCGTTGTGGCGCCAGATCTGGCGCTCGCAGCCGGACTGGCGCACGCCCTCGATCATCGAATTGTGGTTCAGCGCGTCCGACAGGATCAGGCAATCCGGGATCAGCTTGGCGAGCGTCGCGATGCCGGTCTGGTTGGAGACATAGCCTGACGTGAACAGCAGCGCCGCTTCCTTGCCGTGGAGGTCGGCGAGCTCGGCTTCCAGCTGCACCAGGGGATGATGGGTTCCGGCGATGTTGCGGGTGCCGCCGGCGCCGGTGCCGACGCGGGTCGCGGTCTCGACCATCGCGCCGACCACCCTGGGGTGCTGGCCCATGCCGAGATAGTCGTTGGAGCACCAGATCACGACATTGCGCGGTCCGCTCGGCGAGTGCCAGGTCGCATGCGGGAACCGGCCGGCGATGCGTTCGAGATCGGCGAAGACACGGTAGCGACGCTCATCATGCAGGCGACCGAGGGCGGCACTGAAGTACTGGCTGTAGTCCATCACGAAACCCGAACTGGCGCGCTGCAGTGCAGCACCTGAAGCGAAAACCTCGCGGCATGCGTGGCGTGAGGTCTTCTTAGAGCGTTTCCAGAGCGGCTGTCGAGCCGGAATCCCACGGCGGGAATTGGGCGATTTGTCCAAGGGGGAGCTGATCCCGGCTGAACGGCGCCAGGATTGCGGCGACGCGGCGGCGTTGCGGCCCCGCAGCCTCAGGTGGTGCGATAATGCAGCACGCCGTCGGCGTCGCCGGCGGTCAGGCGGCCCTCGACCAGCATGTAGTTGACATGCGCGATCAGCTCGCCGGCGGCGAAGCCCATCTGATGCGCATCGAGCACGTGCTTGTGGAACACGACCGGCACGAGCTGCGCCGAGGTTTTCGGCTCGTCGCGGCAGGCGTCCGCGATCATCCGGCAGCGCTCCTCGTGGTGGTCGGCGAGCTGCTTGATGCGCGTCTTCAGCCCGTAGAACGGCACGCCGTGGCCGGGCAGCACCAGCACGTCATAGGGCAGGGTGGTGGTGAGGCTCGCCAGCGACGCCAGATATTCGCCGAGCGAGTTCTGGTCCGGCTCGACCGCCCAGACGCTGACATTGGGCGAGATCTTGCTCAGCACCTGGTCCGCGGACAGGAACAGCTTGTCGGCGGCGCAATACAGCATGACCTGGTCGAGCGCGTGACCGCCGCCGGTGATGACCTTGAAGCGCCGGCTGCCGATCTGGATCTCGTCGCCATGGGAGATGCGGCGGTAGGAGGCCGGCAGCACCGAGACGCGCTGCAGATATTCCTGGCCGCGGCCGAGCAGCTTGTCGGTCAACGTTTCGTCCATGCCGTGGCGGCGGAAGAACAGCCGCTGCGCATTGCGGCGCTCCTCGGTGCCGCGGTTCTGGTGATAGACCGACTGCAGGTACTCGACCTGCGACATCACCAGCGGGCAGGCGAAGCGCTCGACGATCCAGCCGGCGAGCCCGACATGGTCGGGATGCGAATGCGTGACAATCAGCCGGGTGATCTTCACGTGCTTCAGCGGGCCATCGAGCAGCCGCGTCCAGGCGGCGATCGACTCCTCGTTGCCGAAGCCGGAGTCCACCGCGACCCAACCATCGCCGTCGGCGAGCAGATAGATGTTCACATGGTTGAGGCGGAACGGCAGCTTCAGGCGCAGCCACAGCACGCCGGGCGCGACCTCGACGACCTGGTCCTCACCGGGATGCTGCTCCCAGGGATAGCGCAGGGCTTCGGCGGAGGAGGGAACGGTGTCTGTCTTGGTCATGCCTCATCGATTAACGGCCGCCGCGGGCGAGCGCCAGCCGAAAAACGCGATGGAAGCGGCATGGCTGGACGGCATTCCGGGACGCGGCAGGCCGGGCCTCATGGTTCGAGACGGCGCTGCGCGCCTCCTCACCATGAGGGTTGAGGGTCGGCGCTTCGATCCCACGCCCGGTTGGCCGCAAAGCGACCTGCGCCTCCTCACCCTGAGGAGCCGGCCGCAGGCCGGCGTCTCGAGGGGCGAGGCCCGATATCGACTACGCCGCCCTGATGTTGGTCAGGAACGCGTCGACCTCCGCGCGCAGCGTCTCCGCCTCGCGGCGCAGCGCCTCCGAGGCGCTGAGCACCTCGTTGGCGGAGGTGCCGGCCTGGGCCGAGGCGCTGGAGACGCCGGTGATGTTGTTGGAGACCTCGGTGGTGCCGGAGGCCGCCTGCTGGATGTTGCGGGCGATCTCGTGCGTCGCCGTTCCCTGCTGCTCCACGGCGGCGGCGATCGCGGTGGTGACGTTGTCAATCTCGGCGATGGTCCCGCCGATGTTGCGTATCGCCGACACGGCCGACGAGGCGACCTGCTGCATGCTCGCGATCTGCGAACGGATCTCGTCGGTGGCCTTGGCGGTCTGGCTCGCCAGGCTCTTCACCTCCTGCGCGACCACCGCGAAGCCGCGCCCGGCCTCGCCGGCGCGCGCCGCCTCGATGGTGGCGTTGAGGGCGAGCAGGTTGGTCTGCGAGGCGATCGCCTGGATCAGGTCGACGACGACGCTGACGCGGCTCGCATTGTCGGCGAGCCCCTGCATCGTCGAGTCGGTGGCGCCGGCTTCCTCGACCGCCTTCTTGGCGATCTGGGCCGAGGTCACGACCTGGCGGCTGATCTCCGCGATCGACGACGACAATTGCTCGGTGCCGGCCGACACGGTCTGGACGTTGACCGAAGTCTCCTCGGCAGCCGCCGCGACCGCATTGACCAGCGAGTTGGACTGGTCGGCGGTCTGCGACATGCTCTGTGCGGTCGCCTGCATGGCCGTGGCGGAGTTCTGCAGCGTGCCGAGGGCGCTGCGCACCGTCGCCTCGAACGTGGCGATCTGGGCCTCCATGCGCGCGGCGCGCTCGGCCTTGGCGGCATTCTCGCGGTCCTGCTCGGCGGCCAGGGTGCGGGCACGGACCATGTTTTCGCGGAACACCTGTAGGGTGTCGACCATCGCGCCGATCTCGTCGCGCTGCTTCGAGGCCGCGATCTCGGTGTCGAGATCGCCGCTCGACAGCGTCTGCATCGCCTGCTGCAGCCGCTTGATGCGGCGCAGGATGTTGCCGCCGACATAGAGCCAGACGAACAGCACCGAGCCGAGCAGCGTGGCTGCGCCGGCGCCGACCATGCCGAGCGTCGCCAGCTCGATGTCGCGGCCCGCCGTGGAGGTGGCACCTTCGGTCGACTTGCGAACGCCTTCGACGAGCTGCTGCACGCTGATGTCGAGGCCGACATTCAGCTTGCGCGTCTCCTCCAGCACGGTCTGGCCGTAGTCGTTGGCGTCGAGCTCCTTCTCGCGGGTCTTGAACACGCGGGTCTTGCCCTCGCCGAGCGCGGCGAGCTTCAGCGCGGCGTCGTGGATCGCCTTGGTGCTGCGGCCGGTCGGCAGCAGTTCGAGATTGGATTTGAGCTGCGCCAGCGCCTCCTTGAACTGCCGCTCGATCGTCTCCAGCGTGTCGCTGTCGTTGGCCGAGAGCGCGGCGGCCATCTGCGCCACCAGCAGGTTGCCGGATGCGATCACGTTGCCGAGCTGCTCGACGAAGCGGGCGGCGGCCGTCGCGTCGTCCGCCGACACCTCGGCCGCGCCGAGCACGGCGTTGAGCTGCGTCTGCGCGTCCAGCATCGGCTCGTTGGCGGCGGCGGTGAAGTCCGCCTGCGCCTTGCGCAGGGCGTCATACTGCTTGTTGTGAAGGGCTGCGACGTCGAGCCGCTCGCGCGCCGCCGACACCAGGCTCTGATTGGCCTCGTTGATGTTCTTGATGGTCTCGGCGAGCGGCGCCACCACGCTTTTCGCGGCGCCGAGCGCGCTGATCTCGCTCAGCCGCTCCTGCGTGGTCTTCTGGATCTCCTGCATCCTCTTCAGGCGATCGTTGAGCGCGTCCTCGCTCTGGGACTGCAGCAGCGCCGGGCCGAGGCTCGCCAAGCTGGAGCTCTGCGCCAGCAGTTGCAGGCTCGAGGTCAGGCGCGGAATGTCGCGGCCCGAGAGCTCGACCATGGCGCCGCCGACGTGGCGCAGCATCAGTCCCGCAGCGACGCTGATCGCGATCGCCATGCCGGCGATCACCGCGAAGGCTGCGAACAGGCTGCCGCGGACGCCCCACCTGGGTCGCAGCGCCCCGAGCATCCTGCTGAAGCTGAACCGAATCGCCATCTCTGGTGTCCCCCAATATGCACTATTTGTAGCTGTTGCTTGCAGGCAGTATCGGGGCCGGCGGTTAACAAATCAGGGAAACTACTCAGGGCGTGCCGAATTTTCGCGGATTTTCGCATTTCACCGCGCGGCATTTAACGGGATGGAAGGGATTGTTCGGCCGCGCTTTCGATAACCTATGACAGAAAAGGCCGGCATCGCTGCCGGCCTTCCCGTCGTTTGTTGTTATTTGACGCCTGCGGATCAGTAGCGGGCCGCGAGCGGAGCGCCCCAGTTGAAGCGGTAGTTCACGCCAGCCTTGAAGGTGTGGTCGTCGGTGGTGAAGCTGCCGGTCGGGACCAGCGCGGCGGGCGCCGTGAAGGTGGCGCTGCCGAAATTGTAGTACTGATACTCGGCCTTGGCCGACCAGTTGGGCGCGAACATGTATTCGAGGCCGGCGCCGACGGTCCAGCCGTTGCGGTGGTCGCCGCTGGTCGCGAAGCCGACCGGCGTTCCGGCGAACGTCACCTTCTCGTTGTTGTCGGAATAGGCATAGCCGCCCTTCACGTAGAGCAGGCCCGGACCCCAGGTGTAGCCGAAGCGGCCGGTGATCGAGCCGAGGCCGCGCTGGCTGTTGGTGTAGGCGTAGCCGCCCGGGAATGCTGCTCCGACGCTGCCGCTCAGCCAGCTGTACTGGCCTTCCGCGCCGATCACCCAGGTCGGGGCGAACTGCCAGTCGGCGCCGACCTGCACGCCGCCCAGGAAGCGGCCGTTGGAGTTGTTGCCAGTGGCGAGGCCGGAGAAATTGTTGTCGCTGGAGAACGCGCCGCCGAGATGGGCGCCGAGATAGAAGCCGGTCCAGTTGTAGATCGGAGCGGCGTAGGCCGGCGGCGCCTTGGTGGCGTAGGGGTAGGTCCGGGCGCCGAGATCGGCGGCGAAAGCGGACTGGGCCGAAGCCAGCGCGGCGACTGCAACGGTTGCGAACAGGATCTTCTTCATGGCGGGTCTCCGATACTCAACTAACAAGGCTCGCGCGTCGCGCGCCGTCGATGGATCGGAGATAGATCGCTTTTGAGTAAAATGCTGTCACTCGCGCAGCACACCGGCTTCCAACCCGACTTTCTCCGGGCAAAGGTTCTGGCGTAGTTAGCAATGCACTAACGAAGGCTGAACCGGGAGTTAACGCCGCGCCTTGCTGTGCCGTCGCGGCACAACCGGTTAAGGCGCGTTAAGGGCTCGATGCAGATCCGCGACTGCGTCGCGCAGCTGCTCGCGATGAACGATGTCGTCCTTGGGCATCGAAGCGATGCCGGCGGCGAGCTCGCGAAGAATCCCGGCGAGCAGTCCAAAGTGCAGATGCATGCGGATCGATTTTCGGACGTCCTCGGGGCCGGGCCGCTCCAGGGTCAATGCCAGGCCGGATGATTCGAGATGGGCTTCGAACCGCGAGGAATGCTCGAACGTGCCGGCATAGAACTTGTCGGGATATTCGAGCGCGATCTCGGCCTTGTCCGGGATGGGTTTCGACATGGTGGCTCCTGGTGGCTCCTGCAGCAACGACGCTTGAATGTTCGCAGATCCACCTCCCGCCGCCTTGCGCCAGGTCAGAGTGGGAGGAGCGCCTGTATCCCCGGCCGAACGGGCTGCACCGCATTTCTACGGGGGCGGAAATTTACCTTCCCTGAGAAAAGGTTGTGCACGCTGATCAAATTAACGACTCGATGCCGGTCGTTCCGGACGGACCATCTCCATGCAAGCGAACGGAGAGGGCTCCGGCGGGACGACGGCGGGTGCAGTCCACGCTCCAGCGAAATGTGCCGCCGCCATGAAGATGCGTCTCTCCATTTCCACGTTCATTGCGGCTTTCGGCCTCGTGCTCGCACTCGGCTTCGGTGCGGTCGTGCTGACCAGCGCCTTTGCGCTGCGCGAGCTCAAGGTCGGCGGGCCGCTCTACGACAAGATCAAGCTCGGCAATGATCTGGTGGCCGACATCCTGCCGCCGCCTGAATATGTGCTCGAGGCCTATCTCGAGGCGACCCTCGCACTCCGGACGCCGAAAGATCTAGACACGCATGTCACGAAGCTGGCGCAACTGAAGAAGGACTATGAGGATCGCAAGACGTTCTGGACCGGCTCGGCGCTGCAGCCTGATCTGAAATCGCTGCTGGTCGAACGATCGGACGGCGAGGTCCGGAAATTCTGGCAGGCCCTGGAAGCCGAGTTGATCCCGGCGCTGCGCTCCGGCGACATGGCGAAGGCCGATGCCGCCTATGCCCGGCTGGCCGACGCCTACGCCGCCCACCGCGCGGTGATCGACACGCTGGTCGACAAGGCGAACAAGTTCAATTCGGACATGGAGGCGACGGCGGCGACCCAGGACCGCAGCATCTCCATCATCGTGTGGAGCGTATCAGGCATCGTTCTGGCCCTGGTCGTCGCCGGCATGTCGGGTCTGGTGCTCGGCGTCGTCCGTCCTCTGTCGCGCATGACCGGCCTGATGCGGCGGATCGCCGAGGGCGATCTGTCGGCCGATATCTCCTATTCCGAACGCGGCGACGAGATCGGCGCGATGGCGGGCGCGCTGAGCATCTTCAAGACCAACGCGCTCGAGAACGCGAGCCTGCGCGACAGGCAGGAGCGCGATCGCTCGGCCGCCGAGGAGCACAAGAAGCGCGCCATGCTCGACATGGCCGACGTGATCGAGCGCGAGACCGAGACGTCCGTCGAAGCCGCGGCCGGCGCATCGCGCCAGGTCGAGGCCGTGGCCGCAGGCCTCTCGAAACTGGCCGAGGAGCTGTCGACCGATGCGCAATCGGTGGCCGCCGCCTCGGAGCAGTCGCTCTCCAATGCCCAGACGGTCTCGTCGGCAGCCGAGCAACTGAGCTCGGCGATCCGCGAGATCTCGAGCCAGGTGGCGCGCGCCAGCACGATCACCAAATCGGCGGTGACCGGGCGTGAGAAGGCCAAGAACACGATGCTCTCCTTGTCGACGGCCGTGGACAAGATCGCCGAGGTCTCCAACCTGATCGGCGGCATTGCCGAGCAGACCAACCTCTTGGCGCTCAATGCCACCATCGAGGCCGCGCGCGCCGGCGATGCCGGCCGCGGCTTTGCCGTGGTTGCGGCCGAGGTCAAGTCGCTGTCGGATCAGACCGCCAAATCGACCGAGGAGATCTCGCGCCTGATCGGCGAGGTACAAACCACCACGCAGGCCACCGTCGACGTCGTCGAAGGCATCGGCAGCCAGATTTCCGAGATCGACGAGGTCGCGGCCTCGATCGCTGCGGCGATGGAGGAGCAACACGCGGCGACCCAGGAGATCAGCCGCTCGGTCCAGTCATCGGCCAGCGCGGCGCGCGACGTGTCGTCCAAGATCGGCAATGTCGGCAGGGATGCCGGCATGGTCAACGATCGGGCCGCCGAGGTGCGCAGCGCCATCGGCTCGGTGGCGACGGGCCTGACCTCGCTCCGCGCCACGCTGGTGAAGGCTGTGAGGACCGCGACCGCCGAAGCCGACCGCCGGCAGTCGCCGCGGATGAAGTCGACCCTGCCGATCAAGGTCGTCGACGATCGCAAGGGCGTGGTGAAAGCCGATCTGGTGGATATTTCCGAGGGCGGCGCCTGGTTCCGGTTCGACCCCGAGCCGGGCATCGGCGATCGCGGCGTCATGGAGTTCAGCGGCTTCGATGGCCGCGTGCCCTATCGGGTCCGCGCCCGCGACAAGGACGCGCTGCATGTCGAGTTCGGCGCCGGCCAGAACCGCGAGGCGTTCCTGGCGTGGTTCAGGCGGACCTTTGCGCGGCAAGCGGCGTAAACGGAGCGAGGTCGCTGGCCTCCGCTCTCGGTCAGGAGAACGGAGGCATTGCTTCGAACGGGTTTCGTTGCCGCGCTCACGTCATTGACGCGAGACCAGATCGCTGATCCGCACCGGAAACCGCCTGATGCGGATGCCGGTCGCATGCGCCACCGCATTGGCGACTGCGCCGGCCGAGCCGGTGATGCCGATCTCGCCGACGCCCTTGATGCCGAGCGGATTGACGAACGGATCGTGCTCCTCGACCGTGAACGCCTCGATCGCCGGCACGTCGGCGCTCACCGGCACATGATACTCGCCGAGATTGGCGTTCATGATGCGGCCGGTGCGGCGGTCGGTGACCGCCTCCTCGTGCAGCGCCAGCGAGATGCCCCAGATCATGCCGCCGACGAGCTGGCTCTTCACCAGCTTCGGGTTGATGATCCGCCCTGCCGCGAATGCGCCGACCATGCGAGTCACCCGGGCCTGGCCGAGATCGGGATCGACCTTCACCTCCGCGAAGACCGCGCCATGTGAATGCATCGCGTATTGCTCGTTGGCGGCAGGGTCGGGCATGCCGCTGCCGGAGCCCTCGACCTCGTCGAGGCCGGCGCGTGCGAGGATGTCGGCATAGCTCTCGCCGCGGCCCTCGTCGTCGCGCCGGAGCAGCCGGCCGTTGCGCGCGATCACGCCGGCATTGCCGGCGCCGAACAGCGGCGAATGCTGATCGGAGGTCGCGAGCTCCGCGAGCCTGGCGATGACGGCGGCGCCGGCATTGTGGATCGCCGTGCCGACGGTCGCGGTATGTGCCGAGCCGCCGGCGATGCCGGCATCCGGCAGGTCGGAGGTGCCGGCCTTGAACGTCACCTGATCGAGCTCGAGCGCGAGAGAATCCGCCGCGACCTGCGCGAACGCGGTCCAGGCGCCCTGGCCCATGTCGTGCGCGCCGCTCTCGACCACGCCGGTGCCGTCGCGCCGGATCACCGCGCGGGCCTGGCCTGCAAACATCAGCGCATGGAACGTCGCGGTGCCCATGCCCCAGCCGACCAGGAAGCCGTCTCTGTCGCGCATCATCCGCGGCTTCAGCGGCCGATCCCACCAGCCGAACTTCTCCGCGCCTTGCGTGTAGCACTCGCGCAGCGCCTTCGACGAGAACGGCTTGCCGGTGGCCGGCTCGACCTCGGCGTAGTTCTTGACGCGAAATGCCAGCGGATCGAGGCCGCAGGCTTCGGCCATCTCGTCGACCGCGCTCTCCAGCGCGATCGATCCCGGCGCGATGCCGGGGGCGCGCACGAACAGCGGCGTGCCGGTGTCCATGCGTACCGCGTCGTAGGTCGTCGCGATCGCCGGCGCGGCGTACAGCGTGTGCGTCACATGCGCCGCGGCTTCATAGAAGTCCTCGAAGCTCGAGGTTGCGATCCTCGCGTGGTGACGGATCGCCGACAATTGTCCGGTGTTGCTGGCGCCGAGCTGCAGCGTCTGCCGGGTCGGCGAGCGATGGCCGAACGGGCCGTAGAGCTGCTCGCGGCGCGCCACCAGCTTCACCGGCCGGCCGACCATCTTCGCGGCGAGGATGCCGAGCACCTGCGGGCCGGCCATCAGGCCCTTGCCGCCGAAGCCGCCGCCGAGATAGGGGCTGCGGATCAGGATGTTGTCCGGCGCGATGCCGAACAGCTCGGCCAGGCGGCCGCGCATCATCACCAGGCCCTGGGTCGGTGTGTCGATGATGAGCCTGTCGCCCTGCCACTCGGCGACGATCGCGTGCGGCTCCATCGCGTTGTGATAATGCGGCGGAGTCTCGTAGATCGCGGTGATCTGCTTGTCGCTGCCCGCCAGCGCGGCCTCGATATCGCCGTGATGGCTCTCGGCGGGAAACCCCATGCCGACGACAGGCGGCACATAGGCGTCAGCGGCATCGAGACCGATGCGGGCCGGCTCGGCCTCGTAGCGCGGCGACAGCAGCGCGGCGCCCTCGGTCGCGGCTTCCAGGCTTTCGGCAATGACCAGCGCGATCGGCTGGTTGGCGTAGCGCACACGGTCGTTCTGCAGCGCCTCGAAGCGGAACGCGAACGGGTTCGGCTTGCCGTCGGGATCGGCATGCAGCGGCGGCCGGTTGGCGGAGGTCATCACCTCGACGACGCCGGGATGCGCCTTGGCGGCTTCGACATCGAGCGCGACGACACGGCCGCGCGCGATGCTGGAGACCGCGAGCACGGCATAGAGCAGGCCGGGCGGATTGTTGTCGGCGGCGTAGCGCGCGGTGCCGGTGACCTTGGCGCGGCCATCGACGCGGGACAGCGGCTGGCCGACGTTGGAGCCGTGTCTGACATGGGCGGGATCGCGGGAGGGATTGAGCTCAGGCGTCATGAAGTGCTCCTGGAACGGCGGAGAAGGGAGAGGCCGGCAGCGCCGGCACGCGCGACGGCGTGCCCTCGGCTGCGGCGGCCAGCGCGCGCATGATCAGGCTGCGCGCGAGCGGGATCTTGTGGGCGTTGTCACCGGATGGCTTTGCATCGCGCAGCGCGATCTCGGCAGCGTGCTGGAATGTGTGCGGCGTGGCCGGCTGGCCCGTGAGCAGCGCTTCGGCCTGGTGGGCGCGCCACGGCTTGGCGGCGACGCCGCCGAGCGCCAGACGTGCGTGCGTGATGGTGCCGTTCTCGATCACGAGACCGGCCGCGGCGGAGACGACGGCGAAGGCGTAGGAATTGCGCTCGCGCACCTTCAGATAGCGTGCATGCCCGGCGAACGCGCGCGCGGTCGCGGGCAGCCGGACCGCGACGATCATCTCGCCCGGCGCGAGCACGCTCTCGCGCTCCGGCGTGGTGCCGGGCAGCAGATGCAGCGCCTCCAGCGCGACCTCGCGCCGGCCGGAGCCGCCTTCGATCTCGACGATCGCATCGAGCGCGGCGAGCGGCACGCAGAAGTCCGAGGGATTGGTGGCGATGCAGGCCTCGCTCCAGCCGAGCACGGCGTGCTGATGGGTGTCGCCGCCGCGCGCGTCGCAGCCTGCGCCCGGCGTGCGCTTGTTGCAGGCGGACGCCGTGTCGTAGAAATAGGCGCAGCGTGTCCGCTGCAGCAGATTGCCGCCGACGCTGGCCGCATTGCGCAGCTGCGCCGACGCGCCCGACAGCAGCGCCTCGGCGACCGCCGGGAAGTCGCGCGCGAAGGCTGCGTCATGGGCAAGGTCCGCATTGCGCACCAGCGCGCCGATCCGGACGTCGCCATTGCCTGACGTCTCGATGCGCGTCAGCTCCTTGATCTGGGAGATGTCGACCAGCCGCGCCGGCCGCACGACATTGCCCTTCATCAGGTCGAGCAGGTTGGTGCCCGAAGCGAGATAGGCCGCGCCGGGCGCGCTGGCCGCTGCGATCGCCTCCGCGACCGTCGACGGCTTCACGTAGTCGAACCGGTTCATGCCGCGCGCTCCTTGTCCTCGGTGAGCGTCGCCTGGGCGTCGAGCACGGCCTCGACGATGCCGACATAGGCGCTGCAGCGGCACAGATTGCCGCTCATGCCTTCGCGCACGCGCTCCGGATCGCTCCCGGCCTGGCCTTCGTTGATGAGGCCGACCGCGCTCATGATTTGGCCGGGCGTGCAGAAGCCGCATTGCAGGGCGTCGTGGGCGATGAAGGCCTCCTGCACCGGGTGCAGCTGGTCTCCGTTGGCGAGCCCCTCGATGGTGGTGACGGCGGCGCCGTCGAGGCTGAGCGCGAGCGTCAGGCAGGCGTTGATACGGCGCCCGTCGATCAGGACGGTGCAGGCGCCGCACTGGCCGCGGTCGCAGCCTTTCTTGGTGCCGGTGAGATGGAGGCGCTCGCGCAGCAGGTCCAGCAGCGTGACGCGGGGGTCGTCGAGCGCAAGGGTTCGCGGCTCACCGTTGACGGTGAGTCTGACAGTCCAATTCATGCGTTGTTCCGATCGAAGCGATGGCCTAATCGGATCGCAGCGGGCACCGCCTTACGGGCGGTGGTCCGTCCAGATCCAGCGACCGCGGGACGACGAGCTGAGGAAGGTTGGCTGTCCCGGGTGGCAGGTCTATTTATACGGAGGGTTCCTCCGTTTAGCAAGAGGACATGAACGGTCCGTCATCAAGAGCTGGTGAGATGGAGACGAAACCACAAGACCGCCATCGCAAGCCGCGCGCGGACGCGCAGCGCAATCGCGAGCGTGTGCTGGAGGCGGCCAAGGCGGTGTTCAGCGTCGGCGGCGCCGAGGCGAGCCTGGAAGCGGTGGCGCGCCAGGCCGGCGTCGGCATCGGCACGCTGTATCGCCATTTCCCCACCCGCGAGGATCTGTTCGAGGCGGTGTACCGGCGCGAGGTCGAGCAGCTCGCCGAGCTGGCGGAAGAGCTCAAGACCGAGCCGTCGGCGGTCGAGGCGCTCCGGCGCTGGCTGCGCTCGACGGTGCAGTTCGTCGCCACCAAGAAGGGCATGATGGCGGCGCTCGCGATCGTCATGACCGCGAACTCCGAGCTCGCCGCCTATTCGCACGGCCATCTCACCCGCTCGATCGGCGCGCTGCTCGCCCGCGCCGTCGACGCCGGCGAGATTCGCGGCGACATCAGCGCCGACGACGTCCTGCGCGCGCTGATCGGCATGTGCTACATGCACGACCAGACCGGCTGGCAGCAGAGCGTGCTGCGGCTGCTGGATGTGTTCGTGGATGGGCTGAAGGTGCAACGTTGATGGCTCTCGTCAGAAGCCGATGATGCGAGCCACCATCGTCCTTATTTTGCTCGTCGCGCTGGCCTATTCGGGTGAGTGGGCCTATCGCAGCTTCATCCGACCGATCGATCCGATCCCTGCCGAGATCGTCGCGCTTGCCGACCATTTTGAGCGGAATGGCATCAAGGTCTCGCCCTACGCCGTACGGCATAGCTTCCGACATTCGGAGGTGCAGACGGTCGCGGCCTTCAAGGTCGCGGAGCTTCCGATTCCCTTTATCGTTCTCGTGTGCCCGGACAGCCGATCGGCGGCGATCCAACTCGATGCGCTCAAGAGCGGGGGCGTGAGGCGTGCCGATCAGAATGGCCGCATGGTGCTGGACCTCGGCCTGTGGGATGATGATGATCAGGAGCGCGCGTCGAAAGTTCGAGATATCTTCGCAGCTTTCAATGGCCAGCTGACGGCCCGCTAGCCGGCAGGCCTCCACTGGTGAAGCTATCCCCGCAGCCACTCCATCAGCGCCTGCGCCGTCTCCTCCGGCTGCTCGGGTTGCGGCAGGTGGCCGCAATTCTCGAGCACCACCAGCCAGCTGCCGTCGATGCCGTCGGCCATCTCCTTCGACAGGCTGTTCGGGATGGTGTTGTCGGTGTCGCTGGTCAGCACCAGGGTCGGACAGCGGATCGCGGTCAAGGTCGGCCGCGAATCCGGGCGCGACATGATCGCCGTCAACTGTCGGATGAAGCCGATGACGCCGACCTCCTCGGCCATGTCGTGCACGAGCTGGCGCAGCCGCGGATCATCCTGGCGCGACGGATGGACGAAGCCGGAGAACAGCTCGTCGACAACGCCGTGGTAGTCGCCCTCCTTGGCGCGGGTGATCATGGTGCGGCGGCGGGCGCTCGCCTCCGGCGTGTCGGGCCGCGCCTGGGTGTTGATCAGCGCCAGCCGACCCACGCGCTCCGGCGCCTGGCGCATGATCTCGAGCGCGATGTAGCCGCCCATCGAATGTCCCGCGAGCGCGAAGCGCGGCGGCGCCTCGGAGAGGATGCGGCGCGCGATCGCGGCCATGCTGTCGTCGCGGACGTGGTTCGCCACCATCACCGGCCCGAGCCGCCACAGCGCCGGGATCACCGGCGCATAGATGCGGGGCGACGAGATCAGGCCAGGCACCAGCACGAGCGGCAGCGCATCAGTCATGGGTCTTCCCCCCGGAAACGGCGTTCACCTGCATGTCCGGGTGTCGTCCGCCCGGAATGCCATTTACGCGCGAGAGGCGGCCAATGTCCAACGATGTGCTGCGGCTCGCGCCCGGCGTCCCAGGGCGACGACCTCGTCCCCAGCCTTGTCCTGGCTCATCCTGCGCCTCTTCGCGACAGTGGATGGCCAGCCGGATGATCGCTGTGATCGGGGCGCACGCGATGCTGCTTGGGCCGCGGCGCCTCTGGCTTTCGTGATTACGGCGTCATTCGCGGCAATCTGGTGGCGTCGTCCGCAATTCGCGCGCGAGGAAGGGGTCTAACTACTTCCGCTCCGGATCATGCCACCATCGCATGCAGCGCGATGATACCTGGATGGATCGTCAATCGTGGCAAACGAGGTCGGGCGTCACGATAATATCACGTAATGGGCGTGGGGCCCGGCGTCGCAAGGCCTGCGACCACAACGATTAGTTCGAGCGGCTGGTAACTTCACGTGGCTGTTGACGCCCGGCGCTCTCGTTCCGTCGCGGCGATGAATTGATAGCACCGGGCTGTCGGCGATGACATCGGAGCGATCGTCGCACCCGGAGGAAACATATCCGCGCGAAGTCTAGCTCTTGCCGGAGCAGCGCGGGCCGACGCTGTTGATGGAACGAGAGACGACTGCTCGCTCGGCAGCAGCGAGGACGCGTCCGGCGACGTCGCTGCCGGATGAAACAGTGGCACTCGCGGCAGCGAGGTCGATGCGAAGCTTAAGGTGCTGTGGCCCAATGCGCGAGCACGAGCCGGCACGGCTGCAGCCGAGCCCGGTGCCTCTTGTCGAAGGATCAGACGAGCAGTGGCTGCGCCGTGGCGGCGAGCTTCTTCAGCAGCGGCAGGAAGCGCTCCTTCATCTCGTCGACGCCGATGCGATCGACGTGGCCGCCGATGTTGGCGGCGGCGATGATGCCGCCGTCATAGCGGCGAATCGGCACGGAAATCGAGCGGAAACCCTCCTCCGCCTCGCCGTCGACGAGCGAATAGCCGTCGTCCCGAACGGCCGTGACCGACGCGATCAACGCGTCCTTGTCGGTGATCGTCTGCGGCGTCATCTCGGTCAGCGTCATGCGCTCGACGGCCTGGCGCAACTGATCGTCCGGCATCCGGCTCAGCAACACGCGGCCGACCGACGTGCAGAACGCCGGCAGCCGATAGCCGATCTCGAGGCCGGTGGAGAACATGCGCGCCGGCGTCGCGCGCGCGATGAACACGACCTGGTCGCCGTCGAGGACGGCGAGAGAGCAGACCTCGCGGGCCTCGCCGGCCGTGCTGTCCATCAACGGCTGCATCACGCTGTTGACCTGGTTGGAGGCGAGATAGCTGGAGGCCAGCAGCAGCACGCGCGGCGTCAGCGAGAACAGCCGGTCGTCCCCATGGACGAAGCCGGAGGCTTTCAGGGTCAGCAGAATCCGTCGCACCGTGGCGCGGGCGAGGCCGGTGAGTTCCGCCGCCTTGCTCAGCGTCATCGGCCGGCCCTCGCGGCTGAAGGCTTGTATCACCCGCAGGCCGCGATCGAGCGCTTCCACGAACTCGGGACCGTCGCCCCGAGCCTGCTTCTTCTCCTCATCAGTGCGCTTCAGTTTCGGCATCGGCCTGACATGATCCGCTGTTGTTGTTTTCGGCCGCAGTGAAGCTGCAGTCCGTTGGCCCCTCGGCTTCGGTTGTAGCTTTTTCACTTGCGCTTCTCCCCACTTAAAGCGAATCTAATCTGGGCGAACATGTGTTCGTCTAGCGAACATTATTAGATGATCGCGTGACGCTCAACGCCCGACTTGCGACGGAACAGGAGAGACGGCCATCATGATGAGCCAGGAGCAGAACGACCTGATCACGCGCGTCGGACCCGGCGCGCCCGCCGGTAAACTAATGAGGATGTACTGGCAGCCGGCCGCACTGGTCGATGAGCTCGCGGGCGAGCGCCCGGTGCGCGCGGTGAAGCTGCTCGGTCAGGACTTCGTGCTCTTCAAGGATGCGCAGGGCCGCTACGGACTACTTGATCGCGATTGTCCGCATCGCGGCGCAGATCTCGCCTTCGGACGGCTGGAGAACGGCGGGTTGCGTTGCGCCTTCCATGGCTGGCTGTTCGACGCTGACGGCAATTGTCGGGAGACGCCGGCCGAACCGGCCGGCTCGCCGTTGTGCAAGAACGTCAAGCAGCGCGCCTATCCCGTGATCGAGAAGGGAGGCATCCTCTGGGCCTGGCTCGGCGATGGTGCAGCCCCGGCGTTTCCCGATCTCGACTGCTTCACCGCGCCCGACGCCTACACCTTCGCCTTCAAGGGCCTGATCGAGTGCAATTGGCTGCAGGCGCTGGAGGTCGGCATCGACCCCGCGCATGCCTCGTTCCTGCACCGCTTCTTCGAGGACGAGGATACGTCGACCGCTTATGGCAAGCAGTTCCGCGGTGCCTCCGCCGACAGCGAGCTGCCGATGACCAAGGTGCTGCGCGAGTACGATCGTCCGATCATCAATGTCGAGCGTACCGAATACGGCCTGCGCATCATCGCACTGCGTGAGATCGATGCCGAACGCACCCATGTCCGTGTCACCAATCAGCTGTTCCCGCATGCCTTCGTGATTCCGATGAGCACGGAGATGACGATCACGCAGTGGCACGTGCCGGTCGACGACGAGACCTGCTACTGGTACGCGATCTTCACCAGCTATGGCGCGCCGGTGGATCGGGCGAAGATGCGGGCGCAGCGGCTCGAGCTCTATGAGCTGCCGGACTATCGGTCGCGCAAGAACAAGAGCAACGATTACGGCTTCGATCCACGGGAGCAGGCGACCGCGACCTACACCGGCATGGGCAACGACATCAACGTGCACGACCAGTGGGCGGTGGAGTCGATGGGCCGGATCCAGGACCGCACCCGCGAGCATCTGGGCCAATCCGACAAGGCGATCATCCAATATCGTCGGCTGCTGCGCGAGCAGATCGAGAAGGTCGCGAGCGGCGAACCGCCGATGCTGTTCCTCGATGCCGCCGGGGCCCGCAGCGTGCAGGGCCCGGCGACGATGGACGGCATCGGCCCGACCCGCGGCTGGGAGACCTACTGGATGGAAGTCGACGTCCGCCGCCGCCGCAACGCCCCCTGGGCCCCGCCGGTGCCGGCCGATATCGTGCGTCTCGCGCCGCATCTGAGCGCTGCGGAGTGATGGCTGGCGTGAGCGGGCATTTGATTGGGGGCCGTCGCGACGAGCAGCCTTGTCAATTATTCACTCCGTCATGCCCGGGCTCGTCCCGGGCATCCACGCCGTCCTCAGGATGCCGAACGACGTGGATGGCCGGGACAAGCCCACGGCTGTCCGGTTCAGACAGACTGGACATGGTGCATGGCGTGGATTCTTCTGCGGTCTTGAGCATCGCCAAATGTTCGAGACACACCAGGAAGGTCCCGCCATGCCGCATCAGAATACAGTATTCCGAGACATTCTGAAGTTGGTCCCCTGGCATCGCTTCGAGGCGCTTGTGGACGAGCATGGCACGGACGCGCGGATTCGACGGCTTTCCACCAAAGACCAATTTGTGGCGCTGCTGTACGGTCAGCTTTCGGGGGCTTCCAGTCTGCGTGAGATTGTCACCGGGCTGTCGAGCCACACCGCGCGGCTTTATCACCTGGGTGGGGGCCCTGTCCGCCGCTCGACTTTCGCGGACGCCAATATGAATCGGCCTGCGGAGATGTTTGCCGCCCTGTTGGCCATCATGATGAAGCAGGCCCATCGCCGGTTACGCCGCAAGCTTGCCGAGACGACGTATTTGATTGATTCGACCAGCGTACGGCTGACAGAAGCCAGCGCTGGCTGGGCACGGTTCTCTACCGGTGTCTGCGGTGCCAAGGTGCATGTGATCTATGATGCCGACGCCGACCGGCCGATTTATGCGGCAATCAGCGGAGCCAACGTCAACGACAATACTGCAGCGCATCAGATGCCCATCGAGCCGGGAGCAACCTACGTCTTCGATCTCGGCTATTATGAATATGCTTGGTGGGCTCAACTGGACGCCGCCGGTTGTCGAATCGTGACCCGGTTCAAATCCAATACGCCGCTGCGGGTCGTGGAGGAGTTGCCTGTCATCGCGGATGGCAACATCCTCTCCGACCGCATCGGCTTCCTTCCACAACGCCAAGCCTACAGCCGCCGCAATCCAATGCAGACTGCGGTGCGCGAAGTGCGCGTCACCTTGGAAACGGGAAAGATCCTGCGCATCCTGTCGAACGACCTCGATGCCAGCGCTCAAGAGATCGCCGACCTCTATCGTCGCCGCTGGGCCATCGAGTTGTTCTTTCGTTGGGTCAAGCAGACCCTCAAGATCACCAGGTTCCTCGGGACTTCTGAGAACGCCGTTCGTATCCAGATCGCCGTTGCCCTGATCGCCTTCCTCTTGCTTCGCCTCGCGCAAGACCTTCAGAAGGCAATCCAAAGCCCCTTGGTCTTTGCCAGATTGGTCCGCACCAACCTCATGCATCGCCGCCCCATCGATCAATTGCTCACGGGGCCACCCCAACTTGCCAAAAACCCACAACAGTTGAGCCTCGCAATATGCGGAAGCTGAACCGGACAGCCGTGGGACAAGCCCGGCCATGACGACGTGGAGACAGACGGGTGCTAAACTCCGATCTCTACATGCGGTGACTTGGCCGCAGGCGAGGAGAGGTCGGGACCGAGCCAGCCGCACCGCCGCGGACTCGATTGCGCAATCAGTCATCCTCATCAGGAGCCATCGTTGAGTTTCGTCGCCAAGCATCAGTTGTGGACCGCCGAGCAGGCCGAGGCCGCAGTGCGCATGCGCCGCCTCGCCGAGGAGCACGGCCTCACCACCATCCGCTTCTCGTTCCCGGACCAGCACGGCATCCTGCGCGGCAAGACGCTGACTGTCGATGCTGCGTTGTCCTCGCTCGAGGACGGCTGCTCGATCACGACGACCCTGCTCGCCAAGGACACCTCGCATCGCACCGTGTTTCCGGTGTTCACCGCCGGCGGTGGCTTCGGCATGGCCGAGATGCAGGGCGGCAGCGATGCACTGATGGTCGCCGATCCCACCACGTTCCGCGTCCTGCCCTGGGCGTCCGGCACCGGCTGGGTGCTCTGTGATCTGTACTTCGCCAACGGTGCGCCGGTCCCGTTCGCCACGCGCAATCTCTACCGGTCGGCATTGGCGACGCTCGAACAGCGTGGCTATCAGTTCATGGCCGGCCTCGAGGTCGAGTGCCACATCTTCAAGGTCGAGGATCCCAGGCTCGCGCCCGGTGATGCCGGCTCGCCCGGTCAGCCCGGCGTGCCGCCGACGGTCAGCCTGCTGACCCAGGGCTATCAATATCTCACCGAGCAGCGCTTCGATCAGATGGAGCCGGCGCTCGAGATCATCAGGGCCAATCTCGTCGCGCTCGGCCTGCCATTGCGCTCGATCGAGCTCGAATATGGCCCGAGCCAGTGCGAATTCGTGCTGCAGCCGGCGCTCGGGCTCGCGCCCGCAGATACGATGGTGCTGTTCCGCAGCGCCGTGAAGCAGATCTGCCAGCGCCACGGCTATCACGCCACCTTCATGTGCCGGCCGCGCATCCCCAACGTGATGTCGTCGGGCTGGCATCTGCACCAGTCGCTGGTGGCGCGCGACGGCGGCAACGCCTTCATGACGGAGGATGCCGAAGGTCTGTCCGCGCTCGGCCGCCACTACATGGCGGGTCTGCTCGCGCATGCGCGCGCCTCGGCGCTGTTTTCGACGCCGACGATCAACGGCTACCGGCGCTACCGCGCCTATTCGCTGGCGCCGGACCGTGCCATCTGGGGCCGCGACAACAGAGGCGTCATGATCCGCGTGCTCGGCGGCCCCGGCGATCGCGCCACGCGCCTGGAGAACCGCATCGGCGAGCCCGCCGCCAATCCCTATCTCTACATGGCGTCGCAGATCGCAGCCGGCCTCGACGGCATCGACCGCAAGCTCGAGCCGGGACCGTCGGCCGATGTGCCCTATGAGACCAAGGCGAGCCTGCTGCCGAAATCGCTGCGCGAGGCCGTCGATGCGCTGAAGGATGACGCGTTCTTCCGCCAGGCGTTCGGTTCGACCTTCGTTGACTACTACACCTTCATCAAGAACGCCGAGCTCGAGCGCTTCCAGGCGGAGGTCTCCGACTGGGAGCAGCGCGAATATTTCGAGATGTTCTGACGGCGATGCACCGCCTCACCGGCTGCGCACCAGCCCGCCGTCGACGTGGTTGTTTTGCCCGGTGACGTAGGCCGCGGCCCCTCGGCGCGGGTATTTCCGTATCCGCCGGATTCGTTCCCGCGCCGCCGCGTCGCATTTTCGTGAGTCCTGTGTCCGTTATTCCGCGCGCAAGCAGGCCTGCGGGAACCCGATCCCATCCAGCGGCATATCGAAGGAGGCGTTGCACAACTCACGCCGGTGCCGGCGCGACCCTGCATGTCATGGCGATGGAAGGCGGAGCAAGGAAGCATGTTGGAACACGGGCCGCAGCGCGATCGCGCGATTGTCGACAGCGGCGATGCATCCGATCTGTCGTCTGAGCGCCACGACATCTTCTTCGCGGCCGTCGAGACCACGCGGATGCCGATGATCGTCACCGATCCGCGCCAGCCTGACAATCCGATCCTGTTCGCCAACCGGGCGTTCCTGGAGATGACCGGCTACGCGCTGTCCGAGATCGTCGGAGCCAATTGCCGTTTCCTGCAGGGGCCGGACACCGACCGCGACACCATCGCGGCGATCCGCACCGCGATCGCCAACCGCCAGGACATTGCGGTGGAGATCCTCAATTATCGCAAGAACGGTGCGGCGTTCTGGAATGCGCTGTTCGTCAGCCCGGTCTACAACCGCGACGGCGAGCTGGTGTATTATTTCGGCTCGCAGCTCGACGTGTCGCGCCGGCGCGATGCCGAGAGCGCGCTGGTGCAGTCGCAGAAGATGGAGGCGATCGGCCAGCTCACCGGCGGCATCGCGCACGACTTCAACAACATCCTGCAGGTCATCATCGGCTACACCGAGACGCTGCAGGGCGCCGTCAGCGAACTTGCCCCGCGGCACCGCCGCGCCGTCGAGAACATCCGCTCGGCCGCCAACCGCGCCGCGACCCTCACCCAGCAGCTGCTGTCGTTCGCGCGCAAGCAGCGGCTCGACAGCCGGCCGATCAACCTCAACAACATGATCGAGACCATGGTGCAGATGGCGCGCCACACGCTCGGTGACAGCGTGCGCATCGTCGTCAAGGCGCAGCCCGGCCTGTGGAACAGCCGCGTCGACCAGACCCAGGCGGAGGTCGCGCTGCTCAATCTGTTCGTCAACGCACGCGATGCGATGCCGCATGGCGGCACGTTGACCATCCGCACCGAGAACAAGGAGATCGCGGAGGAGGACATCGTGCAGTTCGGCGTGCCCAAGGGCGGGCGCTATGTCGCGCTGAAAGTGTCCGACGACGGCGTCGGCATTCCGCACCACATTCTCGCGCGGGTCGCCGAGCCGTTCTTCACCACCAAGGAGGAGGGCAAGGGCACCGGGCTCGGCCTCGCCATGGTCTACGGCTTCACCCGCCAGTCCGGCGGCAGCACCTATATCTACAGCGAGGTCGGGCAGGGCACGACTGTGCAGCTGCTGTTTCCGGCGACCGAGCAGGCGATCGCTGCGCCGTCGATCCGGCCGCAGATGGCGATGGACCGCACCGGCAGCGAACGCATCCTGATCGTCGAGGACCGCCATGAAGTCGCCGAGCTGGCGCGCTCGATCCTGGAGGATTTCGGCTATCGCACCGAGGTCGCGGCCAATGCGCATGCCGCGCTCGAGCTGCTGGATTCGGAGGTCCGCTTCGATCTGCTGTTCACCGATCTCGTGATGCCCGGCGGCATGAACGGCACCGTGCTGGCGCGCGAGGCGCGCAAGCGCCAGCCGAAATTGAAGGTGCTCCTGACGACCGGCTATTCCGATGCCGCGGTCGAGCGCGCCGACGCCAACATCGGCGAGTTCGAGATCATCAACAAGCCGTACCGCCGCACCGATCTGGTCCGCCGCGTCAGGCAATTGCTCGACGGCCCGACCGGCGTGACCTGATGCGACGCTTGACCAGGCGACTCCTCGCATCGAAAGTCGGGCTGGAGAGCGGAGATCCAACCATGCGTCACGTCACGGTGCAGACACCGGCCGATGCGCCAGTCCTTCAGCCCCGCGGTGAGCCACGGGAACTGGGCGTGGTCGCAGCCGGTGCCTATGCCAATGGCCGCCGCGTCGCCGACATTCAGATCGAGGACGCCGGCGCCTGGAGCAAGCGGCCCGGCCACGTGGTGTGGATCGGGCTGCACGAGCCCGACGCGGCGCTCCTGCAGCGCGTGGCGGACCAGTTCGGCCTGCACGAGCTCGCGATCGAGGATGCGTCGAAGGCGCATCAGCAGCCCAAGGTCGAGCGCTACGGCGATGCGCTGTTCGTCGTCGCCCGCACCGCGCAGCTCGTCAAGGAGCACATCGTGTTCGGCGAGACCCACATCTTCGTCGGCCCCGGCTTCGTGGTCTCGGTGCGCCACGGCGCCTCGACCTCCTATGGCGCGGTGCGCGAGCGCTGCGAGAGCTGCCCGGGCTCGCTCGCCAAGGGCGAGGACTACATCCTCTATGCGATCCTCGACTTCATCGTCGACAACTACCGGCCGGTGACCGAGAGCATCATGGCGGAGGTCGAGACGCTGGAGGAGGTGGTGCTGCAGCGGCCGCTGGCGCGCCACGAGGTCGACCGGCTGTATCGCCTGCGGCGCGACCTGCTGCGGCTGCGCCGCGCCGTCGGCCCCGTGGTCGACGTCTGCAAGCGGCTCGAGCATGTCGACAACGTCGCGATCGATGCCGAGATGGCGCCGTTGTTTCGCGACGTGCTCGACCACGCCAAGCGCGCCGAGGAGGATGCGGATTCCCTGCGCGAGATCCTCGCCTTCGTGTTCGAGGCCAGCATGATGGCCGGCCAGGCGCAACAGACCGACATCGCGCGGCGGCTGGCGGCGTGGGCCGCCATCCTCGCCGTGCCGACGGCGGTGGCCGGCATCTACGGCATGAACTTCGAGCACATGCCGGAGCTGAAATGGCAATACGGCTACTATGCCGTACTGGGCTTCATCGCCACCGTGTGCAGCGTGCTGTATTGGCAGTTCCGCCGGCGCGGATGGCTGTGAGGGGATGGGCTGTCGGTCCTCCTCGCGAAGCGGGTCCAGCCGCTTGCGCGCGGTGCGAAGGCGTCGCTCCAAATCCCTTGCTTCAAATCCCTTGCGGCAAAGCGAGGCGCGGTGCCAGGGCGCTGAGTGCGGTGGCGCCAAGACCGCCGAGCACGACGTGCCGCGTGTGACATCGAAATCGTCTGCCGTTGAGGGAGCAACGCGCCTGCCATGGCGCAGCGCTCACGCCGCGGCGGATCGCCCGGGATGTGCGGACCACCACGCGGCGATGGCCTCCGTCAGCTCGTCCCAGATCGCGGTCGGCAGATCAGGCACGGCGACGCGCACGCTGTAGCGATCCGTGGTGGCGTCGTGAAACCATTCCGTCGCAGCGAAATCGAAGCCGAAGCTGCCGGCGTGGCGGATCGGCAGCCCGGCGCGCCGGAGATCATCACTCATGGCGGTTGCGGCTTGCCGGGCGGTGGCCTCGTCGAGCGGCGCGCGACCGGCGAGCGTGACGTAGAGGCCGTGCGCGAAGTCGAGCTCCGCGGTCAGGCCGCGCAGCGTGGTCGCGAAGTGGCGCCGCGCCCGCCGGCTGTTGCGCAGGATGGCGGCCACGCGTCGCGCGGTCAGCTCGCGATAGGCCGGCAGGCCGACGTAAGGCGGGAAATGCGCCGGCAGCGCCGCGCCGCCGAGCAGCCTGACGGCGTTGCGCGTCTCGTCCGGCAGCGCCCGAAGCACAATGCGGCCCGCGGCGCCGGCCTTGCTCCAATCGGCGAAAGCGACCGAGCCGAGCCGGCCATATTCAGCGCCGAGCGAGTCGAGCTTGGTGTGGCTGCGCACCATCACGACCGGCACGTCCCAGCGCCGCGTCCAGGCCAGCACGCGGCGAATGCGGCCGGAGCCGTTGGCAAAGCAGGTGGTGTCGAAGATCAGGAGATCGATCGCCGGGCGGTCGCAACCCAGCACGGCTTCGAAGCGCGGCGCGGTCGCGCTGGAATCGATCAGCAGCAGCCGCGGCGCGGGCGAGCGCTGCGCCAGCGCGGCGGCCAGGTCGCGGGTCAGCGTCACCGGGCGCAGATGCCGCGCATGCGCCGCGACCAGCTCCTGCGTCTCGCCATAGGAGCCCGGCAGCATCAAGAGGTCCGCCGTGCCGAGAACGGGCCGCGTCGCCAGCAGCAGTGCCGCGATCGCCGCCATGCCGGAGATGGTGTAGATGGTGTCATGGCGGCTCTCGCCCGCCGCGTAGAACGACGGCCCGCGCACGTCGAGATCGGCGCGCTGATAGTCGTAGCTGAAGGCGAACGGGCCGGCGCGATGATCGTCCGCATCCGCCCAGGCCGTCTCTGTCGCGGTCCAGTCGCTGAGCGCGTGCTCGGCCTTCAGCGCGGCCGTGAGCTGAAACTTGCGCCGGATGACCTCCATCACCGAGCGCGGCGCCGGCAGCGCATGCGGTCTCCGCAGGCAGCAATTCAGGAGCTGCAGCTCCTGATGCTTGCGGGCGAGATAGGCTTCGATCGTCTCCATCGGGCTCTTCATGGGTGATGCTGGCGGCCGGGATGCAACGCGTGGGGATCGCGATGGGTCCAACGGAGTGCGGCAACGCGGCGCGGTTTGCTGTAGTCTGGCCGGACAAGGAGGAGACGATGGGCAGGGAACTCGAAGGCAAGGTGGCGGTGGTCACCGGCGCGGCGTCGGGCATCGGCCTGGCCAGCAGCGCGGCGATGCTGGCGGCCGGCGCGCGCGTCGTCATGATCGATCGCGACGCCGCGGCGCTGGCGAAGCTGCGCGAGACCCAAGGCGACGCCGTGATCCCCGTCGTGATCGACCTGCTCGATCCCGCTGATTGCGCCACCCTTCTGCCGCGCGTCCTCGATGCGGCCGGACGGCTCGACATCCTCCACGCCAATGCCGGCAGCTATCTCGGCGGCGATCTCGTCGACGCCAGGACCGACGCGATCGACCGCATGCTGAACCTCAACGTCAATGTCGTCATGAAGAATGTGCGCGACGTTCTCCCGCACATGATCGCGCGCGGGTCGGGCGACATCATCGTGACCAGCTCGCTCGCGGCGCATTACCCGACGCCGTGGGAGCCGGTCTATGCGTCGTCGAAATGGGCAATCGACTGCTTCGTGCAGACGGTGCGGCGCCAGGTGTTCAAGCACGGCATCCGCGTCGGCGCGATCTCGCCCGGCCCGGTGGTCACCGCGCTGATCGCCGACTGGCCGGCCGAGAAGCTGAAGGAGGCGCGCGAGTCCGGCAGCCTGCTGGAGCCCTCGGAGGTCGCCGAGGTGATCATGTTCATGCTGACCCGTCCGCGCGGCATGACCATCCGCGACGTCGTGATGCTGCCGACGAATTTCGATCTGTAGGGCCGTCCAAAATTTCCCGAGCTGGCCTCAACCCCAAGTCGTCGCCGCGCGTCAGGACATTCTTCGAGCGGGGCGGGATGTCCGGTCCGGTGCCGTGTCTCCGATCGAGGGCGCGCGACGTCTCCGTGGAACTACGGGGGTCGAATTAAGCGCAACCTTAATCATACGGAACCTAGCGTGAGCCCGCGCAATCCGGGGGCAATAATGAAGATCGGCCGACTTTTCGCAATTTCCATGCTGTCGGTGACGGCTTTGGCCGTCCTCCCTTCTGCTCAAGTCGTGATCGAGCAGGTCAGGGCTGTCAGCAACAAGGCCGAGGCGATCAAGACGGTCGAGGCGTTCGGCGCCGTGCTGCTCTACGCGCAGGACGTGGTCGGCCATCGCGCCCCCTACATCACGCCCATATTCCAGGATTCGCCCGCGACGCCCGCGCAGCTCGAAGGCGTGCGCAAGATCAGGCAATCGGCCGAGGCATCCTTCGCCAGGGCGCGCGCGCAGCTGGCGAACGTCTCCAACAGCGAGGCGATCACACGCAGCCTGGACCAGGCCTCGTCCAAGCTGAACGAGATCCTCGCCAAGGTGGACCCCACGCTGACCGCGCCGCTGAACGCGCGCGATCCGGCCGTCATTAAGAGCTTTCTCCCCGGGGTCACCCAGGTCGCCCTGGCGATCGAGCCGATCCTGAACCAGCTGCAGAACCGCGTCGCCAATGCCGACGCGTCGCTGACGACGCTGCTCGACGTCGCCCGCACCGCGCAGGACCTGCGCGTGACCGCCGGCGGCCGGGCTGCCGCGCTGTCGCCGGCGCTCAGCGCCCGCCGCGCCGTCGCTCCGGCCGAGAAGGCGGCAATGGACCGCGCCCAGGGCCGCACCGAAGCCGACCGCGAGCGCCTGGATGCCGGCATCGACCAGCTCGGCAATCCGGAGCGGCTGCTCGCGGCGTTCAAGGAGGCCCGTGACGCCTATTTCGGGCGCGCCGTTCCGATCATCGACAAGGACCTCGCAGCCGGGCTCGGCGATCTCAACTACACACTCACCGCCGACAGCCTGGCCGAGGCGGTCGTCCCGGCCGTGCAGAAGTTCTTCGTCGTGCGCGACGCCGCGATCGCCGAGGCGCGCGACCGCGCCGTCGCGGCGCGCGATGCTGCCTATCTGATGCTCGCGCTGGCGACGGCGGTGGTCGCGGCGCTCGCCGGCATTCTCGTGTTCGTCACCCTGCTGCTGCGCCGCCGCGTGATCAACCCGATCGTGACCCTGACCGGCCTGATCGGCGAGATGGCGGCCGGCCATGACGACGTGGCGATTCCGGTGATCGATCGCGACGACGAGATCGCCGCGATGACCGGCTCGCTGCAGACCTTCAAGGAGGCGCTGCTGGAGAAGAAGCGCGCCGAGCAGGCGGCCGCGGCCGACGCGCAGGCCAAGATCGAGCGCGGCCAGCGTGTCGAGCGCTTCACGCGCGAGTTCGAGATGGCGATCGGCGAGGTCGTCGGCATCGTGTCGTCGGCGTCGGCCGATCTGGAGCGTTCGGCCTCGTCGCTGACGACGACCGCCGGCCGCTCGCTGGAGCTCGCCACCGTCGTCACCCAGGCGTCCGAGGAAGCCTCGACCAACGTGCACTCGGTCGCCGCGGCTGCCGAGGAGATGAGCTCATCGGTCAACGAGATCAGCCGCCAGGTGCAGGACTCCGCGCGCATCGCCAACGAGGCGCTGGCGCAGGCGCGCAAGACCAACGACAACGTCGCCGAGCTCGCCAAGGCCGCCGCGCGGATCGGCGACGTCGTCGAGCTGATCAATGCGATCGCCGGCCAGACCAACCTGCTCGCGCTCAACGCCACCATCGAGGCCGCCCGCGCCGGCGAGGCCGGACGCGGCTTCGCGGTGGT
>NZ_JBNPTK010000033.1:0-23323 GCF_051167615.1 Bradyrhizobium sp. HKCCYLS3013
CCTCCACAGTCTCTCACCCGAGACGACCGCCAGCTGAGCCTTAGTATATGCTAAAACCTCAACCGGACAGCCGTGGGTCAAGCCCGGCCATGACGGTGAGTGTGGAGCGGGCTTCGTGCCCTACAGCTTGATCCCCAGCCGTGCCGCGGCCTGCGACACGTACTTCTGGGTCTGCTCGAACGCACCCTGCAGCGCTCGCGCCTTCGACATGTCGCTGATCTCTTGGAAATGCGCGGCGACCGCGTCCGGCGTCCACTCCTCCGGCGGCAGATTGATGCCCTCGCTCTCCAGGATCCTGATCACCGCGAACGAGCCCGCACCCGCACCCATGATGGTGCGCGTGGGCGCGTCCTCGCTGAGCAGATACTCCACCGCAGGCGTGATCGATTCCGGCTTCATCAGCTCCAGCGCCTGCGGCGGCAGCAGCTCCTCGGTCATGCGCGTGGCCGCGGTCGGCGAGATGATGTTGACGCGGATGTTGGTCTTGCGGCCCTCTTCCGCCAGCACGTTCATCAGGCCGACCATGCCGGTCTTCGCCGCGCCGTAATTGGCCTGGCCGAAATTGCCGAACAGGCCGGAGGACGAGGTCGTCATGACGATGCGGCCGTAGTTGCGCTCGCGCATGCCGTTCCACACCGCCTTGCAGCAGTAGAAGGTGCCGACCAGATGCACGTCCAGCACCTTGGCGAAATCCGCCACCTCCATCTTGGCGAACGACTTGTCTCTGAGGATGCCGGCATTGGCGCACATGATGTCGACGCTGCCCCACTCCTTGGTGGCGCGCTCGACCATCGCCGTGACCTGCTCGAAATTCGAGACGTCGGCGCCGTCGGCCATCGCGGTGCCGCCGGCCTTGCGGATCTCCTCGACCACCGTCTCGGCAGCGGTCATCGAGCCGCCGGTGCCATCGCGCGCGCCGCCGAAATCATTGACCACGACCTTGGCGCCGCGGCTCGCCAGTCCCAGCGCATGCGCGCGTCCGAGACCATTGCCTGCGCCGGTAACGATGGCGACGCGTCCGTCAAATCTGATTGCCATGATCTTTTCCTTCAGTGAGGTCGTCATGCCCGGGCCTGACCCGCCTGCGGGGCCGAAGCCCCTTCGGCGCGGCGAAGGCCCGGGCATCCATCCACTTCGAAAGACTCTCAGTCTTGATGGATCGCCGGGTCACGCCCGGCGATGACGATGGGTGGGTTGTGACGAAGATTGTTAGCTCAGATAGATCAGCCCGATCCAGTCGGCGACCAGCGCGGGCTTGTCTTCGCCCTCGATCTCGACCGTGACATGGGTGCGCGACTGCAACTCCTTCGGCTTGCGCAGCGTGGCTTCCGCCAGCACGAAGCGGCCGCGCACGCGTTTTCCCGATTTCACCGGCGAGATGAAGCGCAGCTTGTCGAAGCCGTAGTTGACGCCCATCGCCGTGCCCTCGATCGCCGGCATGACCTCGTAGGACATCACCGACAGCAGCGACATGGTGAGGAAGCCGTGCGCGATGGTCGTGCCGAACGGCGTCCCCTTGGCCTTCTCCGGATCGACGTGGATGAACTGATGATCCTCAATGACATCGGCATAGGTGTCGATGCGCTTCTGATCGAGCACGTGCCATGACGACACGCCGATCTCCCGGCCGACCATGGCCTGGTAGGCTTCAAGCGAAATCGGCGGCTTCTTCCAGATCTGGTTCATGCGTTTCCTACACCTCGTGCCCGGACGGCCTGGTCTTCAGCTCCGGGAAATCCTCTTCCTTGAACTCCGTGCCGCGCAGATGATCCGTGCGGTTGTTCTCGTGCTCCAGCCGGCGCAACTGCACGCGGCGGATTTTTCCGGAGATCGTCTTCGGCAGCTCGCTGACCAGCTCGAGCCGGCGGATCCGCTTGAACGGCGCGAGCCGCGCCTGCAGATGCGCGAAGATCGACAGCGCCGTCGCGCGCGAGCGCTCCGCGCCGGAGGTCAACAGCACGTAGGCTTTCGGGATCGCAAGCCTGATCGGATCAGGGCTTGGCACCACGGCGGCCTCGGCGACCGCCTCGTGCTCCAACAACACGCTCTCCAACTCGAACGGCGAGATGCGGTAGTCGGACGATTTGAACACGTCGTCGGAGCGGCCGACGAAGGTGAGGTAGCCCTCATCGTCCCGGAACACGACGTCGCCAGTGCGATAGCGCGTGCCGTCGGCGCCGGACAGCTTGCCGTCGTCGCCCTGATAGCCCTGCATCAGCCCGGCCGGGCGCTCGCCTGACAGCGCCAGCGTGATCTCGCCCTCGCTTGCCAGATTGCCGTCGATGTCGGCGACCTCGACGCGATAGCCCGGCAGCGGCCGGCCCATCGAGCCGATCTTCAATTTCTGGCCCGGCGAGTTACCGACGATCGCGGCGGTCTCGGTCTGGCCATAGCCGTCGCGGATCGTCAGCCCCCAGGCGGCGCGCACCTGATCGATGACTTCCGGATTGAGCGGCTCGCCGGCGCCGCAGGCCTCGCGCAGGCTGACCTTGAAGTCGGCGAGATGCTCCTGGATGAACAGCCGCCACACCGTCGGCGGCGCGCACAGCGTGGTGACGCCGCAACGTTTGATGATCGCGAGCAGCCCCTTGGCGTCGAAGCGCGGCTGGTTGACGACGAACACTGTCGCGCCGGCATTCCACGGCGAGAAGAAGCAGCTCCAGGCATGCTTGGCCCAGCCCGGGGAGGAGATGTTGAGATGCACGTCGCCCGGCTGCAGGCCGAGCCAGTACATCGTGGAGAGATGGCCGACCGGGTAGCTGCGATGGCTGTGCCGCACCAGCTTCGGCTTGGCCGTGGTGCCCGAGGTGAAATAGAGCAGCATCGGATCATCCGGCTGCGTCGGCCCATCCGGAGTGAACGCCTCGGCCGTATCAGCCGCCTGCTCGAACGGCAGCCAGCCGGCAGGTGCCGCCGGCGCGCCGACGACGATGCGGACGAGATCATCGGCGCCGAGTTCGGCGAACTTCGCCACCTGATCCTGCGCGGCGACGACGGCTTTCGCGCGGCCGCGCTCGAGGCGATCACGCAACTCGTCGGTGGTCAGCAGTGTGGTCGCGGGGATCACGACGACGCCGAGCTTCATCGCCGCCAGCATGGTCTCCCACAGCGGCACGACGTTGCCGAGCAGCAGCAGCAGATGGTCGCCGCGTTTCAGCCCCTGCGCGCGCAGGAAATTCGCAACCTGGTTGGAGCGGCGCGACAGCGCGGCAAAGGACAGCTTGGTCTGGCGGTCCTGCGCGGCATCGAAGATCCATAACGCCGTGCGGTCGCGGCTCTCCGGATCGGATGCAAGCTCGGTATCGAACCAGTCGAGCGCCCAGTTGAAGGGCACCGGATCGGGCCAGCGAAAACCCTTCACCGCGGCATCGTAGTCGGTGCGATGCGCCAGCAGAAACGCGCGTGCGTCCTTGAATGTCGTCATCAGGTGGTCCCGGCGAGCTTGCGGACGTGCTGAATGATCCCGGAGAAATCGACGCCACCATGGCCGGCGGCCTCGAACGCCTTGTAGATCTCCTGCGCGCGCTGCCCGAGCGGCGTCGCCGCGCCGGCGGCCTTGGCGGCGTCCTGCGACAGCGTGAGATCCTTCAGCATCAGCGCGGTCGCGAAGCCGGGCTTGTAGTCGTTGTTGGCGGGCGAGGCCGGCACCGGGCCCGGCACCGGGCAATAGGACGTCAGCGACCAGCACTGGCCCGACGAGGTCGAGGCGACGTCGAACAGCGCTTGATGCGACAGGCCGAGCTTTTCGCCTAGCGCAAAAGCCTCGCTGACCGCGATCATCGAAATGCCCAGGATCATGTTGTTGCAGATCTTGGCCGCCTGACCGGCGCCGGCGCCGCCGCAATGGACGATCTTCTTGCCCATCTTCTCCAGGATCGGCTGGGCTGCGGCGAACGCGCCCTCCTCGCCGCCGCACATGAAGGTGAGCGTCGCGGCCTTGGCGCCGCCGGTACCGCCCGACACCGGTGCATCGACGGCGGCGATGCCGTGCTTGGCGGCCAGCGCATGCGCGGCGCGCGCGCTCTCGACGTCGATGGTCGAGGAGTCGATGATGACAGCGCCCTTGGACATCGCCGGCACGACCTCGTTCCAGACCGCCAGCACATGCTTGCCGGCCGGTAGCATGGTGACGACGGCGTCGGCGCCTTTGGCCGCCGCGACGGCGCTGTGGGCGATCTCGGCGCCATCGGCCTTGGCCTGCGCACGCGAGGCTTCGACCAGATCGAATGCCACCACCTTGTGGCCGGCCTTGACCAGGTTGGCGGCCATCGGGCCGCCCATGTTGCCGAGGCCAATGAATGCGATCGTTGCCATGGTTCGTTCTCTCCCCTCGACCTGATTGTTATCTCGTTTGCGGAAATGCCAGCTCGTCGGCGCCGATCTCAGCGAGATAGCGCGCCAGCATCTCCGGCGTCACCTGATCGACATCCGGCGGCGACCATTTGGGATTGCGGTCCTTGTCGATGATCGCGGCGCGGACGCCTTCGCGAAAGTCGTCGCTGCGGAACACTTCGAGTGCCGCACGATACTCGCGCACCAGGCATTCCTCCAGCGACGCCGCTCCGCGCGCCAGCCGCAGCAGCTTGAGCGTCACGACCATGCCGCGCGGCGACTTCTCCTTGAGCGTCTTCTGCGTCGCCAGCGCCAGCTCCGATCCATCCGCGTCCAGCGCCGCGAAGATGTCGTGCATGCTGTCCTGGGCAAACCAGGCGTCGATCTTGGCCTGCTGCGCAGCCACCGGCCCGGCCGTCTCGTCCGTTGCGAAGCCCGCGATCAGCCGATCGATCTCGATCGACAGCGTGCCCGGCCGGACCTTGGTCAGAACCTCGCGCAGCGCCGGCCAGCTCGAAGTCGGCACGACGGCATCGGCAAAGCGCGCATGGATCGCATCGGGCCCGTTCATGGTCTGCCCGGTCAGGCCGAAATAGGCGCCGAGTTCGCCCGGCGCGCGCGATAACAGCCAGGTGCCGCCGACGTCGGGAAAGAAGCCGAGGCCGACCTCGGGCATCGCAAGCTTCGTTTTCTCGGTCACGATGCGGTGGCGGCCATGCGCCGACAGGCCGACGCCACCACCCATCACGAGCCCATCCATGTAGGCGACATAGGGTTTTGGGAACGCCGCGATGCGCGCGTTCATGATGTATTCCTGACGCCAGAACACCTTGCCAAGGTCGCCATTCACCTTCGAGCTTTCATAGAGCCCGCGAATGTCGCCGCCCGCGCAAAGTCCCCGCTCGCCCGCGCCTTCCAGCACGACAACCGCGACGGCCGGATCGACCTCGAACTGATCCAGCGCGGCGTCGATGCCCATCGACATCTCCAGCGTCATCGCATTGATCGCCTTCGGCCGGTTCAGCCGGATGATGCCGGCCGAGCCCTCGCGGCGGACGATCAGGTCGCCTTCGAGGACCTCGCTCATCGCGCGGCCTCGATCAGCTTGCGCGACACGATCAGCCGCATGATCTCATTGGTGCCTTCGAGGATCTGGTGTACGCGCAGGTCACGCACGATCTTCTCGATGCCGTATTCGCTCAAATAGCCGTAGCCGCCATGCAGCTGCAGCGCCTGGTTGGCGACCTCGAAGCCGACATCGGTGCCGAAGCGCTTGGCCATTGCGCACAGCATGGTCGCGTCAGCATCCTTGCGGTCGAGCGCGGCCGCCGCACGCCAGACGAAGGTGCGCGCCGCCTCCAGCTCGATCGCCATGTCGGCGATGCGAAACTGCAGCGCCTGGAATTCGTCGAGCCGCTTGCCGAACGCCTTGCGCTCTTTCGTATAGGCCAACGTCTTGTCGAGCGCCGCCTGCGCACCACCGAGCGAGCACGCGGCAATGTTGAGGCGGCCGCCGTCGAGCCCGGCCATCGCGATCTTGAAGCCGATGCCCTCCTCGCCCAGCCGGTTGGCGACCGGCACGCGCGCATTCTCGAAGATCACGGCGCGGGTCGGCTGCGCATTCCAGCCCATCTTGCGTTCATTGGCACCGAACGACACGCCGGGGGTATTGGCGTCGATCACCAGCGTCGAGATGCCGCCGGGACCGTCTGCTCCCGTGCGCACCATTGCGACCAGGATGTCGGTCGCGCCCGCGCCGGAGATGAACTGCTTCTGCCCATTGAGCACATAGTCGTCACCGTCCCGCACCGCGCGCGTGCGTAGCGCCGCCGCATCGGAGCCAGCGCCCGGCTCGGTCAGACAATAGCTCGCGATCAGGTCCATGGCGCAGAGCTTCGGCAGGTAAGCCTGGCGCTGCGCCTCGGTGCCGAAGGTGTCGATCATCCACGAGGCCATGTTGTGGATCGAGATGAAGGCCGAGACCGTGGGGCAGCCGGTCGCCAGCGCCTCGAAGATCAGCGCCGCGTCGAGCCGGGTCAGGCCGGAGCCGCCGACATCGTCGCGAATGTAGATGCCGCCCATGCCAAGGCTTGCGGCCTCGCGCATCACGTCCACCGGAAAATGCTTCTCCTCGTCCCAGCGCAGCGCATGCGGGGCGATCTTCTCCGCGGCGAAGGCGCGCGCCATGTCGCGCACCGCGATCTGATCCTCATTGAGAGCGAACTGCATTCGTTCTCCGCGTTTCCTTAGATTTGTTGTTTGGCTTTGGCGCTGCTCCGAACTCCGTCATTGCGAGCGTAGCGACTTGTCCGCCGAAGCCTCTGGGCGGAGACGGAAGCAATCCAGAATCTTCCCGCGGAGGCAGTCTGGATTGCTTCGTCGCTTCGCTCCTCGCAATGACGACGGCGAGAGTCCATCAAGGACCCTCAACTCACTTCATCAGCGGGATCGAGAACTCCGCGCCTTCCTTGACGCCGGACGGCCAGCGCGAGGTCACCGTCTTGGTCTTGGTGTAGAAGCGGATCGAATCCGGGCCATGCTGGTTGAGATCGCCGAAGCCGGACTTCTTCCAGCCGCCGAAGGTGTAATAGGCGATCGGCACCGGGATCGGCACATTGATGCCGACCATGCCGACATTGACCTTGGCCGCGAAGTCGCGGGCCGCGTCGCCGTCCCGGGTGAAGATCGCAACGCCGTTGCCGTAATCATGCTCGGACGGCAGCGCCAGCGCCTCGGCATAGTCCTTGGCGCGCACGACCGACAGCACGGGTCCGAAGATCTCTTCCTTGTAGATCCGCATGTCCTTGGTGACGTTGTCGAACAGGCAGCCGCCCATGTAGAAGCCGTTCTCGTAGCCCTGCATCTTGAAGCCGCGACCGTCGACGGCGAGCGTCGCGCCCTCCTTGACGCCGATCTCGACATAGTTCTTGACGCGCTCGACCGCCTCGCGGGTCACCAGCGGGCCGAAATCGGCCGACGGATCGACGGATGTGCCGATCTTGAGGCTTTCGACGCGCGGGATCAGCTTATCCATCAGCCGGTCCGCCGTGGTCTTGCCGACGGGCACCGCGACCGACACCGCCATGCAGCGCTCGCCGGCCGAGCCGTAGCCGGCTCCGATCAGCGCGTCGACGGCCTGGTCGAGATCGGCGTCGGGCATGATGATGGCGTGATTCTTGGCGCCGCCGAAGCACTGGCAGCGCTTGCCGTGGGCGGCGGCGCGCTCATAGATGTACTGCGCGATCGGCGACGAGCCGACGAAGCCGATCGCCATGATGTCCGGATCCTCGAGGATGGCGTCGACCGCCTCCTTGTCGCCGTTGATGACGTTGAGGATGCCCGGCGGCAGACCGGCCTCGATCATCAGCTCGGCGAGCTTCATCGGCACGCCCGGATCGCGCTCCGAGGGCTTCAGGATGAAGGCATTGCCGCAGGCGATGGCAGGGGCGAACTTCCACATCGGAATCATCGCCGGGAAATTGAACGGCGTGATGCCGGCAACGACACCGAGCGGCTGGCGCATCGAATAAATGTCGATTCCCGGGCCCGCGCCTTCGGTATATTCGCCCTTCATCAGGTGCGGAATGCCGCATGCGAACTCGACGACCTCGAGCCCGCGCTGGATGTCGCCCTTGGCATCGGGGACGGTCTTGCCGTGCTCACGCGCGAGCAACTCGGCGAGCTGGTCATAATCGCGCTGGGCGAGTTCCAGAAACTTCATCATCACGCGCGCGCGGCGCTGCGGATTGGTGGCGGCCCAGGCCGGCTGCGCAGCCTTGGCGTTCTCGACCGCGGCCCGGAGCTCGGCGCGCGAGGCCAGCGCGACCTTGGCCTGAACATCGCCGGTCATGGGCTCGAAGACATCGGCCGTCCGTCCGGACGTGCCCTTGACCTCTTTGCCGCCAATGAAATGACCGATCGAACGCATGGGGTATCCTCCGCAGGGTAAGCAGTGCCGATTTGGCCGGCATCTTGCAGTCTTTGCGGCGTTTGGGAAGGGTCTAGGCGCTGATCGGCGCTGCGAAAATGCAGCCCCTTCGCTCGGTCGGCACGATCACGGCAGACCCCGCGACGTGCAGCGTGCCGCGTCCAGCATCCGACCCCACACGAGGGATCAGCGCTTTGCGGCGGCCGTCTTCTTCGCAGGCCTGTTCGCGGGCGTTCGCGCGGGGGATTTCCCCGCCGGTCCGCCGCCACTGGCGACGGCCAGCGCCACCTCGCGCCCGGAGCTCAGAATATCGTCGGACAATTCGCCGCTGCCGGTCAGTCGCGCCATCACGAGCGTCCCCGTCAGCGTCGCAAGCATCGCCGAAGCGCGCTTTCGCGCCGTCCTGGCCGGAACGTCGACGATGTACTCGGCGAACAGGTCGATCAGCTCTTCCAGCTTCGCGGCAAAAGCCTTGCGGGTCTTGGCGCTCTCACGGGCGATTTCCGCCCCGAGCGCAGGAACCGCGCAGCCGTGACCGACATCGTCACGATGCCCCGCGGACAGATAGCCATCGACGATCGCCGCAAGCCGCTTCTGCGGCGGCAACTGGTCCAGCAGCTTGCGCCAATGCTCCATCGAACGGTCGATCGCATAACCGAACGCCTCCACCACCAGCGCCTCGCGCGAATCGAAATGCGCGTAGAAGCCGCCGTGAGTCAGTCCGGCCTCCTTCATCAGGTCGGCAACCCCGACGCCGTGAGCGCCGCGCTCGCGCAGCCGCACCGATGCCTTGCGCACGATCCGCGCGTGGGTTTCCGCCTTGTGTTCCGGAGAGTAGCGCATTGCCGTCCCATTGAATGTCTGCGGTCATACTATAACAGCTCTGCGTCCTGCTCGCTGCAGCTATTTGATGAATTCGAGTTGATCTAAATCAACTTCGCTGGCCTGATTTATTCCCGACACACCCCTGTTGCCCAGGAACCCGACGAGGACGACGATGGACATGCTCAATTCCCACTGCGGCGTGAGTCGTGACGGCCGCGGCGTGGTCCGGCTGACGATCTGCAATGCCGGCCCGCTCAACATTCTCGGTTCGGCGGCGATTCTCGACGTGGAAGCCGGCCTGCAATCGCTCGCCTCCGATGCCGGCATTCGCGTTCTCGTTTTGGCCGGCGAAAGCGGGAAGAGCATGATCGGCGGCGCCGACATCAAGGAGATGGCGACGCTCGACCAGGCGTCGGCGGAAACGTTCATCGCGCGACTTGCCGGTCTCTGCGAAGCGGTGCGACATTTTCCTGTCCCCGTGATTGCGCGGATGCCGGGGTGGTGCCTGGGTGGCGGATTGGAGGTCGCAGCAGCCTGCGATATCCGCGTCGCGGGACATGATGCCAAGTTCGGCATGCCCGAGGTGCGTGTCGGCATCCCGTCGGTCATTCATGCCGCGCTGTTGCCACGTCTCATCGGCTGGGGCCGCACGCGCTGGCTGCTGATGACCGCCGAGACGATCGACGCGCCGACCGCGCTCGCCTGGGGCCTCGTCGATGCCGTCGCCGCCGAGGGAGAACTCGACATCGCGGTCGAGAAGGCCGTGGCATCCCTGCTCGCCTGCGGCCCCGAAGCGCTGCGGACTCAGAAGGCCCTGTTGCGGCAATGGGAGGAGCTGCCGCTGAAGGAGTCGGTCGAGATATCGATCGGCGCCTTCGGACGGTCGTTCCTGACCGATGAGCCGAAACGGCTGATGCAACATTTCATCGACCGCAAGCGATAGCAATTTCCTCCAAGTCTCGGCTCTCGGAGCCCGGCAGTCTTGCGCCAGCTTCACGATGGTTCAGCAGGGATCGCCGGGGTTTCCTTTTGCGAGACGCTATTATATGATGGCCATCATCCTTTATCAGGGAGCCTGTCATGGCCTCATCCGATTCCGTCGTGATCCTGTCCGCCGCCCGCACTCCGTTGGGCCGTTTCATGGGCGAATTGTCACCGCTGAGTGCGAACAAGCTCGGCGCGCACGTGATCGGATCGGCGCTCGAACGCGCCACCGTCTCGCCCGATGCGGTCCAGGAGGTGTTCATGGGCAACGTACTGTCGGCCGGCCAGGGCCAGGCTCCGGCACGGCAGGCCGCGCGCGGTTCCGGCCTGCCGGACGCCACGGGCGCCACCACGATCAACAAGGTCTGCGGCTCCGGCATGAAGGCGACGATGTTGGCGCACGACATCATTCGGGCGCGCTCCGCCGAGATCGTCGTATCAGGCGGCATGGAGAGCATGAGCAACGCGCCGTATCTGCTGACCAAGGCGCGCGGCGGCTATCGTGCCGGCCACGACCGGATCCTCGATCACATGATGCTGGATGGCCTGGAGGACGCCTATGAGACCGGACGCTCGATGGGCGATTTCGGCGAGGCCACGGCCGAGGCCTATCAGTTCACCCGCGCCGACCAGGATGCCTACGCCATCGAGACGCTGACGCGTGCGCGCAAGGCGGTCGAAGGCGGGGCATTCAAGGCCGAGATCGCCCCGATCACGATCGTCGAGAAATCCGGCCCCCGCCTGGTCGTCAATGACGAGCATCCGCTGAAGGTCGATCCGGCGAAGATCCCGGCACTGAAGCCGGCGTTCCGCAAGGATGGCACGATTACGCCCGCGGCGTCCTCCGCGAATGCGGATGGTGCTGCGGCACTCGTGCTCGCCACGCGATCGCGTGCCGACCGCGACGGGCTGCCTGTCCTCGCGGAGATCAAGGGCCACGCCACGCACAGCCAGGAGCCGCAATGGTTCACGACGGCGCCGATCCCGGCGATCCGGAAGCTGCTCGACAAGGTCGGCTGGCAGGTCGAGGATGTCGACCTGTTCGAGATCAACGAGGCGTTTGCGGTCGTCGCCATGGCCGCGCAGCGCGACCTCGGCATTGCGCGCGACCGGCTGAACGTCAACGGCGGCGCCTGCGCACTGGGCCATCCGATCGGCGCCACCGGCGCGCGGCTGATCGTGACGCTGCTGCATGCGATGCAGGCCCGTGGACTGAAGCGCGGTGTCGCCGCGCTATGCATCGGCGGCGGCGAGGCGACGGCGATCGCGCTCGAGCGACCGTGATGTCCTGAATCGAGGGAACTTAGCCATTTATGTCGTCGACGCGTCCTGGCAAAATGGGCGCAATCCTCATCGGACTGAGAAGCACATGATCTCGAACCGGCTCGCGGCAGCACTCGCACGGCGCAACATCCACTATGGCTGGGTCATGGTGGCCGTAACATTCTTTACGGCCCTGGTGTCGGCCGGCACGGTGGGGGCGCCGGGCGTGTTCATCGTGCCCCTTCAGCAGGAGTTCGGCTGGAGCACCGCCGAGATCTCCTCGGCACTCTCCATCCGCTTCGTGCTGTTCGGGCTGATGGCCCCGTTCGCCGCCGCCTTGCTCAACCGCTATGGCCTGCGCAACATCACGTTGCTGGCCCAACTGATCGTGGTCACTGCGCTGCTTTCGTCGTTGGCGATGAGCCAGGTCTGGCACCTCGTGCTGCTGTGGGGCGTCGTGATCGGCATCGGCACTGGCATGACCGCCTTGGTGCTGGGCGCGACCATCGCCACGCGCTGGTTCGTCGCGCGTCGTGGGCTCGTGGTCGGGGTTCTCACCGCCAGCGTCGCCACCGGACAGCTGGTGTTCCTGCCGCTGCTCGCCAGCCTCACCGAGCGGCTCGGCTGGCGCGTCGCGCTTGCGCTCGTCTGCATCGCGCTCGGCGTGTCCGCGACCGCCGTGCTGCTCTTGATGCGCGACCGGCCGAGCGACCTTGGCCTGCGCCCGTACGGCGACAAGGGCACCGAGCCGATCGCAACGCCCGCGCTCGTCACGACGCCGATCCTGACGGCTGCGCTCGGCACCCTCCGCGACGCGGCGCGCGCGCCCGTGTTCTGGATGCTGTTTGCGACCTTCTTCATCTGCGGCGCCTCGACCAACGGCCTCGTCCAGGTGCACCTGATCCCGATGTGCCTCGACTTCGGCATCCCGCAGGTCCAGGCCGCCAGTCTGCTTGCCGCGATGGGCATGTTCGACTTCGTCGGCACGATCGTGTCGGGCTGGCTGTCGGACCGGTACGACAATCGCTGGCTGCTGTTCTGGTACTATGGCCTGCGCGGCCTCTCGCTGCTGTTCCTGCCGTTCACCGACTTCTCGTTCTATGGCCTGTCGCTGTTCGCGATGTTCTACGGCCTCGACTGGATCGCCACCGTGCCGCCGACGGTGCGGCTGACTGCGCAGCGGTTTGGGCCCGAGCGGGCCAACCTGGTGTTCGGCTGGGTGTTCGCCGGACATCAGCTCGGCGCCGGCACCGCCGCATTCGGCGCGGGCCTGTCGCGCACGCTGTTGCAGAGCTATCTTCCGGCATTCTTCACCGCCGGCGCGCTCTGCATCGTCGCAGCCCTGCTCGCGCTCGCGATCGCGCGGCAGGCCAAGCCTGCCGCGGCGTGAGCTCACGGCCGCGTCGTCATCGCCGTCGGCGGCCCCGGCGTGCGCAGCGGCTCGGCGAGACGCGCGAACTCACACAGCAGCGCGCGCGTCTTGCGGGGGTCGATGATCTCCTCGACCCAGAACTTCTCGGCGGAGCGGAACGGCGAGCGCAGCTTGGTCAGCCGCTCCTCGATCTCCTTCAGCTTCGCCTTCGGATCAGGCGCGGCATCGATCTCGGCGCGATAGGCCGCCTCGATGCCACCCTCGAGCGGCAGCGAGCCCCAATGGGCCGACGGCCAGGCATAGCGGATCGAGAAGCGATCGGCCGGCTGATGCACGACGCCGGCGACGCCGAAGTTGTTGCGCACGATCACCGTGCACCACGGCACCGTCGACTGGTTGACCGCGGCCATCGCGCGCACGCCGTGGCGGATGGTCGCCGCCTTCTCCGCCTCCAAACCGACCATGAAGCCCGGGCAGTCCATCAGGTAGACGATCGGCAGATGGAAGGTCTCGGCGAAGTCGACCCAGCGGATCACCTTCTGGCAGGCGTCAGCGGTCCATGAGCCGCCGTAGTGATAAGGATCGCTCGCCAGCACCATCACCGCACGGCCTTCGAGCCGGGCGAGGCCGACGATGAGCGGGCGGCCGTAATTCTGTGACACCTCGAAGAACGAGCCGTTGTCGACGACGGACTCGATGATCGGGCGCATCTTGTAGACGCGGCGGCGATCCCGCGGCACGGCGCTGATCAACTGATCGTCCGTGCGCTGCGGATCGTCGGTGCAGGGCAAGGTCGGCGGCAGCTCATGGACCGACGACGGCAAATAGGACAGGAAGCGGCGCGCGCAGGCGAACGCTTCCGCCTCGGTGTCGACCGCGTGGTCGACGCCGCCCGCCTTGGTCTGGATGTCGGCGCCGCCGAGCTCCATCTTGCCAAGGTCCTGGCCCAGCCGCTTCACCACCGGCGGACCGGCGACGAACATCGCCGACTGCCTGGTCATGACGGAGTAGTGGCTCGCCGCGAGTCGCGCTGCGCCCAGGCCGGCAACCGAGCCGAGGCCGAGCGCGACCACCGGGACCAGCGACATGTTCTCGGTCGTGTAGCGGTACCAGCGATTGCCGCCGATGCCGCCAGGCAGGTTCGCCGCGCCCTTGGTCTCGATGGTCTTGACCGAGCCGCCGCCGCCGGAGCCTTCGATGATGCGGATGATCGGCAGACGGAAGTCGTGCGCCATCTCCTCCGCCATCAGCGGCTTGGCGGCGATCGACGCATCGGCCGAGCCGCCGCGCACGGTGAAATCGTCACCGACCACGACCACGGTGCGGCCGTCGACGCGCGCGCGCCCGAACACGCAATTCGCAGGCGTGACGTGCTTGAGCTCGCCCTGCTCGTCATACTCGCCGAGGCCGGCGACCGCGCCGATCTCGTGAAAGCTGCCGGGATCGACGACCCCGTCGATGCGCTCGCGAACGGTGAGGCGGCCCTGGTCGTGCTGACGCTTGACCTTGTCAGGCCCGCCCATCTCCCGCGCGAAGGCTTCGCGCCGGGCCAGTTCCTCGAGCTCCGGCTGCCAACTCATTCGTTCCCCCTGCCCCGGTGATGGTCTTGTTCTTATGGTTGGTCTTCGCGTTCACCTGGAGCGGTTTTCTGTCCATCCGGTTGTTGAAGACGTCGGCTTCGGCGCCCTGCAATAGCGCCGCGATGCTGCGGCCCAGCTCGCGCATCGGCTGGGCGACCTCGTCGTGCAGCCGCTGCTCGTCGTACATCGCCGACAACAGCCCGATCGTGAGCACGACATAGGTCTGGTATTGCGGCGACCACAGCGGCAGCGCGACGCCGTTGATGTGAGCACTCCACAGGCCGCAGGCCACGACGTAGCCGTGCTCCTTGAGAAACTGCCTGTTGTGCTCGAGGCGTGGCCGCAGCAGCTTGGCCGCGTCCGGCATCTCGCGCTCCATCTCGGCCAGCAAGGCGTCGCCGACCTCCGGCTCGAGCGCGGCGACATAGGCATGCCCGGCCGCGGTCGAGGCCATCGAGATGCGGCTGCCGGTGGTCTCATGCAGGCCGAGCGCGTTGGCGGCGCGGCCGAACTCGAGATAGACGAGGTGGAAGCGGTCGGGAATCACGAAGCCGACCGTTCCGGGCAACTGCTCGGCGACGTCCTGCAGCCGCTGCCGGATCAGATTGCGCAACTGCAAGCCGCGGGTCATCGACGTGCTCATCGCCACCGCGCTCGGGCCGATGCGGTATTTCTGATCGCGCGGCAGGTAGACCAGCTGGCCCATGCGGGTCAGCGTGTGCGTGAGCCGCGACACCGTCGACCGCGGCAGACCGCAGCGGTTGGAGATTTCGAGGTTGCCGAGCCGCGCCTCGTGCCCTTCGAAACAGCGAAGCACGTCGAACGCCCGCGACACCACCTGAATGACCTCGCCCTCGCCGGCGAGATCTCCGGGCAGCATGCTGCCCCTGCTCAATCGCTCAGACCGTCGTCCCATCCGTTTCCCACCAATTCCGTCATGCGGAATGATATTCCGCTTATCGAACAAGCTAGCCCAGCCATTTTGCCGTCACAACAGTAGACCGTCTCTAAAAGCCACCGTTCTTCAGCGTGTTGGCACAAGACTCGACGCCCTCGCACAATCGGCAGCGGGATGCGGGAGTAACGATCATCGCCGGTTCCAAATGGCGGTACCGGAGCGCTGGCTTTCGATCGGCATCCCCTCCTGCGCATGGCAACACCGGGCGGTCATCACGCCCGCGAGCCCGCTCAAACGGTGGGCAGCGGCAACATTTGACCAGCCTTGCGACAAGTGTGGGCTGGCTGCGCCCTCGCGGCTGCGACATAACCGGCGCGAGACCTTGTTCCCGCCGAGCTTCCGATGACCACCCACCCGACGCCGATCAGAAATCCTCAGCATTGGGCGACGGCCGCTATGCCGCCGCTGCAGCGCTTCCTGTCCGCATGCCATGCCGACTTCTGGCCCGATCATGACGGCGCCGTCGCGAACTACATCCCCGAGCTCGGCAAGGCCGACCCGTCGCATTTCGGCATCAGCCTCGCCACGCTCGACGGCCACATCTACGAGGTCGGCGACAGCCGTGTGCCGTTCACGATCCAGTCGATGTCGAAGCCGTTCGTGTTTGCGCTCGCGCTCGATACGCTCGGCTCCGACGAGGTCGAGCGCGTGATCGGGGTCGAGCCGTCGGGCGATCCCTTCAATTCGATCCGGCTCAATGCGCAGAACCATCCGTTCAATCCGATGGTCAATGCCGGCGCGATCGCCTGCAGCGGCCTGATCCGCAAGGCACGGCACGACGACGCCTTCGATACCATCCGCGACGCGCTCGGCCGCTTCGCAGGCCGCGAGCTCGATGTCGACGACGCGGTGTTCGCATCGGAAGCCGCCACCGGCGATCGCAACCGCGCGATCGCCTATCTGCTGCGGACGTCGGAGGTCATCAGGGAGCCTGTCGACGAGGTGCTCGCGGTCTACTTCCGACAATGCGCCGTGCTCGTCACCGCGCGCGACTGCGCGATCATGGCGGCGACGCTCGCCAATCGCGGCGTCAATCCGGTCACCGGCGAGCAGGTGGTGACGCCCTATGCGGTGTCGCGCACGCTGTCGGTAATGACCTCCTCGGGCATGTATGACTTCGCCGGCGAGTGGATCTACCGCGTCGGCATTCCCGCCAAGAGCGGCGTCGGCGGCGGCATCCTGGCAAGCCTGCCGGCGCGGCTCGGCCTCGGCAGCTATTCGCCGCGGCTCGACGGCCACGGCAACAGCGTGCGCGGCATCAAGGTCTGCGAGGCGCTGTCGGCGCATTACGGCCTGCACATGCTCAACCGCTCCGACGATGCGCGCACCACGATCATCGCCGACTACGACATCGGCGCCAGCCCGTCGCGGCGCAGCCGCCGCGCCCAGGAGCGCACCATCCTCGCCGCACATCCCGACGCGGTGCGCGTGCTTGAGCTGGTCGGCACGCTGTCCCTCTCCAACGTCGACTACGTCTCGCGCCAGCTTGCGGCGGGCACGCGGCCGCAATTCGTCATCGTCGACCTCCATCGCGTCACCGCGATGACGCAAGCCGGCCTGCGCCTGCTCTCCGAGCTGTTTCACGAGCTGGCCGACTTTCACGTCACCGTCGTGCTGTCGGGCATCCGCCGCAGCTCGCCGGAATGGCAGGAGATCGCGGCCCGCACCGGCGACATCAAGAACGTGCGCGACTTCTACCTGCTCGACACCGCGATCGAATGGGCCGAGGACCAGATCGTCTATCGCTATGGCGGGGCGATCGACTTCCTCGAAACCACCGAGCTCGCCGAGCAGCCGCTGCTTGCGGGGATCACCGAAGACGAGCGCCACGAGCTCGCGGCGCTGGCAACCATCCGGCACTATCAGCAGGGCGAACGCATCCTGGCGGCCGGCGATGCGGCGGCCTCGCTGTTCTTCCTGCGCTCCGGCGTCGTCCACGTCACCCTGCCCGACGGCATCCGGTTGGCGACGCTGACGGCAGGGCAATGCTTCGGCGAGATGGCGTTGCTTGAGCCCGTGCGCTCCGCCGACGTCGTCGCTGATTTCTCCGCCACCGCCTTCGAGATCTCGCTGGTGGATTTCGAACGTTTCCGCGTGCGACATCCAAAAGCCGGCGAGCGCATCATGCGCAATCTCGCGCAACTGCTGGCCGAGCGTCTGACAATCGCCAATGCGCGGCTCAACCTGCTCGCGGCAGACTGATTTCGCTGCATCGGCCTTCGTCATCGACGTGTCGCACGCGGCCGAAGCGAACAAATACTCAAGGTTGTAATTCACAGCAGTTAGTAGCTTCCGGTCGACATCTTTCATCACTCGTATTTGTACGGGCTCGCCCAAACGTTACCGGGACTCGGTCGCAGGACAACCATAAGCGAGCCCAATTCGCGCCGCATTACCCGACGATGTTCTGAACCGTCGATGAACGCCGAGTGGGGACTCGCAAAGCGGACATCGAAGTGGGGTGTTCCGAGTAAAATTCCAGCCGACGTAGCGTGTGTATTTGCGCCACGGAGAGTCGTGTCCAGTGTCCAGGGAGGAAACGGCATGAAGGAAGCCACTAAGAGGGCAACGTCGGAGGCACTCGCGCATATGCTGGCGGTGACGTCCATGATCGTCATCGCCAGCGTCCTGTTCTACGGGCGATGAAGGGCTGTCTGGAGGTTCTGCGTCGCAGTTTCTTCATCGCCCGTAGGTAGGGTTGTGAGCTTGATTGCTCACGCGAACGACCGAGTTGAGTTGCGTTTGAGTTAGTGAGCGTAGCGTAACAGTATTGCGTCAATCGCGCGGCGATCCGGGTCGGGACGAATTTGTGATGCGTATCGTCCCGCCTCGGCCGCCCGCGGTCGGCCTCTCCCCCGACGTCGCCCTGTTTTCCATCATCATTTGGCTTTCCCGAAGTAAGGCACGATGCCGCCTGCGAAGGTGACGAAGCGGGCCGTGACGGGATCACCGATCGCAAGTTCGTGGTCGCCATGGGCCATGATGCGAAAGCCCTCGCGCATATCCACCAGCACGATGTTGTAGGGCACGTGCGCGCGCGTCTCCGGCGTCGCCGCGCGGCACACGAGTGATGCCGCATAGATGGTGCCTTCACCCGTCGCCGCGTGGTCGGTCAGCGCAAGCGAGCCGCAGGCCGCGCAGAAGTCGCGGCGGAAATACTGCAGGTGGGCGCAGCACGCGCAGCGCTGAAAGCGAATCGCTGCAACACCCCTGGTCCAGTCCGCCGATTCGCTCATCGCACACGCTCCCAGAACATGCTGACATGCGACGACAGCACGCCGCCATCGCCGTGCAGCAGCGCCAGCTCTGCTTCGCGTACCTGGCGAGGTCCGGCGCGCCCCGTCATCTGCAGATGCGCTTCGCTCAGATGCGCCATGGCGCCGCCGACGCCGCAATGGCCGTAGCTCAAGAGGCCGCCATGAGTGTTGAGCGGCACGGCGCCGTCGCGGCGGAAATGACCGGCCCTGACCCGCGCCGCCGCCTCGCCGCGGCCGGCGAGGCCAAGATCCTCGAGCAGCATGCAGAGCGTGATGGTGAAACTGTCATAGACGGCGGCGTAGTCGACGTCCTGGATGTCCACACCCGCTGCTGCCTTCGCCTTCGCGATCGCAATCTCGGCGCCGAGCGCGCTCAGGGCCGGGGCCGCCGTGACGTGCTGATGCGTGTGCGCCTGGGCGCAGCCGCGCACGCGCACCGCCGTCGCTCCGGTCGGCTCGCGGCTGATGATGATGGCGGCGCCGCCGTCGGAGACCGGACAACAGTCGAGCAGCTTCAGCGGCCGCGCGACCGGCTTCGATGCCATGACGTCGGCCACCGTGATGGACTCGTGAAATTGCGCACCGGGATGATCCAGCGCGTGCGTCCGCATCAGGACGGCGAACTCCGCGAGATCCTGTTCGGTGACGCCGTATTCGTGCATGTAGCGCGAGGCGACGAGGCCGTAATAGGCAGGGATCGTCGGCCCGAGCGGCAACTCATAGTCGGGATGGCCGACTTGCGCCAGCGCCTGGATCGAGGCGTCGCGGCTCTGCCCGGTCAGGCGGTTCTCGCCGGCGACGACGAGCATGTGTCTGACGACGCCGGCTTCGACCAGATGATGCGCCAGCATCACCATCGCGAGGCCGGTGGCGCCGCCGACCTGCACGGCGTGGGCATAGGAGGGCGTGATGCCGAAATGCTCGGCGAACACGGTGGCAAGCATGATGTGCGGCGACACCGTGGAATAGCCGCACAGGATGCCGTCGATGTCACGCCGTGTCAGCCCGGCATCGTCGAGCGCAAGCTGCGCGGCCAGGCTCATCAGGTCGAGCGAGGAGCGGCCGTCGTGACGGCCGAACGAGGTGAGGCCGGTGCCGGTGATGTAGGTCATCGTGCCACTCGCTCCCCCGTCATTCCGGGGCATCGCGCAGCGATGAACCCGGAATCTCGAAATGAGAGACGATCGTGCACGACAAGCTCGAGATTCCGGGTTCGCGACTTCGTCGCGCCCCGGAATGACGAGGTCTGACGTACAGAGTCTATTTTTGATCGAGGACGATGCTCCGAGGACAACTGCGCTCCCCTCCCCCTTGCGGGGAGGGGTTGGGGGTGGGGGTAGCCACACAACGAGTCTTTGTGGGGTACCCCCCTCCCTGCCCCTCCCCCACAAGGGGGGAGGGAATGCTGGCATTGTGCGTCCATCACGCCTGCGTTCGCCATCTCAGTGCAATTCATCCTCAATACGATTTCGGCAGGCCGAGGACCTTTTCGGCGATGAAGCTCAGGATCAGTTGCGGGCTGATTGGGGCAATGCGGGGGATCAGGGATTCGCGCAGGTAACGTTCGACGTGGTACTCGCGCGCGTAGCCGAAGCCGCCGTGAGTCATCACCGCCTGCTCGCAGGCGTGGAAGCCGGCCTCTGCAGCGAGATATTTGGCGGCGTTCGCCGCTGGCCCGCACGCCATGCCCTGGTCATATTGCCAGCCGGCCTGCAGCACCATCAGCCAGGCCGCCTCCAGCTCCATCCAGTTCTTGGCCAGGGGATGCTGGATGCCCTGGTTCTGGCCGATCGGGCGGTTGAACACGTTGCGCGTCCGCGCATAGGCTGACGCGCGCGACAGCGCGAGCTGGCCGAGGCCGACGGCTTCGGCCGCGATCAGGATTCGCTCCGGGTTCATGCCGTGCAGGATGTAGTCGAAGCCCCGGCCCTCCTCGCCCAGCCTATCCTCGACTGGAATTTCAAAATCCTCGAAGAACAGCTCATTGGAGTCGACCGGCTTGCGGCCCATCTTCTCGATCTCGTGCACCTTGATCCGGCTGCGATCGAAATCGGTGTAGAACAGGCTGAGCCCGTGGGTCGGGCGCTTCACCTCCTCCAGAGGCGTGGTGCGTGCCAGCAGCAGGATCTTCTCGGCGACCTGCGCGGTCGAGATCCACACCTTCTGGCCGTTGACGACGTAACGGTCGCCCGTGCGCACGGCGCGCGTCTTGAGCTGGGTGGTGTTGAGGCCGGTGTTCGGCTCGGTCACGGCGAAGCACGCCTTCTCGCTGCCATCGACGATGCGCGGCAGCATCCGCGCGCACTGCTCTTTGGTGCCGAACACGACGACCGGATTGAGCCCGAACACATTCATGTGGATCGCCGAGGCACCGGACATGCCGGCGCCCGATTCCGCGATGGTCCGCATCATGATCGCGGCATCGAGGATGCCGAGACCGGAGCCCCCATACTCCTCGGGAATGCAGATGCCGAGCCAGCCGGCGTCCGCCAAGGCCTTGTGGAAGTCGGCGGGAAAACCGCCCTCCTTGTCCTTCTTCAGCCAGTAGGCGTCGTCGAAGCGCGCGCAGATTTTGGCCACCGCATCACGGATCGATTCCTGGTTGGCGGAGAGCGCGAAATCCATCGTCTCACTCCCTGGCAGGCGCCGGCGTGGTCACGCCGTCGCGGATCATCGCGGCGATCTCCTCGTCCGAGAAACCAAGCTCGTGCAGGATCTGCGCGCCATGCTCGTTCGGCCGCGCCGCCAGACGCTGCGGCTCGGCCTTGGTCTCGGACCAGGTCGCGGAAACGCGGGTGCTGCGGATCGGGCCTTCGGTCGGATGTTCGACCACGGGAAAGAAATCGGTCGCCACGAGGTGCGGATCGTTCAGCAGGCTTTCGAGATCGTGCATCGGCATCACCGGAATGTCCGCCTTGTCCAGCAGCGCCGTCCACTCCGCCGTGGTGCGCGTCTGGAAGATGCGCGCGAGCTCGGCATAGACGATGTCGATGTTGGCGGCGCGACGGGCAAAGCTGTTGAAGCGGTCATCGGCGCGCAGGTCGGTGCGGCCGGATGCTTCGAAGAACGCGTCCCATTGCTTGTCGTTGTAGACGATGACGCAGATATGGCCGTCAGCGGTCTTGTAGGGCCGGCGGTCCTGCGACAGATGCCGGGCGTAGCCGCCGCGGTCCAGCGGCGGCTCATAGGTGAGACCGCCCATGTGATCGCCCATGATGAAGGCCGACATGGTCTCGAACATCGGCACGTCCAGGCGCTGGCCGCGGCCGGTGCGGTCGCGATGCACCAGGCTGGCGCAGATGGCGCCGACCGCCGTCAGGCCGACGATGCGGTCGACCAGGGCATTCGGCACATAGCGCGGCGTGCCGTCGCCGGCGACGGCCATCAGGTGCGACAGCGCCGCCCCGCCCTGGATCAGGTCGTCATAGGCCGGCTTGGCCGCATAAGGTCCGTTCTGGCCGAAGCCGAACACGCCGGCATAGACCAGCCGTGGATTCAGCGCGGCGACCACCTCGTAGCCGAGGTTCAGCCGTGCCATCGCCTGCGGACGGATGTTGTAGAGCAGGACGTCGGCATCCTTGACCATCCGCAGCACGGCTTCCCGTCCCGCCGGCTTCTTCAGGTCGAGGCAGATCACGCGCTTGCCGCGGTTGGTGTTGAGGGTCACCGGCCCCATGCCGGGATGACGCCAGGGGCCGATCTTGCGGGTGACGTCGCCGTCGGGTGATTCCACCTTGATCACGTCGGCGCCGTAGTCGCCGAGCGTCTGGGCGGCATACGGCCCCATCAGCACGGTGGTCATGTCGATGACCTTGATGCCGGCAAGCGGTCCCATCGCGGCGTCAGCTCCCTCGTTCGTCGTTATGGACAGAGCTAACGGCACACCCGGTTCCGGGGCAAGCGGGCGCGCGCGTATGGGGCCATGCGTGGGATTGCGCCGTCGCAACATTCCGCCGCGCGGATCACTGCCGGACGCCCGCCGTTGCATCGCACCAGATGTTCCGTGCCAACACCTGCATTCTGCGATTCCCTTTCGCCGGGCAGCTGTGTCAGCATGGCAGTCCAACATCCAAAAAGACGATTGAGGGAGAACGCTGTCATGACGCTGTATCAGGGCAAATGCTTCTGCGGCACGGTCGAGCTCGAGGCCGATGGCGAGCCGGAGGCGATGGGTTATTGCCACTGCTCGTCCTGCCGCTCCTGGTCGGCCGGCCCCGTCAACGCCTTCACCTTGTGGAAGCCTTCGAACGTGCGCGTCACCAAGGGCGCGGAGGCGATCGGCACCTATCACAAGACCGACATGAGCCACCGCAAGTACTGCACCAAGTGCGGCGGTCATCTGATGACCGACCATCCGCCGCTCGGCATGATCGACGTCTATGCCGCGACCATTCCGACCTTGAAGTTCACGCCCGGCGTCCACGTGAACTACGCGGAGAGCGTGCTGCCCATCAAGGACGGCCTGCCGAAGCTGAAGGATTTTCCGGCCGAGTTCGGCGGCTCCGGCGAGATGATGCCGGAGTGAGCCAAGGTTCGCTTTCAACAGGCGGGCAAGCATCACCGGCCTCGCGACAGGATCTGTCCGAGCTCTGCTGATCGATGTGGCCCTCTCTTGAAAAAGAGGGCGCAGGGAAGGCCGGGTGCCGACTGGCACCCGTGGCCCCCGTGCGAAAGAAAGCACGGGGAGAGAACCACAGGTTCAGCCGGATCAACCCGGCCCTCCCTGCGCGATGGTCTTCACGCTTATTTCGCGCTCTTGTGTGTTCGAAACCTGCCAGAATGTGCGAACGGGCGGTTCTGACCAACCGCCCGTCGCTGGATCTG
>NZ_JBNPTK010000034.1:0-16074 GCF_051167615.1 Bradyrhizobium sp. HKCCYLS3013
TACAACGGCAATCTCGTTGGCAGCGCCCCAGGCACTGATCTCACGCTGCAGTCGCTCGAAGCCAGCTTCCACCAGGATCTGAACGGCGACGGCACGATCGGAATCCTGCCCTCCAGCAGTGTTGCAGTGGTCGGCGTGAAGGCTGTAACGCCGAGCGGGTCCGATCTGATCCTAGCGTCTTCCACATTCAGCGGAACCCTCTTCGGCAACATCGGTCCGCTATTCCAGGACAGCTTTCACTTCGCAGCCGACGGCCAGGGCGGCACGCTGATCTCCGGGACCTCGATCTCCGGCGCGGCGTCCTCATCGGTGTCGCTGCAGGGACATGACACCTTCGTGTTCGCCGAGCATTTCGGTCAGGTGACGGTCTCTGACTTCAATCCCGGCACCGACCAGATCGTGTTCAGCCAGAGCATCTTCGCGGAGCAGTCCGCACTGCAGGCCGCCATCCATGACGACGCGGCGGGCAACGCCGTCATCACCGATGCGGCACTCGACACCATCACCATCCAGCACGTGTCGGCGGCCGAGCTGCTGTCCCACCTGTCGAGCTTTCATCTGGTCTGAGACCGGGGCGGCATTCCGAGGGCCGCCCCTCATCGTCGTCGGCACCGGCGGGCGGTTTTCCGCCCGTCGCAGGACAGATAACGGCTCGCGCGAGGGCCGCTCTTGGCCTATACGGCGCTTCGACCGCCCAAGACCGTGAGTTCGATGTCCCTGCCCCGCTCCGCTTCGCCGCGCCGCCTGCTGTACGTGGCCAACGAGGACTACGCCTTCCTGATGCATCGCCTGCCGATGGCGCGCGCGGCGCGCGAGGCCGGCTACGAGGTGCATGTCGCGACCAACGTCAACGCCGGCGCCGCCGCGATCGCCGCCGAGCGGTTCGTGCTGCATCCGATCCCGTTCCGGCGCGGCGGGCTGTCGCCGTCATCAGCCCTGCCCACGATCCGCGCGATCCGCGCCGTCGAGGCTGCGATCAGGCCCGACGTGGTGCATCATTCCGGGCTGCAATCGAGCGTGCTCGGCTCGCTCGCCACGCTCGGACGCACCACGCCCGTCGTCAACGCCATGACCGGGCTCGGCTATGTCTTCACCTCGGCGAGCTGGCGCTCGCGCCTGCTCAAGCAGAGCCTGCTGTGGCTGCTGCCGCGGCTCATGAACCGGACACCGAGCTGCGTGCTGGTGCAGAATCCGGACGATCGCGAAGCACTTCAAGCCATGGGCGTCCGCGGCGACAAGATCACGCTGATCCCGGGGTCAGGCGTCGACACCGACCGCTTCCAGCCGCTGCCGGAACCGGACGGGCCGATCACCTTCGGTTTTGCAGGACGGCTGCTCACCGACAAGGGCGTGCGCGCCCTGGTCACTGCCCATCGCATGCTGCGCCAGCAGGGCCGCAGCGACCAGTTGCTGATCGCCGGCTCCCCCGATCCGGCCAATCCCGCCTCGGTCTCGGCCGAGGAGGTCGAGGCCTGGCGGAACGAACCCGGCATCACCCTGCTCGGCCAGATCAAGGACATCACCGAGCTCTGGCGGCGCTGCCACATCGCCGTGCTGCCATCGCATCGCGAAGGTCTTCCGGTGAGCCTGCTGGAGGCTGCCGCCTGTGGCCGGCCGCTGATCTCCACCGATGCGCCGGGCTGCCGCGAGATCGCGATCCATGGCCAGACCGGGCTCTCCGTGCCGGTCGAGGACGCGGCCGCGCTGGCGCAGGCCATGGCGGAACTGGCGACATCGCCGGAGTTGCGCGCGCGCTACGGCACGGCGGCCCGTCAACTGGTCGAGGACAAGCTCTCGGCCAGGATCATTGGCCGCTCGGTGGTGGCGCTCTATGACCGCCTCACCTCGGCGCCGGACGCGCGCGGATGATCGCCCATCCCACCGCAGTCCTCGCCGCCATCGCCGTGCTCGCGGCCGCGATGTGCGGTGTGCTGATCGTGCTGCTGCGCCCGGTGCTGCAGCGCTACGCACTGGCGCGGCCCAACGCGCGCTCGTCGCACAAGATCCCCACGCCGCAGGGCGCCGGCATAGCCGTGGTCGGCGCAACGCTCGTGGTCGGCGGCGCCTTTGCCTCCGCGATGGGCTTTGCACCGCTGCTGATGCTGTTCATCGCGTTGCCGATGCTGGCGCTGGTCGGCCTGGTCGACGACATCAGGCCGATCCCGGTGCTGCCGCGCTTGATCCTGCAGGGATTGGCCGTTGGCCTCGTCATATTCACCGCGCCTGACGATCTCAGGCTGTTTCCGATCCCGCTGGCGGTCGAGCGCACGCTGCTGCTGATCGCGGGCCTGTGGTTCGTCAACCTCGTCAACTTCATGGACGGGCTCGATTTGATGACCGTGGCTGAGGCGGTGCCGATCACGGCGACGCTCGTCCTGTTCGGCATCTCCGGTGAACTGCCCTGGCCGGCGACCGCCATCGCTGCGGCGCTGGGTGGCGCCATGCTCGGCTTTGCGCCCTTCAACCGTCCCGTCGCAAAGGTCTTTCTCGGCGATGTCGGCAGCCTGCCGATCGGGCTGCTGCTCGGCTGGGGCCTGCTCCATCTGGCCTGGCAGGGCTCCATCGCCGCTGCGCTGCTGCTGCCGCTGTATTATCTGATCGACGCCACCTTCACCCTGTTGCGGCGGATGGCACGGCGCGAGCCGTTCTGGGCGGCGCACCGCACGCATTTCTATCAACAGGCCACCGATAACGGCTTCACCGTCTCGCGCGTCGTCAGCGAGGTGTTCATCCTCAATGTCGTGCTTGCGACCCTCGCAGCCATCTCGGTCGCGCAGCGTTCCATGACGGTCGACGCCATCCTGCTCGTCTTCGGGCTCGGCGCCGTCACCTGGGTGCTGAGCCGCTTCTCGCGGCGGCGCCATTGAAGACTCAGGCCGCGCTCGAGCCGAACTCCGGCACCGCATCCTTCAGCACCGATTTGATCGTCACCGGATCATTGCGCGCGATCGCCTGATCGAGCGCCGCGATCCAGGCCTTCAGCGTCGGCATCGGCGGCTCGTTCGGGTTGGCGGCCATGATGCCGGCGACGCCGATCTCGACCGGCGGCTCCTCGCTCGCAAACAGGATCTCGTTCAGGCGCTCGCCCGGCCGGATGCCCGTGAACACGATCTCGACGTCGTACCCCGGCTGCAGGCCGGACAGGCGGATCATGCGCTCGGCGAGCTCGACGATGCGGACCGGCTGCCCCATGTTGAGCACGTAGACCGAGACATCCGGACGCTGCGGCGCCAGCGCATGCGAGGCTGCCGTGATCACCAGATCGCAGGCCTCGCGAATGGTCATGAAGTAGCGCACCATGTCCGGGTGCGTCACGGTCACCGGGCCGCCCGCCTCGATCTGCGCCTTGAACTTCGGCACCACCGAGCCGTTCGACGCCAGCACGTTGCCGAACCGCACCGAGATCAGCCGCATCGGCGGCCGTCCCGCCGGCCGGTCGGCGAGCTGGCGGTCCAGCGCCTGGCAGTACATTTCGGCGAAACGCTTGGTGAGACCGAGCATCGACACCGGCTCGATCGCCTTGTCGGTCGAGATCATCACCATCGCCTCGGCGCCCGAGGCCACCGCGGCATCGGCGACGTTGATCGAGCCGAAGATGTTGGTCTTGACGCCCTCGCTCCAGTCGCGCTCGAGGATCGGCACGTGCTTCAAGGCGGCGGCATGGAAGACCAGATCCGGCTTGAAATCGCCGATCAGCGCGAACACCCGGTCGCGATCGCGGATGTCGGCGATGCGCCCCTCGACGGCGACGGCAGCCTCGGGATCGGCCGCGAGCGCCTCGGTGATCGCGTAGAGCGCCGGCTCGGAATTCTCCAGAATGAGCAGCCGCGCCGCGCCGAATGCCACGACGCGCTGGCAGATCTCGGCGCCGATCGAGCCGCCACCGCCGGTCACCACGACGGCTTTGCCGCGCACCAGCGCTTCCAGCCGGCCGTAATCGATCTTCTCACTCGGCCGCAGCAGGAGGTCCTCGACCGCGACCGGCGCGAGCCGTGGCGCATCGCCGCTCTCCAGCGACGGCAGGCGGCTCACGATCAGGCGCAACCGGCGCGCCCGCATCAGGAAGGTCTCCGGATGGCAGTCCGGATCGAACGCCGTCGGCATCATCAGGGCGCGCGCGATCGGCCGGTCCCGCCGGGCAAAGTCGGCCGCGACATCCTCGACGTCGTCGATGCCACCCAGCACCGGCACGCCGCGAATCAATTGGCCGCGGTCGGCGGCCGACGGCGAGAGAATGCCGATCGGCCAGATCCGCTTGACCGCGCCGCTCTCGATGCCGCGCAGCACGACCTCGGCGTCGGCCGCACGGCCGATCAGGAGCGCGGGCGCCGCGTCCTCCGACCGCGCGTGCCGCCGGACCCGCGTGTAGCGGAAATAGCGATAGGCGAACCGCAGCGCGCTCAGCGCAAAGATCTCAAGGAACCAATAGAGAATGATCGTGAGCTTGCCGAAGAAGAACGTGCCGCGGACGTTGGGCGCAACGATAATGTAGTCGAGCACCAGCAGCGCCAGCGTCAGCACCGTCGCGACGCGGACGATGTTCAGCGCGTCCGGCAACGAGATGAACCGCCATTTCGTCGTCAGCAGGTTCGAGAAGTAGAAGACGACGAAGCTGAAGGCGATGAAATATGGCAGGATCTGAAAGAGCAGCGGCACCCGCTCCCAGAAGGTGCTGGCGCCCTCGAAGCGGATGTAGAACGCGGCGAACAGCGCGACGACGCTGACCAGGAGGTCATGCGCGGCAATCAGCATATTCCGATAGGTCAGTTGAGACGGACGCGTCATGGTTCGAGCGTCCCTTGCACCGTGTCAGCAGACGTCCGCAATTGCAGCACCATTCCGCCGGCCACGCCGACGCCGATGACATACATCCACCCCTCGTGGAAATCGAAGATGTGGGAGTTGAACAGCGAGGTGAAGATGTTCTGCACCACCACGAGCAGCCCGATCCAGGCCACGAGCCCGTCACCGCGGAACAGCAGAAGATGCGCCGCCCACATCGCGTAGAGAATCACGATCCCCAGCGCGCCCCATTGGACCGCGACGTAGAGCGTCTGGTTGTGCGGGTTGCCGACCACCTGGCTCGATGAGAGGTCGCGCGACCCGCTCGCGGCCAGCTCGAACAGGTGACGCGTCGAGCCCGAGCCGTGTCCGATCAGCGGCGCGTCGGCCAGGAACCGCAACGACTTGCGCCAGAATTCGAGCCGCTCGCCGATCGACGTCACGGCGCGATCGTTCCTGTAGTCCTGATATTGGCTCGTGAACGTCGCCACCTTGCCCTGCAATTGCGGGGACACGGTCCATGCCGCGAGGCCCAGCGCAAGGGTAACGGCCGCGATCAGCAGGTTGGCGCGCCATTTCAAGTGGATCAGCCCGAACACCGCGAGCAGGATCGGGATCGTCACCAGCGCGGTGCGCGACACCACGATGAAGATCATGTTGGCGAGGAACGCGACCATGATCGCGGTGAGCAGGCCCGCCGGCACGAAGCGGCGAGCACGCAGCAATTGGGCGATCGGATAGGCCAGCGCCACGGCGCAGAGCGAGAACTCCTGGCCCTGGTCGATGTAGTTCTTCACGAAGATGCCGCGATCGGCGTTGGCCTTGAGCGCAAGCGCCGGATTGAACGCGACCGCGGTCGACATCGCGACCATCAGCACGCAGGAGGCGAGAAACGCGGTGAAAACCCACAGCCCGCGCTCCGACCGCTGGAAATGATAGAGCAGCGCCGGCAGCACCAGGAGCTTCGCCGCCGGTCCCACCGCGTAGAACCGCGCGCCCCACGCCACGTCCGACCACAGCGTTCCGACCAGCGCCAGCAGGAACAGCGCGATCGGCGCCAGCGAGATCGGCCGCTTCAGGACCTGCAGCAGACGTTCGACGTCGAGAAACGGCAGCATCGTGATCAGCATGACCACGCCGAGGATCGATACCAGCGAGGTCGACCACGGCAGCGAGGCGGCCAGCAGAATGGCCACGACATCGACGGTCGTCCGCCACGCCGCCGGATCGCGCCAGCGGCTCGCCAGCAGCGCCGGGCCGGGATGACCTGCCAGCGTGCTCATCGCGCCTCGCTCCGGGCGCGATCGACCAGCGCCGTCGTGCTGTGCCCTTTCAGGATGTCGATCAGGATCACCTCACCGCCGCCGGCCTCGACGACCTCGTGCCCCACCACCTGCTCGCGCGTGTAGTCGCCGCCCTTGACCAGGACGCTCGGCCGGACCAGCTCGATCAGGCGCAGCGGCGTGTCCTCCGCGAAGATGGCGACGAGATCCACCGCCTCGAGCGCGGCCAGCACCTCGGCGCGCGCGCGCTCGTCCTGCACGGGACGGCTCTCGCCCTTCAGCCGCTTGACGGAAGCATCGCTGTTCAGACCGACCACGAGACGGTCGCAGGCGGCGCGCGCCGCGGTCAGCACCTTGACGTGGCCGGGATGCAGAATGTCGAAGCAGCCGTTGGTGAAGCCGACGCGCAGGCCCTCTCCCCGCCATCCCTCGACACGGGCGGCGAGTTCGTCGTCGCTCTCGATGATCTTCTCCTCGGCCGCGCGATAGGCATGCGGCAGGATCTTTCGGCGCAGTTCGGCCGACGTCACGCTGGCGGTGCCCTGCTTGCTGACGGCCACAGCCGCCGCGGCGCTCGCCATCCGCAACGAATCCTCCCAGGCGGCGCCCGCCGCGAGCGTCGCGGCAAGCACGGCGACGACCGTGTCGCCGGCGCCGGAGACGTCGCGCACCTTCACGGGATAGGCCGGCACGTGAATCGGATCGCCCTCGCGCGGGACCAGCGTCATGCCGCGCTCGCTCTGCGTCACCAGGATCGCCTCGCAGTCGGCGAGATAGATCGCATCCTGCGCGGCCGCGGCGATCTCGTGATCGGTCTCGGCCCGGCTGCGGGTCGCTTCCGAAAACTCCTTGCGGTTCGGCGTCAGCACGCTCGCGCCGCGATAGATCGCGAGATTGGCGCTCTTGGGATCGACGATGACGCGCTTGCCGGCCTTGCGCGTCGCGTCGATGACGTTGCGCAGCACGCGCGCCGTCAGCACGCCCTTGGCGTAGTCGGACAGCAGCACGATGTCGGCCCGTGCGATCAGCGGCAGGATGGCCTCGATCAGCTTCTGCTCGATCTCGCCGGACGCCGGTGCGGCGCGCTCCCAGTCGGCGCGCAGCATGTGGGTGGAGAAATGTTCGGAGACGAAGCGCACCTTGCGCGTCGTCGGGCGCGAAGGATCGCGCACCAGCACGCTCTCGATGCCAGCTTCCCTGGCGAGCTCGGCCTCGAGCTGGCCGCCAGCCGCATCCTGCCCGACAAGGCCGACGAAGATGCAGCGGGCACCGAGCGCGGCGATGTTGCGCGCGACGTTGCCGGCGCCGCCGATATTGGTCTCGCTGCGCTGGACCGCGATCACCGGCGCCGGGGCCTCGGGGGAAATCCGCGACACCTCGCCATAGACGAACTCGTCCAGCATGAGGTCGCCGATGCACAGCACCGTCTGGCGGGCGATCGCTTGCGAGAGATCGTCAAAGTCGAACATCAGCGGCAGTCTCGGTGCAATGGTCGGAACCAGATCGTCTAGCGGAAGCGGTCGGAGGAATCGAGATAATCTCGGACATAACCGGCGACCGCATCCTCGAGCGACGTGAAGCCGCCGTTGTAGCCGGCGGCCAACAGCCGGTCGACGTTGCTCTGGGTGAAGTACTGGTAGCTGCCGCGAATCGCTTCGGGCATGTCGATGTACTCGATCCGCGGCGTCGCACCGAGCGTGGCATAGGCCGCGAGCATCATGTCCTTGAAGCTGCGCGCCCGGCCCGTGCCGACGTTGAACAGGCCCGACACGGAGGGAGAAGCCAACAGCCACAGCATCACGCGAACGACGTCGTCGACATGGATGAAGTCGCGGCGCTGGTCGCCATCGGCGATGCCTTCGCGGTGCGACTTGAACAGCTGCAAGGTGTGCCCGGCCTTGATGTCGTCGAAGCGTCGGGTCAGCACGCTCATCATCGATCCCTTGTGGTACTCGTTGGGACCGAACACGTTGAAGAACTTCAACCCGGCATATTGCGGCGGCAGCCGCTCGCCGCGCTCGGCGCGCGCAGCGACCGCCATGTCGAACAGATGCTTGCTCCAGCCGTAGAGATTCATCGGCCGCAGCGTCCTCAGCGCGGTGAGCGACGGATCATCGACGAAGCCCTGCGCGCCGTCGCCATAGGTCGCCGCCGACGAGGCGTAGATGAACGGCGTGGTGTTCGCCGTACACCAATCGAGCAGCCGCAGCGAACTGCGGAAGTTGCGCTCCATCACCAGGTCGCCGTCGACCACCGTGGTCGCGGAGATCGCGCCCATGTGCAGGACGGCCTCGAGCCTGCGACCCTTCAGCCAGGCGTCCAGATCGGATGGCGGCACGACGTCCGCCAGTTGCCGCTTGGCGAGGTTGCGCCACTTGCCCTCGCTGCCGAGCGTGTCGCAGACGACGACATCGGTGCGGCCCGCATCGTTCAGCGCCGCAACCAGATTCGATCCGATAAACCCGGCGCCGCCGGTCACCAGCAACATTCAGCAACCCGTCCTGATCCCGAAAACCCCGGCCCTCGCGTAGCGCATGCGACGGCAAAGTGTAAGCGCTTTGGTGACGGCCCGCTCGGCCCACTTTACGTGCGGCGGCCGAGCGGCTACCAGCGCGCCTGAGCCAGGCAGACAAAGAATGAATTCGAATTCGACCAAGGTGGAGGTGGACACCGCGGACACCAGCCCTATCCTGATCATTCCCTATATGTGGATCGGCGATTTCGTGCGCGGCCATACCGTGGTGCGGGTGCTCAAGGAGCGCTGGCCGAACCGGCCGGTCGACCTGCTGGTGACCTCGCTCTGCGCCCCGCTGGTGGATTACATGCCCGGCGTCCGCTCCGGCATCGTCTGGGACCTGCCGCGCAGCCGGCTGGCGCTCGGCCGGCAATGGCAGCTCGCTGCGATGTTGCGCGAACGCCACTATCGGACCGCCCTGGTGATGCCGCGGACCTGGAAATCGGCGCTGGCGCCCGCGCTCGCCGGCATCCCCGAGCGCGTGGGCTTCGTCGGCGAGGTCCGCTTCGGCCTGCTCAACCGCTGGCGCTGGGGCGAGAAAGCGCTCCCCCGCTTCATCGACAAGAATGCCGCGCTGGCGCTGCCCGACCGGGCGCCGCTGCCGCCGGAATGGCCCGTCCCGCAGCTGCGGGTGCCTCAGGACGACGTCGCACGCTGGCGCGAGGCCCATGGCCTGGGGAACCGCCCGGCCGTAGCACTGGCTCCGGGGTCGGTGGGCGCCGCCAAGCGCTGGCCTTTTTACGGCGAGGCGGCCCGGCTGCTGCGCGAGGCCGGCCTCGACGTCTGGGTGGTCGGCGGCCCAGGCGAGAAGGCGCTGGCCGCCGAGATCGTCGCCACCGGCGGCCCTGCCGTCCGGGACCTGACCGGAACCGACCTGCGCAACGGCATCCTGGCCATGGCCGCGGCCGGCGTCGCCATCTCCAATGATTCGGGGCTCATGCACATCGCCGCGGCGCTGGGGACGCCGACCATGGGCATCTTCGGCCCGACCAGCCCGTACCATTGGGCGCCGCTGAACGGCCTCGCGGCGACGGTCCAGACCAGGACCCAGCTCCCATGCCAGCCCTGCCACCGGCCAGTCTGCAGGATGAACGACCACCGCTGCATGCGCGAGATTCCGGCAACCGACGTCGCCGCCATCGCCCAGCGGGTCCTTGCCGATGCGGCGATACCGGTCGCGCCCTAGCTTGCGGAGCGGCACCGCGCCCCATACACCGGCCCTGACGTAACCCGAGCCGCCACCGTGACCCGCGCATCCGACCCGATCGCCAGCCATCTCGCCCGCTCCCGCGCCGCCATGGAGCGCGCGGCCGACGATGCCGCGATGCTCGCCTGCGCCGGGCGGATCGCTGCGACTATCATCGCTGCGCTGCGCGGCGGCCACAAGCTGCTTATCGTCGGCAACGGCGGCAGCGCGGCGGATGCGCAGCACATCGCCGCCGAGATCGTCGGCCGCTACAAGCAGGAGCGGCCGGCTTATGCCGCGATCGCGCTGACCACCGACACCTCGGCGCTGACCGCGATTGGCAACGACTACGGCTTCGATCACGTCTTCGCCCGCCAGGTCGAAGGGCTCGGCGCGCCCGGCGACGTGCTGCTGGCGATCTCGACCTCCGGCCGGTCGCCGAGCATCCTCAACGCGCTGCGCAAGGCCCGTGAGCGCGGACTGAGCACGGTCGGCTTCACCGGCGCCAAGGGCCTCGCGATGGGCGAATTGTGCGACGAGTTGCTGGTCGCGCCGAGCGACGACACGCCGCTGATCCAGCAGATCCACCTCGCCACCGCGCATGGCATCTGCGAGGTGATCGAGGCGACGCTGATGCGGGACGAGGGCTAGATGACGACCGATCAGCTCAAGCCGGCGGCGTTTCTCGACCGCGACGGCGTCATCAATCACGACGACAATTACATCGGCTCGCCCGATCGGATCCGCTGGATGCCGAATGTGGCCAATGCGATCCGGCGGCTCAACGACTCCGGCTATCACGTCTTCCTGTTCACCAACCAGTCCGGCGTGGCGCGCGGGCTGTTCTCGGAGGACGACGTTCTCAGCCTGCACGACTGGATGCGGGCCGAGCTCGCGGCGCAGGGGGCCGTCATCGACGACATCCGCTACTGCCCCTATCACACCGAAGGCTCGGTCGAGCGCTATCTGCGCGAGCATCCCTGGCGCAAGCCGGCGCCGGGCATGATCCTCGATTTGATGCAGCACTGGCCGATCCGGCGCGAGGGCAGCTTCGTGATCGGCGATCGCGCCTCCGACATCGCCGCGGCCGAAGCCGCCGGCCTGCCTGGCTTCCTGTTCGCCGGCGGCGACCTCGACGCGTTCGTCGCCGACATCATCGCTCAGACCAGTCCGCGATAGACGGCGGCGATCTTGTCGGCCTCGACCTCGAGGCTGAACCTCTCCACTACGCGCTGCCGCGCCCGCTCGCCCATCTCCCGCGCCGCCGCCGGATCCTGCATGAGCGGCTCCAGCGCCGCGACCAGCGCATCGACATCGCCCGGCGGCACCAGCACGCCGGTGACGCCCTCCTCCACCACGATCTCCGCCGCGCCGGCGCGCGCTGCGACGAGCGCTGCGCCTGCCGCCATCGCCTCGATCAAGGTCAGGCCAAAACCTTCGTTGCGCGAGGTGAAGGCGTAGATCGTCAGGCGCTGGTACCAGCGCTGCACCTCGGCGATGTCGAGCTCGCCGGTGATGACGATGCGCTGCTCCAGGCCGGCGGCGGCGATCTGCTTCTTCAACTCGCTCGCAAACGGCATCTGCTCGGGCGTCACGGCGCCGACCAGCACGGCGGCAAAATCGGGATAGCGCGGCAGCAGCCGGCACATGGCGGCGACGAACACGTCGCTGCCCTTCTGTGCACGGACGCGGCCGAAGCAGCCGATGGCGTATTTGCCCGGCAGGCCGCTCTCGGCGAAGGCCGCGGCGCGATCCACCGGCGGCGCATAGATCTCGGTGTCGACGCCGTGCGTCACCACCGTCGCTTCGCGTTTGAGATAGGACGCCGAGATGTCGCTGGTGGCGATGATCGCGTCCATGCGGCGGATCAGCCAGCGCGTGATCCAGCTGTGATGGCGCTGCGCGGCCGAGGTGAACACCAGCTTCAACGGCCAGCCTAGCGCCCGCAACAACACGCCGACGATCATCTCGTCGTTGCGGCGCGCGTGCCAGATCAGCGGCCGCCGCCGGCCCCACAGCTTGAACAGATCGGCCGCTCCGATCCGCGCAATCCCCTCCGGCGCGTAGGAGCCGAGCCATGCCGCGCGCACGCGCTGCGCCAGCTTCGGCGCCACCATCCGGTTGGTCGCGGTCACGCCGGAATAGCGCCGGTGCAGGTTGGGCACGATGACGTCGAGATCGGCGGCAGAAACAGACTCGGCTTGCACTACTCACTCCAATTGCAGCGGTTCCCTATACGCAACATTAAGCATCGCCGCCAGTTCGCTATGCACGCAACAGGTCCTTCATTTCGCGGGCGTTAGTCTGCGGCAAAACAAACAGGGATCGCGTCAAACAATGACCGTGCTCGTGACCGGCGGCGCCGGCTATATCGGCAGCCACATGGTGCTCGCGCTGGCGGAAGCCGGCGAAAGCGTCGTGGTGATCGACAACCTCTCGACCGGCTTCTCCGCCTTCGTGCCCGACGGCGTGCCGCTGTTCATCGGCGATGCCGGCGACGAAAATCTCGTGGACGGCGTCATCAGCCAGCACGGCGTCGACAGCATCATCCATCTGGCGGGCTCGGTCGTGGTGCCGGAATCGGTGCGCGATCCGCTGCTCTACTACCGCAACAACACCATGACCACGCGCAGCCTGTTGAATGCGGCAGTCGCGCGCGGCGTCAGCCGCTTCGTGTTCTCCTCGACCGCCGCGGTCTACGGCAATCCGGACGAGGTTCCGGTGCCCGAGAGCGCGCCGACCCGTCCGACCTCGCCCTACGGCACCTCTAAGCTGATGGCCGAGATCATCCTGCACGACGTGGCGTCGGCGCATGACCTCAACTACGTGGTGCTGCGCTACTTCAACGTCGCCGGCGCCGATCCGTTCGGACGCAGCGGGCTTGCGACCGTCGGCGCGACGCATCTGATGAAGATCGCGATGGAGGTCGCCACCGGCCAGCGCGCCAAGATCGACATCTTCGGCACCGACTATCCGACCCCCGACGGCACCTGCGTCCGCGACTTCATCCATGTCTGCGATCTCGCCCAGGTGCACCGCTCCGCGCTGGCCTATCTGCGCACCGGTGGCGGCTCGGTCACGCTGAATTGTGGGTACGGCCGCGGCTATTCCGTGCTCGAGACCATCGAGGCCGTCCGGCGCGTCTCCGGCCGCGCCATTCCCGTCCAATACGCGCCGCGCCGCCCCGGCGACATCATGAGCATGGTCGCCGACACCAGCCGTTTGAAGGCGCTGCTCGACTGGACCCCGACCTATGACGATCTGGAGACGATCGCCGCCCACGCGCTGGCCTGGGAGGAGAAACTGTTCCTGGAACGCCACAGCGGCGCGCTGCAGCGGGCCTCGGCCTAGAATCAAGCACTTAGCCGGAGGCCGGGGGGCTTGAAAAAGCCGCCCCGAGCGGGCAAGCACACTTGGCCGCCCGGCGATTTGCCCCGGCGGCCAGGGACCAGAATGGCCGACTTTCCGAAGAAGATCACCGACGATCCCTATGGCGCCGCGATCCTGATCCGCCGCCTCGTGATGGAACAGGGCCTCGCCTACTGGCGCCGCTATCTCACCGCCTTCGCGCTGATGGCGGTGGCGGCCGGAGCGAGCGCCGCGGCGACCTACGTTCTCGGCCAGGTCATCAACAAGGCCTATGTCGAGAAGAGCATCCCGGGCATCGTCGTGCTCTCCGGCGTCACGGTGCTGCTGCTGTTCGTCAAGGGCGTGACCACCTACGGCTACGCCGTCATCCTGTCGAAGATCTCCAACGCCATCCTCGCCAACAATCAGCGGCAGCTGTTCGCCAAGCTGATGAACGAGAGCGTCGGCTTCTTCTCCGAGCGCCATTCGTCGGAGTTCCTGGCGCGGCTCACGTCCGGGGCCAAGTCGATCACCGACATCCTCAACATGCTGATCAACGCCATCGGGCGCGATCTCGTGACCCTGATCGCCATGATCGGCGTGATGGTCATGCAGGATCCCTGGATGTCGCTGCTCGGCCTGCTCGTGGTGCCGCCGGCGATGCTGGTGCTGCGCAAGCTCGTCAAGCGCATCAAGGGCCTCGCCTACAACCAGTTCACCGGCACCGCCGACATCCTCGAGACGATGCAGGAATCGCTGCAGGGCATCCGCACCGTCAAGGCGTTCACGCTCGAAGACACGATGCGCGCGCGGATCGACGAGAACATCGCCGTGGTCGAGCGCAACGCCAACAAGATGGCCCGCGTCTCCAACCGCTCCAACCCGCTGATGGAGATGCTCGGCGGCTTCGCCGTCGCCGGCTGCCTGATGTATGCCGGCTACTCGGTGGTCGCGCTCAACGCCACGCCGGGCCAGTTCTTCTCGTTCATGATCGCCTTCCTGATGGCGACCGAGCCGGCGAAGCGGCTGGCGCGGCTCAACATCGACCTCAACAGCCAGCTCGTCGGCGCCCGCATGCTGCTCGAGGTGGTCGACAGCCCCGCCAGCGAGCAGCCCGACGACGACAAGCCGGCGCTGAAGCTCAGCGACGCCAAGATCGAGCTGCGCGACGTCTCCTTCGCCTATCGCGGCAACGAGACGGTGCTCAACCGCATGAGTTTTGTCGCCGAGCCCGGTAAGGTCACCGCGCTGGTCGGCCCGTCCGGCGGCGGCAAGTCGACGGTGCTGGCGCTGCTGCTGCGGTTCTACGAGGCGACCGCGGGCGACATCCTGATCGACGGCCAGTCGATCTCTCAAGTGTCGCGCCGTAGCTTGCGCGCGCAGGCCGCTTATGTCGGCCAGGACGTCTATCTGTTCCGCGACTCGATCCGCGCCAACATCGCCTTCGGCAAGCCCGGCGCCACCGAGGCCGAGATCATCGAGGCGGCGAAGGCGGCCTGCGCGCACGATTTCATCATGGGCTTCCCGCTCGGCTACGACACGCCGGTCGGCGAGCACGGCACCCAGCTCTCCGGCGGCCAGCGCCAGCGCATCGCGGTCGCCCGCGCCCTGATCCGCAATGCCCCGATCATCCTGCTCGACGAGGCCACCGCGGCGCTGGATTCCGAATCCGAGCGCCAAGTGCAGGAGGCGATCGAGCATCTCTGCCAGAACCGCACCACCATCGTCATCGCGCATCGCCTGCACACCATCATGAACGCCGACGCCATCCTCGTCGTCGAGGCCGGCGAAATCGTCGAGCGCGGCCGGCATGACGATCTGTTGCGCCGTGGCGGCCGCTATGCTTCGTTCTTCCGCCTGCAACAGCGCGACATGGGGCCGAACGTCATCCCCATGACCGCAACTTCGTGACCGCGACATCCTGAAAAGCCCATTTCACCGCATCGAGACCTTTCATGAGCGCCTCCACCGTCATCCCGGCCTTTCCGCAGCCCTCTCTTCCTGTCGTCGGCGAAGCCGGTGTCTTCCCGGTCCGCCGCATCTGGTGCGTCGGCCGCAACTATCTCGAGCACATCCGCGAGATGGGCAATGACGAGCGGGACCCGCCGTTCTTCTTCGCCAAGCATGCCGACATGCTGGCGCCCGAGGGCGCCGTGATCCCCTACCCGCCGCTGACGCAGGACATGCATCACGAGGTCGAGCTGGTGGTCGCGCTGAAGAGCGGCGGCCTGAACATTCCGACCGACAAGGCGCTCGACCACGTCTACGGCTACGCCGTCGGCATCGACCTCACCCGCCGCGACCTGCAGCTCGCCTCGCGCAAGATGCAGCGCCCCTGGGAGGTCGGCAAATCCTTCGACCATTCCGCGCCTTGCTCCGCCGTGGTGCCCGCGGCCAAGATCGGCCATCCGTCGAAGGGCAAGATCTGGCTGTCGGTCAACGGCACCGAGCGGCAGACCGGCGACCTCTCCGAGCTGATCTGGAACGTGCCGGAGATCATCTGGAAGCTGTCCCAGCAGGTCGAGCTCGCCGCCGGCGACATCATCATGACCGGCACCCCCGCCGGCGTCGCGGCCGTGGTGGCCGGCGACAAGATCGAATGCGGCGTCGACGGCGTCGGCACGCTGAAGGTGAGCATCGGGCCAGCGGCGAAGTAAGCCGCCAACGCCTCCAAGCTTCGAACGACAAAAAGGCCGCGCCCCGCGCGGCCTTTTTCATTGGGGGCAAGTCGCCGAGAGCACGAACACGCCCGCCGCTCTGGCGGCCCGGTCCCCTCGCGGCGGGCAATCCGAACTGACGATCGGCGTGCTGCGCTCGCCTCTTTCCAGGTCGTCATGGCCGGGCTTGTCCCGGCCATCCACGTCGCTCGGCATGCGCAGGACGACGTGGATGCCCGGGACAAGCCCACGGCTGTCCGGTTCAGACAGACTGGACATGGTGCATGGCGTGGATTCTTCTGC
>NZ_JBNPTK010000035.1:0-7500 GCF_051167615.1 Bradyrhizobium sp. HKCCYLS3013
CGATCATTGCGGCCGGCTTTTGCCACCGCCGTGGCATCCACAAGACGGACCGGTCGGCCTTTCGCCGCGGCCAGGCAGGTCTCACCTGCGCTCCCAACGAGCAGCCGGCTGACCAGTTGTTCGAGCCAATCCGCCGAGTTGCGTAGCCGCTTGAGAAGCGCGACATTCGACAATGAGGCAAGTCCCATCGCCTCAGCCCATGCGGCGGTCAATCGCAGCCCGCGCGTCCCCCAACAATACGCGAGCACCAGCCGCAGCTGATCCACGGCACATTCGACCTTGCGGGCTCGTTTGAAAGCCCCAAATTCCCGAGCCTCATGCTCAAGCAGGTCAGCGCCGCCCAACCGAGCGATAGTGCGCAGCCATTCGGCGTTCGAAAGCGATTCGTCAGTCACTCGACCGAGGAATCATCCATTTCCGGCAGCAAAATGGTAAGTTAGCGCCAATGGCGGCTGCCCCTCACCCCACCCCTCTCCCCGTGAAGAACGGGGAGAGGGAGCGCACCGGCGTCGCGGAGAGCGCTCGACTCTTAGCTGGAAAGCCTGCGGTCACTATTGCGTAGTAGTTACCTGCCCTGATCTGCAAAGACCTACCGCTTCGTGATCTCGTCCTCGTCGCGCTGGCTCGGGCTCGACGAATCCGCCGTGGTGCGGCCTTCGGTCCAGTCGATGCCGAACGCATCGAGGCCCTCGGCCAGCAGGTCGCCGAGCATCGGCTCGCCCAGCAGATAGCGCGCGGTGTGGCGGTCGCGCTGGCCGGCGGCCTCGCGGCGCAGCTCGTCCCACTCGTCGATATCGCCGTCGCCGCGACCGAGCCGCATCAAGGCGACGAGATCGGTCTGCTCATCCTCGGTCATCGCGTTGATGAAGCCGGTGATCTCGCGCACCACGGGATCATCGCCGCTGTCCTGGAGCACGTCGACCATGTCGTCATCGGCGGCATTCGAGCCGGAATCCTCATCGGTCGCCTGCTCCTTGACGTCGAACTCGCGCGCCTTTTCGATCAGGAAGGCAACCTTCTCGGGCGATATCGTCAGCTCTGGCATGGCGTTCTCCTCATGGACGGACTGCAGCAACGCCTGTTCCGGGCAGTTGATCCATTGCGCCGGAACAAGCCGCGCGGCATCGTTACCGGCATCAAGAATAAGACGAGGAAGCGCGCATGTCTTGGACGATCGGCCGGGTCAGGATCACCAAATTCGTCGAGCTGGAGACCGTCGGCGGCACCCGCTTCATCCTGCCGCAGGCAACACCCGAGACGATCCGCGAGCTGTCCTGGCTCACGCCCGATTTTGCGACCGATGAAGGTCGGCTGAAGATGTCGATCCACACCCTGGTGCTGGAAACACCGACGATACGGATCGTGGTCGACACCGGGCTCGGCAACGACAAGCAGGGCCGCAGCGTGCCAATCTGGAACAACCGGACCATGCCCTTCCTTGAGACGATAAGCGCGGCCGGCTTTCCGCCTGAGAGCATCGACATGGTGATCTGCACGCATCTCCACGTCGACCACGTCGGCTGGAATACGAAGCTGGTCGACGGCCGCTGGGGGCCGACCTTTCCCAATGCGCGCTATGTCTTCGGCCGCGCGGAATATGAGCATTGGCGCGATCACAGCGAGGCCGCCGACGAGACCGCGACCTTCGCCGATTCCGTCCAGCCGATCGTCGCGGCCGGACGCGCGGAGCTCGTCGGAAGCGAGGATGTGATCACCGACGAAATCACGCTGATCCCGACGCCGGGGCACAGCCCGGGTCATGTCAGCCTGCACATCCGCTCGGAGGGAGCGGAGGCCGTGCTGACCGGGGACGTCGCCCACCATCCCTGCCAGATGGCGCATCTCGATTGGAGTTCGACGGTCGATTCCGATCCGGCGCAGGCGGCCGCCACGCGCCGGGCGCTGTTCTCGCGCTTCGCCGACACTGAGGCGCTGGTGATCGGCGGCCATTTCGATGCCGGCCATATCCGGCGCAACGGCGCCACCTTCCGCTTCCAGGCAGTGCCGGGCCGCGGCAGCGCATAGCCCGCGAGGTTGAATTTCGCCCCGCCATGCTCCATGACAGGGCTCTGGAATACCAAGGAATTGAGGGAGAGAAACCAATGAAGCTTGTTCGCTACGGCGAGAAGGGCGCGGAAAAGCCGGGCCTGATCGATGCATCCGGCCAGCTGCGCGACCTGTCCGCGCATGTGAAGGACCTCGACGGTGCGGCCTATGCGCCGGAGTCCCTGAAGAAGCTCGCCGCGCTCGATCCGGCCTCCCTGCCCGCCGTCGCCGGCAAGCCGCGGCTCGGCGCCCCCGTGACCGGCATCTCGAAATTCGTCGCGATCGGCCTCAACTACTCCGACCACGCCAAGGAGACCGGCAACCCGATCCCGGCCGAGCCGATCTTCTTCCTGAAGGCCAACACCGCGCTGTGCGGTCCCTATGACCAGGTCGAGAAGCCGCGCGGCTCCACCAAGCTCGACTGGGAGGTCGAGATCGCCGCGATCATCGGCACCCGCGCCAAATACGTCTCGGAGGCCGAGGCGCTCAACCACGTCGCCGGCTACACCGTCTGCAACGACGTCTCCGAGCGCAACTTCCAGATCGAGCGCCTGGGCCAGTGGACCAAGGGCAAGTCGCACGACACGTTCGGTCCGGTCGGCCCGTGGCTCGTCACCAAGGACGAGATTCCGGACGTGCAGAACCTGTCGATGTGGCTCGACGTCAACGGCCAGCGCCGCCAGACCGGCACCACCGCGACGATGATCTTCTCGATGGCCAAGTGCATCTCCTACGTCTCGCAGTTCATGACGCTGCTGCCCGGCGACATCGTCACCACCGGCACGCCTCCCGGCGTCGGCATGGGAATGAAGCCGCCGACCTTCCTCAACGTCGGCGACGTCGTCACGCTCGGCATCGAGCGCCTCGGCGAGCAGCGCCAGGAGATCATCGAGGCGTAACGTCACCTCACCGTCATTGCGAGCGAAGCGAAGCAATCCAGGGCGTCACGCGCGGCTCTGGATTGCTTCGTCGCTTCGCTCCTCGCAATGACGGATAACAATCCGCATCGAGCCAACAGGAAGACGCCGATGAAACTCACCTTTTCGCCCGCCTCGCCGTTCGCCCGCAAGGTGCGCATCGCCGCCATCGAGCTCGGACTGATCGATCAAATCGAGTTCGTGCCTGCGGCCGTGGTGCCGGGTCAGGCCAATGAGGAATATTCGAAGATCACGCCGCTCAAGAAGCTGCCGGTGCTGATCCTCGACAATGGCGACGTCATCCTGGATTCCTACGTGATCGTCGAATATCTCGACGAGCTCGCCGGCGGCAACAAGCTGATCCCCGCCTCCGGCCCGTCGCGCTGGAAGGTCAAGAGCGAGCATTCGATGCTGCAGGGCATGCTCGATTCCATGCTGCTGTGCCGCTACGAGGCCTTGGTGCGCCCGGAGGGAATGCGCTGGCAGGCCTGGTCCGACGACCACTGGAACAGAGCCTGGATGGGCATGGCGCGCTTCAATGCGCAGAGCGACCTGATGACGCGCCCGTTCGACGTCGCCGCGATCGGCCTCGTCTGCGTGCTCGGCTATGCCGATTTCCGCTTCGCCGATTGCGGCTGGCGGAAGGCGTTTCCGGCGCTCGACGCGTTCCATAACAAGATGCTCGAACGCGAATCGGTGAAGATCTCGGTGCCGCCGGCGGCTTGATCCCCGAACAGGAGCTGCCGTGACGCTGACATTCTCGGTTGCAGACACGACCATTCATCGCATCATCGAGCAGGAAACCACGTTCCTGCCGGCGCGCGAGATGTTTCCGGAGCTGACGCCGGAGATGCTGGCGGCAGAGCGCAGCGCGCTGCAGGCGGCCGGCGCGCTCGATGCGCAGGACACGCTGATCCTATGCTTTCAGTCCTACGTGGTGAGGACGCCTCATCACACCATCCTGATCGACAGCTGCATCGGCAACGACAAGCCGCGCGCGCGGCCGGTCTGGAACATGAAGAGCGACGACAGCTATATGCGGGCGCTCGCAGCCGCCGGCGTCTCGGTCGACGACATCGACGTCGTGATGTGCACCCATCTGCACACCGATCATGTCGGCTGGAACACGCGGCTCGACAATGGCCGCTGGGTGCCGACCTTTCCGAATGCGCGCTACGTCTTCGCGCAGCGCGAATATGACTACTGGGTGGCGCAGAACGCCAAGGCCGAGGTGCCTCCATTCGCCGACAGCGTGCTGCCGGTGGTCGAGGCCAAGCGCGCCGACATCGTCGGCGACGAATTCTCGATCGGCGATCATATCCGCCTGCTGCCGACGCCGGGGCATACGCCCGGCCATGTCGCAATCGCCGTGGGCAAGGGCCGAGACGACGCGGTGTTCGGCGGCGACCTGATCCACACGCCGTTGCAGCTCGGGCTTCCCGAACTGTCACCGAAGTTCGACGTCGACCCGAAACAGGCGGCTGTCACACGACGAACGTTCCTGGAGCGTTATTGCGACACCGCGACGCTGTGCTGCACGGCGCATTTCCCGTCGCCCTCGGTCGGCCGCATCAGGCGCAAGGGCAGTGCCTTCGCCTGCGAGGCGGTCTGACGCCCGAGCCTGGCGTCCGCCGCGCGCTTTCGCATCAATCGAACAGGCTCGGCGTATAGTTCACGGCGGCGCCTTCGATCGCCAGCATCTTCAGCTTGGTCTCCACACCGCCGTTGGCGGAGAAGCCGCCGGGCTTGTTGCCGGCCGCGAGCACGCGATGGCAGGGCACCACGATCGGGCACGGGTTGCGCCCCAGTGCCTGGCCGACCTCGCGTGACAGCTCGACTCCGCCGAGCTGCTTGGCGATATCGCCGTAGGTCAGGGTCCGGCCCGGCGGGATCCGGCGCGCAATCTCGTAGACGCCGCGCTGGAACGCGCTGACGTCGTCGAGATCGAGGTCGACATCGCTGAGATCATCCGGCTCTCCGGCAAGCAGCGCCGTGATCCGCGTGATGGTGCGCCGCACATGCGGCGGCGGGTCGGCCTCGCCGATGCCGTCGTAACGCTGCTGCATCCGGATGCGGATCTGCGCGACGCCGCCCATCGGCAGTTGCACCGCATTGATGCCGCGCGCTCCCCATGCGATCGCGCAAGGGCCGATCGCGGTTTCGAAAATCGCAAAGCTGTGCTCTGACATGACGGACTCCATCGCCGCTCTTCCCCGTATCATCTGCCAGTCAAATTAGGCTTGGAGAATGTTGCGATCCACCCGGATTCTGCCAATGTCGACAGCGGAAGCGCCGTGATGCCCATCGGCAGGCCGAAAGGATGGGAGCACGGCACAGGGGCAGCCCGGCGCAAAGAGCGGGCGCCTCATCCGAGGAAACCAAGGCGAGGGAGAAGGCCATGAAGCTGACGCCGGAGCAGATTGCATTCTTCAATCGCGAGGGCTGGCTGTTCCTGCCCGAGCTGTTCAGCCCGGAGGAGACCGCGTTCCTCGCCCGCGAGGCGGAGGCGATCTATGCCGCCGACAGGCCCGAGGTCTGGCGCGAGAAGAGCGGCGCGCCGCGCACGGCGTTTGCCGCCCACCTCTACAACGACGCCTTCCGCGTGCTGGCCGCGCATCCGCGCATGATCGAGCCGATCGAGCAGATCTTCGGCGAGAAACTCTACATGCATCAGTTCAAGATCAACGCCAAATCGGCCTTCACCGGCGATGTCTGGCAATGGCACCAGGACTACGGCACCTGGAAGCGCGACGACGGCATGCCGGAGCCGCGCGCGATGAACATCGCGATCTTCCTCGACGAGGTGATGCCGATCAACGGCCCCTTGATGCTGGTGCCGCGCAGCCAGCATGCCGGCGATCTCGAGGCCTCGCATGATCTCGCGACCACGTCCTATCCGTTGTGGACCTTGGACGAGGCCACGGTGACGCGGCTGGTCGCGGAAGGCGGCATCGTCGCGCCAACCGGAAAGCCCGGCGGCATGCTGATGTTCCACGGCAATCTTGTGCACGGCTCCGCCGGCAACATCACGCCCTACCCGCGCAAGATCGTGTATCTCACGCTGAACGCCGTCTCGAACCACATCCGCACCCCGACGCGCCCGGAGTACATCGCGCATCGCGACTTCACGCCGATCGAAACCCTGCCGGATGATGTGTTGCTGCAACTCGCGCGAGCGCATCGCGAGGCGGCGGAGTAAGCCATATCGCCATCACGAAGCCCGGCCATGACGACGGAGGTGGTAGTTGCAGGTCGCGCGACAATCTGGAAACCGGACAATACAATGAACCTCCACGCCCTCCTCCAAGCCCGCGCCGCCGCCGGCAAGCCCGTGCGCGTCGCGTTGATCGGCGCCGGCAAGTTCGGCTCGATGTTCCTGTCGCAGGTGCCGCACGTGGCGGGGCTCGAGGTGCCCGTCATCGTCGACCTCGATCCGGGGCGCGCGCGGGACGCCTGCCGCACCGTCGGCTGGAGCGCCGAGCGGATCGAACGCACCGCGTTCAGTCCCGACGGCGCAAAAGCGCTTGCTGACACCATTGATGTCGTCGTCGAAGCGACCGGCAGTCCGGCCGCGGGCATCCGCCACGCGCAGGCGGCCATCAGGGCCGGCAAGCACATCGTGATGGTCAATGTCGAGGCTGACGTTCTGGCGGGGCCGTTGCTGGCCGACGAGGCGCGCAGGGCCGGCGTTGTCTACTCACTCGCCTATGGCGACCAGCCGGCATTGACAGCCGAGCTCGTCGACTGGGCGCGTGCGACCGGCTTCCATGTCGTCGCCGCAGGCAAGGGCACGAAGTATCTGCCGGCCTATCACGACGTCACGCCGGACGGCGTCTGGCAACATTACGGCCTCACCGCCGGCGAGGCGCAGTCGGCCGGGATGAACCCGCAGATGTTCAATTCCTTCCTCGACGGCACCAAGTCGGCGATCGAGATGGCCGCGATCGCCAACGCGACGGGGCTCGACGTGCCCACGAACGGACTGCTGTTTCCACCCTGCGGTGTCGACGACCTGCCGCATGTGCTGCGGCCTCGCGACCGCGGCGGCGTGCTCGAGCGCTCCGGCATGGTCGAGGTGGTCTCATCGCTGGAGCGGGACGGGCGTCCGGTATTTCGCGATCTGCGCTGGGGCGTCTATGTCGTGCTGGAGGCGCCGAACGACTACGCCGCGGACTGCTTCCGGCAATACGGACTCAAGACCGATTCGAGCGGCCGCTATGCGGCGATGTACAAGCCCTATCACCTGATCGGGCTGGAGCTGAACGTCTCGGTGCTCTCGGCGGCCCTGCGCAAGGAGCCCACCGGCCAACCGCTCGGCTTCCGCGGCGATGTCGTCGCCGTCGCCAAGAAGGATCTGCGGGCTGGCGAGATGCTCGATGGCGAAGGTGGCTATACGGTGTGGGGCAAGGTCGTACCGGCCAGGACCAGCCTGCAGCTCGGGGCACTGCCGATCGGGCTGGCGCATCGGGTGAAGCTCGTGAACGACGTCGCGCATGGCGAGATCGTGCGCTGGAGCGACGTCGCAGCCGATGCCGCG
>NZ_JBNPTK010000036.1:0-13053 GCF_051167615.1 Bradyrhizobium sp. HKCCYLS3013
TTACCTTTGAAACATTGTCCGCCGAAGTCTTCTCGTCCGATCTCAGAACCAAAAGCCGAAGCCCTCAATCCCGAGACTCGCAAGGACTCCGCCGTCCACGTTTCTCTTTCTTCATCTTCACTTGTCAAACAGCCCGGGACCTCGGTCCCACCCTCATGTGGAGGGGTCGCTCAACCTTTTTCGACGTCGATGAACAACCGGGTTTTACCGGTTGTGCATCACTCAACGAAAGTGAGGAGCAATATTGGCGCGGATGCTCGCCTCGGTGTGTCCCGAAGCGGCGCCGCGCTCAGTGATCGGGTTTATAGGGGGGGCCGATCGGGGTGTCAACGCCCAATGTCAACAAATCGTCGCATCGAATCATTTTTTTCCGGACAGCAGGAGAACCCCGATTTCTTGCGGACTTCGTGCCCCACTTGGGCCACAATCCTGCGACGATTTGTTAAGCATCGACCTGGGTTGATTTGGGTCCAGCGGGGACTGCCATCGATTCAAGGATGATCCAGATCAAGGAAGCGGCGAGCCCTTCGCCTGATACGGCCGAGACGACATCGAGAGATCCTGAAGAACAATAGCGGTTCGTGGAGTCCGGCTTTCGGGCCAGAGAGTCTCGAACCGACAGAAGCGCGCCATCATTCCGAGCCGTTTGTCTTGGACGTTAAGCCAACCGGCAGCTGAGTGATCTCGGTGCTGACTTTGAACTTGGGGGACGAAGGTTGAGCCATCGGACGTCACGCGGGGGGTACGGACGCGAGATCGGCATGATCGATCTCGGTCATGAGCCGCCGCTATCGGTCGATGGCTCCGAAGCCGCGGTGATCGATCGCCGCCGCGTCTCCGTGCAATGGTTCTCCGGTACGATTCTGACTGGTCTGTGCGGCGCAGCCCTCATCGGCGGCGCCGTTTTTGCGTCGCTCGATGGCGAAATGACCTTCGCGCGCATGCCGGAGCGGATGGAAAGCGCGCTGCGCGGCGCCTTCGGCGCCAACGACCGCGTCGCCACCTTGCGCAAGAGCGACCGCCTGCCCCCGCCGAGCGAAGCCGCCGCGGCGCGCAACGTGGTGCGCATCTCGACCGTTACCCGCGCGGGTTCGCGCGAGCTGATCCGGGTCCGTCCCTACGTCCGGATCTCGGGCAACCTGTCGATGGCGACCAGCGATCTGTCCGCCAAGATCCCGCCCTTCAACGCCCAGCGCCTGCTGAGCGACACCGACAACGACAAGACGGGGTCCGGCGAGGATCCGAACAATCCCGAGGCCGTCGAGCCCGACGCCGAGGTCTCATTCGTGACCAAGGATCTCGCCGCCGTGCTCCCCAAGGCGAAGATCGCGACCTCGGTGGCGCTCGACGAAATCGTCATGCGGGTCCGTGATGCGGCGAACTGGCGCGGCAACAATGGCGGCGTGCGCTACGCCTCACTTGCCAATGCCGCCGCCGACGCGGCCGGCGCGCAGGCCGTCCAAGGCGGCGACCTGAAACTGTCCTATGCCAATGACGGCACCTCGCCCGATCCTTACGCCGGCTTCGAGACCCGGGTGGTGCCGGAAAATGTCACCTTGCTGCCCAAGACCAAGGACCAGATCACCGGCGGCAATCCGCTCGGCGAGCGGGTTCACCTGGTCAAGAAGGGCGATACCGTCGCCTCGATCCTGCGCGACCAGGGCGCGACGCCCGACGAAGCCAAGGCGATCGCCGCCCAGCTCGGCCCGCGCGGCCGTGACGGCGGCCTGAAGGAAGGCGAGAAACTGCGCATCCTGATGGCGCCATCCAGCCCTGCCCCCGGCGCCCGGCTGCAGCCGTTCCGCGTCATCGTCGCCAACGACACCATGATCGAGGCGGTCGCCGCGCTTTCGGACCTCGGACGATACGTCGCCGTCGACGCGCAGAGCATGAACACGGTCACCGAGACCGCTGACAACACCAATGATGAGGAAGATGACGGCACCGGTGTCCGCCTCTATCAGAGCATCTACGAGACGGCGATGCGCAACAAGGTGCCCACGCCGGTCATCGAGGACATGATCCGCATCTACTCCTACGACGTCGATTTCCAGCGCAAGGTGCAGCCCGGGGATTCGTTCGACGTCTTCTATGCCGGCGACGACGACGACAAGCCCGGCAACAACGACAAGACCGAGGTGCTGTTCACCTCCCTGACGGTCGGCGGCGAGACCAAGAAATACTACCGGTTCCAGACCCCCGACGACAGCGTCGTCGACTATTACGACGAGACCGGCAAGAGCGCGAAGAAGTTCCTGGTGCGCAAGCCGGTCAACAACGCGATCATGCGCTCCGGCTTCGGCGGCCGCCGCCATCCGATCCTCGGCTTCGTCAAGATGCACACCGGCGTCGACTGGGCCACCGCCTATGGCACCCCCATTTTCGCCTCCGGCAACGGCGTGCTCGAGAAGGTCGGCCAGGAAGGCGGCTACGGCAAATACATCCGCATCAAGCACAACAACGGCTATGAGACCGCCTACGGCCACATGTCGGCCTTTGCCAAGGGCATGGAGCCCGGCAAGCGCGTGCGCCAGGGCCAGGTCATCGGTTTCGTCGGCTCGACCGGCATGTCGACCGGCCCGCACGTCCATTACGAGATCCTGGTCAACGGCCGCTTCGTCGACCCGATGCGCGTGAAGCTGCCGCGCGGCCGGTCGCTGGAAGGCCCGATCATGGCGAGCTTCGAGAAGGAGCGCGACCGCGTCGACCAGATGATGACCAGCCGCGGCCCCGGCGCGTCGCGCATCTCCGATGCCGGCCCGATCCAGGTGAATCGGTAGCCCTGCCCCTCAGCATGTTCCAAACGCAAACGGCCCGCGCGTGGCGCGGGCCGTTGTTGCCGTTTGAGTGCTGCGGATGTTCGAGATCAGTTCAGCTTGCGCTTCGGGATCGGCGCCTCGAACGTCGCGATCTCCGCCGTACGATGCGCCTTGCCGTTGAAGGTCAGCACATTGCCTTCCGACGAGATGGCGACGTTGTCGCCATCCTTGATGTCGCCGGCGAGAATCATCTCGGCGAGCGGATCCTGCACGCTGCGCTGGATCACCCGCTTCAAGGGACGGGCACCGTAGGCCGGATCCCAGCCCTTGGCGGCGAGCCAGTCGCGCGCGTCGCCATCGAGCGACAGCGTGATCTTGCGCTCCTCCAGAAGCTTCTGGAGGCGGGAGAACTGGATCTCGACGATCCGGCCCATCTCGCTCTTCTGCAGCCGATGGAACAGGATGATCTCATCGACGCGGTTGAGGAACTCGGGTCGGAAATGGCTCCGCACCGTGCCCATCACCAATTCGCGTACCTCGGACGTATCCTCGCCCTCCGGCTGGTTGACCAGGAACTCGGAGCCGAGATTCGACGTCATGATGATCAGCGTGTTGCGGAAGTCGACGGTGCGGCCCTGGCCGTCGGTCAGACGGCCGTCGTCGAGCACCTGAAGCAGCACGTTGAAGACATCCGGATGCGCCTTCTCGATCTCGTCGAACAGGACGACCTGGTACGGCCGGCGGCGCACGGCCTCGGTGAGCGCCCCGCCCTCGTCATAGCCGACATAGCCGGGAGGCGCGCCGATCAGCCGCGACACCGAGTGCTTCTCCATGTACTCGGACATGTCGAGCCGAACCATCGCGGTCTCGTCGTTGAACAGATACTCGGCGAGCGCCTTGGTCAGCTCGGTCTTGCCGACGCCGGTGGGGCCTAAGAACATGAACGAGCCCATCGGCCGGTGCGGGTCCTGCAGGCCGGCGCGCGAGCGCCGCACGGCGGTCGCAACCGCATGCACGGCCTCGAACTGGCCGACGACGCGCTTGCCGAGCGAGTCCTCCATGCGCAGCAGCTTGTCCTTCTCGCCCTCGAGCATCTTGTCGACCGGCACGCCGGTCCAGCGCGAGACCACCTGCGCGATGTGGTTGGCGGTGACCGCCTCTTCCATCATCTCGCCGGCATTCTCCTTGGCCTCGATGTCGGCCAGTTGCTTCTCCAGCTCGGGGATGCGGCCATAGGCCAGCTCGCCCGCCTTCTGGTACTCGCCGCGGCGCTGCGCGTTGGCGAGCTCGATCCGCAGGCCGTCCAGCTCGCTCTTGAGCTTCTGCGCGTTCGACAGCTTGTCCTTCTCGGCGCTCCATTTCGACGTCAGCGCCGCCGACTTCTCCTCGAGATCGGCGAGCTCCTTCTCCAGCGCCTGCAGCCGCGTCTTGGAGCCGAGATCGCTCTCCTTCTTCAAGGCCTCCTGCTCGATCTTGAGCCGGATGATCTCGCGGTCGAGCGAGTCCAGTTCCTCGGGCTTGCTGTCGACCTGCATCTTCAGCCGCGCCGCCGCCTCGTCCATCAGGTCGATGGCCTTGTCAGGCAGGAAACGGTCGGTGATGTAGCGGTTCGACAGCGTGGCCGACGCCACCAGCGCGGAGTCGGTAATGCGCACGCCGTGATGCTGCTCGTATTTGTCCTTCAGGCCGCGCAGGATCGAGATGGTGTCCTCGACCGTGGGCTCGGTGACGTAGACCGGTTGGAACCTGCGCGCGAGCGCCGCGTCCTTCTCGACATGCTTCTGATACTCGTCGAGCGTGGTCGCGCCGATGCAGTGCAGCTCGCCGCGGGCGAGCGCGGGCTTCAGCAGGTTCGACGCATCCATGGCGCCGTCGGCCTTGCCGGCGCCGATCAGGGTATGCATCTCGTCGATGAACAGCACGAAGGTGCCTTCGGCCGCAGTGACCTCCTGCAGCACGGCCTTCAGCCGCTCCTCGAACTCGCCGCGATATTTCGCGCCCGCAATCAGTGCGCCGAGATCGAGCGACAGCAGCCGCTTGTCCTTCAGGCTCTCCGGCACGTCGCCATTGACGATGCGCAGCGCGAGGCCCTCGACGATCGCGGTCTTGCCGACGCCGGGCTCGCCGATCAGCACGGGATTGTTCTTGGTGCGCCGTGACAGCACCTGGATGGTGCGGCGGATCTCCTCGTCGCGGCCGATCACCGGATCGAGCTTGCCGTCGCGCGCCGCCTGGGTCAGGTCGCGGGCATATTTCTTCAAGGCATCATAGGCGTTCTCGGCGGTCGCCGAGTCGGCCGTGCGCCCCTTGCGCAGGCTCTCGATCGCCGCGTTGAGATTCTGCGCGGTCACGCCGCCCTTGGCGAGGATGCCGCCGGTCTCGCTGTTCTTCTCCAGCGTCAGCCCGAGCAGCAGGCGCTCCACCGTGACGAAACTGTCGCCGGCCTTCTCGGCCGCCTTTTCCGCCGCGTCGAAGGCGCGCGCCAGCTCGGGCGACAGATAGATCTGCCCGGCGCCGCTGCCCGACACTTTCGGCAGCTTGCCCAGTGCGTCCTCGGTCGCCTTCAAAATCGCGCGCGAATTGCCGCCGGCGCGATCGATCAGACCGCCCGCGAGGCCTTCGCTATCGTCGAGCAGAACCTTCAGCAGATGCAGCGGCGAGAACTGCTGATGGCCGTCGCGCATCGCCAGCGATTGCGCCGATTGGATGAAGCCCCGCGCGCGCTCGGTATATTTGTCGATATTCATGATGTTTCCCTCAGCCTGCTGTGACGCCCCGAAGGCACGGCTTCAGCATCTTCATTGGGTTTCGGACCGCGCACGTTGACGTCCATCAACGCCGCAACCATTGACGTCGCCGGCTTGCGCCCGGCTTGAGTGGAAATGTGGGAAGGCGGTGCGAAAACGGAAGGGGCCGCTTCACAAATTCGTGTGCCCTGGCCGCGACCACGGGAATCTCCTATGAGGCGGCATGAGCCAGACCCCTCCCGCGCGCATCGCCGGCCTGTACCGCTATCCGGTCAAGGGCCTTACCCCGGAACCACTGCAAACGGCCCCGTTACGGGTCGGCGAAACGCTGCCGGCCGATCGCCGCTACGCGCTGGAAAACGGCCCAACCGGCTTCGATCCGGCGGCGCCGGTGTGGAAGCCGAAAACGGCGTATCTGATGCTGATGCGCAATGAGCGCCTGGCCGGGTTCAAGACGCACTTCGAGGACGCGACCAACATCCTCACCATCCGCAAGGACGGCGCGATCGTCGCCCAAGGCGACCTCGAAAGCGCCGACGGCCGCGCCGCCATCGAGGCGTTCTTCGCGCGCGAGTTTGCCGACGAGCTGCGCGGCCCGGTCAGGCTGCTCTCGGGCGGTGGCTACGCCTTTACGGATCTGGCGCGCAAGGTGGTCTCAATCATCAACCTCGCCTCGATCGCGGAGATCGAGACCTTGGTCGGCGCGACCGTGCATCCGCTGCGCTTCCGCGCCAATGTCTACGTCGCCGGCTGGCCGGCCTGGCACGAGACCTCGCTGATGGGCGAAACGCTGCGGATCGGCTCGGCGCGGCTCAAGGTCGTCAAGACCACCACCCGCTGCGCCGCCGTCAACGTCGACCCGGACACCGCCGCCCGCGACCTCGACATCCCGCCGGCGCTGATGGCCCGGCGCGGCAACAATGAATGCGGCATCTACGCCGAGGTCATCGAAGCCGGGGATGTCGCCGTTGGCGACGAGTTCGCCGTGGAACAGCCCCGGCTGGTGTAGTTCGCACCCTCACCCCGCCGACGGTGCGCCCCCCTCTCCCGCGTGCGGGGGAGGGCTGGGGTGGGGGCGCCACACGCGAAAATCTTCGTGAGGACAGACTTCCCCGACCCGCATCGCCTCTCCGATGCGACCTCCCCCGCAAGCGGGGGAGGCGCAGAGCGCGCGAGCCGCGAGGGCTCACCTCATCAGTTCAAGTTCGAGAGCTCTCAGTTCGGCATCACATAGGCATACACGCGGCCGCGCGACACCGCGCTCTCGCGGACGCGGTTGCCGTTGTTGCCGGAGATGACGATCGGATTGCCCTGGGCATCGACGCCCGAGACCACGCCGACATGACCGCCGCCGCGGCGGCTCATCACCGCGATCGCGCCGACCTGCGGGCCGGAGACGCGCTGGCCATAGCTCGCAAACGAGCGCGCCATGTCGGAGCCGGTGCCGCGATGGCCGGTGCGCTCCAGCACCATGTTCATGAAGCGCGCGCACCACAGGCTGCGCCGGCCGGTCGGATTGCCGCTGCCGATGTAGCTGCGCGCCGCGGAGACGACGCTGCTGCCGCCACCGAAGCCGCCGGACGAGGCCATGCCGTCGGACGCCGTGCCCGGCATCATGACGCTGGCCTGCGCATCGGCAACGCCGCTCACCTGCACCCGCGCCACGCCGCGCTCCCAGCGCGACAGCCGGGCGACGGAACGCCGGTGGTGATGATGCCTTGCGTAGTGATGGCCGCCGTGGCTGCGGTGGGCATGATGCCCCGAGCCGTGATGCGGACGGGCCGATGCCGGTGTTGCGGTGACGGCGACGACTGCCGCACCCATGGTCAGCGCAACGATGTGAAGCGACCGGCGAAGGGTAGACACAACCATACTCAATCCTTCTGTTACTTCCCCCAGTACCCTGACTTGGCACCCCCTGGTCCTCAGCGCGGCCCCTCTGCAAGCCGCCAGCGAAGGTCCGTAAAATGTTGCGCTGTGACGAAACCATGACCATCGACGGCAAAAGCCTGGCGACGAGAGGGTGATTCCGAGTCTATGTTACGGCGAAAACAAGGCCGTCGATCGGGACGTTGTCGCGTATCGCGCGACTCGTCATCATCAGGCACGCGACACGGGAGGAGCTGACGATGCCCCATGCAACGGCCAAAGATGGCGTTCGCCTCTATTTTGAAGAGGTCGGCGTGGGCACGCCGCTGATCTTCCTGCACGAGTTCGCCGCCGACCACACCAATTGGGAGCCGCAACTGCGCTACTTCGCGCGGCGCCACCGCTGCATCGCCTACTCCGCGCGCGGCTACACGCCCTCGGACGTGCCGGCCGCGCCCGACGCCTATAGCCACGTGCATTTCTACACCGACGCGATCGCCGTGCTCGACCACCTCGGCATCGACAGCGCCCATTTCGTCGGCCTGTCGATGGGCTCGTACTCCGCGCTGCAGGTGGCACTGAACGCACCGGATCGCATCCGCTCGATGGTGCTGGCCGGCGTCGGCTCGGGCTCCAGCCTCGAGCATCTCGAGGCCTTCCGCGCCCAGTGCCGCGCCACCGCCGAGCAGTTCGAGACGCTCGGCTCGGCCGAGACCGCCAAGGTCACCCGCGAGGCCCCCGGCCGCATTCCTTTCCTCCTCAAGGACCCGCGCGGCCATGCCGACTTCTACGCCGCGCTCGCCCGCCACGACGCGCGTGGCTCGGCCAACACCATGCGCGGCTTCCAGGGCAGCAGGCCATCGATCTACACCATGACGGACGCCATCCGCCGCGTTACAACCCCGGCCCTGATCATCTGCGGCGACGAGGACGACGCCTGCATCGCGCCGAGTTTGTTTCTCAAGCAGCATCTGCCGGCGTCCGGGCTAACGTTCTTCCCGAAGTCCGGACATGTGTTGAACCTGGAGGAACCGGCGCTGTTCAACGCATCCGTCGAGCGCTTTATCGCCCTGGTCGAGGCCGGCCGCTGGGGACCGCGCGATCCAAGGTCGATGGCAGGATAAGGAGGCATGCTGCTGCTCCGACTACATCTGTCATTGCCCGCGCACTGGATCGCACGGTCAAGCCGGGCGATGACAGCGTGTTTTGCAGTAGCCACTGTGCGTCCAGACGTCCCTCAGATCGCCGCCTCCTCCAGCCGCTGCCGCAGCAGCGGCACGGCGAAGTCGACGAAGGCGCGCAGCTTCAGCGGCAGCCGGGTCTGGCCGTCATAGACGAGATGCACCGGGCGCGGCGCCGGTTCGAAGGCTTCGAGCACGAGCTGAAGTCGGCCGCTGCGGACATGATCGACGACTTGATAGGACAACGCCCGCACCAAGCCCGCTCCCGACAGGCCGGCTTCGATCGCCGCATCGATCGTGTTGACGCCGAGGCGCGCGCGGAAGCTGGCGGGGATCTCGGCGCCGTCGACTTCGAACGGCCAGGTGCCGGGCACCGACACGCTCTGGAACGAGATCACGCCGTGCCGTGCCAGATCCTCCGGCCGCGCCGGGCAGCCATTGGCGGCGAGATAATCCGGGCTGGCGCAGACGACGTGGCGGACGCTGCCGAGCCGGGTGGCGATCAAACTCGAATCCGGCAACTGGCCGATGCGCAGGGCGACGTCGACCTGGTCGTCGAGAAAGTGCGCGACACGATCGGTCATCACGAGATCGACCGCCACGTCCGGAAAGGCGCCAAGGAAGCGCGTCACCACAGGCAGCGCATGCAGCCGGCCGAACATGATCGGCGCCGTCACCACGAGATCGCCCTTGGGCTCGGAGTATTCGCCGCTGGCGACACGCTCGGCCTCGGCGACCTGTTCCAGGATCGCGCGCGCCGCTGCGACATAGGACCGACCCGCCGGCGTCAGCTCCAGGCCCTTCGCCGAGCGGATCAGAAGCGAAGCCTTCAGATGCGCTTCGAGCTCGGCCACCTTGCGGCTGACCGTCGCGAGCGGCAGCCCGAGCGTCCGGCTGGCCTTCGACAGACTCCCGGCCTCGGCTGCGGCCAACAGCACCGCCATGGCGTCCAGACGATCCAACGTATCTTTCCAAAAAATGGGAGGCCTCTTCTCGAATCTAGCGACTCGCGCCCGATTTTGGAAGGCATAGAACCAGGGTGACGGGCGGCCAACGAGTCCCGACCGCCCGAGACCTGGAGCTTCCCCATGACCACCCAGACCCGCTTCCGAACCACGACCGTCCACGGCCGCAAAGTCTTCTACCGCGAGGCCGGCGACCCGACGGCGCCGACGATCCTGCTGCTGCATGGCCTGCCGACCAGCAGCCAGATGTTCCGCGACCTGATCCCCGCGCTCGCCGATCGCTTCCATCTGGTAGCGCCCGACTACATCGGATTCGGCCATTCCGACGCGCCGTCGCGTGCAGAGTTCGACTACACCTTCGACAACCTCGCCCGGCATGTCGCGGGTCTCGTCGACGTGCTCGGGCTCGAGTCCTACATTCTCTACATGCAGGACTATGGCGGGCCGGTCGGCTTCCGCCTGTTCACGCAGCGGCCGGAGCGCGTGAGAGGCTTCATCCTCCAGAATACCAATGCTTATATGGAGGGGGTCGGCGAGGCGCCGAAGAAGGTGCTGCTGCCGTTGTGGGAGACGCGCACGCCGGAGACCGAGGCGCCTGCTCGCGAGCTGCTGAGCCTCGACGGCACCAAGTTCCAATGGCTGGTCGGCGCCAAGGATCCCGAGGCCGTCAATCCCGACAACTGGACTCTCGACCAGGCGCTGCTCGACCGTCCGGGCACCCAGGACTACCAGCTCGATCTGCTGGAGAACTACAAGACCAACGTCGCGCGCTATCCGGAGTGGCAGGCGGCCTTCCGCGCCCACAGCCCGAAGACGCTGATCGTCTGGGGCCAGCACGATCCGTTCTTCATCCCGCCCGGCGCCCGCGCCTATCTCAACGACCTCGCCGACGTAAAGCTGGTGTGGCTCGACGCGGGACACTTCGTGCTCGACGAGAACACGCCGAAGGTCGCAGCCGAGATCAAGGCGGTGTTCGCGGGCGAGAGAGCGCGCGCATCATCTGCGGCCTAATCCAACAGGGATCGTCACACCACGGAGTGCTGGCAAGCGCGACAGCCGAGGCTCGAGTCGCGCTCTCGCCCGCGCCGGTCGCTGTGTCCTCCGAGAGGCCGCGGCGTACTGGATGCCCGCTTGCGCGGGCATGACAGCCGAGGCTCCCCACCCTCCTCCGTCATCGCGAGCGCCAGCGAAGCGATCCAGGGGCCACACGGAACGGCGTCACGCGTGGCCCCTGGATTGCTTCGTCGCTTGCGCTCCTCGCAATGACGCCCGAAAGCTCCGGCGTCCTCCTACTCGCCGATGATCTTGATCAGCACGCGCTTGCGCCGTCCGCCGTCGAACTCGCCGTAGAAGATCTGCTCCCACGGGCCAAAGTCGAGCTTGGCTTGCGTGATCGCGACCACGACCTCGCGGCCCATGATCTGGCGCTTCATGTGGGCGTCGGCATTGTCCTCGCCGGTGCGGTTGTGGCGATAGCCCGCCACCGGCTCGTGCGGGGCGAGTTCCTCCAGCCATTGCTCATAGTCGCGATGCAGCCCGCTCTCGTCGTCATTGATGAAGACCGACGCCGTGATGTGCATGGCGTTGACGAGCACGAGGCCCTCGCGCACGCCGCTCTCCTTCAGCGCCGCCTCGACCTCACCCGTGATGTTGATGAAGGCCCGCCGGCCCGGCGTCTGGAACCAAAGTTCCTTGCGGAACGATTTCATCGGAACAATTCCAATCTCGTTTGCCATGGCTGCTGATACCGCATGATCGTGTCGGTCCTCGAGTGTGCCGCAGCTCACAGCGCGCAGTTCCGACTTCGCCCACACTGGACACGATGGGGTGCATACTGCAAGCCACGAGGCACAGTCTCGCTCCGTCATACAATCCAAGATTGAACCGAACGTTGCGCGGACAGACTTAACTGCATTGCCGATCTCATTTCGACGATGACAACGACAGCGTGGCGGCTCGCCTTTGGGCGACGACCGTGCAGACCTGATCCGGCTGCAGCCGCTCAAATCTCATCGCACGAGAAGCTCGACTTCTGCAGGCCCGGCGCCGATCGCAGCGAGTCGCCATTCAGAGGAGAGAGACAATGAGTTTGCTGCGTATCAATCTGTTTGGCGGTCTTGAAATCAGACGGGTCTCGGGCGAGCAGGTCGTCATCCCAAGCCGCAAGGCGGCAACGCTCCTGGGCTATCTCGCCCTCACCTCTCCGCACGGCATTTCACGCAGCAAGCTTGCCGCACTCCTGTGGGAAGGCCGCTTCGGCGACAATGCGCGCGCAAACCTGCGCCAGGCGCTGTTGACGCTGCGCCGGGTGCTGCCGCAATGCGCCGACGTCATCTCGGCGGAGCGCGACGACATCCGCATCCATCCGAACGCCGTCACCACCGACGTGCAGGAGTTCGAGCTGCTGCTGCAACTCGGCGATTTGGAAACCATGGCCCGCGCCGCCGCGCTGTTCCGCGGCGAGTTGCTCGACGGCATCAGCTCGACGTCCTGCGCGTTCGAGGCGTGGCTCTCCGCCGAGCGTCAACGCTTGAAGACGCGAGCGATCCGGGCGATCGCGGGTCTGCTCGACGTCGGCGGCCGGGAACATGTGGAGATCGCCACGACGTTCTCATTGCGTGTGCTGGCCGCCGATCCGCTGCAGGAGGACGTCCACCGCACCTTGATGCGCTGCTACGCGCAGCAGGGCCGCCGTGCCGACGCCCTGCGTCAATATGACTTCTGCCGCACCATCCTGCGCAAGCAGGTCGGCGCCACGCCGGAGAGCGAAACCGAATCCCTGCAGCGTGAGATCAGGCGCATGCTCCGCGTCTGACGATCGGCGCGACCTTGCTCCATGCGTTCCACACATGATCGATTTTGACGGCACTTTCACGCCCTGCTTGACACTTGCATCACGGCCACACGCGCAACATCGCCCTCGATCGACGTCGCGCAGCAACTACTCCTGATGAGGTCAAGCGGCGCGCCGCTCGAAGATCAGACAACGAGCGAGGAGACTCAACATGAGTGGCATGCAGCAGTCGACTGAAGACTATGGTCAATTGAATCCCGAAGGGATCTTCGGCTCCGTTCTCGGCAGGTTCGCCGGACAAGCGATCGGACGCCTGATCGGCGGCAAGACCGGCCGCGACTTTGGCGGCGCCATCGGTGGAATCGCCGGCGGGTTCGCGCCGTTCTCGGCCGGCCCCGGCACCGAGCAGCCGTCGGAGATGGAGCTGCAGGGCTTCTGGAGCGTACTCAAGAAGATCGGACAGGGCGTCCAGACCGGTCTCAATGTCGGCCACAACCTCGGCATCTTCAGCGCCGGTCCGCAAGCGGCCCCCGCCGCCGCGCAGCCGACCGACATGGAGCTGCAGGGCTTCTGGAGCGTGCTCAAGAAGATCGGTCAGGGCGTCCAGACCGGTCTCAATGTCGGCCACAACCTCGGCATCTTCAGCGCCGGCCCGCAGGCAGCCCCCGCCGCCGCGCAGCCGACCGACATGGAGCTGCAGGGCTTCTGGAGCGTGCTCAAGAAGATCGGACAGGGCGT
>NZ_JBNPTK010000037.1:0-7014 GCF_051167615.1 Bradyrhizobium sp. HKCCYLS3013
ATGGCCGGGCTTGTCCCGGCCATGACGGAGTAACTAACTAGCCAGCTCGCGTGTTGCGACGTTGGGCTGTTGCCAGCCTAGATCCGCGATCAATCTCACCAGCCCCGCCACGATCACTCGCGCTGAGGCAGCAGCTCGATCACCTGCTCACCGTTCCGGATCGCTGTCGGCAGGTCCTGCGCGACGAGATCGGCAATCCATCGGACCAGCTCGGGAAGAGCTTCGTCCTTCGCCTGCCGGCGGAGTGGGGGCAAGTCGCGCTCGTGCGCTGTGCCCACTTTGATGTTGAGACGCTCATATGGAATGTCGCCGTCCGGCGGCCGATATCGCGCATCGAACAGACGCCGGCCGTGGCTGCGAACGAGGTGGATGCGAATGCCGCCAAGATCTCGTGCGGTCAGCGCGGCCAGGATGACGCTCGGCTTGAGAAGGTACCCATAGCCCTTGGGTATTTTGCCGGTTTCTGAGGTGAACTCCATGTTGTGTCTCTGGCACGTTCGGATATCGCGGTGGCCGCGCTTCGGTGCGGAAGCGATAACATGTAGTCCGTAGGGTGGGCAAAGCGAAGCGTGCCCACCATTCTTTTCTTTTTTGCGGGGCGAGGGTGGGCACGACGCTTCGCGTCTTTGCCCACCCTACGGCTCCGTTGGCCTGGCAGAGCGGAGCCCGATCACTCCGAATAGCGCTGCTCGGCCCAGGGATCACCGCGGTTGTGATAGCCGCGCACCTCCCAATAGCCGGGTTTGTCGGAGTCGAGAAACTCGATCGCCTTCAGCCACTTTGCGCTCTTCCAGAAATACAGATGCGGCACCACGACCCGCACCGGACCGCCATGCTCCCTGGTGAGCGGCGCGCCGGACCAGCTGTGCGCGAGCAGCGCATCCTCGGCGGCGAAATCCTCCAGCGTCAGATTGGTCGTGTAGCCGTCGTAGGAATGCAGCACGACGAAATCAGCGCCGTCGCGCGGCCGGCAGGCGGCAAGCAGGTCGCGCGTCGCAAGCCCTTCCCATCGATTGTCGTAACGCGACCAGGTCGTCACGCAGTGAATGTCGGATGTGAACTGGCGCTGCTCCTGGGCGCGGAAGGCAGTCCAGTCCCAGAACAGGGGATTTTCCACCGCGCCATAGACATCCAGCCGCCAGCGCTCCGATGTGACCGACGGCGTCAGGCCGAGATCGAGCACCGGCCAGTCGCGGGTCAGGTGCTGGCCCGGCGGCAGGCGCTGGTCGTCGGGCCGCACGGAGCGGCCGGTCAGGAACTTGCCTTCGCGCGCCCAGCGCTCCTTGGCTCGGCTCAGCTTGCTCTCGGGCGGCAACCCGGACTCGTCAGCCATCGGCACCCCTCGCCAGTTCGTCCTGCTCATTCGTGCCGATGCATCGCCGACGCATGCTTGGTGTCACGCATGGTCGCATAGATGAGCAGCGACAGGAAGATCACGCTTGTGAGATAATAATAGAACCAGGTCTCGTGCCCAATGCTCTTGAAGTAGAGCGCGATCGCCGGCGCGGTGCCGCCGAACAGCGAGACGGTGATCGCGTAGGGCAGGCCGACACCGAGCGCACGGACATTGGTCGGAAACAGCTCGGCCTTCACCACCGCGTTGATCGAGGTGTAGCCCGCCGTGAAGATCCAGGCGCCGCAGATCAGCAGGAAGGCCGTGAACGGCTCCTTGGTGCCCTTCAGCACGGTCAGAATCGGGATCGTCGCCAGCGTGCCGGCGACGCCGAAGAAGATCAGCAGCGGCTTGCGGCCGATGCGATCGGAGATCGCCCCATAGAGGGGCTGCAGCACGCAGGCGAACAGCAGCGAGCCGAAGATCACCATCGTGGTCTGGTCCGCTGTCAGGCCGACCGAGAGTTTCACGAAGGTCTGCATGTAGGTGGTGAAGGTGTAGAATGCGGCGGTGCCGCCCGCGGTCAGGCCGACCACCAGCAGGAGCTCCCGCGGATATTTGAACAGCGCGGTGATCGAGCCGGAAGGGCCGACGGTCTTCTTGGCCTCGACGAAGGCCTCGGTCTCGTGCAGGTTCCGCCGCATCACCGCCACGAAGATCGCGAGGCCGGCACCGATTGCGAACGGAATGCGCCAGCCCCAGGCCCGCAATTCGTCCGGGGTCAGGAACACCTTCTGCAACAGCAGGAGCACGATGATCGCGGTGAGCTGGCCGCCGATCAGCGTGACGTATTGGAAGCTCGAATAGAAGCCGCGATGCCTGGCGTCGGCGACCTCGGACAGATAGGTGGCGCTGGCACCATATTCGCCGCCGAGGCTGAGGCCCTCGATGACGCGGGCGAGCGCCAGGATGATCGGCGCGGCGATGCCGATGGTGGCATAGGTCGGCGTCACCGCGATGATCAGCGAGCCGAAGCACATGCAGAGCACCGAGACCGTCAGCGACAGCCGCCGGCCGTGGTGATCGGCGAGATAGCCGAACAGCCAGCCGCCGAGCGGGCGCATCAGGAAGGTCGCGGCGAACACGACAGCGGCGTTGAGCTGCTCGACGACCGGGTCCTTCGATGGAAAGAAGGCCGGCGCGAAATACAATGCGAACGCCGTATAGGCATAGAAATCGTACCATTCGACCAGGTTGCCGGCCGAGCCGATCAGGATCGCCTTGATGCGGCGCTCGACGTCGGCGAGCGACGTGGTCTCGGTGGCAGGCTCGATCGCCTGGTCTGTCATATCCGGTCTCCGGCAAGCGTGATTTGCGGCCCTTCTACGGCAGCCGCAGGGATTGCCAACAGACGATAACGGACATGGGTCCCATGTTCAGCGCATGGAACTCTGCGCCAATCAAAGCAGAACTGCCGCCCCTCATGGTGAGGGGCGCTGCTCCGCCTCGCTGGGAGAACCATCAGGCCAAGGTTCGGGGCCTCGCCCTTCGAGACGCTCGCCTTCGGCGAGCTCCTCAGGGTGAGGGGGAAGGTCGGGGGAAGGTCATGCCGGAAAGAGCGAACTGTGCAGGCCAGCGAGAATCTCAACCCTCATGGTGAGGAGCCCGCCGAAGGCGGGCGTCTCGAACCATGAGGCCAGCGCCCGGGCCTGACCCTTCGAGACGCCGCTGCGCGGCTCCTCAGGGCGAGGGGGAGCATTTCACCTCGGCGCGCGCGGATCGATCGGCGTGGAGCTGGCGACTCCCAGCACGTCCTCGAGCAGCTTGGCACCCGCCAGCAAACCGGCGTCGTTGCGCGGCCGCGCGATCACCTGCAACCCCACCGGCAGGCCCGACGCGGTGAAGCCGCATGGCAGCGAAAGCGCCGGGCAGCAGGCGAGCGTGATCGTGTAGACGATGCCGAGCCACTGCACGTAGTTGTCGAACTTCTGTCCGGCGCATTCGGCGACGTAGCGGTTCTCGACCGGGAAGGGCGGCACGATGGTGGCCGGCGCCAGCAGCAGGTCATAGGTCTCGAAGAACTTGACGGCGCGAGCGGTCATCGCCACGCGCTGCGCTTCGGCGCGGGTGATCTGCGCGACGGTGAGCTTCAGCCCTTCCTCGATGTTCCAGATCACTTCGGGCTTGAGCAGGTCGCGCTTGGTGCGCAGCAGCTCCTGCTTGCTCATCGCGAAGTCGAGCGCGCGCAGCACGTGGAAGCATTCATGCGCCTCGCTGAAGTCCGGATGCGCCTCCTCGACGATGACGCCGAGCTCGGCGAAACGCTGCGCCGCTTTGCGGGTGACCGCGATCACTTCGGGATCGACCGGCGTGATGCCGAGATCGGGCGAATAGGCGACGCGGATCGGCTTCTTGCCGGAGCGGGCGGCGGTGAGGAAGGAGGTCGCGGGCGAGGGCAGCGAGATCGGGTCGGCGGCGTGCTCGCCGCTCATCGCGTCCAGCAGCAGCGCGAGGTCCTCGACATTGCGGGCCATCGGGCCCTGGACGCCGAGATTGCGGTCGATGGCGACGGCCGGCGTATGCGCGACGCGGCCGAAGCTCGGGCGCAGGCCGACGATGCCGCAGAAGCTCGCGGGATTGCGCAGCGAGCCGCCCATGTCCGAGCCGTGCGCCAGCCACGCCATGCCGGTCGCAAGCGCAACCGCTGCGCCGCCCGACGAGCCGGCGGCCGAGCGCGACGTATCCCAGGGATTGCGCGTCGCACCGAACACCTCGTTGAAGGTGTTGGCGCCGGCGCCGAACTCCGGCGTGTTCGACTTGGCGTAGATCACGCCGCCATTGGCTTCGAGATGCTCGACCAGGAGATCGGAGTGTTCCGGAATCCGGTCCTTGAAGATCGGCGAGCCCTGCGTGGTCAGTACGCCCTGGACGTCGGTGAGATCCTTGATCGGCACGGGCATGCCGGCGAGCAGGCCGCGTTCAGAGGCCTTCTTCTGCATCAGCGCCTTGGCGTGATCGCGCGCGCGATCGAAGCACAGCGTCGGCAGCGCATTCACCTTGCCGTCGACGGCCGTGATGCGCGCTTCCAATGCATCGAGGCAATCGAGCGGGGTGACCTCGCCGGCCTTCAACTTGTCGACGACGGCGCAGGCGGTCTCGCGGATCAATCCCTGGTCGGCCAAAGCTTGGTTCTCCTGATTGGAAGCATCCCGGCGCTGTGTTGTAGACCATGTTTCGCCGGACGTGGAAAGGTCGCCGCGATCAACCCCACCCTGCACTGATGCCGCCATCGACGGTATAGATCACGCCGGAGGTGTAGCCGGCACGATCGGACGCCAGGAACGCCATCAGGTCGGCGATCTCGCGTGGATGCGCCGGACGCCCGAGCGGCAGGCTCTTCTGGAATTCCGTGTAGCGGCTCTCGTCGCCGAACTGCTGCTTGGCGCGGGTTTTCAGCAAAGTGACGTGCCGGTCGGTGCCGACCGGGCCGGGGTTGATGCCGACAACGCGGATGTTGTCGGCGAGGCTCTTGGAGCCGAGCGCGCGCGTGAAGGCCATCAGCGCGGCGTTGCCGGCGCTGCCGCAGATGTAGTTGAAGTCGAACTTCTCGCCGGCCGCGCCGATGTCGTTGATGATGACGCCCGCGCCGCGCGCCTTCATGTCAGCATAGACAAGGCGCGTCAGGTTGATGAAGCCGAACACCTTGAGGTCCCAGGCGTGCCGCCACGTGGCCTCGTCGAGCTTGTCGATCGGGCCGCCCGGAATGTCGCCGGCATTGTTGACGAGGATGTCGATGTCGCCGGCCTCCTCGGCCAGCCGTGTCACGTCCTCGGACTTGCGCAGGTCCACGACGTGCGCCGCCGCGTCGATCTGGTGCTTGGAGCGGAGCTGCTCGACCAGCGCCGAGAGCCGGTCGGCGCTGCGCGCGGCGAGCCTGACGTGGCAGCCTTCCTCGGCGAACGCTTCCGCGGCGGCGGCGCCGATGCCCTTGGAGGCGCCGGTGATGAGAACGCGCTTGCCGCGCAGGTGAAGATCCATGGACACTCTCGCTGAAGGGGAGGAGACCGGATTGTCTTGTGCGATTGTCTTGCGCGTCAGCCATGCGGTCAATCTTGCACCGCAGCGTTGCGCTTCCCGGTCGTTTGGTCCATTCAGGCGATCGACGATTTCAGCCGGAACACGGCGCAACACGCAAGGATCCGCTCGATGAGCAAGAAGCCCTATCGCATCGCAGTCATTCCCGGCGACGGCATCGGCAAGGAGGTCATGCCCGAGGGCATTCGCGTGATCGAGGCGGCCGCCAAGAAGCACGGCGTCGCGGTGCAGTTCGATCATTTCGACTTCTCGAGCTACGACTATTACGAGAAGCACGGCCAGATGATGCCGGACGACTGGAAGACGCAGATCGGCAGCCATGACGCGATCTATTTCGGTGCCGTCGGCTGGCCGGCCAAGATCGCCGACCACGTCTCGCTGTGGGGCTCGCTGATCAAGTTCCGCCGCGAGTTCGATCAGTATGTGAATCTGCGTCCCGTACGTCTGATGCCCGGCGTGCCGTCGCCGCTGGTGGGACGCAAGCCGGGCGACATCGATTTCTGGGTGGTGCGCGAGAACACGGAAGGCGAGTATTCGTCGGTCGGCGGCCGCATGTTTCCTGACACCGATCGCGAGTTCGTCACGCAGCAGACGGTGATGACCCGCACCGGCGTCGACCGCATCCTCAAATTCGCTTTCGAGCTGGCGCAGTCGCGGCCGAAGAAGCACCTGACCTCGGCCACCAAGTCGAACGGCATCTCGATCACGATGCCGTATTGGGACGAGCGCGTCGAGGCGATGGCCAGGAACTATCCGGGCGTGAAGTGGGACAAGTACCACATCGACATTCTCACCGCGAATTTCGTGCTGCATCCGGACTGGTTCGACGTCGTCGTCGGCTCCAACCTGTTCGGCGACATCCTGTCCGATCTGGGACCTGCCTGCACCGGCACCATCGGCATCGCGCCGTCGGGCAACATCAATCCGGAGCGCAACTTCCCGTCGGTGTTCGAGCCGGTGCACGGCTCGGCGCCTGATATCGCGGGGCAGGGGATCGCCAACCCGATCGGCATGATCTGGTCGGGCGCGATGATGCTGGAGCATCTCGGCGAGAAGCAGGCCGCGCAGGCGATCGTCGGCGCGATCGAGCGGACGCTGGCGGAGCGGACGCTGCGCACGCGCGATCTCGGCGGCAATGCGGATACGATGGCGTGCGGCAAGGCGGTCGCGGAGATGGTGGATTAGTCGCAGCTGTTTGTTGTCGCGCCGGCCGGGTGCTGATGACACCAGTAAGTAGGGCGGGTTAGCGCAGCGTAACCCGCCGGGTTCTTCATCCTTCTTCATCGCTACGGGATGGCGGATTACGCTGCGCTAATCCGCCCTACGCGTCTGCCTCCGTCTGCTCGCGATAGATCGCGCGGTATGGGTCCCGGCGTCGCGTGCGCAGTTGCGCACTTGGCCGGGACGACAATGGTGGTTGCGGCCACAACTCGGGCAACACCATCATTGCGAGGAGCGAAGCGACGAAGCAATCCAGGGTCGTCGCGGGACTCTGGATTGCTTCGCTTCTGTTCAGCCCGGGGACATGGCTGACAGGTGTTCGGAGACATGGTTGACACCTCAAAATTGGCTCGATTCGTCAAGCA
>NZ_JBNPTK010000038.1:0-4771 GCF_051167615.1 Bradyrhizobium sp. HKCCYLS3013
TCGGCCACAACCTCGGCATCTTCAGCGCCGGCCCGCAGGCCGCCGCGGCGGCGCAGCCGACCGACATGGAGCTGCAGAGCTTCTGGAGCGTGCTCAAGAAGATCGGACAGGGCGTCCAGACCGGCCTCGATGTCGGCCACAACCTCGGCATCTTCAGCGCCGGCCCGCAGGCCGCCGCGGCGGCGCAGCCGACCGACATGGAGCTGCAGGGCTTCTGGAGCGTGCTCAAGAAGATCGGACAGGGCGCGCAGACCGGCCTCAACATCGGGCATACGCTCGGCATCTTCAGCACCGGCCAGCCCACCGGCACGATGCACTAGACCGATTGGAAGCAACGATCCGCGACATTCGCAACGCGGATGCAAGCGAGTGAGACGGTGGGCGCGCCGAAGGTCCGCCCACCGCCGACCTGACATGGAGGGAGCGAGGCATGCCGGATCCGAACTCGGAGCAGGAATTCATCGTGCAGGGCGAGCCGGTCAAGTCCGGCCAGCTTGCTGATCATCTGAGCCGCGAGCCCGGCGTGAAGCGCATCGGTCAGGTCGCCCCCGACGTCGTCATCCTGTCGATGACGAAGAGCCAGGCCGATCGCCTCCGATCGACTTTCAGCACGATCGTGGTCGAGCCGAACGCTCCACTGAAACCCTTTGGCGCCGGCTGACTCCAGCCGCGCCCCCGACGATGTCACGAGCGAGGATGAAGGAGCCCGCAGATGGCCGCACGAAGCAAATCCGAAATCTCTGATCAGAAGGATGCGGCCGGCACGGCCGTCAACGGCACCGGAGCGCAGCCTGGAGCGGAGCAGCCCTCAGCCGAGGCCGCTGCCGCACCGCAGGCCGCAGCACGGGTGACCGCCGCATCAGCCCCTGCCTCGCCAGGGACCGGTCGCAGCGACGGCGGCACGGCGGCGCCAGCAACGGGCCAACCCGGCGCAACGATCTCGCAGCGGCGGGCGCAGTACATCCTGGCCCCGCGCCAGCAGACGGGGCTTGCGACCTTCAGCGCCGACTTCATCGTCCAGCAACTGACAAACACTCCCGACATCGACGTGGTGAAAACGATTCAGCCGCCGCGGCTGCTCGGATTTCAGAGCGCCGACCCGGGACAGGCGCCGCTCGGCCCCATGGTGCTGGCCCGCATGACGCCCGACAAGGCCGAATTGCTCAAGGCCCAGGCCGGAGCGCGGCTCGCGGTCGAGCGCGATGCGCCGCTCACCTACATGCTCGATCCGACCGTTCCGCAGACTCCGGCGCCGCACCAGCTTCCCAATCCCGGCGTTCTCATTCCCCTGGCCGACGGCTTCTCGACGACGATCGAAGTGGTCGGCGAGAGCGGTCCGCTGCCGGAAGTGGAAGTCTACGTGTTCGGCAGCGTGTGGCCGGTTCAGGGCGTCACCAACGCCAGCGGCCGTGTCACGCTCAAGATTCAGGGCGAAACGCCCGACACCATCCGCTCGATCCTGATCAAGCCGCGGGTCGATTACTGGACCTTCTGGCTCGACCGTCCGCAACTGACCCCCGACAGCGTGAATCGCATTGCCGCGAAGACGCTGGGCGCCTACCTGCGCGGCTTTCCCGGCCAGCAATTGCTGGGATGGGGCCAGCGCGCGATGGGCCTCGATCGCGTGCCCCTCGCCTACAATGGCGCGGGCGTGAAGATCGCGGTGATCGATTCCGGCGCAGCACCAACGCATCGCAATCTGCACGGCGTCACGATCGGCAAGAGCATCGTCGGCAATGATCCCGCGAGCTGGACCATCGATACCATCGGTCACGGCTCGCATTGCGCCGGGATCATCGCCGGCGGGCCGGTCGGCAGCGGCGGCGGCATTCGCGGCTTCGCTCCGGCGGCCGAAATCCATGTCTGCCGGATCTTCCCGGGGGGCCGGTTCAGCGATCTCGTCTCGGCGCTCGACTACTGCATGGAGAACGGCATCGACGTCGCCAATATGAGCCTGGGCGGCGGCGAGCCGTCGCAGATCATCGAGGAGCGCATCCTGCGGGCCAAGCAGATGGGCCTCGCCTGTATCGTCGCCGCGGGAAATTCGTCGGGGCCGGTCCAGTTTCCCGGCTCGACGCCGCATTGCCTGTCGGTCGCCGCGATGGGCAAATGGGGCGAGTTTCCCGAGGACAGCTTCCACGCCCAGCAGGCGCTGGACGGCTTCCGCAGCAGCGACGGATATTTTCCGGCGAAGTTCAGCTGCTTCGGGCCGGAGATCGACGTCTGCGCGCCCGGCGTCGGCATCGTGTCCTCGCTGCCGGCCGATGGATTCGGGGCGTGGGACGGCACCTCGATGGCGACGCCGCATGTCACCGGCCTTGCCGCGCTGGTGCTGGCGCATCATCCCGACTTCAAGGGCCCGTTCGCGACGCGCGACGGACGGCGTGTGGAGCGGCTGTTCCAGATCCTGAAGGAGACGTCGACGCCGCTGCAGTTCGGCGACCCCAATCGTGCGGGAGCCGGACTGCCGAATGCGATGCGCGCCCTCGGCCTGGAGGCGGGCGTCGCCTCCGCGCCCGCGGCCGATCCCTCGCTCGACGTCCTTCGTCGTCTGCTGGGACTGGCGCGCGGCGAAGCGCAGAACGCCGCGACGTCTCCGACGCTGGCGCCGCAGGCGCCCAATGGCAAGCCCAACGGATCCGGCTCGGTTGCCAGGGGCCCGGCAACGACGACCGGCGAGTGGTCGAGCCCGGCCGCCGGTGATCCCAGTCCGGCGCAGATCCGCGACATGATGCACAAGGTCGGCTTGCTGTAGCTTGCCGACGAGGCAGCAGCGACCAAGCCGCATCAGACGTTGTACGACGGGCAGTTTGCGCATGAGCTTCATGCACGAACTGCCCGTCACGTTAGTTGTCATTAGATATGCGACCACCGTGTGAATGAGTTAAGTCCAGAGGGATTGAAAACGCGCAATCCTCGCCGGATCACCGCGGCGGTCTGCGCTATCAAGCCGCCGCAGCCAGAATCTCTGCCCACGCCTCCGGCGTGACTGCGTAGGGACCAACGGCGCCGCTATGGAATTTGCGCCATAGCGACGGGCGGATCAGCGACGCGCCGAGCGCAGCGATGACGGGAACGAGCGCAAGCGGATCGCCCGCGACTGGCGTCAGTTCCTCGGTTGATCCGGCGTAGTCGCCGCGTGCCGCAATCGCATCGATCGCTTCGCGCAACACCGCGATCCGCGCCCCCGTCTGCTCGGCGGCGCCAAGGATCGCCAGCAGCGTCTGGCGGGTCCGCACGCCGGCGGCCCCGGCCGGACATTCCCCAGTCGCAGCACCAATGGCCGCATCGATCATCGCCGCAACGAGATCCACACCCGCCGCGAAGGCGTTGGCAGGTTCGACCAGCCGGGGATTGACATCAATGATGACCGGTCCGCCATCGGCGATGATCACATCCATCGACAGCCCACCGTGCCAATCCAGCAACGCGACCAGCCGCGACAGCATGACGGCCAGACCGGGCAGCACGATGCTCTGCTTCAGCGACGCTCCGCCACCGACGCCCTCGCGCACGCGAAGGCAGGCATGATGCGCAACCAGCCGGCCGCGGTTGGCAACGGCCTGCACCATTGCGAGCGGCCCTGCCACCTGAGCCTGGGCAATCAACGCCGAGCCGTCACCAAGTCCAAGCTCGCGCGCGGCTGCACTGAGCTCGGCGGCGTTTCGCGCCCTGCGGACGCCCGAGCTTGCCGTGCTGACGGGGCGCTTCAGAAAAACGGGATAGGCTGCGACGTCACGGAGATCCTCGATCCGCGAGACCATCGTCGTGGGCGGCTGTGGCACGCTTGCGGCTTCGAGCGTATGAAAGGCGGATATCTTGTCTTGAACCCGCGTGAGACTTTTGAACGGCGGCGCGATCGTGGTGACCCGAAGCTGCGGCAATCTTGCCGAGAGCACCGTCACCTGCTCCTGCGTCGGAAACAGCAGATCGACCTTTCGCTCGGCTGCAATGCGTTCTGCCGCGGCGAGCCATCCGAACGGATCGCGTCCGAACCGCGGCACGTCATGAACCGCCCGCACATGCCGGGTGAAGCGCGACAGGCAGATCCGCGTCGAGGATAGGATCTCGACCTCATGTCCGAGCGCGCCGAGGCGCCCGGCGACCTGACGCGACGTGAGGCCTGATCCTTCCGACAGCAGGACGCGCATCCCAGATCGCCTCACGTTCCTGAAGAGAAGAAGTGTCGGAGATCGCGAAAGGTGGCATCGAACCGCGGCCAAATCAATGTTTGTGCTTGGCTCGCGGTCTCGGCGAGCCTTGAGCCGCGTCCATCAGCGATAATTAATCGCGGCGCATCGGTTCGGAGAGTCCGGGATCGACCTGCCAACGCCGCGTGATGTTGGTGACAGGGAGAATGCACGTGATGTCCGCACGACGGGCAGATCGCGCATGACGCTCATGCACGAATTGCCCCGTCGTGTTAGTTCGTCGCACGAAAGTCCTTGCGCCGTCGGGCAAATCAGGCGCAGATTTCCGCGCGTCCCGCCTCACAGCAAGAGGGGCGTATCGCGGTCGTCACGAACGCTGAGTGTGGGATGCGATGGGCGTGTCGGATTGCGCGTGGGATTGCCCGCGCGGACGAACAATTCCGATGCGCACGGTCAAGTCGCGCGGTCCTGGCATCCCGACGCTGATGTCAAGTTCGTTGTGGTGCTCTGCATCACGCGGACGACGGTGGCCAGAAAGCCGGCGCACCGGGGAGCAACTGTCTTTTTTGTAGACCGGTGATCGGCCGGCCTCAAGGCTGGCGCGAAGGCGCGCCACCGCC
>NZ_JBNPTK010000039.1:0-3594 GCF_051167615.1 Bradyrhizobium sp. HKCCYLS3013
GCGCGACCTGGACCTGCACGTCGACCGCGCGGGCCTCGATGCCTTCGAAAGCGACGGTGGAAACGCGCTGGACCATGCTGCCCCTCCCGGGCAGGGAGGCTAGCGGAAGCGGAGCAGGTTAGCAAGAACAATACGGGAACACTTATCGGCGCCGACGTCCATGTCATTTGCGCGGCGATGTAGCGAGAGCATCTCCCAGAAGAGGATCGTGGATCACACGCGGAGTAGAAGAGCGACGATCTGCAATTATGCTGACCCACTTCATCAGCAGTCTATGAGAGACGAAGTGAGTAGACGGAGAACGCAAGTTACCACTCGAGCTCTATCGAGCGAATAACCATTTATAGCTATACTCAAGCTTTCTTCTCATCGTTGAGGTATTCGTTAGTACACAGAGCACCCGATGTAATTTTGTTACGAAGCTGCTCAAAATTAATCTCACCAACTTGGTTCCTGATCGCCGTTTCGATCTCGTAATATTCGGGAGATGCTTGATAGATTGGCGGACGGAGCAGAGTGTCGATTACTTTATTATCGAGGTAACCTTCTTCGCAATATCTCCAGACTATGCCGTATACAGACACCGGAGTAGTCTTTGAACCAAAGTTCCTCTGTCCCGCCTCAAGCTGGATCCATTTTTGAATGAAATCGGCACCACGCACACCTCTCATCCACGCTGTTTCGGCGACGGATCGGGCTAACAGATAGCCGCTCTCGTTTTGATCACCGCACTTAGTTAGTGAGACTTCCGCCTTCATCCACGTCGCTATCAACGACGAGTCCGGAATCCCGGGATAGGATAGGTGCTTATGGGCCAGCCAACGTCCCGTATATGGCTCAGTGGAAGATCCGGCATTCCCGAGATCAAACTCGGCCTTCAGCCAGCAAGCTAATAAGTTAGCATCCGGTGGATCAGATTGCGAGAGGTGCTTACTGCCGAGCCACCGCCCCGAATGTATCTTACTGGGTGACCCGGCATTGCCGAGATTGAATTCGGCCGTAAGCCAGCAAGCCAGCAGGTTGGGATCGGGGAAATTGGCCTTTAGTAAGTGCTCATAGCCAATCCAACGCCCAGAATACTTCGTTTCTACGGCACCAGGATTTGCATTATCAAACTCAAACGTCATCCACAGCGTGAGAAGATTCGGATCATCTCCTCCCATTGCCACGTATCGCATCCCGGTGTGGCGAATGTCCTCAACATCATCGATTTTATTATTTAGTTGGTTCTTGAACACGTGGAAAATATAGCGAATAGCTTGAGCCTTGTCGGCTTCAGATGTCCCCCATCGTTTGGCGCAATAAAATGCAGTGTCAATGACCGGAGCCCTCGGTATCCAAGAATGTTCGCATGTATAGCTCAAGAGAAAAGAAAGGAGGGTTATAGAGTAGTTGGGAACTCGCCGAGCATAACTATAGGCCTTTTCCATTGCAACCATGGTAGCCGCAAGGCAAAGCTGCCGTAAATCAGACTCAAAAGTCTCGACGTCACCTATATCGACGCCCGGATTGATCTCATAGAAGCGCCTAAGGACCTCTGTCACGATATCAGGATGTCGCAATGACAAGGTCGCTCTTTTGGTGGAGGAAGACGATGATGACCGCCTCATTATCTCGCTTTGGGTACGCTCTAAAATCGATCTAGTTGATTCGGCCTCATTGCCATCGCAATGGATGTCAGCGAACTTTGTAATCAAAGTTCGGTCCACAAGAAGTTGAGGATTATTTGCCAGATAGGCAAACATTGCCCCGAGAGCCACCAAACGCAGAATCCAATCATCACCGCTAGCGGAGAACTGCCGGATCATCGATTGTATCGTGGTCGAGAACGACTCGCCGCGCGTGGCGTAGATCATGATGGCGAGAAGATGCGTGCTTCCCTCCGAAATGCTGGTGCGTATTCGGTCGATAAGGATCGCTTCAGAGCAATCCGGTGCGGCGCCGTGGCGGACTATAGTTTTGGCGAGAGACTCTGCCAACTCGGCCTTACAACGACCGACAAAGTGCTCTCGCGGATTGAGGTGCGAAATCGGCTTGAGCTTGTCAATGATCTGATGGTGCCGGGCGATCAGAACCAGAGATACGTGAGGATTGGCTCGTAGAAACTTACTTACAGAAGTAAATGAATTTAGAAACTCAGCATTGTCGACAAAGACTGCTGTATTGCTTCCGGTGAGTTTGTAACCACTCAGATCTTGTGATGTGTCATCTGGCGCAGTTGCATAGAAAACTCGCCAGCCAGCGGACTTGAGTCGGAGGGCAACTCGCTTGCAGATCGTTGTCTTGCCGTCCCCAGCTGCCCCAGTGACAATACAGAGACGATTTTCGACAATAGATCGGGCAATCGCCTCTTCATGTTCGATTCTCGGTACCGCGACGTCACTCAGTATCGACCAGTCTCGCGGTTCAGCGCCGCGTAAGAAAAGAGCACCCTCAGTGCGAATGACAAGGCCAAGTTTCTTGCCTTCTGCCCGAGTCCGCTCTCTTTCGCGCGTGAGATTATATTTAAGTAGGGGCTCGTAGGTTAATTCGTGACCTAGTGCTTGCTCCCCAAGTAGCTGATAGGGATAACGTGAACCATTCTGGAGATAGTCAAAAATCTGATCGCGAAGTTTGAAGAAGGGCTCCTCTGCCTCCGCTTTGATCTTTTCAGCAGCCGAAGGCTTTACGCTCGTTCTGTCGATCTTGGGGACCGTGATCTTTTTTCCTTGTCTTAGAAAGATATCGGTCGCGAACACATGAGCACACGCCTGTCTTAAATCGTCGCCGATGGACTGAGTGTCACTGTAATTGCTGTCCCCTGGTAACTTGATTCGGGCGAGGAATGGATTGTGCTTGAGAGATACCCTGGGTCCCAGTGGAATGCCCGCTTCTTTCTTCGTGAGAAGTGTGAGCGTGGCCGGCTTTTCATAATCTGGGTCTGATTGCTCTTCAATTCCGACTGTAACAACTCTTCGTCGAAATTCGGAGTCGTTTGACAGATCGGGAAAGTAGGTCTTCCGCAGATAATCCAGACGGTATTTTTCTGCCAGGGTCGGGATCATTTGAAGCCTGCAAAAAATTGCAAGAAAATAGACCAGAACAAGTGATCTCCTGCAAACAAATCCAAATCCGCTCTAGCAAGGAAGCAAAGTAAGAAGGCTCAAACAACTGCCGGGCCAACAACCCCGGAGTCAAACAATGGATAAGAGCCTCATCTCGGTTGCAGCTTTGCTCCTTATGACGTCGTACTCAATCGTTTCGCTGTGTCATTTGAGCCGTCGCGAATGGATCAAATCAATCCCCTACGTAATGCTTGCGCTTGGGTACGCATTCTCGGTGCTCGCGCTTTTCATGGTGGTACCGCGCTGTTAGCGCGTCGAATAAACCCGCGCGCTCAGCTGTCCTCGAGGACGGAGCCAGATCTCTGGTTCCGCCTCGTTTTGCTTAGGCCAAATCCAACGGCTCACATCGAGGCTCTCGGCCCGCACTCTGCCAAGATCAATGTAGCACATGCTCAACAGATTGCCCACCCGCCGCGGCGATCTCGAGCGCGCGCTTGCCGCTCTCCTGGCCCTTGATGTCGCGCAGGTCGAGCAGGCTGGCAGGCGCCTC
>NZ_JBNPTK010000040.1:0-3299 GCF_051167615.1 Bradyrhizobium sp. HKCCYLS3013
CCCAGGCGCTGCTGTGTCAGGGTGCTGGAGGCCGGCATGTCCAGGCCCGCGAACATCGCCAGCGGCCCGTAGTAGTCCCCAGCCTCCTCCTTTCTGATCGAGACGACCGGCACGTTCAGCGCGCGGCCGACCACCTCGATGACCTCGCGCATGGGGACGCCCTCCTCGCCGTCGGCGTGGTAGATCGCGTCGGCCGCACCCTTCTCCAGGGCGAGCCGATAGAGGCGGACGACATCCGATCGATGCGCCGCGGCCCAGCGCTCAGCAAGCCGGTAGAGTCACAAATTCGGTGACAGTGCATAAAACTCTCCGCGCCAAGGGCCCGAGTCCCGGTTGACGCTACGATGGAAAGCACTTGCCGAACGCCGCCATCAGGCGGACCGGGCCTTTCAGCCGCAGCGAGCGGGTGAGGACCAGGCGTGCGACCGAGATCTCCTTGGCGAGGAAGCGCAGCCACGCCTTGGCGTCGGCGGTGATGCGGAGGTCGGCCTTGCCGATATGGCCCGGCTGCACGGTCAGCCGGCGGTCGCGGATGGTGACGGTGGCTTCAGCCGTCTCTTGGCCGGTGAAGGTGAAGTGATAGATCGCCGTCAGGCCCTTGGATTTGCCGGGCTGGAAGGTCAGCCGCATGCCGTCGAGGAAGCCGCGGATCGAGGTCGCACGGACGCTCGCCCGCACGAAGCGGATCGTCTTGTGCTGAAAGCGCCGCGCGACGTAGTCGGCGGCGTCGCTGCCGGGCACGACATAGACCGGCTCGGTCCTGCGCGTCAGCGGCTCCAGCACGTCTGCGACGTGCTGCTTGCGGTCGGCGAGATAGGGGCCGATGACGTCGTGGCCGGCGGGGCAGACGGCAAGGCAATAGGCGGCGTTGTAGTTCGGCCCGTAGGACAGGCTCTGCCAGCGCGTCACCGTCTCGGCGTAGCTCACGCGGCTGCGGAGATCGTTGGCCGAGCGCGACTCGGCGATGTCCTCGACGAAGTTGACGAAGCCGCCCATGAATTGCTGATAATTGTGGGTGAGGCAGGCGGAGAAGTCGAAGGCTCCGTCGGGCTTGATCGCCCCGACCGGACAGGCGGCGACGCACAGCTTGCATTCGAGGCATGGATTGTGGTCGAGCGGAGCAGCGACCGCATCGACCTCGGCAGCGATCAACACCGTGCCGAGCAGGATGAAGCTGCCGAAGCGCGGATGGATGACGCTGCGATGGATACCCATGCGGCCGAGCCCGGCGGCCTCGGCGGCGCGCTTGTGCGACACGATCCAGCCGCGCTCCGGAAAACGGTCCATCTCCATCGGAAACGCCATCGCCGGATTGAGCGCGCGGATGCCGCGATCCTCCAGCACGCGGACGATGCCGCGCGCGACCTCGTCGATGTGGTCGCCCGAACGGTGAAATTCGAGATTGGCGACCGAGCGCGCCGGCGAGCGGACCGGCTCGCGATGCATCCGTCCGACCAGCACCAAGAGCGTGCGCGTCTTGGGAAAGGCTGCGAGAATATGCGGCCGATCCTCGGCAAGGCTGGGATCGTCGATCGAGGCAAGGCCGCAATCATCGGCGCCGCAGGTGCGCGCAAGATCGAGCAGTTCCGATGCCGAAAGCCGCGACGGCGGAGGCGATGGGACGGCGACGGGGGACGGCGTGTCGGTCATCATGGCAGCGCACTCCGGGCTTCGGGAAGGATCGGCTCACGCCGCCTGCGTCATGCCGGCCATCACGCGTGCCAGCATCGCGGCACGGGCCGAGCGCGGCAGCAGCATCAGGCTCGCCTCCAGGGCCTTGGCGAGGAAGCCGGGCCGCACCGTGGTGCGCCGTCCGAGCATGTTGAGCGTGCCGACGGCGACCTCGTCCGGTGTCTGGCCGCTGCGGATCGTCATGTGGGCGCGCTGCCCGAAGCCGCTCATCACCGGCCCCGGCGCCGAGGCCAGCACGTCGACGCCGAACGGCTTGAGCTCCGGCGCGAGACCTTCGGCGAGACTCTGCACGAAGGCCTTGGTTGCGGCGTAGTTGGCGGCCCGCGGGACGCCCTGGAAGGCGACGAGCGAGCTCATCAGCACGATGCCGCCGCGGCGGCGCGCGGCGAAGCGGCGCCCGAACAGATGCGTGAGCTGCGCCAGCGCGCGGCAATTGACGTCGATCATGTTCAGCTCGGCTGCGAGATCGCCGTCGACGAACGGCCCCGAAGTGCCGAAGCCGGCGGCCGCGACCAGCAGGCCGACATCGATATCAGCGGTCTCTTGCGCGATCCGGTCGACATCGTCCGGCACCGAGAGATCGGCTGTGATCACGACCGGGCGGATGGGCGTGCGCGGTTCGAGCTCGGCGGCGAGCGCCTCCAGCACGGCGCGGCGCCGCGCGACCAGTACGAGGCCGAAGCCGGCCTCCGCCAGCCGCATAGCCACCGCGCGGCCGATCCCATCGGAGGCGCCGGTCACGACCGCATAGGTGCCATAGGCCCGGCGGAGGCGCTCGGCCTCGGTCAGCGGACGCAGGGATGGGCTGGTCATGGTCAGCTCCTATTTAGATTTCGATCGAACTCTAATTGCAAAGATGTCGAACGACCGCTAAATTGTCAAGCGACACGAGACAGGTTCGATCACATGCGCAAGACCAGGGAACAAACCGCTGAGAGCAAAGCGAAAATCGTCGATACGGCGGCGCGCCTGCTGCGCGAGCGCGGAGTCGCGGGGGCCAGCATCGCTGACGTGATGGCCGCCGCCGGCATGACGCAGGGCGGCTTCTACCGGCACTTCGCGTCGAAGAACGACATGCTCGCTGCCGCCACGCGGCACGCCTTCGCCGCGATGGCCGGCGGCATCGACCGCGACATGGACACAGGCGGCGCCGAAGCGGCGCTCGCCGCCTACGTGGCGCGCTACCTGTCGCGCGAGCACATCGCCCATCCCGGGATGGGCTGTCCCGCGGCGGGCTTCGGTGCCGACGCCGGGCGGATGCCGGACGTGCTCGGCACGGAATTCACCGTCGGCGCCGAGCAGTTGATCACGCGCGTTGCAGCCGGCCTGATTGCGCGCGGCGTTGCAGAGCATGACGCGCGCGCGGAAGCGATCCGCACACTGACGATGCTGATCGGTACTGTCGTCATGGCCCGCGCCCTCGGCGCCTCGCCGCTACAGGACGAAGTCATCGCGGCCGCGACGGCGGCGCTTGCAACGGATTGAACTCGACTGCGCAACTCCGGTGACAAGCATGAAATTTGAGACGATCCGCTCCAGGCAATCCTTCAACTCCGAGAGCTCGGCTTGAAGTAGTCCGGCTGGCCGATGTCGGCGATCAGGCCGAT
>NZ_JBNPTK010000041.1:0-2732 GCF_051167615.1 Bradyrhizobium sp. HKCCYLS3013
ATGTTCGCCCCCGCCAGCATGGCGCGGCTGGCCGGCCATGTCGCGACCCTGCTCGGTGCGATGGCGAGGGCCGACGGCGCGGCGAGGCTCAGCAGCCTCGCGATGCTCGGCGCCGACGAACGGCGCCAGCTACAAACGTGGAATGCGACGGCTGCGCCGCGTGTTGTCGACGAGACCATTCTCGATCTGCTCGATGCGGCCGCGCGTGACCATGCCGACCGGCCTGCGATCATCCACGCCGGCGGCGAGATCAGCTATGCCGAGCTGCACCGCCGCGCCGATCATCTCGCCGCGCATCTGACTACACGCATCCCGACGCCGAACGCGCTGATCGGCATTGCGCTGAACCGCGGGCCGGAGCTGATCGTCGCGATCCTCGCCGTGCTCAAGGCCGGCCACGCCTATGTGCCGCTCGATCCGGCCTATCCGGCCGAGCGGCTGTGCGTCATGGCCGGGGATGCCCGGCTGAAACTGGTGCTGACCGACGGCAGCACCGCCGCATTGCCCGACAATCTCGCGCAGCTCTGGCTCGACGATCCCGCGCTGCTGCAGCCGCCGCCGGCGCGGCCGCACCATCGTCCGCTGCCCGACGACCTCGCCTACGTCATCTTCACCTCCGGCTCCACCGGCCGCCCCAAGGGCGTCGCCATCCCACAGCGCGGCCTCGTCAATCTCGTGCGCTGGAGCTTTGCCGCTGTTGGCACCGACGTGCTGGCGGCGACCTTCGCCTCGTCCTCGATCAATTTCGACATGTCGGTGCTGGAGATGTTCTCGCCGCTGAGCTGCGGTGGGTGCATCGAGGTCGCATCCGACCTGCTCGCCATCGCCCATCGCGGCCGCTCCGGCATGCGGCTGTTGAGTGGCGTACCGTCGGTGTTGCGCGCGCTGCTCGACATGTCGGCGCTGCCGACCGACGCGCGCGCGCTGATCCTTGCCGGCGAGGCGCTGCCCGAGGAGCTGGTGCACCGGACGCGCGCCGTGCTGCCGGACTGCCGGATCTGGAATCTGTATGGGCCGACGGAAGCGAGCGTCTACTCCACCGCCTGGTTCTCCGATGGTCCGCACGACGCGCCGCCAACGATCGGCCGCCCGGTCCACAACATGCAGGTGCACCTGCTCGACGAGCGCCTTGCACTCGTGCCAATCGGCGTCGTGGGCGAGGTCTATGTCGCGGGCGCAGGTCTTGCGCGCGGCTACATCAACCGTCCCGGGTTGACGGCGGAGCGCTTCATCGCCGATCCGTTCGGACCGCCGGGCAGCCGGCTGTATCGCACCGGCGATCGCGCGCGCTGGCGCGCCGACGGCACGCTGGAGTTCCTGGGTCGCGCCGACCATCAGGTCAAGATCCGCGGCTTCCGCATCGAGCCCGGCGAGGTCGAGAGCGCGCTGCGCCGTCACGACGGCGTCGCTGCTGCCGCCGTGGTGCCGCAGGAGCATCCGCAAGGGCGGCGCCTCGTCGCCTACGTCGTCGGACGCAACGGCATCGCGCCGTCCATCGCAGAGCTGCGCAGCCATCTCGGCACCCTGCTGCCGGACTACATGGTGCCGGCGTTGTTCGTCACGCTCGATGCGCTGCCGCTCACCCCGAACGGCAAGCTCGACCGCAAGGCCCTGCCCGAGCCGGACCTCGCCGTGGCCTCCGAGGCGCCCCATCGCGCACCGCGCTCCGCCACCGAGCAGGCGCTCGCCGCGATCTGGGCCGAGCTGCTCGGCCACGACAACATCGGCATCGACGACAATTTCTTCGCGCTCGGCGGCCACTCGCTGCTCGCCACCCGCCTCGTCTCCCGCCTGCGCAGCCAGTTCGGCCGCGAGCTGCCGCTGCGCCGGCTGTTCGAGCAGCCGACCATTGCCCGCCTCGCCGCCTGCCTCGACGGCGAGACCGGCGATCAGGCCACCGCCTTCGTCGCCGTGCCCCGTCCGGTCGACCTGCCGTTGTCCGCCGCCCAGACCCGGCTCTGGTTCCTGGATCAGCTCGAAGGCGGCTCGGCCGCCTATCTCATTCCCTTCGCGCTCGACCTCGATGGCGCGCTTGATCCACAAGCGCTCGATCGCGCGCTGACGGCCCTGGTCGCACGCCATGAGAGCCTGCGCAGCACGGTCGAGCTCAAGGCCGATGCGCCGGTGCAGATCATCCGCCCGGCCGGCGCCTTCCGCCTGCTGCACGACGACCTCTCCGATCTCTCGCCCGCCGACCGCGACGCTGCGCTGGCCGCGCGGCTCGACGGCCTGGTGCAGCACCGCTTCGATCTGTCGCGCGACCTGCCGCTGCATGCGGTGCTGGTGCGGCTCGCTCCCGAGCGCCACGTGCTCGCGGTCGTCATCCATCACATCGCCTTCGACGGCTGGTCGTCCGGCATCTTCTTCGGCGAGCTCGCCCGTCTGTATGCGGCCGCCTGCAACGGCACGGTCGCGAGGCTGCCCGAACTGCCGGTGCACTATGCCGACTACGCGCTGTGGCACCGCCAGCTGCTGGCCGATCCCAACGGTCCGATTCCGCGCGAGCTCGCCTACTGGCGCACGGCGCTCGCCGATGCGCCGGCGCGGCTCGAACTGCCGCTCGACCTGCCGCGGCCGGCGACGCCGCACCATCCCGCGGGCTTCGTGCATCTGCGCCACGGGGCCGACGAGGTCGCAGCCTGGGAGGCGCTCGCACGACGCCATGGCGTCACCCTGTTCATGGTGCTGCACGCCGCCTTCGCCACCGTGCTGGCGCGCTGGAGCGGCAGCGA
>NZ_JBNPTK010000042.1:0-1852 GCF_051167615.1 Bradyrhizobium sp. HKCCYLS3013
CTATGTGCTGTGCACGGAGACCAGCTCCTACGTGAACGGCGCCGAGATCCACATCAACGGCGGCCAGCACGTCTGAGGTTGCAGCCCTTTTCGAGAGATTTTTACCGATGAATGTAGAGATCAGAGTGCTAGTAGATTGGCCTTGCCACTATGTGAGTTCCTAGTCCTCATTTTCGTTTTTGATCACTCGATTACTCGCGTGTTCCGTATCATCAAGATTGCGAGCCTCGTCTCGTCGGGCTCGCCCAGCAGCTCTTATTGCTTCTGCAAGCGGCGCAAGCCGAGATGGCCCAGAAAAGGCGGCGCTGCCTAAAAGGTCGCGCAGATCATCAAGAGGAGCCTCCTTAAGGACATCCAAAAGCAGCCGAAAACCCGTACTCCGATCTCTAAATGAGAAACCCACCAGTCCTCGCATTGCAAGGAACTCGCGAATGCTGCTTAGGCTCGGCAGAAACGCTCTCTCCTCGAACTTGGCAGCTATCGCAAGCAAGATCGATTTGCGCTCACCGGCAACCTCAATATCGTTAACTTGCTGAACGGCGTTTTTGGGCTTCCGAGTATCTGCCCGACGAGGCTTCAGCTCTTGCAATTCATTCGACGCCACTTCGAAATCGGATACGTAGATGCGCTGCAGTTCCTCGATTACCGCCTTCCATCCCCATGAGCGTACGACCACCTCCATTAGAGGAGCCAAAGGCGTCTTGGATTTCTCTTCTGTAGACATGAGACCTTACAAACCAATTGATTCGAAGAATTCCTCTGCGAATGACGAAAACATCCACGCATTTCCAACATAGCTGTAATCGCCGCGCATCATCTTGGGAAATCCTCTCGAATGAGGAATTTCGTGATCGTACAGCTTCCATCCGTTCTCATGAGCCTCATATTTGATCTCTTGTAAGGCTCTGTACTTCTCTGGCCCACCGTTATTCCCACCGTCATAGAATGCATTATTTATAACCACACCGCATACATCGATACTATGACCACGATTCTGGCTACTAAAGTTGGAAAGCGATTCTTTTAGGAGTGGAAATCCAATTGTTGCGAAGTATTCAGGCTTCACCGGCACCAATATATAGCCGCTTGCGTGGTAAGCAGCCGTAGTCAGAATTGATTCTGTAGGCGCGCAGTCGATCAGCACAAGATCCTTCTCTTGAAAGTTATCTGCCAAGAATCGAGCTAGCACTCGAGGATCAGGACGAACGGATCCGAGCAAGTTATCAGAGAAATCAAATCGAGAAGGGAGCAACTGCAGCGTGCGACCACCGCTACGCGCGATGGTTTGTACTGCGTCAGAGCCATTTAGGCTCCGAGGGCCCGTTCTTTGCGGCGAAGGCGGTCTATAACCGTTAAACACTTCGACTATTGAGGGCAACTTCCGGCTCAACAATAATCGATAGTTGTCTCTCATTAGGGCCTGACTGAGATTTGACTGAGGGTCCAAATCTACGGCGAGCACGTCAAGATTCCTCTGTTGATAGCCATGCCGCGCAAGAAGAGCAGAGATCGTCGATTTACCCACGCCGCCCTTCAAGTTAATTACACAAACGCAAACTGGCCCTCCGCCTTCTGGCATAACGTCCTCCGACTGTCGCAATTCGCTTAAAATTGAACGGAAGTATTGTTGCAATCTGGACTAGTTCGGCAGCCTGTCAACGATAAAGAGAATAAAGCCAAGCTCCGCCCCTCGTCGCATTGCAACAATCTAGCCGGTCACTTGTTCGCGGCATCCGGAGGAATGCCAATGGGGCACGGCACCGAGGACCAAGTCCGTGAACAACGCCGCGATCTCGCCGAAGGGCGCCGGCGGCGCCCGGCTCGGCACCGTCGACACCGACCTCGACACCTG
>NZ_JBNPTK010000043.1:0-1279 GCF_051167615.1 Bradyrhizobium sp. HKCCYLS3013
AGCCCACGGCTGTCCGGTTCAGGCAGGCTGGACAAGGCGCATGGCGTGGATTCTTCTGCGATCTTGAGCATCGCCAAATGTTCGAGACACACGAGGAGGATCCCGCCATGCGCCACCACAATACTGTATTTCACGGTCTGCAGAAGCTCGTTCCGTGGAGGGTTTTTGACCGGCTTGTGGAAACACATGGAGGAGACAAGCGGGTGCGCCGGCTCAGTACCCGGAATCAGTTTTGTGCTTTGCTCTATGCGCAACTGGCTCGCGCTGAGAGCCTGCGTGCCATTGAAGCTGCTTTCGAGAGCCACGCTGCACGGCTCTATCACGTAGGCGCCAAGGTGGTTTCGCGTTCGACGCTGGCCGATGCCAATGCAAAGCGACGGCCCGAGGTCTTTGCCGGTCTGTTGGCAGAGATGATGAAACGCTGTGAGCGGAAGCTGGCAAACGAGGTGGCGGATGCGGTCTACCTGGTCGATTCGACCAGATTTCCCCTGAACTCTCTCAGCGCCAGCTGGGCCAAGTTCAGCAGCGGCATCAACTGCTTCAAGCTGCACATCGTTTATAATCCGGATACCGGAAATCCGGTTACGGCCGACGTGACCGCGGGAAACGTCAACGACATCACCGCGGCAAAATCTCTTCCGATCCGCCCGGGCGCGACTTACGTCTTCGACCTCGGTTACTATGACTACGGCTGGTGGGCCAATCTCAACGAGCAGGGGTGCCGTCTCGTCACCCGTCTCAAGGCGAATACTAAACTCAGAGACGTGACTGAGAAGACAATCCCGGAGGGCTCGTCCGTGTTGTCCGATCGGATCGGCCTGCTGCCTGGCAGATTGGCTGTCTCGCGAAAGAACCCGTTCCAGGATCCCGTCCGTGAGGTCAGAGTTGCCACGGAAACCCGCAAGGTCCTGCGCATCATAACCAACGACCTCGACGCATCTGCCGACGAAATTGCCGACCTTTACAAGCGCCGCTGGCAGATCGAGCTGTTCTTTCGCTGGGTCAAGCACACGCTGAAGATCAGACACTTCCTCGGAACGTCCGAGAACGCCATACGCATCCAGATTGCAGTGGCGCTGATCGCTCATCTCCTGCTGCGCGCGGCCCATAAGCTGCAAAGCAGCGTGGAAAGCCTGCGGACCTTTACCGGCCTGGTCGCGCAAAACCTCATGCACCGCAGGAGGATCGATGGACTGCTCGATCCTCCACAGTCTCTCACCCGAGACGACCGCCAGCTGAGCCTTAGTATATGCTAAAACCTCAACCGGACAGCCGTGGG